>JAUNLO010000003.1 GCA_030532185.1 Eubacteriales bacterium
CCGCATTTGCAGGTCCTTCAGAGCTTTTTAATTTTTTAAGTGTCAAAGATGGGATTATAGTTGCAATCAACTAAATGTCAACGTTACTGGGCCAGGGGGAACTTAATATATAGGCAGGCCAGTATCAATGATAAAAAGTATTTAATACTGGACTCTTAAATTGCATAGAAGCAGGTAAATTGCTGTGCACCACTGAACTCAGATTACTAAATCAGATATGTGACCTGCCTTGGGTGCCCTGGCTGGTCGGGCGGACCAGGGCTTGGAGGCACTGGCGGACGTAACTCCCGCAGACGATTTGTTGGCCCAGCAATGGGTAGAAGAGGGGAGGGTAGCAGTCTAGCTTACCTCCCTGTCCAGTGATATTTTTATCCAAACTAGCGTTAGGCATGGACAAGACCAGGTTTCCGTACCATACAAGATTTCCACACCCATATTACGGAAATTAAACACAATGGAGAAATCCTTTTTGAACAAGCCCGTCTCAAGGGTATGCTAGGTGAAGAGGCTAAGGCCATTCATAGGTATTCTTTGAAAGAAATTTTTGACTACTGCCAAACTGTACCGAGAGCGGAGATAGATTTTGTGGATGCAGCTTTCCAGATGAATATGGACTTATTTTATCTGGTTTCTGTGGCTGCGCAATTGCTGGGGGAACCGGCATGGCCTTGGGCTTGGTTTATCTTATGGGTGGCCAACTCCTAGAGTTAGAGCACTGTCTCCACGGTATGGGGGGCAGTATCACGGGGATGATATGTGATGGAGGCAATCAGGGCTGTGTCATGAAGGGAGTAGTCGCAGTCAATACTGCTTTTACCTGCGCTCACATGGCCATGCAAAATACCTATTTAGACCCTAGGCACGGGATCAACAGTCACAGCCCAGAGGAAACTATGAGGAATATGGGCCGCATAGCCTCCCCAGGCATGGTTGAGACAGAAAGAACTATCGTGGAAATCATGGGTGAAAAACAAGTAAGCCATTAAATAACCCCAATTAGCCTCCACCAGGGTAGGTAGATTAGAAGTATGGAAAGGTAGACTACTAGGGTGGAAAAGAGACCGAAGCGGGTCACATAGTGGGTAGGGTAGAGGTCTTTTTCTGCGCCGATCATGAAGGCTACGGAGTGTACTGGCAAAATGGCATGGTAGGCTACGCTAGCATAGGCCGTAAACATAATGATGGGGGCTGGGAGTAGGTCACCAGAGGCCACCAGGAGACCAGGGATAACCACAGATAGGGTAGTGGTATTACTGCCCAGCAGCATGTGTATAGCCATGGTGATTAAAATCATGACGATAAAATACAGGGGAGAGCAGGTGGCAGGAAAGAGGAGTTTGAGTTGAGAAAAGATGAGGTCGGCGGCCCCGATATTCTTCAAGACCCCTCCAATGGCAAAGGCAGCAGACAAAAACACTAGAGTCTTGACATCAATAGCCTTCCAATCTTGCCACTTCAGGGCTCCCACCATAAATAAAACTAGCGTAGAAGCGAGAGTTACCCAGGTGCCGGAAAGGCCGTGTAGGGACTCAGTCATCCAGAGGATTACCGTGAGGAGCACAATGGCTAAAATAGTCTTTTCCTGGGTGGTCAGCCCTGCCTGCTTGCTCTCAGAGACTGTTTGAACTTTTAAGGAAACGCCTTGCAGTTCCTTTCTGAAGATGACGAAGATTCCAGCCGTGAGAATGAATAGGACCACCAGGGAGGGCAAACCCATATAACGGAACCAAGTTAAATCATCCAGGGTGGTGAGACCTGCGAAAGAGAGAGTGGCATTGTTCATGATGAGGTCAGCCCTGGTGACTAGCATATTCACTAGTATGTAGTAGAGGACGGCGCTAAAGTTAAAAACTTGAATAGCCTCAGTTGAGGCCTGGGTTTCCTTCAGATAACTATCGAAAATTGTGGTGACTAAAATCAAGCGGGCCAAGGGCTGGGGGATCAGCACTATGGTTACTAGGTAGACCAGCAACATGGCCAGGATGAGCCGCACGGGGTTAGTGGCAATGCGACGGAGCCGCGGAGCGACAAGCTTTTCTACCAGCCCGGAGGAAGACGCCGCATATGAAAAAAGATAGGTGAAGACCAGGAGGGGAAAGGTAGACGAAAGAGGGAAGGAAAAGACAAGCTCAGGAGGAGCCCCACTAACCAGCCAAAAGACTAGGAGTAAGAAAAGGGAAGCGGGGATTTTAGCAACCAGGTTGCTGGTCCACCAAATAATGGTTAAGAGTACGGCTGCCACCACGGCAGTCTGCCGTAAATTCATACCCAAGGGCTGCCAGACGAGTAAAATGACGGGAGCAATTAAAGACAAGAGAAAGGCTTTTATCCATTTAATTCTGGCCTCTCCCTGGGGGATAATTGTCAAATTCATCTATCTTGTTCCTTCGTTTGATGATAGTGTAGGGCTTTCAAGGACTTTAGCTGTTGATTCTCGCACAATTAACTCCACGTCAATGACCCGATCCTCCAGCTGCTGGCCATCCATGCAGGCTAGGAGCATTTGAATGGCTCCTTGACCGATTTTGGCGGCATCCTGATGGATGGTCGTCAGCCTGGGCCTAGTAATGCGAGAAAAAAGGGAGTTGTCATAGCCGACAATGGAGATTTGCCCTGGCACCTGGTAGTGCTGCTCGGAGAGGGTCTGCATGGCTCCTGTGGCTACGGCATCGTTACCACAGATAAGGGCGTCAAAAGACCGCATGCGGGACAGGAAACGCTGCATACCCTCCAGGCCACTTTCATAATCAAAGCCGGGGGCCGCAATCAGGAGTGATTCGTCGAAGGGCAGGCCTGCCTCGTCCAGAGCTTGCTTGTAGCCCGCAATACGATCCAAAGCGGTGTAGATTCCTCGATTGGGCAAGTCTAAGAGGGGGAGAAAAGCGGTAATATTATCACTTTCTACCGAGGGCCAGAAGCCCGCAAAAAACGCGATATCCCTACGCCCCAGATGTAGCAGATATTTGGTAGCCAGGTAGCCCCCTTTGAAATTATCCAGATAAATATGGGGAACTCCGGGCATGGTCCCCCTTCTGTAGAGAATAATGAGGGGGAGGCTGGGCTGGAAAAGCGATTTTACCAAGTCTACGTCTACCCCTGAGGAGGGACAATAGAGGAGGCCCACGATATCTGCTACTGCTGCCTTTCTGAGTTGCATCTCTTCATTGCAGCTATCACCGTGGCAGCTAAAAACCAAAACTTTTAAACCCGCTTCATCGGCAGAATTTAGTATGGACTCCAAGACTTTAGAAAAGAAGGGGTCTTTCGCATCGGGTAGTATTACACCTAGAACCCGGCTAGACGCGCCGCGGATACGGCGCGCAGCCGGACTAGGTACATACTTAAGTTCGCGGATGGCAGCTTCGACTTTGTTCTTGGCCTCGCTGTTCACGCTGCCCTTATGATTCAAGACCCGGGAGACTGTGGATACAGATACGCCAGCCAAGCTTGCAACATCTACAATTGTGGGATTTTTACTCGGGGTCATCTGAAGTCTCCTCTCAATAATCTTTCGAGTTTGCTAGCTGAGATTAGATTGCTGCTGGGATTAGATTGCTTGGAAATTCGCTCCCAAGTTTTGCATTTGCTGGTAAAAACCCGGGAAGGAGACATCGGCGCTTTCGGCGTCTTCCACCGTGACCACACCTTCAGCAGCCAGACCCGCCACAGCCAGGGCCATGGCAATGCGGTGATCTTTTTCGCTAGCGACTACTTGCCCCTTAAGCCCTTGACCGCCAAATACCACCATGGAGTCTGGGGTGGTGTGAGTCTTCACGCCGAGACGTGCCAATTGTTCCTCCATCACAGCCACGCGGTCGGTTTCTTTCACCCGGACATGGGCTAGACCTGTGAAGGTAGTTTCGCCTTCCGCATAGGCAGCAGCTACTGCTAGGGCAGGGAGGGCATCGGGTGTGTCATTAAGGTTAATCTCTAGTCCAGACTTGAGGGGGGTACCGCCCAGGATGTGGAGCTGACCTTGAGCCTCATCTTTTTTAATCTGAGCCCCCATCCTGAGTAGATGGTCCACCACAGCCTTGTCACCTTGGGCATCGTGGAAGTCGAGGCCTTCAATGACGACATCAGAATCGGTAATAACTGAAGCTACTAGGGGGAAGGCCACGCCCGACCAGTCGCTGGGTACTACGGCATCAATGGCCTGATAAACACCCTGTCCATCGAGGACAAAGTGAGCATAGTCTTCACTTTTTTCCACAAAGTCTACGCCAAATTTCTTCATCCAATCTATGGTCATCTGCAGGTAGGGTTTTTCCAGCGGGTGGTCTACCTGGATTTCCACCTTGTGGCCACAAATAGCGCTGGCTAGCATGGTGGCCGAAACTACCTGGGAGTTGAAGCCGTCGAAAACCGCCGTTCCTCCTTGTAGGGGTCCGCCCACAAGCACGGGCGGGGCTTGCTGGTCAGGCCGTGTGATTATGGCAGTAGCTCCCAAATCTTTGAGAGCCTGGGTCAGCCAATGAACTGGTCTACGGCGTATTTGCTCATCACCAGTGATGACAGCATAGCCCGAGAGTAAAGCGGCCATGCCCATGACGAAGATGGTGGTGGTACCCGAATTGCCACAGTCCACGATGTCTGCTGGTACTTTGAGATTTTTCCCTGCCCCTTGGATGTACCAGACGCCTTCTGCCTCTTGGACATCAGCGCCAAAGAGCCTGGCTGCCTGGGCAGCACTCTTGCAGTCTTCGCTGGTTAGGGGGTTGCGGATGATGGACTTACCTTCTGCCATAGCGGCGAGTAAGACGGCCCGGATAGTGTGGCTCTTGGAGCCTGGTACGATAATTTTGCCTTTTAAACTACTTTTACTTGAATTTATTTTCATAGTTCACTCCTATATTTAATGAGCTTGTGCTTACTTAGCTTATGTCTACTGGGCGGGTTTCTGTTTTTTGCTAAAAGTGCGCTTCACGGCAGGGATATTGAGGGCGATGGTTAAAACCGTGAGGGCCAACAGCACTAAAGTAATAGGACGGCCAAATAAAGCCGTGACTTTATTGGCTTCCGAGGAGGCCAGGGAGATGGCCCGCCGGAAGTTGGAGTCCATCATATTACCTAAAACTAAGGCCAGAGTCATGGGGGCCACCGAGTAGTCACGCCGACGCATAAAGTAGCCCATAATCCCAAAGATAAACATGAGGGCAACATCGAACATGCGGTTATTGCCTGCAAAGGCACCGATCATACAGAGGACCGTCACCACGGGCAGCAAGAGATTCTTAGGGACACTGATGATTTTACTGATGCGGGGGGCCACTAAAGTTCCTAAGAGCAGTAAGAAAATACAACCCAAGAAACCGCCCGCTAGAATGATTTGGAACATTTCTGGGCTATCCATGAGGAACATGGGACCGGGGCGTAAGCCGTGGACATAAAAAACAGAGAGGATGATGGCGGTTACGGCATCTCCAGGAATGGCTAGGGTCAGCATGGGGATGAGAGCCCCACCGATGCAGGCGTTATTAGCCGACTCACTGGCCACGATACCTTCAACTGCCCCTTCCCCGAAGGGCACCGAAGGATTTTTATTGATACGTCTGGCTTCCGAATAGGCCAAGAAGGCTGCGACGGGACCGCCAGCACCAGGCAAGGCTCCGACAAAGGTGCCGATAGTACAGTAGTAGAGGGAGACAAAGAAGTGTTTGAGCAAATCTTTGGTGCGGATCACACTCTTGACAATCTTGGCGACTTCCCCGTCAGCTGCCCCATGGGAAATGACGTAAAGGACTTCCGAGAAGCCAAAGAGACCAACTAGGGCAGGAATAATGCTGATACCACTATTCAATTCTTGAATGCCAAAGGTCAAGCGCGGAGTACCGACTACACTGTCAATACCCACCATGCTGAGAATTAGGCCTAAAATCGCACTAATTAAGCCTTTGGAGAAACTCTTGGTCGTTAAAGAACCCACGGTGGCTAGACCAAATAAAGCCAGGAGGAAGTAATCCATGGGGGTAAATTTTAAAGCTAAATTCGTTACCGGTTTGGCAGCTACCCACAGCACCAAGAGGCCAAAAAGCGAACCTATAAAAGAATAGAAGGTAGCGTATTTTAGTGCCTTAAAAGATTCACCCTTTTTAGAAAGGGGATAGCCATCTAAGGTGGTTACGACGGAAGAGGGGGCACCGGGGATATTAACCAGAATGGCGGAAAGGGCTCCGGAATAAACTCCTACCACGTAGACCCCCATAATGGTCGCTAAGGCATTCGAAGTCTGCCAACTGTAGGTAACAGACACTAGAAGTGCGGTGGCCATGGTTACCGAGAGGCCAGGTATGGAACCTACAAAGAGGCCTGCTAAGGAACCGATGAAAGTGAAGAGGATGAATTCCGGTTGAATCATCCATTTGAGTACGCCTAATACTTGATCCATACAAAACCTCCTAAGGCAACATGACATTCAGCCCGAGAGCAAATAAGGCGTATAAACTGCCAGCTGTGATTACGGAAATCAGGCCAATCATTAAGGGACGTCTTTCTCCTAGATATAGGAACATGGTTACCAGAAACAGAATAGTAGAGGGTATGAAGGTCAAGAGGGGCATGAGCAAGTAATAGAGAAGGCTAATTATCACCACAACTAGTACTTTCTTCCAGTAAATTGTGGGGGCATCTACTACAGTTTCCTCCGTCTGCTTGGTTGGTTTTAAGCTACGGATGGCATCCATGAGCAAGGATCCGGACAGGAGAATGAGGAGAAAGGCAACCAGGAGGGGAAAGAGGTAGGGGGACATTTTCCAATCTGGCATGGCTTGGGCATAGTGTTTGGTCAAGGCATGAATCAGTAGGGCAACGCCCATGACCAGGAAGAGCACGACTTCTTGTATACTCTTGCTTTTGACTAGTGTCTTTAGAGGATGCATGAACGTCTCCTTTCAGAGAGCCGGGGTACAGGCTGTACCCCGGCTATACTTGCAAGATTAGGGTTTAGGAATATCGAATTTTTCGGGACTTTCGGGAGCAGCACCTGCATCAAATAACATCCAGCTCACCTTGGATTCCCAATCCTTGTAGAAAGACATCATTTCTTCTTCAGTCTTGTACTTAAGATAGAGTTCTTCCAAACTATTTTCTTCAACGAACTTCTTCCATTCCTCGTCTTGAATAGACTTGTTAGCAGCTTCACGTAAGGCTTTTACTACTTCTTCGGGTACATCTTTCTTGACCAGGAGGGAGAGGGGGGTAAAGGGAGTTTCGAAGGCATCAGCTGTTTCGGGTACGACGGAGGCAAAGGTGGGAACATCGGGATATTTAGCAATAGGATCGGTAGAGGAAACCGCCAAGAGGCGTAATTCACCACCATCGATATAGCTGGCTACCGAGGAGAAGTTAGAGTTGGTGAAGTCCACTTGATCGCCTAAGACAGCGACAATGCAATCACTACCGCTGGTATAGGCGGTGAGGGCTGATTCTAAACCAGCTGCTTCATAGATAAGAGACTGCACGTGACCACTACCACCGGGGCCGGTATAGGACATTTTGACCTTGCCGGGGTTGGCCTTAATATCATCTACCAGTTCTTGTAAAGTCTGGTACTTACTATTTTTGTTTACAACAATAACCTTGGGATCGTTGACCGTTACCATGATAGGGCGGAAGTCATCATAGCTCATCTTGGACAATTGCATGACGCGCTGGGTACCCAAGCTCTCTGCGGTAAATAAAATGGTGTAGCCATCAGAGGGAGCATCTAGTACTGTCTGGCAGCCAACGGCACCGGAAGCACCGGGTTGGTTAATGACGGTGATAGATTGTCCTAAGTGCTTTTCCAGGCGGAGGGCCAGCTGACGACCTGCCAGGTCGGTGGTGCCGCCGGCTCCATAGGGGACAATCATGGTAATAGCCTTCTTGGGATAATCAGAGTTTTTCTCCTTGCCTTCATCCTGGGCTTTTGCGGAGCTAGTTGTAGTTTCTTCTTTCTCTGGGGCTTCCGTTTTACTTTCTGTCACTTCGGCTTTGTCCTGGTCTTTACCACTGTTGCCACCACAGGCGACTGCACCTAACATGAGCGAACATACTAGCAAGGCCATCAGGATACTTTTTAGTTTCATAAACTCACCTTCCACGTTTCTTTTTTATTTTGTTTGGGTAAAATCTTCGAAAAATTTTGGCGAAAACGTTACCACAAAACGAGCTTGACTAATTATAGGTTTGTGATTTCTTTTGTGTCAATTAACAAAAGTGAACGAAGTTATGTGGGGAAAGTAGGGGAGAAAGCTAGAAATATTGTGGAATAATACTAAGAATGAGCCGAGAAAACGTTATCTCGAATTTACTGGTCTGCAGGGAAGGTAAAAATTGATAAACGACTAGCAATACCTGTTTAGCTTATAAATAATTGTGAAAGCGCTTACTTTCTATTGCTAGTTAAATAATTTTTAGAATAGTCTTTCATTGTTAATTTGTCTAATAGTACGGGAAAATACCCTAGCAATTGAAAAATATTGTTGACTAACTACAGTTGGACTGCTAAGCTATCTTATGTAAACGGTTACATTGAGGTGTGAAAGCGATGAATATCTACGACATAGCCCAAAAGGCGGGAGTATCTGTAGCTACTGTCTCTAGAGTGCTTAATAAAAGCCAAAATGTTAGTGAGGAGACTCGGAAAAAGGTCTTATCTGTAATCGAGGGCAGCAATTTTGTGCCCAATTCTGTGGCTCGCTCGCTCTCCAAGGGCTCTTCACGCAATATAGGTTTTTTAGTTCCGGATATTGAAAACCCCTTTTTCGGTGCCATTCTCCATGGTATCTCTGACTACGCTTACACGACCGGCCACAATGTATTTATGTTTGGCACCAATGAAGACGAGCAAAGGGAGTGGGAGGTGCTGAACGCAATTCAGCCAGCCATGATTCGCGGTCTGATTGCCATCCCGGTTAGTGAGAATTGCCCGCGTAACACCCAAAAGCTCAAACAATTACAGAGTCAAAATATCCCTGTGGTCTTAATTGACCGTGATATAGCAGGCGGAGGCTTTGATGGTGTCTTCTCGGAAGATGAAGAGGGGGCTAGGATGGCCACCCAAGCCCTCATTGATGCAGGGCATACCCGGATTGCCACGCTTTGTGGCCCGGGCAATACCCGTCCCGGCAGAGAACGTCTGCAAGGTTATCTCACTTGTTTAGAAGAAAATGGCCTAGAGATGCCTGAGGGCTACGTGCAGTGTGGTTATTTTTCCGAAGAACAATCCTATAAAGCTATGCACACTCTCATGCAGCAAGACCCTTTGCCTACGGCTGTCTTGAGTGCTAGCAACATGACAACTTTGGGCATTATGAAATACCTCAAAGAGCGCAATCTGCAGCTGGGTAAAGACCTGGCTGTAATCGGTTTCGATGACATTAAGGAACTGGAGTTTACCAACATAACCTTATCTGTGGTCGTGCGTCCGGTTTACCAAATGGGCCGTCTGGTGATGGAACTGCTCCAACAAATCTTTGAGGAAGAGGATGGCGGCAGCCACATTGTGCGTAGATATTCTGTGAAAACAGAGTTGATTTTAAGAGGATCAGAAAAGTTATACCTAGGAGAAAGTAAATGAGTAAAGTGGTGGTTGTTGGAAGTTTCGTCGTAGACTTGATGGCTCGTGCCCCCCATCTGCCTGGTCCGGCCGAAACTGTAAAAGGAGACTTCTTCCAGCGTGGTCCCGGGGGCAAAGGTTTTAACCAGGGGGTTGCTGCTTTCAAGTCTGGGGCTGAGGTAACCATGGTCAGTAAAGTGGGGCAAGATTCTCTGGCCGCTGTGGCCTTGGATCATATGCGAGAACTCAAAATGAGCCAAGAATATATGTTTGTGAGTCCCGAGGTCGGGACGGGCGTGGCTCTTATCATGGTGGATGAGCAGACTTCCCAGAACCAAATTGTCGTGGTACCAGGCGCCTGTAATACGATCACTCCAGCTGAGCTAGCTTCCATTGAACCCTTGCTTAAAGAGGCGGAGTTTCTCCTCCTGCAGCTAGAAATTAACCCAGAGGTTAATGCCCAAGTAGTGGAGCTCGCCCGGGAGCTGGGGGTAAAAGTCATTATGAATACTGCTCCCTATGCCCCCGTTCCCGATGAATTGTTGCGCCAATTGTGGCTGGTTACACCTAACGAGGTCGAAGCGGAAGGCTTGACCGGTCTCAAGGTGGATAGTGAGGCAAAGGCCCGAGAAGCTGCCCAGCTGCTTAAGAACCGGGGGATTGCCAATGTAATTATCACCATGGGGGCCCAGGGGGTATTTGTCAGCACGGCTGAGCGTGAGGCCTTTATTCCTGCTTATGAGGTGGAGGCAATCGATAGTACTGGGGCCGGTGATGCCTTTAATGGTGGTTTGCTCACAGCCTTGGCTGAGGGGAAGAATCTTTTTGCGGCAGCAGAGTTTGCCAATGCCACCGCAGCTCTCTCAGTCCAGAAGTTGGGCACGACCCCCTCTATGCCCTGGCGGTCTGAAATTGATCAGTTTATAGCTGCCCAAGAAGGCTAAGCCCTTTTGTCGCGGTCAGAGTCAGTAAAGAGCGGGATAAGTTAGAGGTTACTGTTATGACGAGATTTGTGTTGAAGAGGATTTTAACAGCTATACCGGTATTCTTAGGTATTACCATTTTGGTTTTTGCACTTTCCTATGCAGCAAGTGGTAGTCCTGTTTCCCTGCTGCTACAAGATCCTATGACCACCAAGGAAGAAATTGCCATGCTCGAAGAGCAATTGGGCTTAAATAAACCGGTTTATATCCAATACTTAAATTGGCTACACCAGCTCTTACAAGGTAATTTTGGTTTTTCTTATCGCACGGGTCAAACGGTGGCCTTCATGGTGGGGGAGAGGGTAGGCCCTACCCTCTTGTTGACGGTTACTTCCACTTTGGTGTCCATTTTAATTGCGGTACCTTTAGGGGTGATGTCTGCCTATAAACCCTATTCTGGCTGGGATTATGTCTCCTCTGCTCTTTCCTTTGTGGGTGCCTCCTTGCCTAACTTCTTTGCAGGCTTACTGATGATTTACTTTTTCACGGTAAAGCTGCAGTGGTTGCCCTTGGGGGGTATGTTCAGCACTAGTTCTTCCAAAAATTTGGGGGATTTATTCCTCCACCTCTTGCTACCCTTGATCACCTTTAGTTTGCAACAAATCGGCAGTATCCTGCGGCAAACCCGGTCTAGCCTTATGGAAGTCATGCAAGATGACTTTATCCGTACGGCCAGGGCCAAGGGTATTTCGGAAACTCGTGTGGTGGTCCGCCATGGCTTGAGAAACGCTCTGATTCCGGTAGTTACAGTGGTTTTTTCTATGGTCCCCTTTATTATCGGGGGCGCAGTGATTACCGAACAGATTTTTAGCTGGCCCGGCATCGGCAGCCTGATGGTGCAATCGATTAACGCCCGTGACTACCCCGTCATCATGGGTATCACGACTATCGTGGCAGGCGTGGTTTTGACGGCAAACATAGTCGCTGACGTGGTCTACGGTTTACTGGATCCCAAGATAAGAATGAGTCGTTAGAGGTGCATAAACTATGAATGGCAAAAAACAAGAACAATATAGCAATAGCTCCTACTGGCGAGACTCCCTGCTGCGCTTCAAAAAACATAAATTGGCTATGGTGGGACTTGTCACCCTAGTCCTCATGGTCCTCCTGGTAATTTTTGCCCCTCTGATTTTCCAGCTGGACCCCATTAGCTCGGATTACGAAAATTTTGGGGTGAGTCCCAATGCCCGCTACTGGTTGGGCACAGATGATTTAGGCCGCGATGCCATGGCCAGACTCTTATTTGGCGGACGCGTTTCCCTGCATGTTGGCCTCACTTCCAGCCTTTTGAGTCTCTTAATTGGCTGCCCTCTGGGCGTGATTGCTGGCTTTTACAAGGGGGTTTGGGAGCAAATTATCATGCGGGCTTCGGAAGTCTTCATGTCTATACCCTCCATGATCCTGGCCTTGGTTATGGTATCTATTACGGGACCTTCGATGCGTACGGTCATTATTGTAATCGGTATCATGGGCTGGCCAGAGTTTGCTAAGTTGATGTATGCGACTACCTTGTCGAACCGGGAAAAGGACTATATTGAATCTGCTCGGGCCATAGGGACGAATTCTAAAAATATTATTCTAAAATATATACTGCCAAATTCCCTATCTCCCTTAATTGTAGCTTTTACCTTCCGCACAGCTAGCTCCATTATCCAGGAATCCAGTCTGAGTTTTCTGGGCATGGGCGTGATGCCACCTCAGGCCTCCTGGGGCAACATTCTTTATGATGCCCAATCTATTTCTATCTTGTCTGATCGGCCCTGGCTGTGGATACCGGCAGGCATTTGCCTGGTTCTGATTATTAGTAGTTTGAACTTTATTGGTGATGGCCTGCGTGATGCTCTTGATACTAAGACCGTTGTCTAGAGCGGTCTTGTAAATAACCCAAATAACTAAGGAGGTTATTATGGAAAGGAAAAATATCTTTTCACTGCTGGCTGCCTTGCTAGTTGCCGCTCTTCTCATGGGAGGAGCTTATCCGGTGAGTGCGGCTGATGAAAGAGTGGTAACAATCGGCATTACATCTGTCTGGGATACTTTTATGCCTTTGAACACCACTAGTGCCCACACTGATGCGGTGCTGGAACAAATGTTTGACCGCCTGATGGTGATTAACCGTGATGGAACTTTCGAACCTCGCCTGGCTGAAAGCTGGGAGATGAACGAAGAAATGGACACCATTACCTACCATCTCAATCCTGAGGCTAAGTGGCATGACGGTGAGCCGGTTACCGCAGACGACGTAGTTTTCACCTATCGTCTGGCCACCGATCCGGAAGTAAAGCACATGAGAAGAATCCGCCTGATGTACTTTGCCGGAACGGATGATGAAGGTGCTGCACTTTCCGAGGATTCTCTGGAAATTGAGGCTCTGGATGAGCACACCGTAAGTGTCAAGCTCAAGCAGCCCATGGATCCCATCGCTGTCTATGCTCTGACCAATAGAGACATCTTCATCCTGCCTGAGCACCTTCTCAAGGATATGGGTAAAGATGAGGTTATCAATAGTGACTTCTGGCAGAAGCCTATTGGTTCTGGCCCCTTCAAGTTTGATTCCACCATCTCCGGTGAGCGTGTGGAATTCGTAGCCAATGAGGATTACTATCTCGGCAAACCAGATTTCGATAGATTGATTATCAGAATGATGCCTGCCGCCAACTTATATGCAGGTCTCAAGAGTGGGGAAATCGATATTATCATGGGTGGTATGAGTGCCTCTATTCCCCTGCAGGATTGGGAAAATGTAGCCAAGGACGAGTCTCTGGCCTCCTTCTCCATTCCTTCTCTGGCCTATCAGTACATGTCGGTCAATACTTCTCGGGAATATCTGCCTCAAGAAATTCGCCAGGCCATGAGCTTAGCCATTAACCGTGACGTTATCATAAATAACCTCTTAAAAGGACAAGGCGTTCCTGCTATTGGTCCCCTGCCTCCCACCCATCAATACTTCAACGAAGAAATTCTGCCCATTGAGTTTGATGTCGAGAGAGCTAAGACCATGGTAGAAGAAGCTGGTTGGGATCCCAATAGGGTGCTACAGTTCCTGGTTCCTCAGGGTAATAAAGTGCGTGAAATGTCTGCTCCTCTGATTCAGCAGAACTTAGCCGCCATCGGTATTAAGACGGAAATCCAAATGATGGACTTCCCCACCATGCTGCAAGCTGCTCGCGATGGTGAGTACGATCTCTGCTTAATTGGTAGTGCGGGTTCTTTAGACCCGGCAGAGTGCGCCCCCAACGTAACCGTGGGTTATCTCAATAACTTCTCGCAGACGGACGACCCCACCATTGGTGACCTGGCTGCTAAGGGTGCTGCTTCTATCGATATGGAAGAACGTGTGAAGTATTTCAATGAATACCAAACTACCTTTAAAGAGCAGTCTCCCTTAATTTTCCTCTACTTCTCTAATGAGCTCTTTGCCTATAACAACAGCAAATTAGCTAATGTACATCCTGACGTTCAGGATTACGCAATTAACCGTGTACCCTGGACTTGGGAATACATTGGTGAGTAATAACTAGTATCCGGCAGCCTGCGGGCTGCCGGCCTTGAATCTATAGGAGTTTCTCATGTCGGACAATATCCTCAAAGTAGATCACTTAACTACCGCTTTTAAAAGCAAAGAAGGCTGGGTTAACGTGATTGAAGATGTTAATTTTTCGGTGAAAAAAGGCGAAGTCTTGGGCATCGTGGGAGAATCTGGTTGTGGGAAATCAGTAACTTCTCTCTCTATTTTGCGCTTGCTGCCTGAAAGATTATCCAAGATTGTCTCGGGATCCGTCATCTTTGATGGTGTAGATCTGCTGAAACTCAACAAACGCCAACTCAGGAAATATCGGGGTGACGGTATTGCCATGGTCTTCCAAGATTCTCTTTCAGGCTTGAATCCTGTAGTCCGGATTGGGGATCAATTAGTGGAAGCCATCTTGGCTCATCAAAACATTTCTAAAGAAGCCGCGCAAAAACTGGCGGTGGAAAATCTCAAAAAAGTGGGTATTCCCTCTCCTGAAAAAAGGATTCTGGACTATCCCCATCAATTAAGTGGCGGCATGAGACAAAGAGTCTTAATTGCCATGGCTTTATCCAATCACTTAAATTTGTTAATCGCCGACGAGCCTACTACCGCCTTGGATGTCACCATCCAGGCGCAAATTTTAGACCTACTCTTAGAGTTAAGAGATGAATACAAAATGGCGATTATGATCATTACCCACGATATGGGTGTGGTGTACGAGCGTACAGACAAGGTCATGGTTATGTATGCAGGGCAGGTGGTGGAATATGGGAGCAGGGATGAAGTTTTCCGTGAAACTCTGCACCCCTATACGGAAGGGCTTTTAGCCTCTATCCCTAAACTTGACCAAGATCGTGACCAGCTTTTGCCTTCTATACCGGGAACTGTACCGGCCTCCGGCGATATGCCGGAGGGCTGCCGTTTTGCTAGCCGTTGTAAATATTGCAAGGACCAATGCTTGAAAGCTTCCCCGCCTATGTGGGCGCAAGGAGAGCATCAGGTTCGTTGCTGGAGATATATAAATGACTAAGGAACTACTGAATACACAAAACTTTAGTAAGGAACTACTGAAGATAGAAAACTTGAGTAAGCAGTTTATTGTAGAGCGCGATTTTTGGGGGAGACCTCTTAAAAGCTTGACTGCCGTAAATCAAGTGTCTTTAAGTGTCAAAGAAGGCACTACTTTGGGTATTGTAGGGGAGAGTGGCTGTGGCAAATCTACCTTAGGGAGGTGCGCCATAAGGCTGCTGGAACACACTGCGGGCCAGGTGATTTATAGGGGACAAAATATTTCTGCCCTGTCTAAGGAGGAAATGACACAGCTGCGACGTCAAATGCAGATTATTTTTCAAGATCCCTATTCCTCACTCAATCCTAGAATGACTGTCTATGAGCTCATTAAAGAGCCCCTGGACAATTTCAAGATTGGTAGTCCCCAGGAAAGGCAGGAGAAGGTTTACAAGATGATGGAGGAGGTTAGCTTAAGGGCCTCCTACGCTCATCGGTACCCGCATGAATTTTCTGGCGGTCAAAGGCAACGTATCACTATTGCCCGGGCCCTCATTTTAGAACCAGAATTTGTGGTCTGCGACGAACCCGTTTCGGCCCTGGATGTCTCTGTACAATCGCAGGTCCTGAACCTCATGAGGTCCCTGCAAAAAGAGAGGAATTTAACCTATCTCTTTATTTCTCATAATTTAAGTGTGGTTAAGTATGTCAGTGATGAAATTGTGGTGATGTATCTGGGTAGGGTGGTGGAAAAAGCACCGGGTGATTTACTCTTCACCCATACCCTGCACCCCTACAGCCAAGCCTTGATTTCGGCCATTCCGGTTACCCAAGAGAGTGATATTGCCAAAATCACCCTAAGTGGTGAGGTTCCCAGCCCCCTCCAGGCTCCTTCTGGCTGTTGTTTTCATACCAGATGTAGCCACTGCACCCCGCAATGTGAGACAGAGGTTCCGGAATTACGGGAAATCGAGCCAGACCATTTTGTGGCCTGCCATCTTTTTCAGAACAGGAAGGAAGTAGCCCATGTTTAAGGCCTGGTTAGAGGAGCGGAAAAAAAGCATTGTTCAAGAACTGAGTGATCTCCTGGCCATCCCTAGCGTAAGCGAGGCCAGTGATAATCCGGCTGAACCTTATGGTAAGGCCTGCCGGCAGGCTGCCGACTATATGTCAGACCTGGCTAGAAAATATGGCTTGCATGCTGAGAAGGTGGACAATCGCTACCTTATCGTCCGAGGCGAGAGGGCGGAAGACCGTCCTCAAATCGGCATTTTTTGCCATCTTGATGTAGTGCCTGCAGGAGAAGGTTGGAGTTTCCCTCCTTACGCTTTATCGGAAAAAGAAGGCTACCTTATTGGTAGAGGAGTAGGAGATAATAAAGGAGCCTCAATTATTGCCTTACATCTGCTCAGCTATCTCCAAGAAAGCCAACTTAAAAACTTTGGTGTCTTCATTTTTTATGGTTTAAATGAAGAGGCAGGCATGTCGGATATTAAAGCTTATCTGGCCTCTCACCCGGCACCAGACCTGGCTCTGGTTCCCGATGTGGAACTTCCTGTGTGTATCGGAGAAAAATCTCGTCTGGTTTTCACTCTGACCGGTAAGCTCCAGCTCCATAAGCAGATTAGCCTGCAGGGGGGAGTTGCCGATAATGTAATTCCCCAAAAAGGGTTTGCGAAAATTGAGGGGCACGACTTGGTGGCAGAAGCGACTGGTGGTCATGCCGCCTTTCCCAAAGATGGCGCCAATGCCCTCACCGCCTTGCTGGCACAAATTCTGCAGTCAGGTCTCCTAGATTCTCACGACCAAGGGGAGCTAGCAAAGCTAGAAAAGTTAATTGCCCCTTATCACGGTGAAGGTCTCGACCTGGCTTATACGGATGCCCGGGGTGATGTTCTTACCCTGGTTTGCACGCAACTCAAGCTGACCGAGGACGGCGACTTCCTCCTAGGCTATGATTGCCGCTTCCCCGCGGAGCTGCCTGCCGACCGTTTAATAGAAAAATTGACAGAGGCCTGCCATAAGCAAGGGCTGGAGCTGGAGATTAGCAAGAATGACCCGAGCCTAGATAAGGACTTGGATGAAAAATTAGTTGAGGCCCTCGTGGCTATCTGTAACCGCTATACAGGGAGACAGGACCCTGCCTACCGCATGGGTGGGGGGACCTACGCCAGGCATTTTAGCCAGGGGCTGGGGCTGGGTATCGGGCAAAAATTTACCAAGCCCAACTTCATTAAGGAGGGGCAAGGTGGGGCCCATCAGGCGGATGAGTGTATCCCGCAAAATCAGCTCTGGGATGGTCTGCATATTCTGTATGAGAGTCTTTGCTGGATTGATACACATTATGACTTAGATTAGATATGCGTTAATATTTAGATTAGACAAACATTATATTTAGAGTGGATAGGCATTATCATTTAGAGTAGATAAGAATTGTCATTTAAGAAAATAACACTTAAAGGCTAGCTTTCCTGTTTATAATTAGTTACCACTTAAGCGAGGTGACTAATGATGATTTTGCCTTCCGACTTGAAACTTGCCCATTTACCAGGACAAAAAGACCCTCTCTTGGCCCTGGTAGAGGGAGAGGAGCAGTTCTATCTCAACCCCCAACGCCTGGAAATGGCCAGAGGCCAAGAGGTAGCCAAAGGCCGAGATTTAGCCCAACGCCAAGAATTAGCCAATGGCCGAGATTTAGGCAAAGGTAAAATGGCTAGGCCGAGTTTACTTTCAGAGGAAGACCGCCAGCACTATCTGGCGGAAATGGAGGCGGCTGCAGCCCGCCTGGACCGCTTTGCCCCCTATTTTGCCGCTACTTATCCCGAGACCATGGCCAGTCAAGGCCTGATTGAGTCACCCCTGCTGAGCCTACCCAAATTGCAGGCTTATTATGAAAGTCATACGGGCCAGCAGTTGCAGGGGCAGCTCCTCCTCAAGCAGGACAGTGAACTGCCCATTTCGGGTTCCATCAAGGCTAGGGGCGGCATCTACCATGTCCTCTGCCTAGTGGAGGAAATCCTGGGCCGGGAGTTGGACCCGGAGGCTGCCTGCGAGGAAGCGGCGGGAGCACCAGTAGCTGCCAGCTCTGAGTTCACCCAAGTTACAGCCAACTCCCTGGCAGCTAAAGTAGCCGCCTCCTCTGAGCCAGCGGGGACTGTCCTGCCTCCCCATAGGCCCCAGGGGCAGCCCCGAGCCCTTCGCGACTTAGACTATAGTCAGCTTAATAAGCCTCGCTTCCGGGAAATCTTGAGCAAGTATCAAATCGTAGTATCTTCTACCGGCAACCTGGGCCTCTCCATTGGGATTGCCTCGGCCAAATTCGGCTTCAAGGTTTATGTCTATATGTCTCAGGACGCCCGGGAGTGGAAAAAAGAGCTCCTGCGTGAGGTGGGAGCCGAAGTGGTAGAGGTGGAAGGCGATTATGGGCAAGCCGTGCAGCTGGGTCGGGCCTTTGCTGCCTCCAGCCCCCACACCTACTTCATAGATGACGAGCGGTCCGAAGAACTCTTTTGGGGCTATTCCGTGGCGGCCCTCCGCCTCAAAGACCAACTGGAAGAATTGAATATTCAGGTGGATGAAGACCATCCCCTCTTTGTCTACCTGCCCTGTGGGGTAGGTGGTGGACCCGGTGGTATCTGCATGGGCCTAGAACTAGTCTTTGGCCGGGCAGCCCATTGTTTCTTTGGCGAGCCTGTACAGGTGCCCTGCGCCCTCTTAGGCTTTGCCTCCGGCCTTTTGGACCAGATATCAACCCAGGACCTAGGCTTGGTCAACGAAACCTTGGCGGATGGTCTGGCCGTCAGCCGGCTTTCTCCCCTAGTGGGCCAACGCTGTCAAGATCTGGTAGCCGGTTGCTATACCGTGCTGGACCAGCGTGACCTGGATATGCTGAAGTTGCTTTGGCAACAAGAGAGTATTTTCATGGAACCGAGCTCTCAGGTCGCCCTCCTGGGTCCCCATATCTTCCAGCAGACCGGAGCTTTTGACCTCTACCTGCAAGAGCTGGGCCTGGAGGTAAATTCTGATAAGATTACCCACTTGGCCTGGGGTACGGGCGGAGCCATGGTACCCGGCCCGGATCGGGAAGTCTTCCTGGCAGCCGGGACCGCCCATAGAGCTTTTACCCCGTCCTACTAGGGTAGCTGTTATACTTAGCTTGTTTACTTTGAGTTTTACCGATAATTTGGAGGTGTTTATGCAAGTAAGCTTAGAAAAACTATCCCCCCGTACTAATGATTGGCCGGTCAAGGTCCTGATTCGTAAGCAGGAAGAAGCTTGGCCCCAGGAATTTTCGGACTTCGGTCTTCTTTTCCAAGAGGAAGAGGACAAGGAGGGCAGTCGCTTGCTCCGTCAGGCTCGGGACTCCCAGCTGGCAGAACTCCTGGTTCTGACTATCAAGGCTGAGGCTTCTATCTATGACCTGCAAAAATCCTTTAAGGATTTGGCAGCTAAGCTGGAAGAATTCTCGGAGAAAGCAATCGCCGTCTGGCTGAGCCCCAGCTTCAGTGATCAGGAATTTACGCAAATTGCTCGTAGCCTGATCCTTCTGGACAACAAGTTTACCGACCACATTAAATCTGGATATAAAAACACCCTGACCGCAGAGGATAAGGAAGAGGAAGACCAGGCTAAGCAAGTGGCCCTTCTCACTGATAGACCAGGGGCCGCCGACCTCCTCCACGAGGCAGAAAGCTTGGCCCAGGCTACGGCTCTGGCCCGCCGCTTGGTCAATGAACCAGCTAACATTATGACACCCCGGCAACTAGCCCAAGAAGCCCAAGAGCTGGCCGCAGAGACCGGCTTTGAAGTCCAGGTCTTGGGTGAAAAAGCCATCCGTGAGCTCGGTATGGAAGCCTACTGGAGTGTAGCCAAGGGCTCTGCAGAGGAACCCCACTTTATTATCATGCGTTACATGAATAATCCCGAGAGTAAAGAAATCCTGGCCCTAGTGGGTAAGGGACTTTGCTACGACTCAGGTGGCTATGATCTCAAGCCTGGCAGTGGTATGAGACTCATGAATTCTGACATGGCCGGTTCCGCAGCTGTTATCGCCGCCATGGGAGCCCTGGCCCGTGAGCAGGCTAAGGTTAATGTCGTAGCTTTAGTGGCCGCCTGTGAAAATATGGTTTCGGGTAACGCCTTCCATAACGGTGACATCATTGGCTCTCTGGCCGGCAAGTCCATAGAGATTATGTCTACGGATGCCGAAGGCCGGCTGACTCTGGCCGATGCCGTAACCTATGCCTGGCAGAAAGAGAAAGCCACGGCTATTGTGGATATTGCCACCCTGACAGGGGCTGTCATCACGGCTTTAGGCGACCATGTAACCGGGTCTATCTCGGACTCGGAAGAACTTTGGCAGGCTGCCGCCAAGGCCTCCCAACTCTCCGGTGACAAGGTCTGGCGTCTGCCCATCGATGAAGATTACGAGGCTAAGAATAAATCAGAACGTGCAGACATCAAGAATGGTGGCATCCGGGGTGGCGGCTCTATCACAGCTGGCCTCTTTGTCCGGGCCTTTGCCAATGCCACTCCCTTCCTCCACTTAGATATAGCTGGTACCTCTTACAATGAGTCCGGTAGCGACCGGGCACCCAAGGGGGCCAGTGGGGTAGGGGCCGACCTCCTCTACTATCTGAGCAAGGAATTTTTTGCTTAGTAAGTGGCCCACAGCTTGAGTCAGCTTAAGTGCGGGAAGCAAGGAAGCTGCATTTAAAGTTTCAGCTTCCCTAAGTTCCCCAGATAATGTATAACAGGGTGTCTCATGCACTTTTGTGCAGTGAGACACCCTTTTTTCTACTCCAACTTCCTCCTGTAGAGCAGTGACATGATTTTAGGTCTAGATGCAGCTTGCCGAGTCTATAACCCTCAGTAACTTGTTAAAGGAAATGAATTTGAGAAATCCCATACAGCAGAAGCTATTTCTTCTCTTCTGTACGCTTCTGCTTGTCACCCTTGGACTTCAGCAGCTGATAGAGAGCTATGCTCAAAAGGCAAAGCAGCAGCAGGACCAGCAAAATGAGGAAGGCCATGGTCTGGAAAAATTCCTGGGGCAAGTAGTTGATGATGGGGTCCTGGGTAGGGTCAAAAATCCAGTAGTCATTACGGAAAACCAGCTGGTGAAAAAGGGTAAAGGCCCGGGAAAAATCTACCAGCATGAGGAGGGCTAGGAGGGCAGGGATTAGGAGGGCCCCCAGAGGGCCCCACAAGAGAGGGCTGTGAATTTTCATTTGGTGTAAATAAGTTAAGGTCAAGAGGCAGAGGGGGAGGGAAGCTAGGGTCAACTTTAAGATGGCCTGAAAGACGGCTCTTACCTCGGCAAAATGTTGGCGGCCTTGGGGTGACATGGGCAGGCTCTGGAATTCCAGTTGGCCGACCTGGCCAGGATTTAGCCCGTAATTTATCATCCTGCAGTAATTTTCCAGGATGCGGTCTTCCCCCAAGTCCTGGGGGTCTTGAGCGGCCAGGGCCGGCAGATAGGCCTGGTAGGTCCAGGTCTGCAGGCTGGTGAGACTAATGGCCGTACCCCAGAGGAGGACCATGAGGCTGAGGCTGGCCAGGATTTTACTGAGACTGGTAAGAGCTTTGCGCGAAAACATTTTATACCTATATTTCTTAACTTCAGTGTAAGTCAACTTTTGCGCGATTTAGCACTCTTTGCTTATGAGTGCTAAATAGTTTAGACTTAAGTCATAAAACTTCACAAGACGCAGCCCGGACTTCACGATTGAAGAGGGCCAAAGTCTTAGAATAGTTTTATCAATTAGTTTACACAGGGGAAGTTTTTAGTAAAGCGCAAGCAGGTCTTTAGCAAGGCTGCAATTGCCCTTTAGCAAGGCACATCCCCAGGAGGTTAATAGATGAATTTAGATAGATTTGATCCCACAGCCTTGGAGGTCGTAGAAAATGCACAAAATATGGCTATTAAGGCAGGTAACCCTGAACTGGGCGATCTGCACTTGCACCTAGCCCTCATTGCCGATGAAAAGAGTGTAGTGGTACGAGTGCTCCAAAGGCTAGGTGTAGACTGGGAAGCCTACCGATCTGCCGTGACCGCCAAACTAGGCGACCTGCCTAGCCAAGACGGCAATAGTTCCACATACCCGTCCACCATCTTGCAGCGAATTTTGCTCAAGGCCGAAGACCAGTTACAAGACCAGGCCGGTAAAATTCTACCCACCCATTTGTACCTGGCCCTCTTAGAAGAAAAGAACTCCGACTCCGGGCAAATTTTGCGTAGCTTCCGCATCAACCGACAAAACTTTGTGGCTGGCTTGGAGAGCTTCCGTGAGGACCAGAAAAATCAAACGGGCCTTTCTGAGGAGCAAGCTGAGGTCCTGGCCAATTTCGGTCGTGACCTGACCGAAGAAGCCAAGCAGGGCAAGATTGACCCGGTGATTGGCCGGGATGAGGAGATTCGTGACTCCATCCGTATCCTCTCCCGTCGTAAGAAGAATAACCCCGTCCTCATTGGGGAACCGGGAGTAGGTAAGACAGCCATAGTTGAAGGCTTGGCCCAACGCATTGTGAAAAACGATGTGCCGGAACCCCTGCAGGGCAAGCGCATTTGGTCCCTGGACCTGGGGGCCCTGGTGGCCGGTGCTAAATATCGGGGTGAATTTGAAGACAGGCTGAAAAAGGTCTTGTCTGCTATCCAGCAATCCTATGGGGAAATCATCCTCTTCATTGACGAGATTCATACCATCGTGGGCGCAGGTAAGGCGGAGGGGTCTTTGGATGCCTCTAATATGATGAAGCCCATGCTGGCGCGGGGTGAAATCAAGGTAATCGGTGCCACCACCCTCAATGAGTACCGGGAATCCATTGAAAAGGATGGAGCCCTGGAGCGGCGTTTCCAGAGGGTCTTAGTCCAGGAGCCCAATGTGGAAGATACGATTTCTATCTTACGGGGGATTAAGGAGAAATACGAAATCCACCACGGTATCCGTATTTCCGATAATGCAGTCCTGGCCTGTGCCAAGCTTTCCGACCGTTATATTACCGACCGCTTCTTGCCCGACAAGGCCATTGACCTCATGGATGAGGCCTGTGCCATGGTCCGTACAGAGATTGATACGATGCCGGAGGCTCTGGACGAAATGCGCCGGCGCATTCTCCAGCTACAAATTGAAATTACTGCCCTTAAAAAAGAGGAAGATGCTGCTTCCCAGACTCGCTTAGCCCAGATGGAAGAAGACCGGGCCAAGCTACAGGCGGACTTTGACCGCCAGTTCGCGGAGTGGGAGGCAGACAAGAAAAATATCGATTTGGTGAAAGACCTCAAGGCAGAAATCGATGAGGTAAAAAATGAGATGGCCGAAGCTGAGCGAGCCTACGACTTTGAAAGACTTTCGGAGCTTAAGTACAAGCGTTTAGCCCAGCTGGAAGCTGACCTGGCTGCGGCCAACGCCAAGGCGGCCGCAGACGAGGGTGGTCTCAAGGAAGAAGTGGATGAAGAAGATATTGCCGAAGTAGTCTCCAAGTGGACGGGCATTCCGGTAGCCAAGCTCCAGGCCTCAGAGAGG
This sequence comes from Eubacteriales bacterium, assembly GCA_030532185.1. The sequence goes on from JAUNLO010000003.1 coordinate 23,569, forward strand.
GAGAAGGTGCTCAGCCTGCCCCAGATCCTCCACCAGAGGGTAGTGGGCCAAGACCAGGCAGTCCAAGCTATTGCGGATGCCATTATCCGGGCCCGGTCCGGTCTGAAAAATGCCCAGAAGCCCATTGGCTCCTTCATCTTCTTGGGTCCTACGGGGGTAGGTAAAACCGAATTGGCCAAGACCTTAACCCAGGTCCTCTTTGATTCAGAGAAAAACCTCATCCGCATCGACATGTCGGAGTACATGGAAAAATTCAATGTCTCCCGCCTGATTGGTGCGGCTCCGGGTTATGTGGGATACGAAGAAGGGGGGCAGCTGACTGAACAAGTCCGCCGTAAACCCTACTCCGTCATTCTCTTTGACGAGATTGAAAAGGCTCACCCCGACGTCTTTAACATCCTCCTCCAGGTCCTGGATGACGGTCGCTTGACGGATGGGCAAGGACGGACCGTGGACTTCAAAAATACGGTGATTATTATGACCTCTAACCTGGGTTCCCAATACCTGATGGAGGGCATCGATGACCAGGGAGAAATTACCCCGGTTGCTCAAAAACAAGTCGAGGCAGAAATGCATGCCCGCTTCCGGCCTGAATTCCTTAACCGTATTGATGAAACAGTTCTCTTTAAGCCTTTGGGCCGGGAGGAAATCTCGGAGATTATTGACCTGCAAATTGCCGACCTCAACCAGCGCCTGTCCGAACAGGAGATTAGGCTTAGCCTGGCCGCAGAAGCTAAGGAACTCATTATGGAAAGGGCCTTCTCGCCTCAGTTTGGGGCTAGGGCGGTCAAACGCTATCTGGAATCCCACTTAGAAACCGCTCTGGGCAAGGCCATCCTGGAAGGCAGGGTTTTACCGGGTCAAAAGTTAGAGGTAGGAGTGGATGAACGCAAAGAGTTTAGCTTTGCTGCTCGTTAGAGTCTGAGAGCTAAAGTTCCTCTCGCTAGAGCCTGAGAGCTAAGGCTCGTCTAGCTAGGCCTGACAGCTAAAAGTCTGCTGGCTCCAGCCTGGATACAGAGGCTAGAGTCTGGAGGCATAGGTAAAGCAAAATAAGTTAGGGGCGGTCTCGGCGGGACCGCCCCTCAAGTATTTGTTACAAGTTAGGATAATATTTCACAATTATTCAAAAAGCGGTGGTCTTTTTGCCACAGACTAAAGGTAAGATAGCATTGTAGTCAATGAGAACTACACAGAAAACCTCTTCATACGTCTCCTCAAAACAGGGCCCCGCCAGCTGGCGGGGCCCTTCCTCTGGTTAAAGCTTGGTGGGGGTTAGATTTTAATTGGGTTTTAGAGTTTTGTGAGATTTAGAGCTTCGTAGGGGGTAAAGCTTAAGTGGGGGCAGTGGGGCTGCTCGGTCTCCCTAGAGCGCGGCCTGTTTGTTTTTGAGATAGGCGGTGTAATGGTCTTGGTCATCCCACTTCATAACGGTGTTAATGTGGTCCTTCATATGCTCGAAGGTTTCCTGGGAAATAACGTGCTCTAGGCTACAGGCATCTTCAATGGCCTTTTGGGGGTCCACCCCTATGGCAATAAAATAATTGGAAAAGAAGACATGGCGATCGTACATGCTCTGAGCTACTTTTAGCCCCTGGGGCGTGAGTTCCAAGCGTCCATCATCTCCCATGCTTAAAAAGCCCTGGTCCTGTAGGTTGTGGACGGCCCGGGAAATGGAGGGCTTAGAATAGCCCATGGCCGTGGCCAAGTCGATGGACCGTACAATCTCCTGTTCCTTGGCTAGAATGTAAAGGGTTTCTAAGTACATTTCGCCTGATTCTTGTAAGTTCATATGCGGCTCCTCATGGTATGCGGCTTGGTCTAGCCCTGGCAAAATCTCCAGCTTTACCGGCTAACATAGCGCAGGGATTTTGCTAATTGTAGCACACACTGGCCTGGGCGATTACGGGGGCCAAGGAAGGCTAGGCAGCATATCGCTCGGCCCGCCCCATCTGCTATACTAGGCAAATAGTTTACAAGCTTGGAGGTAAGTTTAGATGAATTATGCAGCCCCGCGTGGCACCAAAGATGTGCTCCCTCAGGATAGCCAGGCCTGGCAGAAGGTGGAGGCGAAATTTCGTGAGCTGGGTCAGCGTTTTTCTTATGCAGAAATCCGCACCCCCACCTTTGAGCAAACGGAACTTTTTGCCCGGGGGGTAGGGGATGCTACTGATGTAGTTCAGAAAGAAATGTATAACTTCGAGGACAAGGGTGGTCGTGCCATGACCCTGCGCCCAGAGGGGACAGCAGGCGTGGTCCGTGCCTACCTAGAGCACGGCCTGGCCTCTCTTCCTTCACCCCAAAAGCTTTACTATATTATCTCCGCCTTTCGCTATGAAAAGATGCAGAAGGGCCGTTACCGGGAATTTGAACAACTAGGCTGTGAGTGCTTTGGCTCTGCGGCCCCCACGGCGGATGCCGAGCTCATCAGCCTGCTTTGGATTTTCTTTTCGGAGTTGGGCCTGACCGATATCGGCCTACAGATTAATTCCATAGGTTGTCCGGACTGCCGGCCCGCCTATTTGGACCAGCTGCGGGATTATCTAAGGCCCCGCCTGGGTGAGCTTTGCGAAGATTGTCAAAAGCGTTTTGAGACCAACCCCATGCGGATATTAGACTGCAAGCAAGAGTCTTGTCAGGCCGTAACTAAGGATGCACCCGCACCCCTGGATGCCCTGTGCCCGGCTTGTCAGGACCACTGGCAAGAATTGTTAGGCCTACTTGATGCCTTTGAAATTCCCTATATCATTAACAAGCGTATCGTTCGGGGCCTGGACTACTATACCCGTACGGTTTTCGAATTTATTTCGGAAAATGTAGGCAGTCAGGGTACGATTTGTGGAGGTGGCCGTTATGACGGTCTGGTGGCAGAATTAGGTGGCCAAGATACCCCTGCTGTAGGTTTCGCCCTGGGGGTTGAACGTCTGCTCTTAGAATTGGAGGCCCAGGACCTCCTGCCCCAGGAGGATAGGCAACCTGACATCTTTGTGGCTTCCTTTCCTGCCTTCCGGGATCAGGCTGCTGCCTTTACCTACCGGCTAAGGGCGGCAGGTATTCACGCCGAATCTGATATTCTGGGCCGGTCCTTTAAGGCCCAGATGAAACACGCTAACCGGACCGGGGCCCGCTATCTCATGGTCTTTGGGGAAGAGGAGGCCGCTCGCCTCAATGCCAAGCTGAAGCGCATGTCAGACGGGGCAGAACTAGAGATGAGTTTTGACGAACTGGTCCAGTTCTTGCTGCAAAAGGCCTAGGAGACTTGTAGGTCGGGGTCAGCCCCTGTCCTCAAGCATTGCCCTAGGCCCCTGCTTGCAGGCGGGGACGAGCTGAGTAAAATACAAGTATTGACGAGATCATCTAGCTAAAGTGTTGACTAGGTTAACCAGATTAAGTTAACTAGATTAACCAGATTAATAAGTAGAGAACGAGATTAATAAGTAGAGAAATAGAGGGATTGTAGAATGAGTGAAAGTATGGCCGGCTTAACACGCAGTATGCGGGTAGCCGAAGTTTCCGAAGAGAATCTGGGACAAGAACTGACCCTGATGGGCTGGTGCCATTTACAGAGAGATTTAGGCAAAATTGTCTTCCTCACTCTGCGTGACCGCTCGGGCGAGCTGCAGCTGGTAATCGATGAAGAATCCGGCCCGGACCTGCTAGCTAAGGCCCAAAAGGTGAGAGGGGAATTTGTCTTGGCCTGTGTGGGTAACTTCCGCAAGCGGCAGGACCCCAATCCGGATATGCCAACCGGGGCTTACGAGCTGCATGTTAAGGAGCTGCGGATTCTTTCAAGTTCTAAAACTCCACCCTTCTATATTGATGAGAGTGGCGACCAGGCCCGGGAGGCCTTGCGCTTGGAATACCGCTACTTGGACCTGCGTAGACCTAGCCTGCAGAAGAACATGCTCAAGCGCCACCAGATTGCCAACTTTACCCGCAACTGGTTCAGCCAAGAGGGCTTCTTAGAAATTGAAACCCCTACCCTCATTAAATCTACCCCCGAGGGGGCCCGTGACTACCTAGTGCCCTCCCGGGTCTTCCCCGGCGAATTCTTCGCCCTGCCCCAATCCCCCCAGCTCTTCAAGCAGCTCTTGATGGTGGCGGGCTATGACCGCTATATGCAGCTAGCCCGTTGCTTCCGAGATGAGGACTTGCGGGCCGACCGGCAGCCGGAATTTACCCAAATCGACTTAGAGATGAGCTTTGTGTCTGCGGAGGATGTACGGACTTTAGTGGAGCGTTATATTCATGACCTCCTCCAGGCCCAGGCGGGCGTAGAGGTTAGCCTGCCCCTGCCCCGCATGACCTGGGACGAAGCCATGGCTCGCTACGGATCTGACAAGCCGGATATCCGTTTTGGTATGGAGATACACGATGTGTCCGACCTGGCTCGGGAAAGTGATTTCCGGGTCTTCAGCTCGGCAGTCGAGGGGGGAGGCATGGTAGGGGCCATAGCGGTACCCGGAGGCTCCAGCTATAAACGCCGCCGCCTGGATGAATTAGGCAAATTTGCCCAGGAAAACGGGGCTAAGGGCCTGGTGTGGATGTCTTACGAAGATCCCCTCCGCGGCTCAGCTACCAAGTTCTTAGGTGCCGAGTTTATGGCCCAGCTGGCCGAACGCTGTGGGGCAGGTGAGGGCGACCTCTTCCTCCTTATTGCCGATGAAAAATATAAGGCCTTGGAAGTTTTGGGACGGCTCCGCCTGGAGATTGCCCGGGAATTGCAGATGATTGACCAGAGCAAATGGGCCCCCCTCTGGATTATTAACTTCCCCATGTTTGAATATAATGAAGAAGAGGACCGCTTGGTGGCGGCCCACCACCCCTTTACTATGCCCTTGGAAGAAGACCTCCAAGATGAGCAGAAAGAGCCGGCCAACTGGCGAGCCAATGCCTATGACCTGGTCATTAATGGCTATGAATTGGGTTCTGGCTCCTTGCGTATTTTTGACCCCGACTTGCAGGCCCGTATTTTTGACCTCCTGGGCCTGCCCCTGGAAGAAGCCAAACGGCGTTTTGGCTTCCTGCTCAAGGCCTTTGAGTATGGAGTACCCCCTCATGCTGGCCTGGCCCTGGGTTTAGACCGGCTGGTCATGCTCATTTGTGGGACGGACAATATCCGTGACGTCATCGCCTTCCCCAAGATTCAAAACTCTTCAGACCTTATGTCCGGCTGTCCTTCACCCGTGGATCCGGCTCAACTGGCAGAATTGGGTTTGACCATCCAGCCTAGTAAGAGGCAGAAGGCTGATGAGGAGAAGGCGACGGACCAAGCAGAATAGGGTAGGCTGCTTGCCCGGATTGGCAAGATCTTAGCCTAGTGAGAGGAAGATAAAATTGACTCCACAAGATACATATAGAGCAGCTGACACTGAGCAAAAGCAGGCGGAGTGGGCCGAGTTAGATTCCTTAAGTGAGGGAACAGACCCTGGGCCCAGCGAGCCGGAGACCGAGACTGACCTTTTAGAGGAAGACCTGCCTGCTTCTCCGGGAGGTCCGGGCAAGGGTAAATTGGACCTGCTGACGGAAATCTTGGATTATGCCAAGACCTTCCTCCTTGTCCTAGTGGTGGCCCTGCTCTTAACCCAATTCGTCATCCAAAGAAATACGGTAAAGGGTCAATCCATGGTCCCTACCCTCCAGGACGGGGATGAGCTCCTGGTAGAGAAGGTGACCCGTTATTTCGGGGCCATTAACCGTTTTGACATCATCACGGTGGATACCCACTGGGTAGAAACCGACCATCCCAACCGGGTGATTAAAAGGGTTATCGGGCTCCCGGGAGAAACCGTGGAAATCAAGGAGGGTAAGGTTTACATCAATGATCAAGTTCTGGACCAGCCCTTCTTAGCCGAGGACCTAAAAACCTTGAGCCGGGATTCGCGCTTTAGCAAGGTGACCCTGGGAACTCAGGAGTACTATGTTCTAGGTGATAACCGCAATAACTCCACCGACAGCCGCTACTATGGCCCGGTGCCCCAGTCCGCAATTTTAGGTAAATTACTCGTACGCTTTTATCCCTTTGAGGCCCTAGGCGTACCCAAATAGAGATTAGCAAAGAAAAATAATGCCCACTGAACAAGAGAGAATTTCCCATATTCGCAACTTCTGTATCATTGCTCATATCGACCATGGTAAATCTACCCTGGCCGACCGTATTATTGAAAACTGCGGGGCCATTTCCAGCCGGGAAATGCAGAACCAGCTCCTGGACAATATGGAGCTGGAGCGCGAGCGCGGTATCACGATTAAGGCTCGGGCCGCTAGCTTCAACTATACGGCCGAGAATGGTGAGACCTATCTTTTCAACCTGATTGATACACCGGGACATGTGGACTTCAACTATGAGGTTTCCCGTACCCTGGCAGCTTGTGACGGGGCTATTTTGGTAGTGGATGCGGCCCAGGGGGTGGAAGCCCAAACCCTGGCTAACTCCTATTTAGCCATTGACGCAGATTTAGAAATTTTGCCCGTAATTAATAAGATTGACCTGCCGGCGGCCCGTCCGGAGGAGGTTAGGGAAGAGATTGAGGAAGTTATTGGTATCGATGCCTCTGAGGCTCCCGCTATCTCAGCCAAGAATAACCTGAATATCCGGGAAGTCCTGGAGGCTATAGTTCATCAACTGCCGCCTCCGGTCGAACCCGCCCCTGATGCCCCCCTCAAGGCTTTAATTTTTGACTCCGAGTATGACCCCTACAAGGGAGTTATACTCCATGTTCAAGTCAAAGAAGGCAAGCTGAGCCTGGGCCAGGAAATCCTCCTCATGCACTCACAGACCGAGTTCGAGGTGGTGGAATTAGGGGTTTTCAGTCCGGGGAAAATCCACAATCGCCAGGAACTCAGGAGTGGCGAGGTGGGCTATATTGCTGCTTCCATCAAGAATGTGCAGGATACCCGGGTAGGGGATACGGTCACCCTGCTAGAAAGACCGGCTGCCGAGGCCCTGCCGGGCTACGAGCCGGTGCAGCAGATGGTGTTCTGCGGCCTTTACCCGGTGGATGGGGCTGACTACAACGCTCTGCGCGAGGCCTTAGAGAAACTCCAGCTTAATGATGCCGCCTTGTCCTTTGAACCCGAAACCTCTGCGGCCTTGGGCTTTGGTTTCCGCTGCGGCTTTTTAGGCCTCCTGCATTACGAAATTATCCAAGAACGCTTGGCACGGGAATACGACTTGGACTTGATTTCTACCGCCCCTTCTGTGGTCTACAAAATACAGCTCACGGACGGTAGCGTAATTGACCTGCAAAATCCCACAGATATGCCGCCTACGGACCAGATTGACTTTATCCAGGAGCCCATAGTGAGGGCTAATATCATGTCGCCCACCGACTATGTGGGTAACATCATGGAGCTCTGCCAGGACCGGCGGGGGACCTTTAAGGATATGCAATACCTGGATAAGCGGATTGTCGAAATCCATTACGACATGCCCCTAAACGAGATTATTTATGACTTCTTTGATGCCTTGAAGTCGCGGTCCCGGGGCTATGCCTCCTTGTCTTACAACTTCCTCGAGTACCGTAAGGGTGACCTCATCAAATTAGATATAGTCATCCACGGGGAAGTGGTAGATGCCTTGAGCTTTATTATTGACCGGGAAAAATCTTACCCCCGGGCCCGACGGATAGTGGAGAAACTTAAAGAGAATATACCCCGCCATCAGTTTGAGGTCCCGGTCCAGGCGGCCATTGCTGGTAAGGTTATCGCCCGTGAGACCGTAAGAGCCTACCGCAAGGATGTTTTGGCCAAGTGCTATGGTGGTGACATCAGTCGTAAGAAAAAATTGTTGGAGAAGCAGAAGGAAGGTAAGAAGCGCATGCGGTCTGTAGGGTCTGTAGATATACCCCAAGAGGCCTTCCTCTCCGTCCTGAAATTGGATGAATAAGGCAAAAGCCCTGACCTGCCTGCTTAAGGCCTTGCTGTCGAGGCCGGAGTCGGTCCGGCCTGTGACAAGCAGCTCAAGTGAGAGCTCGGCTTGCTTGTGCAAGGTGACTAAAGTAAACCGGGTCTAGCCCTTTACTTTTACTAGCTTTATTGGTTAAAATCTATGGGTCAGCTTATGCGTTCGCGGATGTGGTGGAATTGGCAGACACGCTGGATTTAGGTTCCAGTGCCCACAAGCGTGCAGGTTCGAGTCCTGTCATCCGCACCAACTTGCTTTTGCAGGGTAGGGATGTGAGGTTCCAATTGAAACGAATTTGTGACATTCTGCGCGAGACTGCACTGTTCCAGGATTTGGACCAGCAAATCTACCGTAGTTATTGTGAAAATTCCAAGCTGGAAGTTTTTTGGAAGGGCGATCTGATAGTCCAAGAAGGTGATCGCTGCGAAGGCTTGATTGTGATCGTAGAAGGTCAGGCCGCCATTATGATGACCTCCCCCAATGGGGACTACTCCACCCTTAATCTGCTAGGCGCCGGTGATACTTTCGGTGAGAGCCTCTTTTTTGGTAACCGCCGCTATTATCAATCTAGCTTGGAAGCCGCAACCAATGGCAAGTATCTCTTTATTTCGCGGCAAAGAGTCCTGGAAATGATTGCTCAATCTCCTCAGCTCTTAAGCAATATTCTTTCCTCCCTATCTGACACCATCTACGAGCAAGAACGCCGTATCAATTTGCTGTCCCAGCGCAGCCTGCGCCGCAAAATATCGGCTTATTTAATCGAACTTTTGCGCGACAAGTTGGAAGAGAAGGGAACCAGACTCAAGGATGAGCTGCAAATAGTATCTACTCCTGCTGTAGAATTGCCGGTCAGCAAGGCCATGGTGGCTAAACTTTTGGCCATGCCCCGACCTTCCTTGTCGCGGGAGCTGATCAGCATGGAGGAAGATGGACTGATAAAAGTTGCCGGTAGAGTAATCTGGTTGATTGATCTCAAAGAGTTGTCTGCCGGCCAAGAATTAGAAGACTTTTAATTTGACATTGCGGAGGTAAAAACATGTCCTACAAGTCTGACATTGAAATTGCCCAGGAGGCAACCCTAGAACCCATTAGCAAGATCGCAGAACGTGCTGGTCTGGATCCCCAAGAGATTATCCCCTATGGCCATTACATGGCTAAGGTACCTTTCTCAGCTATCAAACCTGACCAGGCCAAGGCTAAGCTCGTTTTGGTTACGGCTATCAACCCCACACCTGCCGGTGAAGGTAAAACTACCACCACAGTCGGTCTTGGTGACGGCCTCCGCAAAATCGGTAAAAAATCTGCCGTAGCCCTGCGTGAACCCTCTCTGGGTCCCGTATTCGGGGTTAAGGGTGGGGCAGCCGGTGGCGGTTATGCCCAGGTTGTACCCATGGAAAACCTTAACCTGCACTTCACCGGTGACTTCCACGCCATCGGGGCCGCCAATAACCTCTTAGCAGCCATGCTGGACAACCATATCCACCAAGGTAATGCCCTGAACATTGACACCCGTCGTATCGTCTGGAACCGCTGCGTAGACATGAACGACCGCCAACTCCGCAATATCGTGATTGGTCTAGGCAAACGTGGTGACGGTATCACCCGCGAAGACCACTTTGATATTACCGTGGCTTCGGAAGTTATGGCAGCTTTCTGCCTGGCAACTTCTTTAGAAGACCTGGAAGCTCGTTTAGGCCGTATGATTGTTGCTTACACCAACGACAAGAAGCCTGTTACTTGTGCTGACCTCAATGCCCAGGGTGCTATGACCGCCCTGCTCAAGGACGCCCTGCAACCTAACCTGGTCCAGACCCTGGAAGGTACCCCGGCCTTTGTCCACGGTGGTCCCTTCGCCAACATTGCCCACGGCTGTAACTCAGTGATGGCTACCCGCCTGGCTATGCAGAGTGCAGATTATGCCATTACGGAAGCCGGCTTCGGTGCTGACCTGGGTGCTGAGAAATTCCTGGATATTAAATGCCGGGCTGCTGAGCTCAACCCCGCAGTAGTAGTTATCGTAGCGACCGTACGTGCCCTGAAACACCATGGTGGTGCTGCCCTCAAAGACCTCAATAATGAAGATATTGAGGCCCTGAAAAAGGGTATGCCCAACCTGCAAAAACACATTCAAAACCTGCAAGAAGTCTTTAATTCCAATGTCGTAGTAGCCATCAACCGCTTCCCCACGGATACGGAAAATGAACTGGAAACTATCCGCGAACTGACCAAACAGTACGGGGTAGAAGTTGTTCTCTCAGAAGTTTGGGGCAAGGGCGGCGAAGGCGGTATGGCCTTGGCTGAAAAGGTGGTTGAACTCTGTGAGCAGGAAAAACCGCTTAACTTTACCTATGACCTGGATTTAGACCCTGTTCAGAAGATTGAAGCTATCGCTAAGAAGATCTACGGCGCTGATAAGGTAGAGATTACCGCCGGGGCTAAGAGACAAATTAGAGAAGCTGAAGAACTTGGCTTTGGCAAGCTACCCATCTGCATGGCCAAGACCCAGTACTCCTTCTCGGATGATCCCAAGCTCCTGGGTGCCCCCGAAGGCTTTACCCTCACCGTGCGTAATGTCAGAATTTCTGCCGGTGCTGGCTTCCTGGTAGCCCTCACGGGTGAAATTATGACCATGCCTGGTCTGCCCAAGGTTCCTTCAGCTGAAAATATTGATGTAGATAGCGAAGGTAACATTAACGGTTTGTTCTAAACTTAATTTGATTGTAAGCTAGCCGCAACACAGACTGGGGTTTTGCAACCCCAGTCTCTATATGTCTCAGGTACAATTTGGGAAAGGGTATTTTTATGGAAAAGATCAAGAGAATCGTTAACGAGATAGCCCAAAGTCTGGAACATGAACTGGGTATTATCCTGGATCAGAATCCCGAACAAGCAGCCCAGCTCAACGCCAAATACGGCGAGGGGGTATTTGAGCTTGCCCGCCAGGCCCTGGAGACAGAAGATGTGGTGCAAGGTCACGGTCTGTCCTTTCTCGCAGTTAACTTTGCTGATGACGAGAAAGCCGTCTACTATATGGAAGGCGAAGATACCGCTGCCCGCGACCTTTTGGTCCTCCTGGCCCGCACGGTAGAAACCGCCTACGATGGTCGTGACCTCAATGACGAACGTTCCTCCTTCTTGAAGAATGTTCTTTTAGAAAACGAATTGCCAGGTGATATCCCCCTCAAGGCGCGGGAACTCAAAATTGACTACTTCCTCAGTCGTCAGGTTATCCTCCTAAGCTTTGGTGAGGCCTGTGACCAGACCTGTGTGAACTTAATCAAAACTCAATTTGCCAGTGTAGACGACTACATTCTGCCTGTAGATGAGCATACCGTAGTGGTGCTGGCTTCCTTGGCCGATCATGACGAAGCCTATATTGATGAGATTAGCCAAATGGTCATTGCAGGCTTTGAGCAGGAAGGTCGCAATGTGACCGTGGGTATTGGCTTACCTGCTGAACACCTCAAGGATACGGCCTCTTCCTACCGCCAGGCTGCCCTGGCCCTGACTGTGGGCTCCATCTTTGAAGAAGAAGAGCGGATTATGTGGTACAAACGCTTAGGCCTGGGTCGCCTCATTTATCAGCTGCCCCGGACCCTCTGCGAGATGTTCCTGTCCGAGGTATTTGCCCCGGATACTTATGAGGCTTTAGATCCTGAAACCCTCCTCACCATTGAGAAATTCTTTGAGAATAATCTCAATGGGTCTGAAACTTCGCGCCAACTATTTGTCCATAGAAATACCTTGGTTTATCGCTTAGATAAAGTCCAAAAAATTACGGGTTTAGACCTGCGCACCTTTGAAGATGCCGTGCTCTTTAAGCTCGCTTCCATGGTGTATAAATACCTGGAATCCTTACAACAAGAGGACGAGGCTCAAACCCTGGACAAGCACTGGTAAGACCTCCAGGTCTTACCTTGCTTAGAATAGAGGTAAGAACTTGATAGAATTTATAGATGTATCCAAGGATTATTCCCGGGGAGTTCACGCCCTGCATCAAGCGAACTTTTCAATTGATGCGGGCGAATTTATTTTTTTGATAGGGGAGTCGGGTGCCGGTAAATCTACCGTAATCAAACTGCTCACCTGTGAAGAACGCCCTACTTCCGGGACAGTGGTCTTGGATAATTTCGATGTTTCACGCATGAAACAAAAGTTGGTCCCCTATCTGCGGCGGAAAATTGGTCTGATTTTCCAAGACTTCCGCCTGATTGATTCCAAGACCGTCTTTGAAAATGTGGCCTTTGCTATGGAAATCGTAGGAGCCCCGCGCGATGTGATTGAACGCCGGGTCCCCATAGTACTTTCCGTAGTGGGCCTCCGCCATAAGGCGGATTTCTACCCCAACGAGCTCTCGGGCGGTGAAGCCCAGCGGGTAGGGGTAGCCAGGGCTATGGTTAATAATCCCCGTCTGATTTTGGCTGATGAGCCTACGGGTAACCTGGATAAGCAAAATAGCGAAGCCATTATGGCCCTTTTAGATGAAATTAACCGTGCTGGTACAACGGTTATTGCCTGTACCCACGATTTAGATACTGTACGTAAAATGAATAAACGGGTTATTGAGTTGCGTCATGGCCGGGTAACTCGTGATGAGGCCCCTAGGGTGGAAGAAGACTTCTCCAAAAACTTTGTCTCAGTGAAGCCCCAAGTTTCGGAAGAGATGCGCCGCTTGCTAGATGATAACAAAAGACAAAATCCTAATTCTAAGCTGAGCTTAGTAGACCAGGTGTCAAGTGCGGGGGAAGATCCTGCCCCTTCGCCCCAAGGCCCTCAGCTTGCAAAAGGCTCTCAGCTCCCTCAACTACTGGAGGCGGAAGCTGATCCCGCCCCGGATTTGCAGCTTCTGGAAAAGAAATTGGCAGCTGATGCCCAAAGGCGTAAACAGCGCAGTAGATTTCACGCTGGCAAGCAGGAGAAAATTAGCTAGTTATGGGTAATAAAGGTTTACGTTATGCCATACGTGATGGCTTTACCGGGCTGAAAAGACACCCCATGGTGCTGATTCTGTCTATCACCACCATGTTTATTATGCTCAGTCTCTTAGCTGCTTTTGTGGTCTTTGCTTATAATGCAAATATTGTTTTAAAGGAAGCCGGCGAAATTCCTCCCGTGGAAATTCAATTTCAACTGGGGGTAAGCCAGGATTCCGTAGTTAACTTGGCCAAGCAATTTGAGGATAACGAGAATATTGTAGAGTATAAAGTGATGAGTCCCGCCGATAACATGTCGGATTTCATGGACCTCATGGGCAAGGAGGGGCTCTTTGACGAGTTTAACTATGAGGACCATATTCCCTGGACCATCCTCTTGCGTTTAGGTGATCCTACCCTGGGACAGGCCTTTAAAAATGAAGTGATGCAGTATCCTGGTGTCTACGATGTCATGATGGAAACAGCCCTCATGTCCACCCTGCAGAGTGCCATTCAAACTGTAAGTTTGGTATCTATTTTGGTCTTTCTCATTCTCTTTATTGTCTCTGTAATGGTCATCAATAATATGATTCGTATCATTGCCTTGTCCCGGTCCAATGAGCTCAGTATCATGAAAACCATGGGGGCGACGGATCTTTATATTCGCATACCCTTTGTCATTGAAGGCCTCTTCGTTTCTCTCCTGGCCTCTATTTTGAGTGTGACAGCTATCTTGCTGGCCTATCACTTCGTTTTAAACAGCTTAGCCGCCGGTTTTATTTCGGACAGCCTTCTGCCTTTGGGGCAGCTGGTCCTCCCAGTTGTGCTAGTTGTGGTACTATTAGCCCTCTTAGTAGGTGGCTTAACCTCCTTTTTCTCGGTTAAGCGTTATATCCGTGTCTAAGCTTGGCTTACGTGGCTTTGCCTCGCTTAGTCCTAGCTATTTAGGTGATTTATGCACAAAAGATTTTCTCAATATAAACATTCTCTTTTTACGGCACTTTTGAGTCTTAGCTTATTTGCCATGATTTTCCTACCGACCTGGCCCGTACAAGGCCTAGATACGCAAGCCGAATTGGACCGGCTTATGTTAGAGCAGGCGGAACTGGAGCAGCAATGGCAAATGGCCAAAGATGAATTGGCGGTATTTCAGAGCCAACAGGACTTAATCGATACAGACCTGGCTTGGCTGCTGGAACGTTCGGAAGAGCAACAGGCCCTTTACGAAAAACAAGTGGAGCAGGTAGCTGCTATCACTAGAATGAAGCAATCTTTAGAGCGCAGCCTGGAGGTGGCGATTCGCCAGTATGAGGCCCATAAGGCCCTCTACTACGAGCGGATTGAGGGAATGTATAACCTGCAGAAAAAGTCTCAGTTAGAAATTCTTCTAGCCTCTGATTCCCTGGAAGCCTACTTTTCCACCCTGCGTTTTATGAAGATGATTTCGGATGCGGATGAGCAGGATTTGAACCGCATGCGGGAGCAAAGAGACAAACTCCAGATGCAGAAGGAAGAAACCGAAAAGCAGCTGGCAGAATATAATCAGCTCCTAGAGGCCATTAGGGAAGATAAAACGGCCATAGAAAATGACTTGGCTGACTACGAATATAATATGTCTAACCTGGATATGCAGATGCAGGTTCTGGCGGATAATGTTGAGGCTTTCTCCAATGACCACTTGCAATTGCAATTAGAAATTGATGAGGCTAATCGGCGTCTGGCGGAGGAGGAGTATCTGGCCAGTTTAGAAGCAGCAGCCCCTTCCGAAGAGATCTATGAGGATATATACGAAGAGGTATACGAAGAGCTAGGGGACTATGATACTCCTATCTATTCCGGTAATGGCTTTGTGTGGCCCTGCCCTCAAAACGATGGTATTTCTTCCGAGTTTGGTCCCCGTTCCATTCCGGAAATGGGCCTCAATGATTTCCATACGGGCCTTGACTTTGCGGCTGACTATTACGCTCCTGCGGTGGCTGCCGCTACAGGTACGGTCATTTATGCTGGCTGGATGGATTATGGCGGTAATACGGTGCAAATTGATATTGGTGGGGGCATGATGATTATGTATTGCCACTTGAGCGAAATTTATGTCGGAGTAGGACAAACGGTAGGCGCAGGTGAGCTTGTGGGTAGCGTAGGTTCTACGGGCATGTCCAGTGGGCCTCACCTGCACTTCGAAATTCAGGTTGGTGGTTCCCCGGTAGATCCCCGCTTGTACCTCTACTAGACAGTTTTACCGGTCAAGGAGTTAAGACATGGAAACAGATAACAAAGATTTATTAAGAGAAAATACTAAGCATGAAGGGCCGGGAGATCAGCCCCGGAGAGGCTGGATCTTTAGCCTGCTGGCTGGTCTCTTAATTGTAGCCCTATTTGCGACCTATCTCTTACCTCAAGTCTTAACGGCTTGGCGGCTGGGTCAGACCTCTAGTGGTTTGCAGGACCAGTCCCAGATTTCAAAATTAGTCCTGCCTGCCTTAAATCTCAACGATCCTGACGCCGCCACCCTTAAACAGCTGCAGAAATTGCAACTTATTTACGATACCCTCAAGAGTGATTATTTTAGGGAATTAAGCGATGCGGAACTCATTGAAGCCATGTATGCAGGCCTTCTGGATGAGATGGAATCCCCCTACACCTTTTATCTGGATAGTGAAGAATATGCGGCCATGGAAGAGTCCATGCAAGGTGAATATTATGGCATCGGGGCCCAGGTCTCCAAACAAGATAATATTTATTTGATTTCGGATATCTTTGATGACTCCCCCGCAGCCCGGGCAGGCCTCCACATTGGTGATCAATTCCTCAGTGTGGATGGTAAGGATGTGGCAGAATTCTCTGACGTTACTAGCCTGGCCTCTGCGGTCCGGGGGCCTGAGGGTTCAACCGTCAGCCTGGAGGTCTTCCGTTCCAGTGATAATCAGACCCACACCCTGGAGGTAACCCGGGGTAAGGTCATTAACTCCAACCTCAAGGCCGAACTCTTGACGGAGGAGATAGGCTATATTCGGATTTTAGAATTTAACTCCGGCGTAGCGGATAACTTTATCAAGGCCCTGAAAGATTTTAAGGACCAGCAGGTTAAGTCCATTATTTTTGATGTGCGAAATAACGGCGGCGGCTATGTCTATGAAGTGACTAAGATGCTAGACTATCTGCTGCCCCCGGGAACCCTGGCGGTAGCCAAGGGCCGGGTAGCTGGTCAAGCCTATGAAGAGAGCTGGACCTCGGACCATAAGGCGGGGGTGCCGGACGACTGGCAATATGTGGTGCTCCTGAATCAATATTCGGCCTCCGCTAGTGAACTCTTTGCGGGCTGCCTGCGTGACTATGACAAGGCGGTCCTGGTCGGTGAGCAATCTTTTGGCAAGGGGGTAGGCACCATCACCCGTGAATTAACAGATGGGTCCGCCTTACAGATTACAAATTTTTACTATTACTTGCCTAAGGGCGATAGTGTAGAAGGGGAGGGCCTGGCCCCTCAGCTGGAAGTTAGCTTAGCTAAAGAAGTAGCCGGTCTGCCTCTGGGCCAACTCAGCCACGAAGAGGACAGTCAGTTACAAGCAGCCCTCACTTATGTCGAGGAGAATTATTTAGCCGCAACTAAATAGAGCTAGTGCAGAGCTAGTACCACTGATTAAGAGTTAGTTAGTAAGAGCAGAGAGACAGTCGACCTCCAACTAGGCAAGGGGGAGGTAGTGCTAGATAAGGAATAGATATGGCAGAGGATAAGAAAACAGATAAATTCTCACATTTAGGTGACATTGTATTAACGGGTGACCGCCCCTCGGGCCGTCTCCATATCGGGCATTATGCGGGCTCTATTCAAAAACGCCTGGAATTTCAAGACCAGTATGATCAGAACTTCATTATGATTGCCGATATGCAGGCTTTGACCGACCATGCCGCAGGGGGAGAGGCCGTGAGCCAGTCAGTGATGCAGCTGGCGATTGACTATTTAGCTGTGGGCCTGGATCCTCGCAAATCTACGATTTTTATCCAGTCTCTAGTGCCCGAACTCACGGAACTCACGGTTCTATACATGAATTTCGTAACCCTGGCCCGCTTAAAACGCAATCCTACGGTCAAGAACGAGATGCAGCAGAAGGGTTTTGGCGATACTGTCCCTATCGGTTTCTTGAACTATCCGGTCAGTCAGGCCGCCGACATTACCGCCTTTATGGCCAATCTGGTCCCGGTAGGTAATGACCAGTTGCCCATGATTGAGCAGACTAATGAAATTGTGCGCTCTATCAACTATACCTACCAAACTGAGGTTTTGCGGGAATGTGAGGCCATCATGTCTAAGACAGGGCGTTTGCCCGGCACAGATGGTTCGGCCAAGATGTCCAAGACCATCGGTAATTGCATTTATCTTTCCGATGATGAAAAGACGGTTAAAGAGAAGGTTATGGGGATGTATACGGACCCTGGTCACCTGCGGGTAGAGGATCCTGGTAAGGTAGAAGGTAACCCTGTCTTTACTTACCTCAAAACCTTTGACCCCGACCAAGGCCTGGTAGCAGATATGGCCGACCATTACCAGCGCGGGGGATTGGGTGACGTTAAAGTCAAGCGACATCTCCTGGAAGTCATGCAAGACCTGCTGACACCTATCAGAGAACGCCGGGCAGAATTTGAGCAGGATCAGGGGCAAATCTTGACTATGCTCAAAGAGAATTCCGCCCACGCCTCGGCCGTAGCTAGAGAAACTCTGGAGCGTTTGAAGAAAGCCATGAGTCTAAACTATTAACTGCCTAGCGCCAGTTAAGCCTAAAGTCTTGCGCAAAGTGCCTACATAAATGAATTTATCATCTAAAGCTTTGTGCAAGTATCCAAACTTGTATATAGAGAGATTTTTATCCTCTAAAATCGCTTAAAAGACGGGCAAAGGGGCTTGCACAGCCGCTTTATCTCAGTTATACTTACCGCTGTCGCTCGAAAGCTGTCTTTCGGGTGCCTAGCCATGAAGTCTGAGATTGCCGTCTTGAGCCGCTGCGGCCCTTCGGCGGGTAACTTAGACCGAGTAATCTGCCCCCGAGGCAGGTGAGTTTACACGCAGCATGATGAGGGTAGACAACAACCCAGCGCATGCGTCAAGTAAAGATGAAGCGTCTGGGTTTTATCTTGTAGATAAATGAAACACCCGGCTAAGTTGTGAACTTTGAATAACAGGAGGAAATATGTCTGTAAATCAAAAAATCAGAATTCGTCTCAAAGCCTTTGATCATCAGGTTTTAGACGAGAGCGCCGGCAGAATCGTGGAGTCCGCCAAAAGGTCTGGAGCTATTGTATCTGGTCCCATTCCCCTTCCTACAGAAAAGGAAATTTACACCATTCTCCGGTCTCCCCACGTAAACAAAGACTCCCGGGAACAGTTTGAACTTAGAACCCACAAGAGACTGATCGACATCCTGGCTCCCAACAACAAGACCATGGAAGCCCTGATGAAGCTCGAGATGCCTGCAGGCGTTAACATCGAGATTAAGATCTAATCTGCAAAACCGCTCAAGTTCACCTTGCGTGAACCAATAAGCAGGAGGAATAAAGATGAGTAAATTTATGTTAGGTAGAAAGGCAGGGATGACCCAGATTTTCGATGAGTCCGGTGTCGCTATCCCTGTCACAGTCATTGATTGCGGTCCCTTAACCGTGGTCCAGAAGAAGACCACTGATAATGATGGCTATGAAGCAATCAAGGTGGCTTACGAAGAAGTTAAAAAGGTTAATAAGCCCGATCAGGGTCAGTTCGCAAAGCATGACCTCAAGCCCATGCGCCACATGCGTGAATTCCAGGCTGATCAGGAATATGAAGTTGGTCAAGTCATCAACGTTGCCGATATGTTCGAGGCTGGCAGCCGGGTAGATATCGCCGGTACCTCTAAGGGTAAGGGCTATGCCGGTAGCATCAAGCGTCATAATTTTTCCCGCGGTCCTGTAGCTCACGGTTCTAAATACCACCGGGCTTCCGGTTCTTTGGGTTCATCCGCTACACCTGCTAAGGTCCAAAAGGGACATAAGCTGCCTGGCCAAATGGGTAATGAGCGGGTAACCGTGCAAAACCTGGACGTCGTGATGGTCGATGGTGAGCGCAATATCTTAGTGGTTAAGGGTTCCGTACCGGGATCCCGTCACAGCCTCTTAGAGATTCGCGATACCGTTAAGGCTTAAGAAGCGGAAGAGGTAATTGAAATGGCAAAATTAGATTTATACACAATGCAAGGTGACCGCAAAGGTGAAATTGAAGTTTCTGACGATATTTTCGCCCGGGAGCCTAACCTGGACTTGCTCCACCGCGCCGTAGTTATTCACCTGGGTAACCAACGCCAGGGTACTCACAAGGCCAAGGACCGTTCTGAGGTCAGCGGCGGTGGTCGTAAGCCTTATAGACAAAAAGGTACCGGTCGTGCCCGTCAGGGTTCCATCCGTTCACCCCTCAAAATTGGTGGTGGTGTAACTTTTGGCCCTCTCCCGCGTTCTTATCGCAAGACCCTGCCTAAGAAGATGAGAAGGGTAGCCCTCAAGTCTGCCTTATCTGCTTGCGTACAAGGGGAGAAGATGATGGTTTTGGACGAGCTTAACCTGCAAGAGGTTAAGACCAAGGCTATGGCTCAGGTCTTAAATAACTTGAAGTTAGACAAGTCCGTTCTGCTGATTTTGGATGCCAAAAATAAAGTTGTTGAGCTTTCTGCCCGCAACCTGCCTGGTGTCACCGTGGAATATGTCAATACCATTAATGTTTACGACCTGCTCAAGCACCACAAGGTTTTGATGACTCAGGCGAGCATCCGTAAATTAGAGGAGGTACATGCCTAATGAATCCCCACGATATCATCATTGCACCAATCATTACTGAGCGGTCTACCTTGAACAGCTACAATGGCAAGTACACCTTTAAGGTTGCCTCCAAGGCCACTAAGGTACAGATTCGCCAGGCTTGTGAAGAACTCTTCAACGTTAAAGTTCTCAAGGTCAATACCAGAAATGTTATAGGCAAGAATAAGCGTGTTGGACTTAATAGCGGTCGGACTCCCGGCTATAAAAAAGCTATCGTGACCATTGACACCGATCCCCAGGCCGGTTCCTATAAGGCTAAGGGTGGTGAGGTCGTTAACCCTAATAAGAAGTACAACAACACGATCGAAGAATTCGGGTTCGGCCAGTAAGTCGTCCCCAAGAGAAGGAGTAGAGTAAAATGGCAAAAAGCTATCGACCCACTTCTCCCGCACGTAGGGAAATGACCACGGCCGACTTCTCTGAACTTTCAGGAAAGAAGCCCGAAGCATCACTCCTCAGAGTGCGCAAGCAGAACAGTGGGCGCAACAATTACGGACGTATCACAGTCAGACGCCGGGGCGGCGGTAACCGGCGTAAGTACAGAGTCATCGAATGGCGCCGCATTAAAGATGATATCCCCGCTAAAGTAGCGGCTTTAGAGTATGATCCCAACCGTTCAGCTCACCTGGCCCTCCTGCACTATGCCGATGGTTCTAAGAGCTACATCCTGGCCCCTCTGGGCATCAAGGTGGGACAAACCGTTATCGCCGGTGAAGCCGTTGATCCGGTAGCCGGTAACTGCATGCCCCTGAGCTCCATCCCCGTAGGTACCCTGGTACACTCTGTGGAACTGAGACCCGGTCGCGGTGGCCAAATCGTAAGATCTGCCGGCTCTTCCGCCCAGCTCATGGCCAAAGAAGGTCGGTATGCTCAACTGCGACTGCCTTCCGGTGAATACCGCATGGTACTGCAGAGCTGCCGTGCTACGGTAGGGGTTGTCGGTAATATCGAACATGAAAATATCACTCTGGGTAAGGCTGGCCGTGTACGTCACATGGGTCATCGTCCCAAGGTTCGCGGTAAGGTTATGAACCCCGTCGATCACCCCCACGGTGGTGGTGAAGGCCGTAACCCCATCGGTATGCCTAGCCCCATGTCCCCCTGGGGTAAGCCCACGATTGGTAAGAAGACCCGTAAACACAATAAGCCTTCGGATAAGTTCATTGTCCGTCGTCGGAAGAAGTAGGAGGATAGACAGGTATGAGTCGTTCATCTAAAAAAGGTTTCTATGTCGAAGAAAAGCTCATGCAGCGCATTATCGACATGAACGAGAAGAATGAGCAAATAGTTCTTAAGACTTGGTCCCGCTCTTCTACCATCTTCCCTGAAATGGTGGGACATACCATTGCGGTACATGATGGCCGTAAGCACGTTCCTGTATATATCACGGAAGAAATGGTAGGCCATAAGTTGGGCGAATTTGCTCCCACCCGCACATTCAGATCTCATGCGAGATCCGAAAAAGGTGTTTAGGATCGGAGGACGCTAAATGGGAAAGAAAGCAATGAGTAAGCAGGAACTCCTCGAAAAGCGCGACGAGATCCTGGCTGATTACCATAAAATTCAAAAGAAATCTCAGAAAAAGCCTGTCCTGACCAAGAAGGAAAAGAAAATCCTGGGTATTGGTAAGGACGAAGGCAAGGCCACCCAAACTCACATCCGTATGGCTACCAGCAAGGCTGCTTTGGTATGTGACCTGGTACGTGGCAAGAACCTGGCGGAAGCCAAGGCTATCTTGACTTATACCAACCGGGCAGCTGCACCTGTAATCCTCAAGCTACTCAACTCTGCTGAAGCTAACGCAGTTAATAACAACGGCCTGAATAGCAATCAGCTCTATGTAGCAGAAATCTCGGCCCGGCCCGGTCCCATCCTTAAGCGCTGGAAGGCTAAGGGTAAGGGTTCTGCTAGCCGGATCAATAAGAGAACCTGCCATATTACTGCAGTAGTCAGAGAAAGAGCCTAGGAGGTAAGTATGGGTCAGAAAGTTAATCCCCACGGTTTTAGAGTAGGTGTTATCAAAGATTGGGACACCCGCTGGTATGCCAACAAAAAAGATTTCTCTCGCTTCCTGGTTGAAGACTATAACATCCGTAAATATGCAGAAGCACAGCTGCAGAATGCTGGTGTTGCCCGCCTGGAAATTGAACGAGAAGGTGAAGATAAGGTTGTCATCACTATTTCCACCTCTAAGCCCGGTATTGTTATCGGTCGTCAGGGTGCAGAAATTGATGCCCTCAAGAAAAAGCTCAATAAGAAATTCGGCCGTAATTTCTTTATCAATGTTAAAGAGGTTAAGAACCCCGATGGCGATGCTCAGCTGGTAGCTGAAAATATTGCCCGGCAGTTAGAAGATCGTGTTTCCTTCCGCCGTGCCATGAAGCAAGCCATCAATAACGCCATGAAAACAGGTGTACGTGGTATTAAGACCATGTGTTCCGGCCGCCTGGGTGGTGCAGAAATCGCTCGTACCGAGCAGTACCATGAAGGTACCATTCCTCTGCATACCCTCAGGGCTGACATTGACTACGGTTTTGCCGAAGCCCATACCCAATATGGCCGTTTAGGCGTCAAAGTTTGGGTTTACAAGGGTGAGATCATCCCTGTACCCAAGGCTCGGACCGCTATGGAAGGAGAAGCCTAGATGTTATTACCTAAGAGAGTTAAATATAGAAAGCAACAACGGGGCCGCATGAAGGGTAAGGCTTCTCGGGGTAACAAGGTTAGCTACGGCCAGTATGGCCTGCAGGCTTTAGAGCCTACCTGGATGACCTCTGCACAGATTGAAGCTGCTCGTGTTGCTATAAACCGTTATCTGCGTCGTGGTGGTAAGGTCTGGATTAAGGTTTTCCCTGACAAGTCCGTTACCTCCCAGCCTGCTGAAACCCGCATGGGTTCCGGTAAGGGTTCTCCTGAGTACTGGGTTGCGGTAGTCAAGCCCGGTCGCGTACTCTTCGAGCTGGCCGGTGTCCCTAAGGAAACTGCCAAAGAAGCCTTCCGCCTAGCTGCCCACAAGCTGCCCATTAAGTGCCGTTTCGTGGAAAGTGAAAGAAAGCTTACGGCCGAAGAATATGCACGTTTTGCTGAAGTGCAGACCGATGTTATCGAAAGCCTGGAAGAAGCTGATGCCGCTGCTGAAGAAAATGCAGAGGGCGCACAAGAGAATGTGGAGGATGCTAGTGATGAAGGCTAAAGATTTACGCAATAAGAGCGTTGCTGAGCTCGATCAAGAGCTCCTAGATCTCAAGGAAGAGCTTTTCAAGCTGAGATTCCAACACGCAACTAAGCAATTAGATAATCCTTTAAAGTTGAAATCTGTCAAGCGTGACATCGCACGGGTCAAAACTGTGCTCAAAGAACGCGAAATTGCCAAGGCATAGTGAGGTGGACTAATGGAAAGAAATATTAGAAAAACTCGTACCGGCCTCGTAATCTCTGACAAGATGGATAAGACAGTGGTTGTAGAAGTTACTGACCGCGTGCAACACCCTCTCTATAAGAGATACGTTAAACGTACCACCCGCTTCAAAGCCCATGATGAACACAATGAATGTGGCATTGGCGATACCGTACGTATTATGGAAACTCGACCCCTCAGCAAGGATAAAAACTGGCGGGTAGAGAAGATCATCGAAAAGGCTAAGTAGTCGGAGGCAGCAGTATGATTCAAGTACAAAGTTATTTAAAATCTGCAGATAATACCGGTGCCAGACAATTACAGTGCATTAAGGTCTTAGGTGGATCTAAGCGCAAGTATGCCAATATCGGTGACGTGATTGTTTGCTCGGTCAAAGAAGCATCGCCCGGGGGCGTTGTGAAAAAAGGTGATGTAGTCAAAGCGGTTATCGTGCGCACCAAGAAGGGTGTGCGTCGTAGTGACGGATCTCTCATCCGTTTTGATGAAAACGCCGCCGTCATCCTCAAGGATGACAATACCCCTCAAGGCACCCGTATCTTTGGACCAATCGCCAGAGAATTGCGTGAAAAGAACTATATGCGTATTCTCTCTTTGGCTCCGGAAGTGCTGTAAGTGGAGGGAACTATGGCAAAAGTACACGTAAAAGTTAACGATAATGTCTTTGTCCTCAATGGTAAGGACGCCGGTAAAACAGGCAAGGTCCTCAAGGTCGATGCTAAGAATAACCGGGTAGTAGTTGAAGGCGTAAACATTATCACCAAGCATCAAAAACCTAATATGCGTTTGAATACCGGTGGTCTGGTGAAGAAAGAAGCAGCTATCAATGCTTCCAAAGTTATGCTGGTCTGCCCCAAATGTAAAAAGCCTTCTAAGACGGGTATCCGCTTCCTGGAAAACGGTGACAAAGTACGTTATTGCAAGGCTTGCAATGCTGAAATTGATACTGTCCGCAAGGCCAAGTAATGAGAGGTATGTATGGAAAACAGATTATACGAAAAATATAAAGATGAAGTCGTACCTGCCTTAAAGGATCGCTTTCAGTACAAGTCCGTGATGCAGGTACCCAAGTTGGAAAAAATCGTCATCAACATGGGTGTGGGTGATGCCCGCGAGAACGCCAAGGCTATTGAAGCTTCTGTAGACGTACTCCGGACCATTTCCGGTCAGGCCCCTGTAGTGATTAAGGCCCGCAAGTCTGTTGCTAACTTTAAGCTGAGACAGGGTATGAATATTGGCGTTAAGGTCACCCTGCGTGGCCAGAGAATGTATGAGTTCCTTGATAAGCTCATCTCCATCGCCTTACCCCGTACCCGTGACTTCCGTGGTATTAACCCTAACTCCTTTGATGGCCGTGGCAACTATGCCCTGGGCGCTAAGGAACAGCTGATTTTCCCTGAAGTAGATTACGATTCCATCGATAAGATTCGTGGTATGGATATTGCAATTGTTACTACGGCGGAAACTGACGAAGAAGGCAAGGCCTTGCTGACTGGGCTCGGTATGCCTTTCCGCAAGTAGAGGGAGTAGAACATGGCTAAAACTTCTAAAATCGTTAAAGCTCAACAAGATCCTAAGTTTTCAACCAGACAGCATAACCGCTGCCAGATTTGCGGAAGGCCTCGGGCTTATATGCGCAAATTTGGGATTTGCCGTGTCTGCTTCCGCGAATTAGCCTACAAGGGCCAGATTCCCGGTGTACGCAAGGCTAGCTGGTAGAGGAGGAAGATATGCAAATTACTGACCCAATCGCTGATATGCTCACCCGTATCCGCAATGCCGGTTCAGCCGGTCATGCGACCTGCACGGTTCCTGCCTCTAAGCTCAAGGCTGCGGTAGGTCAAATCCTGGTGGATGAAGGTTACATCACATCTATGGAAACCCTGGACGAAGGCGTACAGGGTACCCTGAAGATTACTTTGAAATATCATGACCGCAAGAATGCTATCCAAGGTATCAAGCGGATTTCCCGTCCTGGCCTGCGCGTCTACTCGGATGCCCAGAATATGCCTAAGGTTTTGAACGGCCTGGGTATTGCCATCGTATCTACTTCTAAAGGCGTAATGACCGACAGAAGTGCCCGTAAGCAAAAAGTAGGCGGCGAAGTCCTGGCCTACGTTTGGTAGAGAAACTCTGAAAAGGCCTTTAAGTAAAGGCTGCAATCTTAAGAGCAGGAGGAAACAATGTCTCGTATAGGAAAAATGCCTATCGCTGTTCCTCAGGGTGTCGAGGTTAAGTTTGAAAATAATGTCTGTATTGTCAGTAAAGGCAATCAGAAATTAAGCCAAGCCATCGACCCGAGAATCAGCGTTGAAGAAAAAGACGGCCATCTCGAACTTAGCCGTCAAAGTGATGAAAAAGAAATCCGCGCCTTGCATGGTTTGTATCGCGCACTTATCCATAATATGATCGTGGGCCTCGATCAGGGCTTTTCTAAGACCCTGAAAATCGAAGGCGTAGGTTATAAGGCTGATCTCAAGGGCACGGATTTAGTCCTGACTGTGGGTCTTTCCCACACCGTGGAAATGCCTGCCCCCGAGGGTATCACCTTCGAACTGACCAAGCCCACCGAAATCGTGATTAAGGGTGCTGATAAGCAGATGGTAGGGGAAACCGCCGCTAAGATTCGTGCTGTCCGTCCTCCCGAGCCTTATAAGGGCAAGGGCATCCGCTACGCTGATGAAGTCGTTCGCCTCAAAGAAGGCAAGACTGGCGCCTAATGAAAGGAAGATAGCAAGATGATTAAGAAAGTTTCTAAGAACGCCATCCGCCAAAGAAAGCAAGCTCGCGTTCGTAAAAAAGTTTCTGGTACGGCTGAACGGCCCAGGCTCTCTGTCTTTCGTTCCAATGCCCATATCTATGCCCAGATCATCAATGATGAAAGCCATGCAACCCTGGCTGCTGCTTCTTCCTTAGAGTTTGCTAAGCAGGATCAGGTCGGTTCTAACATTGATGCCGCCAAGCAAGTGGGCCAGAGCATTGCTGAGCGTGCCCAAGCCGCAGGAATTACTGAAGTAGTCTTTGACCGCTCCGGTTATATCTATCATGGCCGGGTCGCCGCTTTAGCTGATGCCGCTCGCGAAGCCGGGCTCAAATTCTAGGAGGATTCAAGATGCAAGAAAATATGCAAGACAACCTCGTACAGGACAATAACAACCTGTCAGAGGCCAACCCATCTGCAGACCAAGCTCCTAGGGGCAATGCGGGTTTCAACCGCGATATGAGAGACAGTCGCACCTCTCGTGGCAACAACCCTCGCAACAATCGCCGCAGAAATGAGCGTGGTGGTCGTAGACGGGAAGAGAAGAAGGATCCCATCAAGGATGAGGTTATCCATATTGGTCGCGTAGCCAAAACGGTTAAGGGTGGTCGTAACTACCGCTTTACAGCTTTAGTCATCGCCGGTGACGGTGAAGGCAGAGTTGGTAAAGGTACCGGTAAGGCTGGTGAAGTTCCTGACGCTATCCGTAAGGCTTCGGAAGATGCTCGTAAGAATATGATCAAGGTACCCATTTCCGGTACCACCATTCCTCATGAGGTTCTGGGCATTTTCGGTGGCGGCAAGGTTCTGCTGAAACCTGCACCCGAAGGTACTGGTGTTATCGCCGGTGGTCCTATTCGTGCCATCTGTGACCTGGCTGGTATCAAGGATGTTCGTACCAAATCTCTGGGTAGCAACAACCCTAACAACATGGTGAATGCCGCATTTGAAGGCTTAAAAGCCCTGTCTTCTATCGAAGAAATTGCCAAAAAACGCGGTAAGACTGTTAAAGAGATTATTAGCTAAGGAGGGCGAACGTGAAAAAATTATTAGTAACCCAAGTTAGGTCTAGCAATAAATGTACCAAGAAACAGCTGGCCAATCTGCAAGCTTTAGGTCTGACTAAAATCAACGAACAAGCCTTGCACGAAGATAATGCAGCCATTCGTGGTATGTGCAACAAAGTAAGCCATCTCATTACGGTGGAAGAAGTTGAAGTCCAAGAGGAGGCCAGATAATGAAAATTAATGATCTTTTACCTAGTCAGGGTTCGCGGCCTAAGGCCTGGCGTAAGGGCCGTGGCCACGGAACTGGTAACGGAAAGACTGGCGGTAGAGGCCATAAGGGCCAAAAAGCTCGGTCCGGTGGTGGCACCGGTTTAGCCTTCGAAGGCGGTCAGATGCCTATCTACCGTCGCCTCCCCAAGCGCGGCTTCAACCACAAGCGTTTTGCTAAAAGCTATATTATGATTAATGTGGATCAACTCAATGCTTTTGAAGATGGTGCCACTGTTGATTTGGCTAGCATTCAGGAAGCCGGTTTGATTAATGTGCCTAAGCGCAATGATGGCCTCAAGGTCCTAGGCAATGGTGAACTCACCAAGTCTTTAACCGTAAAAGCTGTTGCCTATACCGCTTCAGCCAAAGAAAAAATTGTAAAGGCTGGTGGAACGGCCGAGGAGGTTTAAGCCATGGGTGGCGGAATTTTCTCAACATTTAAGAACGCCTGGCGGATAGAGGATACACGTCGCAAAATTTTATTCACCCTTTTTGCCGTGTTAATCTTCCGCCTGGGCACCCATGTCCCCGTACCCGGTATCAGCTCAGTAGCTTTTGACGAGCTACTGCGCAGACTGGGTCAGCTCGGTTCATTCTTGAACATCTTCTCGGGTGGTGCCCTGATGCAGGTATCTATCCTGTCCCTGGGTATCCAGCCTTACATCAATGCCTCCATTATTATGCAGCTCTTGGTAGTTATCATTCCTGCCTTGCAGAGCCTGCAAGATGAAGGGGAGGCAGGTCGTAAGAAGATCCAACAATACACCCGGTATTTTGCCATTGGCCTGGCCGTCCTCATGTCCTTCTTCTATTGGAATGCTACCAAAACGGCTGCCACCAGCGCCTTACCGGGCTGGTTGAATGCCTTCGTAGTTATTATGAGCTTTACAGCCGGCTCGGCCTTTATTATGTGGTTGGCTGAGCAGATCAATAAGAAGGGTATTGGTAACGGTACCTCGATTATTATCGCTATCGGTATTATTAGCCGGATTCCCTACACTGTGCAGCAACTCTTCAATAGCGTGACTGCCTGGCGTCTGAGCGGCGGTAGCATTGCCGTAGCAGTACTGATTGTTATTGCTGTGGTGGCCTTCTTTGTCTTCATCATCGGTCTGGTCGTGTATATCTCTACCTCCGAGCGGAGAATCCCCGTGCAGTATGCTAAGAAGGTTATTGGTCGTAAGGTTTATGGCGGTCAATCCTCTTACCTGCCCATTAAGGTCAACCAATCTGGTGTTTTACCGGTTATCTTTGCGGTATCCGTCCTGATGATGCCCTCCACTATTGCCGGTATCACGGGTGGCACAGGCAAGATTGCCCAGTTCTTCCTGAACTTTAACCAGCACATTTCTTATTACATCGTTTATGCCCTGATGATTTTGGGTTTCACCTTCTTCTATTCTTCTATCTCCTTCAATCCGGTAGATATTTCCAAGAATCTTCAAAAGAATGGTGGCTTTATCCCTGGTATCCGTCCGGGCAAACCTACCTCTGACTACATCAAGAATTCTGCCCACAAGCTTTCCTGGTTTGAG
This sequence comes from Eubacteriales bacterium, assembly GCA_030532185.1. The sequence continues at coordinate 52,213 of JAUNLO010000003.1, forward strand.
GCCCTCTTCCTGACCATTATTGTTCTACTCCCTACAGTTCTGAGTTTCCTTACCGGCACCAGCCAGGCTCTCTGGTTCGGTGGTACAGGGGTAATGATTATTGTCGGTGTAGCCTTAGATATGGTTAACCAATTAGAAGCTCAGCTCATGATGAGACACTACAAGGGTTTCCTTGACTAAGCTTTCTCCAAAAAATATGTCTGCCTCTGGCCTTAGCCAGAGGCAGTCTTTGCTTAAACCCAAGAAAAGCGAGGTAACGTTTGGCGTGCCTTGGCTTTTCTTCCTATTTAGGCCAAAATTAACTGTTAGTGTGTTAAATCGCATGTCATGGGAGGTGTATGTATGCGTTTAGTGTTATTAGGTGCTCCGGGTGCCGGAAAGGGAACCTTGGCCAAACTCTTGTCTGAGCAGGATGGCCTGGTTCATATCTCCACCGGAGCTATCCTAAGAGACGAGATTAAGGCGGGAAGCGAACTGGGCTTGCAGGCCAATGAATATGTTTCAAGCGGTCGCCTGGTGCCCGAGTATCTCATTAACTCTATGCTGGAGCATAGGCTGGGACAGGATGATTTGGCCGGGGGCTACATCTTAGATGGTTATCCTCGGACTTTGGAACAAGCGGAATTTCTCGATACTCTCTTGGTTAAATTAGGCACGCCCCTGGACCAGGTAGTCTTGGTTGATGTGCCCGAGGATATTATTGTCGAGCGTTTATCCTCCCGCTTAACTTGCCCCCAATGTGGAGCCATCTATAATCTGACCCAGAAGCCTCCGCAAAAATCGGGTATTTGTGATAACTGCGGCAGTGAGCTGATCGTGCGCGAAGATGATAAGGAAGAAGTCATTCGTCACCGGCTAGAAGTTTATGAGGAGAACACTAAACCTTTAGTGGCTTATTATGAAGCCAAGGGACTACTTTTAAGTGTAGACAACTCTGTTTCTCCCCACTTGGCCTTAGAAAATCTGCTGAGCTTGTTAGGGAAAGGATCTGATTAGTTTGATTATTATCAAAACTCCTGCAGAGATTGAGAAAATTAAGGCAGCCTGTGCCATTACGGCTGAGGTTTTTGACCAAGTCGCCCCCTATATCAAGCCGGGGGTTTCCACCTGGGAATTAGACCAAGTGGTCTACCAAACTATCGTGCAGAAAGGGGCCAGACCCTCCTTTTTACATTACGGCGATCCTCCCTTTCCGGGTTCGGCTTGTATTTCCGTGAATGAGGAAGTGGTACACGGTATTCCCAGTAAAAAGCGGATCCTTCAAGAGGGTGACATTGTCTCGGTAGATGTGGGTGCTTATTTGGATGGCTTTCATTCCGATGCTGCCCGCACCTTTCTTTGTGGGCAAGTAGACCCAGCGGTAGAGAAACTGGTAAGAGTTACCGAAGAAGCCTTTTGGCTAGGCATTGGTCAAGCCCAGTTAGGGAAGAGGATTGGGGATATTTCCCATGCTATCCAGGAACATTGTGAAAGCCAGGGCTTTGGTATTGTCCGCGAATTAAGTGGGCATGGCTTGGGCCGCAATCTGCATGAAGACCCGGAAATCTTGAATTATGGCCCTGCGGGTAAGGGCCCCCGCCTCCAGGTGGGCATGGTTCTGGCTATTGAGCCTATGGTGACCCTGGGTTCCCCCCGCATAGCCATCGAAGATGATGATTGGACCATCGTGACCCGCGATGGCAAAGCGGCCGCCCACTACGAAAATACGATTGTTATTAGTGAGGATGGCCCGGAAGTTCTCACCTGCCCCGAGCGTCGTAGACTATAGTAAATACAGAAAGGAGAGTTTATGGCTAGAGAAGATTTGATTGAAGTACAAGGTGTAGTGGTGGAGACCCTGCCCAACACAATTTTTAAGGTTGAGCTGGAAAATGGTCATATCGTAACCGCCCACTTGTCCGGTAAGCTCCGCCAACACTACATCAAAATTTTGACCGGAGACCGGGTAACCCTGGAACTGTCTCCCTATGATTTATCCAAAGGGCGGATTACCTGGCGATCCAAGTAGGTCGCAGGCCACAGACTTAAGGGACAGGGAAGAGGTTAGTAAGACCTCCCGACTTAGTCTGTAAATTATTTGTCAAAGGCTTGCAAAATAGTTTATTTTCCTTATAATAGTTTGGTACGCGCAAAACCGCTATAGTTTTGTGTGCTTTAATTTTGTGAAAGAAGGGGGTAGCACTATGAAGGTAAGACCTTCCGTAAAAAAGATGTGCGACAAGTGTCGTATTATTAAACGCCGTGGTCGGGTTATGGTTATTTGCTCCGACCCCAAACATAAGCAACGTCAGGGCTAAGCTGGAGCTTTAGCCTAGGCTGTGGGTGGGTTAGTTTTTTAGCTCGCTCCTCTCGGTGCCGAAGCTCAAAACCGGGACAGGCGATAGCTCATGATCTAAGGCTTTCGCAAAATTTAAGCACACGAAACAGGGATGCGGCTGCATCAATCTTGGATTGTTGTTTCCTAACATTCGTGTTTGCCATATAGAGAGATCAACAAAACTTTAACCAATCACCGAGATTGATGGAGGTAATTTAATGGCACGTATAGCCGGGGTAGACTTACCCAATGATAAACGCGTGGAAATCGGCCTAACCTATATTTTTGGCATTGGCCGTACCAAGTCTAAAGAAATCCTTGCTGAATGCGGTATCAATCCTGATACCCGGGTTAAGGATTTGAGCGATGATGAAATTTCTAAAATCAGAGATACCATTGATCACTCCTACCATGTAGAAGGTGACCTGCGTCGCGAAGTGGCAATGAATATCAAGCGCTTACAGGAAGTCGGTTCCTACCGGGGCCGCCGCCATCGTATGGGCTTGCCGGTTCGTGGTCAGCGTACCAAGACCAATGCTAGAACCCGTAAGGGACCTGGCAGCATGGCTAAGAGAAAGAAATAGTAGGAGGATCATATGTCTAAGAATCCCAGAAAATCTGGTAAGGGCGGTCGCGTAAGAAGAAGAGACCGCAAGAATGTCGATCAGGGCATTGCCCATATCCATTCTACTTTTAACAATACGATTGTAACCATAACTGATATGCAGGGTAATGTTATTTCCTGGTCTTCCGCTGGTGCTCAGGGCATGAAGGGCTCCAGAAAATCCACAGCCTTTGCTGCCCAGCTTTCTTCGGAATCTGCCGCTAAGCAGGCTATGGAACATGGTATGCGGACCGTGGAAGTTAACGTAAAAGGCCCTGGTGCGGGTCGGGAATCTGCCATTCGTGCTTTAGCTACGGCTGGTCTGGAGGTTACCGCTATTCGTGACGTAACCCCCATCCCCCATAACGGTTGCCGCCCTCCCAAGCGTCGTAGAGTTTAAAGGAGAAGAGAATGGCTAAATATACTGATGCTGCCTGCCGTCTCTGCAGGCGTGAAAATGATAAATTATTCCTCAAAGGGGACCGCTGTTACTCCAACAAGTGTGCAATGGTCCGCCGCAAGGGTGCTCCTGGCCAAAATCAGGGCAGAAAGCGTAAAGAATCTGAATACGGACGTCAGCTCCGGGCGAAGCAGAAGACCAAGCGCTTCTATGGCGTACTGGAAGGCCAGTTCCGTCAAACCTATGACCGTGCAGTCAAGATGCCTGGTATCACCGGTGAAAACCTCCTGCAGCTCTTAGAGCGCCGCATGGATAACGTGGTTTACCGTTTGGGTTTTGCTGAATCCCGTGCTCAAGCCCGTCAGCTGGTTACCCATGGTCACTTTGACGTAAACGGCAAGAGACTGGATATCGCTTCTGCTACCTTAAATGAAGGTGATGTCATCTCCGTACGTGAGAACTCCCGTAAGCTTCTGCCTTTCGCAGAATTAGAAGCTTCCAGCATGGTTCCCAAGTGGCTCGAGATGAGCGTCGACAAACTCAGCGGCAAGGTAGTTAGCCTGCCTAGCAGAGATGAGGTTGACCTGAACGTCGAAGAAACCTTAATCGTTGAGCTTTACTCCAAATAGTCTCCTAACTCGACTCAGCGCCTGGAGCGCTTGGAGTAGAGTAGTCTCGTAACTTAGATTATTTGCAAGCACCAAGCCAGATAAGGAGGCCATAGTGTTAGAAGTAAGAGTTCCAACTATTGAGTGCCTAAAACATAGTGATGATGGTTTCTACGGCAAGTATAGCTTTGAGCCCCTGGAAAGAGGTTATGGCACAACCCTAGGCAATGCCCTGCGTCGTGTCCTACTCTCTTCTTTGCCCGGTGCCGCGGTAACTGCCCTGCGTGTAGAAGATGTCTACCATGAATTTTCTACCATCCCTGGCGTGATTGAGGACATGACTGAGGTCATCCTCAACGTTAAAGGGATCCGGGCCCGCGTACATACTGATGGACCCAAGACGGTTCATTTCCAGGCCAAAAAGGGCCAGGAGGGTGAAGTAAAAGCCGGTGATATTGAGCATGATGATGAACTGGAAATCATGAATCCTGACCAGTTTATCTGCAACCTTAATGGTGATGCCGATGTGTACCTGGAGTTTACCTTTGCTCAAGGTGTAGGTTATAACAGTGCAGAAGATAATAAATGGCCCCATCAGCCTATCGGTGTTATTCCCATCGATGCCATCTTTAACCCTGTACGCAAGGTTAACTATACGGTTGAGAATACCCGGGTAGGTCAGAATACCGACTTCGATCGGCTGATTTTGGAAATCCAAACTGACGGTACCATCAATAGCACAGATGCCCTGTCCTATGCTGCTAAGCACTTGATTGATCATCTTAAGCCCTTTACAGTCCTGGATCATGACGCCCTCTCTAAAGTTGAGGTAGAAGAGCCTATCGAGGATATTCATGACAAGGAACATGACACCATCATTGAAGATCTGGACTTTTCTGTGCGGACCTTCAACTGCCTGAAAAGAGCCAATATCAACACAGTGGGTGATCTGATTGCCCGTACTGAGGAAGATATGATGAAAGTCAGAAACCTTGGCAAAAAATCCCTGGAAGAAGTCATCTTGAAACTGGACGAATTAGGTCTGGAATTAGCGAAAGAAACTGAAGAGTAAGCGGACCCCCGCGTTGGAGGAAGATATAAATGTCTGGATATAGAAAGCTTAGTCGTAAGTCTGACCAGAGACGTGCCCTCTTAAAGAATCAAGTCACGTCCCTCTTAGTCAATGGTCACTTGACGACTACGGATGCTCGGGCTGAAGAAGTTCAAAAAATTGCCGAGCGCCTGATTACCCTAGCAATTAAAGAACATAAAAACTACGACAGCAAGGAAGTGGAAGTTTCCTCTGCCAAATTAGATGGTAAGGGCAAAAAACTCCTGGAGTCTCGTACTTCCAAGTCCGGTGCCCACTATGATGTGGTGCAACGTGAAAAAGGTACCAAGCTGGTACAGGTTGACCATCCTTCCCGCCTGGCTGCCCGTCGTCAGCTCCTGTCCTACATGTACGAAATGAAGGACCAGGAAGGTAAGCGTATCAATACGGTTAACTACCTCTTTAACGAAGTAGCCCCCCGTTATGTTGATCGCAAGGGCGGTTACACTCGGATTATTAAACTGGGTGCTCGTCGTGGTGATGGCGCTAATATGGTTAAACTGGAGCTAGTCTAGTTTAACTGCCACACTTATTAACTGAAGTATTGTAGGAAAGGGCATCTCTTGGGATGCCCTTTTCTAAACTAAGCGAAGTGTCCCGCCCAGGAGGATACTTCCCTCAAGTCCAGTATTGGCTATCTAAGGAGCAAAGCTTGACTAAGAAGTTCCAGGAAATGGTGCGCTTTTCTGACGTGTCTTATGCCTATAAGTCAGACCAGCAGAGCATACCGGCTATTCAAGACTTAAATTTGGTCATTGACCAAGGGCAACACATAGCCATGATTGGCCACAATGGCTCAGGTAAGTCTACCTTTGCCCGTCTCTGTAATGCCCTGCTTTTACCTGACCAGGGGCAAATATTTCTTGCCGGTTTGCAGGCCGCCAGTATGGAAGATGTCTATGAGATTAGGCGCATTTGTGGCATGGTCTTCCAGAATCCGGACGATCAAATTGTCGCCTCCAGTCTGGAAGAAGATGTAGCTTTTGGACCGGAAAATCTGGGCTTGCCTACGGAAGAAATTCAGGAACGGGTGGAGCGCGCCTTAAACAGGGTGGGCTTAGCGGCCTATGCACGCAAGTCTCCCCAGAATCTTTCCGGGGGCCAGAAGCAAAAACTTAGCATAGCTGGAGTTTTAGCCATGCAACCCAGCTGCCTGATTTTGGATGAGGCCAGCTCTATGTTGGATCCCCAAGCCGCCCTAGAACTCATGGACTTCGTCACAGACCTCTGCCGTAAGGAGGGCCTGACTCTTATCAATATTACCCACAACATGGAAGAGGCCCTAAGGGCCGATCAAGTCTTTGTCATGAGCCAGGGCAAAGTTACCCTGTCCGGTAGCCCCCATGAAGTCTTCGCCCAGGCGGAAGCCTTAAGGCAAGAAAAGCTGATTATTCCTTTCTATTTGGGACTCTACCAGCAACTCAGAGCTAGCCTACCCCTCCTGCCTTATCCCCAATCTCCCCAAGCCTTAATCGACACTTTGGCTGCACATATTCTGCCCCTTAGGCCCGAGCACAAGGAGGCTGTCCTTGCGACCTGGGCAGGGGAGCAAGGGGCAGGAAATAGAGGGGCAGGGGAGGGGGCTCCCAGCCTGATCGAGCTCCAAGATTTGTCCTATACCTATAATGCAAAATCCAGTATGGCCCAGCAGGTCCTCTTTGATATTAATTTGGAGATTAAACAAGGAGAAATTCTAGTCCTCTGTGGACATTCAGGTTCAGGTAAATCCACTCTTATTTCCCACCTCAACGGAATATATAAGGCCCAAGAGGGCAGGGTTAAGGTTTTGGGCTATGACAGCCGCAATAAGGCGGATTTGGTGAAAATCCGCCAACTGGTCGGCCTGGTCTTCCAGTATCCGGAAAAACAACTGTTTGCGGAGACGGTGTTCGAGGACATAGCCTTTGGCCTTCGTCAGCAGAAGCTGGAGGAAGAGCTGATTGCAGACCGGGTTAAAGAGGTAGCTGAGCTCCTGGATTTAGCCCCTGGGCTCCTGACCCGGTCCCCCTTCGAGCTTTCGGGTGGCCAACAGCGGAGGGTGGCGATTGCCGGTGTTCTAGCCATGCAACCTGAGGTCTTGGTTTTAGATGAGCCGGCGGCCGGTTTAGACCCCCAAGCTCGCCAGGCCATGCTGGATGAAATTAAAGCTCTCAACCGCCAAGGTAAGACCATAGTCATGGTTACCCATAATATGGAAGATGCGGCCTACCTGGCAGACCGCATTGCCGTTATGGCCCAGGGGAGGATCTTAGCCGTGGACCGGCCTGAAGTCATCTTCCGCCAGGAAGAACTTTTAGCCCAGTCCGGCCTAGCCCTGCCGGCCAGCCTGGCCTTTGCCCAAGATTTGAGCCAGGCATTGGCCATGCCTGTAAGTTTTTTGAGCCTGCCCGAGGCTAGCCACAAGTTGCAAAGCTTGATTAGCTTCAAGGCAGAGCTGGCGGGTGGAGAGGAGCTATAGCATGTTTGAAAACTCCAATTTAGGGCAGTACATCCCTCTCGATTCCTTTTTACATAAGTTGGACCCCCGCATTAAACTCCTGGCCCTGGTGGCTTTTATTATCGTGGTCATTATCAGCAGGTCGCCGGTCGGTATCCTAGCCCTCACTGGCCTGGCTATCCTCTGCTTACTCTTGTCCCGTATCCGCTGGGGAGAGGCCCTGCGCAGCATGAAACCCCTGCTGCCCCTCTTAATTTTAGCCTTCCTCATCAATCTTTTAGTCACGGAGGCAGGGGACCCCTTGATCTTTAGCTGGCACTTCCTCAAGATTAGCCAGAAAAGTTTGACTAATGCCTGGGTCATGACCCTCCGCATTGCCTCCCTGATCTTTGTGTCCAATCTCTTCCTCAGTCTGACCACCACGGCCATGGAGCTCAGTAATGGTATGACTAGCCTTCTGTCGCCCTTAAGTCGTATTGGTCTGCCCGTGCAGGATATGGGCATGATGATGTCCATAGCCCTGCGTTACATCCCTAGCCTGATGACGGAAACTGATAACCTCATGAAGGCCCAGTCCTCGCGGGGGGCCAACTATGATACGGGAGGTTTGCTCCTCCGCCTGAAGGGCCTGGTGGCCGTGATGGTTCCTCTCTTTATTTCCTCTTTCCGCCAGGCGGAAGTCTTGGCCGAGGCCATGGAGGCTAGGGCCTACCGGTCAGATATCCGGCGGGGTAAATTACACCCCCTGGTCTTAGAGACCAAGGATTACTTGTTCTTCTTGCTATTTCTAGCCCTCTTGGTGGCCATTGCGGTATGGGATCGAATTTTGTTGTAAAGCAGGTTGAGCTCGCGGGGAAGGCAGTTGCTCCTTTAGGGGAGGAGCAAGTGGCGGGGGACCTCCGGCATTATGCCCTCCTTCTATCCTATGAGGGGGCGGCTTTCCATGGCTGGCAAGACCAGGATAATGCTCTGACGGTCCAGGCTGTCCTGCGCTCAGCCTGGCGAGACTTGAGCGGGGAGGACCTGCATTTTCAAGGCTCCTCTCGTACAGATGCCGGGGTCTCGGCCCGGGGCCATGTTTCCAATTTTGCCAGCCGTAGCCCCATACCGAGTGACCGCCTGGCCCGAGTCCTCAACGGCTATTTACCTGCTACCGTCAGAGTGCGCGAAGTCCGGCCGGTGTCCCCTGACTTTCATGCCCGCTACCAGGCCGGAGGGAAACTTTATGTCTATCGGCTCTTCAATCAGCCCTACGCTTCGGCCCTTTTAGGCCGTTTGACCTGCCATGCCCCACAGAAGCTCAACTTGGAGGCTATGCAGGAGGCCGCTGACTACTTGTGCGGCGAGCATGACTTTACCGCCTTCATGGATCAGGGATCGGTGGTACGTAAGACCAAGAGGCGGCTAGACCGTTTAGAAGTTATTCCTGACCCCCTCCTGCCTGTGCTAAACCTGGTCTGTTTAGGACCGGCTTTTCTCTACCATCAAGTGAGAATCTTGGCGGGTAGCCTCTATTACGTGGGCCAGGGGAAACTGAAACTGGCCACAGTTAAGCGGGCCTTAGCAGACAAGGACCGTAAACTTTTAGGTAAAACCATGCCTCCCCAAGGTCTGTGTTTGGAAAGGGTTTTTTATCCCCAGGCAGTTTTTGGTCAAGATAGTCTGGAAGATTATGCATATTTAAGGCAAGCCAGTCGCCAAGAGCTCTGGCAACAAATCCGTTTAGGCTAAGATTCAGAAGCAGCGTCGGTATTTTGCTGGTAATTGGACTGCGGGGATCTCTAAGTCAAGTACCCTGTTGGCAGTTTTAGTTAAAAGCACCGCTGGCATCTTTGCCCCGCTAAGCTTAGAATGAGGCAAACAGTGAAAGCAGGTATTGCTGACTTATGAGTAAATCCCGTCTGAGTGAGCGTAATGTTTCTATGCTCACGGACTTCTATGAACTGACCATGTCCAACGGTTATTTGCAATTGGGTTTGGAAAACCAAATTGTTATCTTCGACCTCTTCTTCCGGGCAATTCCGGAAAAAGGGGGCTATGCCATTATGGCGGGCCTGGAGCAGGCTATCGACTATCTGGCCAATCTCAGCTTCAGTGACGAAGATATAGCCTATTTGAGATCTCTCGATACCTTTTCAGACGAATTTCTCAACTACTTAGCTGATTTTAAATTCTCCTGCGATGTCTGGGCCTTTGAGGAAGGGGTACCTATCTTCCCCGGTGAGCCCATTGTTAAGGTTAGGGGGCCCCTGCCACAAGCCCAAATGGTAGAGACCATGCTCCTTTTGACCATTAACCACCAGTCTTTAATTGCCACTAAATCTACCCGCATTGTGAGAGCCGCCCATGGTCGCCCTGTTATGGAATTTGGTGCTCGTAGGGCCCAAGGCTATGATGCCTCAGTCCTGGGTGCCCGCGCTGCCTACATTGGGGGTGTGGCCGGTACATCCTGTACTCTGGCGGGACAGCAGTTTGGCATCCTACCCCTGGGCACCATGGCCCACTCTTGGGTCCAGTGCTTCCCCACGGAATACGAGGCTTTTAAGGCCTATGCCCTCAACTATCCGGATAACTGCCAGCTGTTAGTGGATACCTACAACACCCTCCACTCCGGCCTGCCTAATGCTATAAAGGTGGCTAAGGAGGTCTTAAAACCTATGGGCAAGAGGCTAAAGGCAGTCCGCATAGACTCCGGTGACCTGACCTATCTCAGCATGGAAGCCCGCAAGCTTTTAGATGCCCATGGCTTAGAAGATTGCGGCATCACCCTGTCCAACTCCATGGATGAATACACCATCCAGGAAATCCTGCGCCAGGGAGCAGAGGTCAATTCCTTCGGGGTAGGGGAGCGGCTGATTACCTCTAAGGCCGAACCCGTCTTTGGCGGTGTTTATAAACTCTCTGCAGTTTACCAGGAGGGTGTCAGCATTCCGCGCATGAAATTCTCTGACAACCCGGAGAAGATTACCAACCCTGGTAACAAAGAGGTTTGGCGCTTCTACGACCGTGAGACAGGCTTTGCCCTGGCGGATCTCATCAGCTTGGCGGGTGAGGAAATAGACTCCCGCCATCCTTATACTATTTTTGACCCCCTGCACACCTGGAAACAGAAGACTTTGACAAATTTCACTGCCGTGAAAATGCTCAAGCCCATATTTGTCCAGGGACAGTGTGTTTATGAAATCCCCAGCCTAGAAGTGGTCAGAGAGCGTTGTGCCAGTGAATTAGCCAAGTTGTGGGACTCCATCCGCCGCTTCGAAAATCCCCAAATTTATTATGTAGACCTTTCCTATGACCTCTGGGAGCTGAAGGAGAAGATGTTGGCTGACCAAGCAGGAGCAGCTCATCAATAGGCACAATTTATATTCAGCTAAATAGTAATTTATAAAAAGGGGGCAGGCAGACGGGCTACTTGCTTGACTTTGCCTCGTAAACTAATTGGCTCTCCTAGCCAAATTGTCTGACAAATAGCTAAAATTTAGAAATAATTTTCTAAATAAATTGTTAAAATGTTTGACAAGTCCTGACTCCGTGCAGTAATATTTGAGCAACCTGGTTATTCAGTGTGTATAAAAATATGCATAAACATACTGGAAACCAAAAGATGGAGGTTCATTTATGAAGAAAAAACTCAGCCTATTGTTAGCTCTGATTCTGCTACTCGGTGTTTTTGCAGCACCCACTCTGATGTTTGCTGAAACTGAAGAAGAGCCCAAATCCCTTAAGGATGTACCTGATTGGGATGGTACCGAAGCCGAATTCCACATTGGTATCGTTACTGGTACTGTATCCCAGAGTGAGGATGACCTGCGTGGTGCTGAAGAACTCATCCGCCGCTATGGTGACAGTAAAGAAGGTGGTATGATTACCCACCTGACTTACCCGGACAACTTTATGTCAGAGCAAGAAACCACTATCTCCCAGATCGTGGGTTTGGCTGATGACCCTCTGATGAAGGTTATCGTGGTTAACCAATCCGTACCTGGTACAGCAGCAGCTTTCAACCAAATCCGGGAATTCCGTGATGACGTTCTGCTACTCGCCGGTGAATCTCACGAAGACCCCACCGTTATCACTCCCGCAGCCGACTACTGCGTTTCCGTTGACAAGGTTGGCCAAGGTTATCTGATGCCTTACGCTGCTAAAGAGCTCGGCGCCAAGACCTTTGTTCACGTTTCCTTCCCCCGTCACTTAAGCCAAGAAATCATGGCTCAGCGCCACGCTATTCTGGCCGCTTCCTGCGAAGAATTAGGTATCGAATTCTCCGACGAAACCGCACCCGACCCCATGTCCGATATCGGTATCCCCGGCGCCCAGCAGTTCATTCTGGAACACATGGAGTCCTGGGTTGACAAATATGGTAAGGACACCGCTTTCTTCTGTACCAACGACGCTGAAACTGAGCCTATGCTGAAAAAGGTTGCTGAACTCGGCGCCCTCTTCATCGAAGCTGACCTGCCCAGCCCCCTCATGGGTTATCCTGGTGCCTTCGGTATCGAGCTTAAAGACGTGGCCGGTGATTGGCCCGCCATCCTCAAGAGAGTTGAAGAGTCTGTTGTTGAAGCAGGCGGTGGTGAGCGCATGGGTACTTGGGCTTACTCCTTCGGCTTTACCTGCACAGCTGGTTTAGGCGAATTCGGTAAGCGCGTAGTTGAAGGCGTTTACGAAAAGGATCCTGAGACTGAAACCTATAAACCTGAAGACGTTCTGGCTTGCTTCGAAGAATATACCCCCGGCAGTAAGTGGACTGGTGGTTACTTCATGAATACCACAGGCGAAGAGCCCGAACCCTGGAAGAACTTCTACCTGGTATCCCAAGACCTCTACGTCTTAGGCAAGGGCTTCTTAGGCCTCGATGAAGTTGAAGTACCTCAGAAATATCGTGAGCTGGCTTACGAAGTTAAGACCCAAGAAGAACTGGAAGCTGAGGCTGAAGGTAACTAAGTCTTAGTGCGCACTCCGCATAAGGATTAATGTATAGCCCTGTGCCTGCCTGGTGCAGGGCTTTTTATGCAAACAGTCTGGTCATATAGACAAAATATATTGACATTTTTGTAAAAGTTTAGCTATTTGACACTAGAGATTGATAAGCTTAAAATTTGTCCTGTAGCATGCTTATTAAATTTATTTTAGGTCAAAATCCACCTGGCACAAGGCTAGGTGAGTAAGAGTAAATTAGGCGGGGGATACCTTGTTTTACTAGGATACTCCGCCTTATTTAGATAAAACAAACGTATAGAAAGAGGTGCTTATGGCCTTGCTTGAAGCACGCAACGTTAGCAAGGATTTTAGCGGTAATGTTGTCTTAAAAGATATTTCTTTCTCGCTGGAGGCTGGAAAAGTTCTAGGTTTGTGTGGCGAAAATGGCGCTGGTAAATCTACTTTGATGAACATTATTTTCGGCATGCCGGTTATCCATGAAACTGGTGGTTTTGAAGGCGAGATTATCTTTGATGGCAAGCCGGTTAAATTCCAAAATACGTCGGATGCGCTAGAAGCCGGTATCGGGATGGTCCACCAGGAGTTTTCTCTCATACCAGGCTTTATGGCGGCAGAAAACGTTATGCTAAACCGTGAACCCACTAAATCAAATCTTATCTCGAAATCGACCCGTCAGCAGAAGCTGGATTACGTATCTGAGGAGGATATGTTAAACAGCTCGCAGGACTCCATTGATAAACTGGAGATTGAATTAGATTCACGTACTCTAGTAGGGGAGTTACCTGTTGGTTACAAGCAATTCCTGGAGATCGCTCGCGAAATCAATAAAGAGAATGTCAAACTCTTGATTCTAGACGAACCAACCGCCGTTTTAACGGAATCGGAAGCTGAACTCCTGCTGACAGCAATGCGCAAGCTATCAGCTGAGGGTATCAGCATCATCTTCATCTCCCACCGTTTGCGGGAGGTTATGGATGTCTGTGACCAGGTTGTAGTAATGCGCGACGGCTTGATCGTAGCAGATGAGGCCAAAGAAAATATTACGATTCCGGAAATTGCTACCCTCATGACGGGGCGTAATGTAGATATGGACGCCCAAAGTGGCCAGGCCAAACTCGACCCTAAGGAGCAAGGCCAGGTGATCCTGGAAATTAAAGACCTTTTTGTCGATATGCCTGGTGAAGCGGTGGAGGGAGTAGACCTTACCGTATATGAGGGAGAAATTTTTGGTATAGCGGGTCTGGCCGGCCAGGGCAAATTGGGTATTCCCAATGGCATCATGGGCATCTATCCCACCATGGGAAAAATCGTTTTCCAGGGTAAAGAAGTGCCCTTGAATAATCCCAAGGCCGCTCAAGAAATGGGTATCTCTTTTGTATCTGAAGACCGGCGGGGCGTAGGCCTCCTCCTGGATGAGCCAATTTCTTGGAATATCTGCTTCAATGCCATGCAGATTCAAGATTTCGCCATTAAGAAATCCTTATTTTTCAAATTACGTGATGAGAAGAAGATGGCGGAAATCGCTCAGCAGTATATTGATGAGCTGGAAATTAAATGTACAGGTCCCAATCAGCTAGTTAAAAACCTCTCCGGTGGTAATCAGCAAAAAATTTGCTTGGCAAAGGCCTTTTGTATGCACCCCAAACTCCTATTAGTTTCCGAGCCCACGCGGGGTATCGACGTAGGCGCCAAGGAACTGGTACTGGAGGCTCTGAAAAAATATAACCGTGACAATGGGACAACCATTATCATTGTATCTTCAGAACTGGAAGAGTTGCGTTCCATCGCCGGACGTATCGCCGTAGTTGATGAGGGCGAGATTGCTGCTATCTTACCGGCAACGGAATCCTCCGCCAAATTTGGTCTCTTGATGTCCGGTGTAAAACTTGAGGAGAGTGCATCATGACAAAATTAAAAAATGCCGTAGAAAACTTCGGTCGGGCGAGAATGATCATTTTGGTCTTCCTCGTTGCCTTGCTCTTATTCGCCCCTGCGGTAGGAGTAAGCCGGGTAGCATCCTTAAATGATATGCTGACCCGCTTTGCCATGAATGCTGTTCTGGTCTTGTCCATGGTGCCCATGATTCAGTCCGGCTGTGGTCTGAACTTTGGTGTACCTCTGGGCCTGGTTTCCGGTCTTTTAGCGGAAGCCATTATTTGGGAATACAATCTGCCGGGTGCTTTAGGTTTTATCCTAGCCATGCTCTTGGGTGCCCTTATTGGTGCCATTATGGGTATGTTCTATGGCTTTATCCTTAACCGCATCCGGGGTGATGAAATGGTTATTGCTACCTATGTAGGCTATGCCATTATCTACTTCATGAATATGATGTGGCTGACCCTGCCCTTCAAAAACCCCTCTAGCGTACAAGGCTATGCGGGCGAAGGTTTGCGTGTAACCATCAGTTTGGATAACCACTGGCTGCATGTCTTCGACGACTGGCCGGGTAAGCCGGGCGAAGGTATAGTCCTGAAGATTCCGGAATTCTTAAACGGAGAGTGGACCACCCAAAACTTTAAAATTCCCGTAGGTACCCTCCTCTTATTCGCCTTCCTCGCCTTCCTCATGTGGCTCTTCTTCCGGTCCAAGACTGGTACGGCTATGACCGCCGTAGGTTCCAACCCTATGTACGCTATGGCGGGGGGAATTAATATCAAGAAAATGCGTATGGCTTCTGTAGTTCTGAGTACCTCCATAGCTGCAGTGGGTATGATTATTTATGGTCAGACCTACGGTTTTGCCCAGTTCTACACAGCTCCGCAGTTCTTTACCTTCCCCACGGTGGCGGCCATACTCTTAGGTGGTGCCTCCCTCAATAAGGCGAGCATTGCCAATGTAGTGTTGGGTACCTTCCTCTTCCAGGGGGTATTAACCTTGACACCATCCGTCATTAACAGTGCCATTAAGCTTGATATGTCTGAGGTAATCCGCATGATTATCACCAACGGACTAATTATCATCGCACTGACGAGGAAAGGAAAGAAAGATGCTTAATAAGAAAATTGAATGGAAAAGTACCCTGCGCCAGGCCATGGTGCCCCTACTTTTCATCATAATTATTGCCCTGGCTATCCCTCTTTCCGGCTTTTCTTCTGCCCACCTCATTGGCGAAATTTTGGCAAGATTTGCCCGTGACACCTTCCTGGCGGTTTCCCTTATCATTCCTATTCTGGCTGGCATGGGTATCAACTTCGCCATTTCTCTAGGGGCCATGGCTGCTCAGATTGGGATTATCATTTCTCAAAACTTCTATTTTGCCGGTATCCCCGGCATGATAGTCGCTGCTATTGTGGGCTTGCCTATCGCTATTCTCCTGGGTTGGTTTGCGGGTTCAGTTATGAATAAGGCCAAGGGCCGTGAGATGATCAGCTCCATGATTTTAGCCTTCTTGATTTCTGGTATTTACCAGTTCATCGTGCTTTATATTATGGGTGGTCTCATTCCTATTCAAAACAAGGACATTTTACTTTCCAGAGGTTACGGGATTAAAAACTCTATCCCCCTGGATATTAAAAGTGCCCTGGACGGCCTCTGGAATGTCAAAGTCAAGCTGCCCGGCATTATGCGTCCTCTGAATTTCCCCATCGGCACCTATATCTTCATTGCTCTGGTCTGTGTCTTTGTGGTCTGGTTCAAAAAGACCAAGCTGGGCCATGATATGAAGGCTGTAGGCCAAAGCCAGCGGGTGGCGGATAGCTCCGGTATGAAAGTTGACCGTATTCGTTTGCAGTCCATCATCATCTCCACGGTTATGGCTATGCTGGGTCAGCTGGTCTATCTGCAAAATATTGGTACCATGAACACCTATAACGGTACCGACCAAACTTCGCTCTTCGCAGCCGCTGCCCTCCTGATTGGTGGTGCCTCGGTAGCCTCGGCGACGATTCCTAACGCCTTGATTGGTGTTATCCTCTTCCACCTCATGTTCATTGTCATGCCCAATGCTGGTAAGAACCTGACCGGTAACCCGGCTATTGGTGAATACTTCCGTTCCTTTATCTCTTACGGAGTTGTGGCCTTGGCCCTGGTCATGCACGCCTACTCACGTAAAAAAGCTGCGGAAGATGAACGCAAGGCCTTACACCATAAGAAGGCGGAAGATAAGCTGGCTAAGAGTGAAGGGCAGGCCTAGCTTCTTTACTTGCCACTGCAAGTTGGCAGCTAAAATTTTCTAGCAATTAGCAAAAACTTCCCTGACTGCTCTAGCAGTGCAGGGAAGTTTTTGCTGTTTAGTGAGGAAGAATTTAGTTGAGAACTAAGTTAGTTGCCTTACTGGTTCATTAACTGAGAAATTAAGACAAATCTTGCGGGGAGAGGGGGCTGCCCTGGATATGCCTGAGCAGGGTGGTTCGCAGGTCGCCCTCGATCTTATGTAGCTCCAATTCGGCGCTTTGGCGGGCCACTCGGCCCTTCTTTTGGATAGTCATGGTTTCATCAATAGTGTCGATGAGATCCTGGTTGACTTGCTTGAGGGTTTCGATATCTACTAGGCCCCTTTGGGTCTCCGTGGCCAGATCCACCGTATTCTGCTTGAGCATAGAGGCGTTTTCCCGCAAAAGTTCATTAGTAGTGTCGGTAATCCTGCGGTTAAGCTCCAGGACATTTTTTTGATTGCGCAAACCTAGGGCAATCACAATTTGATTTTTCCAGAGGGGGAGGGTGTGATGCAATGCTGTCTGTACTTTGTCGATTAAGAGTTTATCATTATTTTGGATGAGCCGGATTTGCGGCACGGTCTGCATGGCGATAGTGCGGGAAAGTTTGAGGTTATGGACTTTTTGTTCAAAGCGATCCACCGTGTCCTCAAAATCCTTGACTAGTTGAGCAGCCAGCTGATCGGGTGAGGCCTGGGCCTCCTCCAGGAGGGCCGGGATGGTTTCCTCTCTAGCCTCTTGGACAATTTCTTCGCCTGCCTTAATGTAAATCCCTAAATCCTGGTAATATTCAAGATTTTTTTCGAAAAGGGTGTCGAAAGTACCGATGTCCCGGAGTAGGACATTAATAGACTCCTCCAATTTCGTCTGGATTTTATCAATCTGTACTTCGATGGTTTCATACTTGGCCAGGAATTTTTTGAAGTTGTTAACCCAGGGCAGGCGGGACCAAAAGTTTTCTTGATTAATAGATTCAATTTCCAACGACCGCACTACTACCGAGAGGTCAGTCAGGGTATCGCCAATTTGGCCCGCATCTTTGGCTTTTACTTGGGCCAAGATTTGTTCAGAAAAGTTAGTTAATTGACGCTGGGCTCCTACCCCGTAAGTCACAACATTTTGAGAATCTAAAAGATCTAGGTCATTTTTAATCGCGTCTACAGCTTGGCGATCCTCAGGACTTAGTTCTTGCTCCTTACTTGGTGCTAGCAATAAGTCTGGACTTACTTCCGCTTGGCTGGCAAGGCTGGCCTGACTTTTGACTTGGTCGGCCTTGTGCTGGGCTAGGTCTGCTAGTGATAAGTGTTTGATCATGTTTCCTCCTGGTATCCCGGCCGGTGAAGCTGGGAGGCTTAATTTCTAACTTTATTTGCTTAATTGCAGTAAGGTTTATTATTCGAAATAGGAAATTATCTCTCTCATGGCTGCGTAATCAGGCGAGGGCATAACCTTATTGATGCTCTCAGCTACCCCGGCTACGGTAGAAAATTCTGTTACTGCATCACCTATACCACTGATAGTCGTTCTAAAACCGTGCTTTTGCCAGGCTAGGTCTTGGATTTCTGGATCCTGGAGGGCTTCCAGGAGACGGGCCCCTTGTTCATTCAAGGCTATAAAAATATGGGTGGACCAGACGGTGGGCTCAGGATAAATAATTACCAGGTCATCCTGGTGTTTTTCCCAAATCTCCGCTTGGAGCTTGGATAGCTCCAAAATCTGATTTTCATAGGCTGCCGTGATGGTGCGGTCAGTAATACCGTTACGTAGGTAGAGGGAGAAGAGGTCGGAAGAGGAGGTAGACATGAAGCCTAGTTTATTGAAGATGTGAAGAAGGTCATCGGCTAAGGCTGCCACCTGCTTTGCTTGCACGACCTGGCCACCTGCCAGCATGTTAGCGGTGAGACCGGCAAACATATTACCGGAGTTAGATTTGGCGGGATCGGTGGTGTGAATGAGGATATCCCCCCAGAGGTCGAGGCCTAAATCTGACCACTTGCCATCCTCTTTGATGAGCTGGATAAAGGCTTGGAGGTCTAGGCGATAGACTCCATCGCGGAAGCTGGCATAATCGTGCTCGACTAAAGCCTCCGCTATGGGCTTGAAGGAGTAGAGAACTAGGGGGGTGGTAAAAATCATGTCCTCTTTGTGGGGAGACCCGTGTAGCGATTTGTAGAGCTCCAGGGCGGTCTGGGAGGAGGGCCAGAGAAAATCCATCTTGCTGTGGTCTGCGCGTACCATATCCAAGGAGCCTGACTTGCGGATATCAATACTTAAGTGATAGCGGTCAGCGAGAATTTTCTCCACCTGGGGGTCTTGCAAGAAGTTAATTTTTTCCCCTCCCACAAAACCTACTATCTGGCTGGTGGGTTGCTGATTTTTTTGGTAGAGGCTATAGGCAATTGTGAGGGCAAGAACGACTAGGAGTAAGACCAGTCCCAGGACAACACTGCTTTTACGATTTTTCATATTCCTCTCTTAGCCTTCCATTTTTAAATTTATTTTGAGTAGCTTGATATCTTCTTCAATATCCAGGAGGTCGTTGGCCAGAAGATTGGCAAATTGCTTTTCAAAGGCTTCATTCAAGACGGGCATGGCCTCCTGGGTGGAACGCGATACTTGACTAACCTCTTCCGTTCTCAGGTCGGCCGACTGAATTTTCAGATATTTTTCTAAAATGCCCCGAGCGGTATCCAGGTAATAGGTGAAAAAGCGGCGAGCTAAATTAATTTTCTGAGGCTCTTGCGTGAGATATTCTAGGATCTTGCTGCCCGTATGGTAGAGGCGAGCGGTTTCCTTTTTGATATCTACATTATTTATAGCCTTACCGGCCGTACGAATGGCTTCCATATCCCCGTAGGCATCATCTAGAAGGGCACGGAGTTCCTCACCCTTTTGATAATCTTCAATTACAATGCGGCCAATGCGGAGTTGGGGGCGGGCTACTAGATAAACGCCAAAGTAGGTGAGGAGGGCGAGGAAAGCCGCGATAAAGATATTCCAGTGGAGAGCAAAGACCAGGAGAAAAAAGAAGGACAAACTGCTAGCCAGGGCTAAGATAACTCGTTTACCGGACTTCATACTAGCTCCTAGTTATAGCCTCTAACTTTTTGGAAGGCAGCAATCAAGTCTTCCCGGCCGTCAAAAACTCTGGCTCGGCTGAGTTCTGCTAATTCTTCCAAAGGTTCGGTATGGGCATCGCCAAAGAGAATAGAAAAGATAGGGACATCGATGGCTAGGTCTGCATAATGCTGGGCAATGTCTGCGTAAGTTAAGTCATCCCAGGTGGGAGCCCCATCTGACATGAGAATAATTGCTGGCCGGTATTGGTCGAGATTTACCTGGCCTAATTCGGTCAGGGCTTGATCTAAAGCGGAGTATAGGTGGGTGGCTCCACTCGGTTTATGGGCCTTAATTGTGTGATAGAGCTTTTCTAAGTCCTCACCCGAGCCTTGGGCTTGGCCCAGACCTTCTACTCCGCTGCTAAAAGCGATAAAGGAATTGATCTCCTCCCTAGAGGCTTGCAGGAGGTTGGCCCTGGCATTTTCCTCTAGCATGATAGCTTCCAGGGCGGCTAGGAGTTGCTTATGACCCTTACCCGACATGGAGCCGGAAAAGTCGAGAAGATAAATGTTGTAGGCGGGTTTCTTAAATTCACTCTGATAGAGCTGGAGGGCTTCCAGGATTACTTCGGCCTTGGGCATGCGCATGGTCGTAAGATGACGGTCCAAATCAATGCCCCAGGCGGGACGAAATACTTCTTCTAGGCCCTGAGGACCGGCCAGCATATCCGTACGACGGCCTGTAGCCTGGATTTTAGCTTGGCTGTCCTCGGATAAGAGGAAGTTTTGCAGGTCCAAGAAGATCTTTTCTTGGGCTTCCTGGTCACGGTCTGCTTGTCCGGAATCGGCAACAAAGCCCAGGGGTGAGTCTGCTAGGGTAAGTCCGTCCTGGGGATAAACGGCATAGAGGGTTTCACGACCCTGGCTTTCTAGTATTTGATTGGCAGAAATAATTAGGGCCTCATAGTTAACCATGGCATCGTAGTTACCGGAGATAAAGAGATCAACCAGCCAGTTGGAGGATCCCGAGGATCTTTCCACACCCGCCAGTAAACTAGTTATCTGCTGACGTAAGTCTGCATCAGCCAGGTCTGCTAGTTCCAGGGAGGAAGGGTTCTCCAAGAGGGCATAGAGGAAGCCTATATAGGCGGAAGCCCCGGAATTGGACTGGGTGGCCGAGGTCATGGTGAAACGGAGTTTCCCCGCCTGGATAGCAGATAAAATATCTCTTATGAGAACTTCCTTGTCCTTAAAACCTAGTTCTTGGGCCAGACTATCACGGATCCCAAAAATGACAGGGGTCAGGGAGATGGAGCTGGCATGCTTTACCCGGTGGTGGCTATCACCTACGGAAAGCCAGAGGGAGGAGGCAGGCCACACGGCATCGTAGGGGAAAACTTCTTCCTGCAGCAGCCGCATGATATCCAAAGAGCCCAGGTAATCTATGTTGATGGTCAGCCCGCTTTGGTTAGCAAACTCTTGGAGGAGAGGCTCTAAAATGGCATTTTCAGAACCTGAAACTAGGGATAGGCTTTGCCTGGCTTGGGCTGGACCAAAACTCACATCAAAAGTCTTTTGACCACTCTGCGAGTCCCCGCTGGTGAAGGGGGCAGCCTGGTCGCAGGCAACCAGGCTCAGACTTAGGCTCAGGACAAGGACTAGGGCCAGCAGGAGCTTGACCGGAGATAGCTTAAATCTGACAGGGCATAGAAGGTTGGAAATAGGGGACATGGTTACCTCCCGAGCATAGGATGCAATTTAGGCCGTGGCTTGTTACTTAAATGGTAGGCTATGACGATTTGGCCTAAATGAGTTTTAAGTAAAATTTATGAGGTGAATGTAAAGCAAAGGTTAAGTGGCGAGAAGGGCTTTAAAGTTATGCTCAGCCAAATAATTAGGGACTTTGTTCTTTTTTATACAGACTATGTTATAATCCGAGTGCTTAATTTATCCCTTATTTGATCCCTAAGGTTTCAGACACAGTGAGATAAAACTTAGCAAATCAAATAAGGAGGCCTTGCTAGATGGCAGACAAAATTCTGCAGTGTAAAGACTGTAGCGCCGAATTTGTCTTCACCGAGGGTGAACAAGAATTCTACCGCGAAAAAGGTTTTGAAAACGACCCCGTGCGTTGCCCCGCTTGCCGCAAAGCGAAGAAAATGCAGCGTCGGCAGCGTGACAGCTACCGCGACTAAGTTCAAACAGTCGAGGGTATATTTATCCCCTCTGTCTCTTACTTAAGTCTCAGAATCGCCCGGCTTGGGCGATTTTTTTTGACTTGAAAGGGCAGGGGGCCGAGGCTAAAATTGAGCTTACTAATAAAAGTGAGAGTCTAGGTTAACTTATGCACCCTAGAGGCTGTGTTTCTCTGTGAGGCTGTGTTTCTCTGTGTTTATACAAGTGCCTAGGCTACTCAGTTTAAGGAGGATATTATGTCTAAAGTAGCCATCAACGTTCCACAAGCCCCTGAAGCCATTGGTCCTTATAGCCACGCTAATGTAGTAGGTGATCTCGTTTTCGTATCCGGCCAAATGCCTATCAAGGATGGTCAGCTCGAAATGGATGACATTCAGCAAGCCTGCCGCAACTGTATGGATAACATTGCTAAGATCCTAGACGGGGCCGGCTCCAGCATGGCCAAGGCCGCTAAATTCACGATTTATCTGACAGACTTGGCTGATTTTGCTGCCGTAAATGAAGTTTATGGCTCATATTTTTCTGGGGACTATCCTGCCCGGGTCTGCATCCAAGTATCTGCCCTGCCCAAGGGAGCAGCCATCGAAATCGACTGCATTGCTAGCCTATAGCCATGAAAAAACTCTGCCTGCTGGCTACAGGGGGGACCATAGCCTGCGTACCTACTAGTAAGGGCTATGTGCCCGGGCTATCCGGAGATGAACTCCTGCGCTATGTACCGGAGCTGGCCAGCTATGAGGACGTAGACGTCCACCAAATCATGAATATTGATAGCTCGGAGATGACACCCGCGGACTGGCTTACCCTGGCGCGGGCTTGTCATAGGGCAGCTAAGTCCTATGAGGGAATCGTGGTGACGCATGGTACAGATACCATGTGCTACACGGCAGCTGCCCTTTCTTTTATGTTGTCCGACTTACAGATTCCTATCGTCCTAACGGGGGCGCAAATTCCCTTGGCGGCCGAGACTTCCGATGCCCCTGCCAACCTTATTGATGCCTTTATTGTGGCGAGCCAAGGGGACCCTGGGGTGCAAATTGTCTTTAACCATAAGGTCATTCACGGGTCGCGGGCTTTCAAAATGTATTCACAAAACTGGGATGCTTATGTTTCGCGCAACTATCCTTATCTGGGTTGCATCGAGCAGGGTGAGTTTATCCGTGAGCACCGGGCCAAGATTCAGACGGGCGGCAAGCCCCTCTTTTCCGGTCTGGATGAAAATGTCTTCCTCTTGAAGCTGAGCCCGGCCACCAGCCCAGCCCTCCTGGATTATATTGGCCAGGATGACTACCATGGTCTCCTTATTGAAGGCTTTGGCACGGGAGGCATCTCCAATCTAAACCGGGGCATGGCGGATGGCCTCAAACGCTTTAACGAAGAGTTAAAAATCCCGGTGGTCTTGATTTCCCAGTGTCCCTATGACGGGGTCAACCTCGATGTTTATGGTATAGGGGAACAAGCAGCTTCGGTGGGGGTAATCTCCGGCAATGACATGACTACAGAAGCCGCCTTGGTTAAGCTCATGTGGGCCCTGGGCCAAACGCAAGACTTAGGAGAAATTCGGCGTTTAATTGAGACAAATGTTTGTGACGAGCTCTCGCCCCGCAGCCAGCCCCATGACTTGGTCTTGGTCTAGGTCAGGAGCTGCCGAACAGAGTGCGGGGCCTTGGGGCTAAGCTAGCCCAAGGCCCCGACTCAACTGGCCTCCCGCTGGCCAGTCTGCTAAAATAATCAAGTTAAACTAGATATTTGTATGCTAGAAGAGGGTCGCTAGATCCTCTTACTTAGAGGAGGAGTGACATCTATGAGGGAAGCCTTAGAAAAGCTGGCTCAGGAGAGTCTGGACCGTATTTCTGCTGCCTCCGGCAGCGAAGAATTGGCGGATATTAAACAAGAAGTCATGGGCCGCAAGGGCAGCCTGACCCAAATTTTGAAAGGTTTGGCCACTTTGGAGCCAGATCAGAGAAAAGCCATGGGTCAGCTTTCTAATCAGGTGAAGCAGGAGCTGCAAGCAGCCCTGGATCGGAAATCTGAGGAATTGCTCAAGACTAAGACTATCCTGCCTTACAGACCAGACCTTAGCCAGCCCGGTCTCCCCCTAGCCACGGGTGGCCTCCATCCCATCACAGCTATCACTTACGAGCTAAATGAGGCTTTTAAGTCCCTGAATTTTGAGATTGCCGGCGAGAGCGAGATTAGTTCGGAGCTCTACGCCTTTGATTACTTAAATTTCCCGCCGGACCATCCGGCCCGTGAAACCATGGACACCTATTGGTTGGCAGGTACGGCGGATAAGAAAGGTCCTGACCGCCTCTGCCTCCGGCCCCATTTAACGGGTGCCAGCGTGCGTTATCTACAGGAGCACGGGGCTCCCGCACGTTTTGTCTATCCGGGTAGGGTCTACCGGAATGAAAGCACAGATGCCAGGCACGAGCGGGCCTTTTTCCAGTATGAGGCCCTGATTGTGGATAAAAAGTTCCCCTTCGCCGCAGGCCAGCTCTTGATCTCGACCATCCTGCAAAAAGTGTTTGGGCGTAAGATTAAAACCCGGATGCGGGCAGGCTTTTTCCCCTTTGTTGAACCTGGCTTTGAAATTGATATGCAATGCGTCCAGTGCGAGGGTAAGGGCTGCCCCCTGTGTAAACAGGTAGGCTGGATTGAGGTCATGCCCGGTGGCACACCCCACCCCAATGTTTTACGGTCTGCAGGTCTCGACCCGGATGAATGGACGGGCTTTTATATTGATATCGGTCTGGAACGACTGGCCATGATGCGCTATGGCATTCCGGATGTCCGTCTCTTCCACAGCGGCGATTTGCGCTTCTTGGAGCAATTTAACTAGGGGAGGGAGTCAAGATGTTAGTTTCCTTAAATTGGCTTAAACAATATACAGAGTTACCGGCAGAACTTAGCATGGAGCAGTTAGCCTATGACCTGACCATGCGTACCGTGGAGGTGGAGGCTTGGCATAATCCCGGCCAGGATCTGGATAAGGTCGTGGTGGGTAAAATTTTAGAAATTGCTCCTCATCCTAATGCCGACAAATTACGGATCTGCCAGGTAGAGGCGGATGACCAGCGCGTCCTGCAGATAGTCTGTGGGGGGAGCAACCTCTATGTGGGAGAACTTATTGCCTTGGCCTTACAGGGCTCCTTTGTGCGTTGGCACGGAGAAGGGGAGCCCGTAGAGATTAAAGACTCCAAACTCAGGGGCGTGGCCTCTCAGGGCATGATTTGTGCCTCCGCCGAGCTGTCCCTGGAAGGTCTCTTCCCCGCTGAAGAAGACGGGATTATCCTGGATTTAACGGATTTCCCAGGAGCCAAGGCCGGTCAAGCCTTGAGCGAGCTCTTAGGCATGGATGACTGGATTCTGGAAATTGATAACAAGTCTTTGACCAACCGACCGGACCTCTGGGGCCATTATGGCCTGGCTAGAGAATTAGCGGCTATCTATGGTAAGCCCCTTAAGGCCCTGCCTGAATTTCACAAGGCCCAGGATTTGCCGGGCTACCCTCTGAAAATAGAGAATACTCAGGATTGCCCCCGCTTCAATGCCACAGTTTGGACTGGGCTTAAAAATGGTCCTTCCCCCTTTGCCTTGCAGCGCACCCTTCATATGCTGGGCTTCTCTGTCCATAATCTTCTGGTGGACCTTTCTAACTATCTCATGCTGGCTACCGGCCAGCCTAACCATGCCTATGACCGGGCCAAGCTGGGGGAGGGTATTGAGGTAAGGCGTGCCAAAGAGGGTGAAAAACTCACCCTCCTGGATGATACGGAGCTTAGCCTGGGGCCTGACACTCTAGTGATTGCTAACCAGGAGCAAGCCGTAGGTTTGGCTGGTATCAAGGGGGGCAAGGATGACTCCATCTTTGCAGATACTTCCCAAATAGTCTTAGAAATTGCTAATTTTGCCCCCAGCCTGGTGCGTCATACGGCACAAAAATATGACATCCACACAGATGCGGCTAGCCGCAATGAAAAAGGTCTTGACCCGGCCAGGGTCAGCCAAGCCCTAGGTCTCTGGCAAGAGCTCTTGGCCCAGTATCAACCGGAGGCCCAGTTGGTCGCCTACGAAGACAGCCAGGCGACAGAAACAGCCCCGGTTCAGGTTAAGTGCAGTCGCCAAAGAGTAGCGGAGCGCCTGGGCAAGGAGCTGAGTCCGGAAGAGATGCGGCAACTCCTTGAACCCCTGGGTTTCAGCCTAGACTTTGAGGCTGATAGCTTTACGGTTCAGGTGCCTTCCTGGCGGGCCACAGGCGATGTAAGCCTGGAGGCGGATATCGTAGAAGAACTCGCCCGTATGGTGGGTTATGAAAACTTCGACTTTATGGCTCCCCAAATTCGTTTGGAAACTGCAGTAATCGAGAATGGCTACGACTTAGATAGGGAGGTACGGGAGTATATGGCCTACCGGGCAGGTTTCCGGGAAGTTATCCTTTATCCTTGGACTTCTCAGGAATTTCAAGAGGTTTGTGGCTTACCCGATGAGCAAAGCGTGGCCTTGGCCAGTCCACCTAGTCCGGAAGAGCGTTACTTGAATGCCTCCTTGGTTCCGGCCCTCTTAAAGGCTGCCAAAGACAACGAACGCTATTATCCCGAATTTGCTATTTTCACCTCTAGCCAAGTTTTCCGGCAGGCGGGACCGGACAAAGCAGTTAGCCCTCAAGGTGAGCTGCTGCCGGACACCCCCAGACACTTGGCAGCCCTGGTCTTTGGTCAGGATGCTTGGTCCCTCTTCCGGCGTCTGAAGGGGGTACTCGAGGCTATGCCTGGCATTTTGCGCCTGGAAAACTTACAAGTTGTGCAAAAAAAGAAGCCGGCCTGGGCAGACCCTGAAACGTATCTCAACATCGTGAACCGGGAGGGAGAAGTCTTAGGTAGCCTAGCCCTCCTGTCAGCCTATGCGAAGACAGAGTTGGGCTTTAAGCGCGGAGATTTGGCCATCTTGGAGCTGGAATACAGGGCCTTACAAAAGGTCCTGCCGGATGCCCAGGACTATCAAGACCTACCGCATTTCCCCTTGGTTGATATGGACTTCTCCTTGCTTTGTCCCGAGGACCTGTCTTGGGCCAAGATTGAGCAATTCCTGGGTAAGAAAGTGCGTAACCTAGAATTTATTGACGAATACCGGTCCGACAAAATGCCCGCCGGTAAGAAATCTTTGACCTTCAGGGTGCAGTTGGGCAAGGAAGATGGCACGCTTACAGCTGAAGAAATTGAGGCTAAGCGCAAGTCTCTCTTGAATACTCTCACCCATGCCCTAGGGGCTGAGCTTAGAGAATAGTGGACACTGAGAGAATCTATAATGACCTCCTAGACCTGGTCCGGGTGCAGGGTATCTCTGGTACGGCCAGCGAAAGCTTGACTGGCGAGAGACTGCTGGCCCTTCTGGGGGAAATTCCCTACTTTAGGGACCACCCTGACCATCTTTATAAGATTCCTGTGGAAGGTGACCCCTTAGGTCGCTTTGATGTAGCTGCCTATTTGGACCTGGATCCCGACTCTCCCGAAGTAGTAATACTTACTGGCCATTATGATGTGGTGGGGGTAGAGGAGTACGGGGCTTGGTCGGACCTGGCTTTTGACGCAGAAAAGTTGACTGCCGAACTTGACCAGCTCCCTCTAAGCCTCTCTGAGGATGCCCAAAAAGACCTGGCTAGTGGTAACTGGCTCTTTGGCCGTGGGGTGGCTGATATGAAGTTAGGCCACGCTTTAGCCCTCGAGCTCCTGCGCCACTATGATGAGCTGCAGGTACAGGGTAGTGGGCAAGGGTTCAGTGCTGCAGACCGGGGTAACCCCTCTGCCCCTCTTAAGGGGAATCTGCTCTATCTCGGTGTTTGTAGTGAAGAAACCAATTCCGAAGGTATGAGGCAGGCTGTACCTTTCCTCAACCGTTTTGCCACAGAACGACATTTGCACTATAAGGCTATGCTCCTGGGCGAGTGCTTTGAATTCGAACAAGAGGAACTGGACCTAGGCGAAGTCATGCCCCGTTATGTACATTGGGGGTCCTCGGGCAAGGTCATGCCCATGTTCTTCTTTGTGGGTCAGACCGCCCATGAAAAAGAACCCTTTGCCAGCCTGGATCCCAACCTTTTGGCGAGTGAAGTTTATAAGCGGATGCAGCTTAATACAGATTTCTGCCAGCAGCAGGCGGGGAGAACCACTCCACCCCCCATTTGCCTCAAGATGCAGGACCTTAAAAGCCTCTATTCTGTGTCTAACCCCCTCTACGGGGCAGCCTATTATAATTTGGTAACCGTGAATCTAGATCCTGCCAGTCTGTGGCAGAGTTTAATGAGCCTTGCTAGAGAAAGCTTTGTTGCCGCCCTGGCCTATCGGGACGAGCGAGCTGGCGCCTATGCCGACCTTTTGGGCACGGATCCCTTTATCACGGAGATTCAGCCCCGTGTTTTCACTTATCAAGAAATCTATCAGGCAGCTCGTACAGCCTATGAATCAAACTTTGAATTGGCCTCAGAATCAGCCCTTGAATCAACCTCTGAATCAGCTTCTGAATCAGCCCTTGAACAAGTGGAGTCAGGGCAAAGCTTTGCCGCCTTTCTTCAAGGTAAGATTCAAGCCTGGCAGGACCAGGGCCTGAAAATTCAGGACCTCGCTATTAACTTGGTTAAGGAGCTCTATCTCTTACAACCAATCCAAGAGCCCATGATCATCGTTTCCCTCATTCCTCCTTACTATCCGGATGTTTTCCCGGAGGCCGAGAAGGGAGAAGGAGCCCAGCTGGCTCAAGCCCTGAAGCTTACCCAGGCCTATGCTCGTGAGCACTGGCAGCTGAATCTACAGGTCAAGCCCTACTATATGGGCATCTGTGATCTTTGCTATAGCGGCCTGGATGACCACAAGGACTATGACCAGATCCTCGACAACCTGGTGGGGGGAGGAGAATTCTACAAGTTCCCCTTGGCAGAACTCAAGGAATTCAAGGTGCCCGGCTTAGTCCTCGGAGGCTTTGGTAAAGACTTCCACAAGGCTACTGAACGCTTAGAACTCAACTATAGCCTTAAACAGCTGCCCTATATCTATCTTAATCTCTTAGAAAATTTGCTCAGCTAGGGGCAATTTAGACTTACCCCTAGACGGTGACTTGGCTCTAGACCAAATTACGCTAATTGCCAAACAAAACTCCACATTGCCAAAGTAAACAGGACACGAAGCCTAGTATAAAAAAGGTGCATATGAAACTCACGGAACTCTTCGTATAATAAAGACAACGAAGGAGAAAATGAGATGAGTCAAAGCTATAGCAAAAGATTTAAGGAAGATGCCATACGCTACGTACAGGACCATCCGGAGCTAACCATAGTTAGCTGTGCGGAGCAGCTAGGAATTAATGAGAACACCTTGCATAACTGGTTAAGAAAAGCGAGGAAGGGTGAGGAGTTTCGGGGGCAGGGAAATTATTCCTCAGATCTAGAAAAAGAAAATGCCAGATTACGCAGAGAACTTAAGAATGCTACAGATGCCCTAAATATTCTAAAAAAAACGCTAAAAATCATCAGCGAATAAAAGAAGAATTATTCGAGATGGTTTACCAAGCGAAAAGTAAGGACGAAACCCTTAGCGTAAGCGGAGTGCTCCCCCATCTAGGCTTATCTTATATTCCCACGGGGCAAGGCTTTGGCATCATTGATTTGTATACTCGCCTCATCATAGCCTGGCGGCTTTCCAGAACTCTAGAAGCTAAGTTCGTAGTGGAATGCATTGAGGAGGCTAGGCGCAAACGTCGAGGAGCTAAGCCCTTAATTTTCCATACAGACAGGGGGTCACAGTATGTCAGTAAGGCTTACCAGAAAGCAGTGGCCGGGATAAGAGCTAGCTACTCCCAAAAAGCCAGCCCATGGCAAAATGCCTGCATTGAGTCCTTCCATGCACTAATCAAGAGAGAATGCCTGAATCGTGTGAGTATTAGAGATTACGACCATGCCTATCGCCTAGTTTTTGCATATATTGAAGCCTTTTACAATACTGTCCGAAGCCACAGCCACTGTAATTATTTATCCCCTCAGTAATTCGAAGAAGAAAGAAGTAGACGATTTGCTGAACCAGAATTTAGAACTGCCTAGAGATTCCTTGTGTTTAGGTTGTATCTTTTCTTGACAGAGGACCATATGCGGACCCGCATGTACGGTGGTGTGGAAGGTCCCCCGCCCAAATAATGAGCGGGGTCCTACCCGATTGCCGTAAGCGTCAAACCTAGCCGCGTCCCTTGAGGGAATCGCCTAGATTTTTGACATA
>JAUNLO010000008.1 GCA_030532185.1 Eubacteriales bacterium
TGGTAGATTGACCTCTGGCTCTTTCTACTTTTACACCATTTTATGGACGTGACCGTTACGGGTAAGGAAAAACCATCCGTAAGTTGCAAGTTTGCATAAACACTGCCCAAATTTAGGGGAAAACACCCCTAACACCATCCGTTAGTTGAAGTTTTACATCTGCTAGCATCCGTAAGTTGTAAATTTGCTTGCGCTGCAGGAATTTCGTAGTAAGCACGGAGGTATCAGCTGGCTATACCCTAGGCTAAAGTTGGAAGGGTGCAAGAGGCTTTAACCCTTCGTGTAGAGGAGTGGGATATTCTTCCCCTAACTAACCCGTAGCATAAACTTAAAACCTCCATGTAGGGGAGTGAGGATTTGTTGGTCCATAGCTCTTTTCCTGCTAGATAAAAATTTTTCTACCCTTGTCCCAATTTGTCTCTGTTTGACGATTAATTTAAGGGTAACGGGGCTTTACTTCGGTTACATTTGGCCTATGGAGAAATACTTATGTGGTAGAAAAGCTTTGGCATATTGGGGGCAAGATGAAGTCTGTGAGACTCTAAACTTACCTGACCAGCCTGAGTACATTATTTTTACTGACCAAGATAAGTTCCGTACTTTGGGGCTACGTTGGTGTCAAAATGTGGCTGCTAAGCGTTATACACAAAACAAGGTCTGTACGCTTCCCTATCTTTTTCTACAATACGCTAATGAGCTTAGCCTAGTTCAGTTAATCTACTTAGGCTTACAAATGTGTTCGAGCCCCCCTGGGAGGGTTCAGCTCTGTAACGTTAGGAAGCTTAAATCTTGCGCGCTTAGTCTTAAGGGACATCGAGGGCGGCGGAAGGCTTTGCAGGCTGTACAATATTTACAAAATCATTCAGCCTCACCTATGGAATCAAGATTATATATGCTTTTATGTCTGCCAAATTCCTTAGGTGGCTGCGGTTTTCCCAAAGCGATCTTAAATCATCCTGTTAAGGTTGACTCAAAACAATTTTACATAGATCTCTATTTCCCATCGGCAAGCTTAGGTATTGAATATGATAGTTATGAGTACCACAGCAATGCCAAAGCTTTCTCGCAAGATACTCTTCGTGATGCGAAATTGCGTACTGCCGGCTATAGATTAATCCACGTTAAACCGGGTCAGCTAAGAGAGATAAAGGCTTTCCAAGATTTAATCACCATTATTTCGCGCATCTTAGCTAAGCAGGTGTACATCAGGACTAGCAAGTTCTTCGAACCTTTTTCGGAAATTTTCCATAATTTTAAAGCCCCCGCCCACGTTCCGGTTAGGCGGTCTGATTTTCCTTATTTTGGTGGGGCTGCTCAAGCCTATGAAAAGTATTTGCGAGCGTTAGAATAGTTAATTCTGCCTCCTTGTCCTAGCTTTACACAAACATGAGAGATTCATATTCTCCTCCACCCAATAGATTTTGAAGATTACGTATGGTACTGCGGACCAGAGACCATCCGTAAGTGGCAAGTTTGCTTGCGAAATCGGCAATTCCTGGACAACTCTCTATTACCCACTAACCAGCGCCTAAAGAAGAAATTATACATTTATGCAGTTCTACAAGAGGTCAACATATATGCGAAACTGCTCCAACTCAGTAAAATTTGCAAGTTGCGGATGCGAGTGGGCAGACCTCACCATCCGTAAGTTGAAATTTTGTTTAAATCCGGAGGATTTTCTGAGCAAACAGTCCTCTAGGGCATTCCTATAAGGTTAATTTTCTTTATGCAGCATCCGTTACTTGCAAATTTGCTTGCCTAGCACGTTTTTGATTGTTAACGCCTCATAGCTGATGTGGAAGCAACAAATTGGAACCGCAAGTTCAAAATCGTGCCTATTCTTGTCAAATCTACTTCAAATATGCTAGTTACGATATATCACGAATTGCTGACTGATTTGTGGGGAGGGAAAACTGCTATCATGCGGTAACCACGCAAGGGGTTGGCAAAGTACCCGGACTTAGGGAGCCAAGAGCCAAGAAGCTCAGAAGCTCAAATAGCTTAGAGGCTAAGTAGCCAATAGGTTAAGGAGCTTAAGAAACTAAAGAACGAAAAGCTTAGGAGCTAAGATCATTGCTTTTAATCCTTAAGTTGAAGGTAGATAACTATCGGCAGATAGCAGATAAAGGAAGGTAAATATGAAAAACTTATTACATGTCTTACTGACACTTGCACTGGTGGTGTCCATGCTTTTCACAGCCGCTCCTGGGGTGGCAGCGGAAGAGGCTAGCCCGGAGGAAGGCAAAGTGGAGGCTGAAGAAGCCGCAGAGGGTGCTGCTCCAAGTGCGCCAGAACTGAAGAATTTAGCATGGCTGCTCGAGCAGGAGGCCACAGACTCAGAAGGTGCTGAATCAGACCCCAACACCCAGTGGGAAAGTCTGGAAAAACTTATCCAGAATGTAGATGCCCTGGGTCAAATTATGCAACCCCAACTCGAAGAGGTCACCGGCTTCTCGCCTCTGTCCCTCTACATGGCCCTCATGGCCCTGCGCCCCGGATTATCCGAAGAAGGTCAAGCCGCCTTCGATGCCAAGCTGAATCCCGCAGGTATGACTGAAGAAGAATTGCAGCAGGCCTTAGCCTTCATGGCTGAGATGGCGGTTCGCTACGGTGAAAACGAAGAAGAAATCAGAATTTGGGAGTCTAATACCCTGGCCATTGGTGACCAGTCTTTCGAATTCCATCCCGAATACCTACAAGGCTTGGAAGCACTTGGCCTGGGCGCCATGCAAGGCGACCTGACTTCAGCCCAAGCTTTTAAAGACATCAATGCCTTAATTGCCTATTACACCCAAGGCTTGATTGACCCCCTCTACAGCGAAGAGGATATCCAAGAACAAATTAAAAATGATATCGTTAATCTCCTGATTAACACCCTCTACTTCAATGATGCCTGGGCGGAAGAATTTGATGAAGCGGCCACCACAGAGCAGACCTTCTATGGTCAATCCGGTGAAAGCCAAGTAGCCATGATGCAGGGAGAGTCGGAAGAAATGCTCTACTTGGACACTGAAGACTACACCGCCGTACGTAAACCCTACCTGCACGGTGCGGATATGCTCATCCTCATGCCCAAACACGAAGTGAACCGGGAAGAATTCTGGTCACTTTACGAAGAGGCTAAAAACAGTGAGAACTGGGATTTGGCTAAAGTTACCTTGACCATGCCCAAGTGGGAGCAAAGCAGCAAAATCTCCCTGGATAAAACCCTGGAAGTTTTGGGTCTTAATGCTGTTCTCCAGGAGGATCCCGCCTTGCGTTTCTTTACCGACCAAGAGTTGCCTCTGGAATTAGGCAGCTCCTTCCAAAGAGTAGAACTCAAGGTCAATGAGAAGGGTACCGAAGCTGCGGTGGCCACAGTTATTGCCATTGAGCGCGCTTCTATGCCTATCGAACGCTTGGAAGTTGAAGTGGTCATCGACCATCCCTTTATCTACGCTGTCTCTGATTACGGTCTCAACATCCTGCAGGGCTTAATCTACGATTTACCCTAAGCAGTAGATAAACCTTCTGCGGCCTCAAAGCTTTCCTCCAAAATAAGCCAGTAGACCTAGTGCTTAAGAAAATCGTCTAAGCCTTCAGCATAGTCTTGTAACGAGACTGCAATCGTCGTAGAAGTGTAAATGAGCTAACGGCCTAGTTGCCAGCAAGCGTTAAAAATCCTCTTAGCCCACTTGGGTTAAGAGGATTTTTTAGTCTCCGAGGCCTCAGCATCACGCAAGCAGAGCTCAGCATTACGCAAACAAAGTTCGGCATCGCCCCAGCATAGTTCAACTTCACGTAAACAGGGTTTAGCATCGCTCAAGAAGAGTTCTGTTTCATACTAGCAGGATTCAGTTTCGCTCCAGCCGGGTTCAACTTCAGGCAAGCTGGTTTTAGTGTCACACGATCAAGAGGAATCCATGGCTCTTGTAAGCAGAAGTAATTCATGGCCGTTGTTGTGAAAAGCCTATATAATTATCGTCATAAATGAAAGCAAGAGACCTCAAGGGCAAAGCTAATCCAGAGTAGCGAGCTTAGAGGAACTGGGGAGAGAGACGTAATATGAAAACTCACGCTGAGCAGAAAGCCGAGGGGAAGAAGGGCAGGCAGTCCAAACGACCTACTAAGGTAAAGCAGCCATGGGCCTACGATCGGCAGGTCTTCCGCTGGCCCGCCATCATTTCTCTGGTGGGCTTTGTGATATGCCTCATAGCGGCTAAGATGTCAGACGAGCTTAATACCCTGGCCTTAATTGGCTATATTATTCTCAGTCTGGGCACTATTATCCTCCTCCAAGCCTTGGCCCGGGAAAGATATCGTTTAGGCTTAAAAATACCCTTCCCCATGAGCCTATTTTTCCCCTCCTACAAACCCGTTGACGACTACGATGACTTGACTCAGCGAATGAGTGCCTTTAGGACGGCTTACTCCGAGTTTATGGATGATGTTAGTGGGCGCAGGAGCAATAGCCAGATTCAAAATTACACGACGCAGATGCTCTGGCATAGCCTCGATTTGAAAAAACGACATCTGGATAAGCTAAAAATACGCCTTAAATTAGAAGCCAACCGCTACGCTTATGTCAAAGGCTCCAACGGCGTCCGCTCTAGCTCCTATTTTGATGGCCGTTACAATGTGGAAGATGCCCACGAAGAAATTTATGCCATTCGCACTTTCTTCTTAGATGGCCAGGAAATCAAAAAAATCTACAATAAAGAAGTGGCTCATTATACCTTCTTATCCGCCCAAGAGGCCGGGCCAGACGAGCTTATGTGCCCGAACTGTGGTAGCCTGGCTACCAAAAGTAATTTACTAGATGGCTGTGATTATTGTGGCACTAAATTTACCATAGAAGATTTAAGTGACCGCGTAGCCAGCTTTGGCTTCCGACGAGATTTTCAGGTAAGTGAGAGTAAGAGGAAGGCTATTAGGCGACTAATTTACCCCATGTACTTCCTCAGTTTCACGGTGCCAGGTGTGTATATGGGCCTCTTTCTGCCCTTCCTTTATGTCCCCGACATGACCCTGGGAGTTAGTATCTTGGGTGCCCTCATGAGTGCTGTAGCTTTAGGGGCTTGTGGACTGACCTTAGCCTTCTTCTCCATATTTTTTATCCTACCCGTGATTACTTTTTTGAATAAAATTTGGGGCTTCTTAAATACTAAACTGACCTACCGTTCAGAAGAGGAATTGGCCAAGGAGCAAAGCGTAGCAAACCAGGTACGCCAAAACGATCCCTTATTTTCTCTACAGAGCTTCTTTGGTAGCCTGCAAAATAAACTCTATGCCATCCATTTCGCAGAAACTGAAAAACAGGTTAATGCTTTCTCTGACTGTAACCTGTCGGAATATTTGGCAAGCTATCAGGATGTTGTAGATATTGAAACCCTGGCCATGTCCTTGGACTCTTATAAGGTTGAGGAGCATATCCAGACCGCCAGCGTCAGTGTGAAGTTCCTCCTACGATTTATGCAAGGGGGAAAACTCAAAGCCCGCACGGAAAATTTACAGCTCCAATTAGAGAAAAATGCAGACTGCGTAACCCAGGCTGTTTGCGGACCCTCCATCTTGCAATGTACACAATGCGGTAGTAGTTTATCGCTCATGGAAGGGAAGACCTGCCAATACTGTGGTCATGAATTGGACCTAAGAGCGCATGATTGGGTGATTACTGATTATAAGGCGTAAGCCACTGGAGTTCAGTAAGGAATTTTGTCAGGAGTTTTTCCGAAGTTTAGCCAGGACTTTGCGGGAGTTTAGCTAGGAGTTTACCCAGAAATTTAGTCCGAAGTTTAGCCAGGAGTTAACTTGTAATTTTTCTTAAATAGCGAATAATTACTTAAAGTTTATTGACTTACCGAATTTCTGCTGCTATCATCCTGTATCAATTAGTAGAAGAAAGGCCTAGCTATGTACGCATTCGGGTTCGCCCTTAGCATTATCGTCATTATTATGGTCGCTGTAGTCGTAGGACTCCAGCGAGATAGTGGCTGCTGTGCTGAAGGCAATAGAATACCGGACTAAGAAGCTAGAGCTTTACCGTAAAACTATTAAAACCTGTGGCACAGCCCACAGGTTTTTTTTATGGAAAAGTTCTAGCGACTGCCTAGCTTGCATAGTTTGCATTGCTCCTACTAAGTCGCTGTTTAAGTAAAACCCACCGGGCGCAAGAGTCGAAGTGCCAGAACTCAAGCCCGCATACTCCGGTGTACTGCTTAAGCAGCAAAGCGTCCAAGCCTAGTGCTGAGACCACTAGCGGACAACTTGAGGAGGAAAAGAAGATGAGTTGTAAATCGACATCGCAAAAGCTGCAGGGTAGTTTAGGGGAGCTGGGCCGAGGCAAGCAGGGACAAGAGGGCAGGGTCAGCCAGTTGGAAAAGAGCAAGGCTAGCCAGTTGCAAAAAAGTAGGGGCAAGTCACCAGAGGGCCAGGCCAACCAGTCCCAAGAGGGCAAGGCCGGTTTGGTGCAAAAGGGGCCATCCCGCTTACCCCACACTCTGCGGGCCGGCTTCGGGAAAAAATTATTGGCCACCTTCCTGACCTTTGTGTTGCTAACGGGCATGCTGGGCTTAATGACCGGCTTAACTGCTTGCGGTGGCGGGGGTGAAAGTAAGTCCCAGGCGGATTCCCCAACCTCTGCTGGCCCTCTGCTCAAAATTGGTTCGGTAGGTCCCCTCACGGGAAGCGCCTCCATTTATGGTAGCTCCGCCAAGCGGGGGGCAGAAATTGCTGTAGAAGAGATCAATGCCCAGGAAAAGGACTTCCAGCTGGCCTTCCTCATGCACGATGATGAGGCAGACGGGGAGAAGGGCATCAATGCCTACAACCAACTTAAGGACTGGGGCATGCAACTCTTGATGGGGGCCGTAACTACAGGTTCTTGTGTGGCGGTCGCGGCTGAAAGTTATGAGGATAGGATCTTCACCCTAACTCCTTCTGCCTCTTCAGGAGAAGTCACAGCTGGTAAAGACAATGTTTTCCAAGTCTGCTTCACCGACCCCAATCAAGGGATTAAAGCTGCCAACTATATCGCAGACCACTTTGCGGATAAAAAGGTGGGGGTCATTTATAACAACTCCGATCCCTATTCCACAGGTATCTACAATGCCTTTAAGCAGGAGTTCGGCCAACTGGGTAAGGAATTAGTGGCCGTCGAGACCTATCCCGATGATACCAATGCAGATTTCAGCGCCCAACTTAGCTCTCTTAAGGCAGCGGGGGCAGACCTAGTCCTCCTGCCCATTTACTACACCCCTGCTTCAGTTATCTTGAAACAAGCCCAAGATCTCAAATACGCCCCTAAATTCTTCGGCCTGGATGGCATGGACGGCATTTTAGATATTGAAGGTTTTGACCAGGCTCTAGCTGAAGGGCTCATGCTCATGACTCCCTTCAACCCCTGGTCAGAGGAGGCTAAGGTCCAGGCCTTTGTCGCCAAATACCAAGAAAAATATGATGAGCTACCCAACCAGTTTGCTGCAGATGGTTATGATGGTATCTATGCTCTTTACCAAGCCTTTAAGGCCCAAGCTTTGACTACGGATCTTGCCCCAGCAGACCTCTGCGAGAAGTTAGTTAAGACTTTTACTGGTGACTTTAGCTATGACGGTCTTACCGGTAAACAGATGACCTGGTCCAGCTCTGGTGAGGTCAGCAAGGAACCGACTATCTGTGTCATTCAAGATGGTAAATACGCAGATGTGAAATAAGCTTGCGGGAGCTTCTGGCTTAGGCAGATCTCCTGCCTAAGCCAGACCCTTTGAGTCTAGGGAGGCGAGCCTATTAGCAGGTCTTAGGGGCTAAGAAGGTGAGCCAGACCCCTACTCACAGGAAGTGCTGGTGAGGATATGATTTTCTGGGAAAATGTGATTAACGGCCTATCTCTAGGCAGTGTTTATGCCATTATCGCTTTAGGCTATTCCATGGTTTATGGCATCTCGAAAATGCTGAATTTTGCCCACGGCGATGTCATCATGGTGGGGGCCTATGTGTCCTTTAGTGGCCTGGCCTATCTCCAGCTGCCCCCTCTGCTGACGGTCTTGCTGGCCATGGGCTTTTGTAGTCTCCTAGGTATCTTGATTGAAGGCTTGGCCTACCGGCCTCTGCGGGGGGCCGGCTCCCTGGCTGTACTTATCACGGCCATTGGGGTGTCCTACTTCCTGCAAAATGTTGCTTTACTCATCTTTGGCAGTGCCCCCAAGTCCTACCGCTCCATCCTGGCTGGGGTGGACGGCCTACAACTTATGGGGGGCCAGCTCTTGATTACCTCGGAGGCCCTTGCCACCCTGGCCCTCTGTTTCCTGGTCATGCTGGCTATGGTGGTTTTCACGGAAAAGACTAAGGCGGGTAAAGCCATGCGGGCGGTGGCCGAAGATAATAAAGCTGCCAAGCTCATGGGTATCAATGTCAACACGACCATTGCCCTGACCTTTGCCCTAGGCTCGGGCTTGGCCGCCCTGGCAGGGATTTTACTCTGCTCCTCCTATCCTGCTCTCCTACCCACTACCGGCGCTATGCCGGGGATTAAAGCTTTTACGGCTGCGGTTTTTGGGGGCATAGGGTCCCTACCGGGTGCCATGCTGGGTGGCCTGGTCTTAGGTCTCATCGAGATACTGGGCCGGGCTTATGTGTCTTCGGAACTCTCCGACGCTCTAGTCTTTGGTGTCCTCATTCTGGTTTTGCTGATTAAACCCACGGGGCTTTTGGGCAAGCCCATGCGTGAGAAAGTCTAGGTGTTCTTTATGTCTACTTTATCTAGTTTGTTGAGTCGGTCTCAGATGACCAAATTAAGGGGGCACTTTTTCCGCAGCCCTTATCAGAAGCAAGAATTTTTCAGCTATGGTTTGGTTATACTGGGCTTCCTCAGTATTTCCCTGCTCCGTGCGGGCGGCCTCCTATCTCACTCTTTGGCGGGCCAGCTGGTCCCCATTTGTGCCTACATTATCATGGCCGTATCCCTCAACCTCGTGGTGGGGATCTCGGGAGAGCTTTCCCTAGGTCACGCCGGCTTCATGTCGCTAGGAGGCTTCTCTGCCATCGTCTGTGCGGGCTATCTGGAGCATTTTCTTCCCTCCGAGCCCATGCGTCTGGTTATATCTATAGTGGTGGGCACTCTCTTGGCAGGGATTTGTGGCTTCCTGATTGGTATTCCCGTGCTGAGATTACGGGGTGACTATCTGGCGATTGTTACCCTGGCTTTTGGGGAAATTATCAAAAACTTACTCAATGTAAGCTATGTAGGACGCGAGGGCAGTCAATTGCGTTTTGCCACGGACCCGGAGGGCCTGGGCCTCAGTGGAGAAGGTAGACTCCTTCTCAGTGGTCCCATGGGGGCGATTCAAGTGAAAAGGTTGTCCACCTTCTTCACAGGCTTTGTCCTAGTTATGGTCAGCCTTTGGCTAGTGCAAAATCTCCTCAATTCTGCCCAAGGACGGCGGATAAGGGCTGCCCGGGATGACCGGATTGCAGCCGAAGCTATGGGGATAGACGTCTTCCGCCATAAGATGCTCGCCTTTACGCTTTCGGCTTGCCTAGCCGGGGCGGCGGGTGCCCTATTTGGTCTCAATTT
The DNA here is from genome assembly GCA_030532185.1 of Eubacteriales bacterium. Next base: position 9,551 of record JAUNLO010000008.1, read on the forward strand.
CTCCACCCTGCTACCCGCCAAGTTCAACTTCAATACCTCCGTCTTGATTTTGGTCTTCGTGGTCCTGGGTGGTATCGGCAATATTACGGGTTCGATTATTTCCGCGACCCTGCTGACCGTCCTTCCGGAACTCTTCCGCCAATTCGCCGACTACCGCATGCTGACCTATGCAGTGGTGCTGATTCTGGTCATGATTTGTACCCATAATCCTACCCTGCGCTCCTATTTCCAGTCTGGGAAAAGCAAGCTCCTAGGTGTTCGGCCGCTACAAACCAAATTGCCCCGGGAAGATATTGTCCAGCACAAGGTCTACGGGGTGCAGGAACACTATGATGCAGCTGTGCCCACAGTTACCAGCAATCTCCTGCCGACTCGTGATTTAGGCAAGACGCCCATTTTAGAGATGCGAGGCTTGGGCATAGATTTTGGGGGACTGACTGCCGTGGATGACTTTACTATTGCCATAGGACCCACGGAAATCGCCGGGATTATAGGACCAAATGGAGCAGGCAAGACCACAGTTTTTAACCTCCTCACCAAGGTCTATCAACCCAGCCGCGGCCTCTTCCTCCTAGACGGCCAGGATACTGGCGGCCTCAATACCAGGCAAGTCAATCGCTTGGGCATAGCCCGGACCTTCCAGAATATCCGCTTATTCGACAAACTCAGCGTGGCCGAAAATATTCAGGCTGCCCTGCAAACCGCAGGCGACTATGGCCTGTTTAGCGCTATCTTGCACGGTCCCAAGTATCATAAGCAGGAAGCTGAGTCTCAGGCCAAAGCCCTTGACCTCCTGGCTATTTTCGATATGACCGACTTGGCCCATACACCAGCTGGCTCCCTAGCCTATGGAGACCGCCGTAAACTGGAAATCCTGAGAGCCCTGGCCACCTCTCCCAAAGTCCTCCTCCTCGACGAACCAGCTGCGGGCATGAACTCCAGTGAAACGACAGAACTCATGCACAGCATCCGTAAAATACGTGACCATTTCGGCCTGGCCATCCTTTTAATAGAACACGATATGAATTTAGTCATGAATATCTGTGAGGGTATTGCCGTAATGAACTTTGGCCGCATCATTGCCAAGGGTACTCCGGCGGAAATTAAGCAGGATCCCGTGGTAATTGAAGCCTACTTGGGTAAGCAGAGTGAGAGGAGAAGATCATGAGGAAGCAGGCAGAAGGGGTGGGGCAAAAGTTAAGCCTGGAGTTGACTCAAGTGGAGGATCAGAACAGGGAGCAGGATATCAGTTCCGAAGCAAGTATGCTCAAGGTCGACCAGGTGGACCTCTATTACGGCCCCATCCAGGCCCTCAAGCAGGTTTCCTTTGAGGTTAAGCCGGGCGAAATCGTTAGTCTCATTGGGGCCAATGGTGCGGGTAAGACCACCTGCCTGAGCGCCATCTCCGGCCTTCACCGTATTCAAGCCGGTCATATCTATTTTGCCGGCCAAGAAATTTCCCACACCCCGGCCCATAAACTAGTTACGGCCGGCCTGGCCCAGGTGCCTGAAGGTCGGCGGGTCTTCCTACAAATGACTGTCTTGGAAAACTTGGAACTAGGAGCCTATACTCGGAAAAAATCCCAGCTCCAAGCTAAGTTAGACAAGGTTTTTGCCCTCTTTCCCCGGCTGGAAGAAAGGCAGAAGCAGACGGCGGGTACCCTCTCGGGCGGAGAACAACAAATGCTAGCCCTGGGGCGGGCCCTGATGAGCCAGCCCCGCCTCCTCCTCCTGGATGAACCCTCTATGGGCCTGGCCCCCCTCATCGTGGAGCAAATTTTTGATATCATCCTCCAGCTCCATGACCTGGGTACCACCATCCTCCTAGTGGAGCAAAATGCCCACATGGCCCTATCTATTGCCGATAGAGCCTATGTCATGGAAACCGGCAAAATCACTTTGTCAGGGTCTGCCAGCCAACTTTTGGCCGATGATCAGGTAAGAAAGGCTTATTTAGGTGAATAGTCAGTCGAACTAGCCGCCAACTGAGCCGGAGTTAAATTGTAAAAGGTAAGAAAAGCTTATTTAAGTGAATAATTAATGCGACCTTTCTGCGCGCGAATCCTGTAGCGCTGTGCTCAGAGCTAGGTTTATAGTGTGGCCTCCAGTATAATCATAAGTTAAGTACTCGTAGCATACAAAAGGAGGCGAGAAGATGTATAAGGTCAAAAACGACACGGTTATCTACGCATTTGAACCCCAAATGCCAGCTGTACTTGAGGTGGAAGATGGTTCTGTCCTCACCTTCGAGAGCAACGATTGTTTTTATCAGCAAGTTCAGACTAATGAAGATGTCCTGGATGCCATTGATCATGAAAGACTAAATCCTGCTACGGGACCAGTCTTTGTTAAGGGAGCTCAAGCGGGCGATATCTTGAAGGTAGACATTTTGGATATCGCCGTGGCGGATAAGGGGGTCTCGGCGGTTGTCCCGGGTGAAGGGGCCCTGAAAGAGGAAGCCAAGGAAAAAATTGTGAGAGTTATCCCGGTAGTGGAGGGGGCTGCAGAGTATTTGGGTAAACGCATCCCCCTTAAACCCATGATTGGGGTAATCGGCGTGGCACCTGCGGAGGAAGACGGTCCCTGCATGACTAACACCCCTTGGAAGCATGGGGGTAATCTGGATACCCATGATATCCGTAAAGGTAGCTCGCTTTATTTACCGGTGCAGCAGGAGGGGGCCCTCTTGGCTCTAGGTGACTGTCATGCCCTCATGGGTGACGGAGAGGTTTGCTTCACGGGTTTAGAAATCCCCGCACAAGTAAGTGTGCGCGTGAGTGTCATTAAGAACCGTAAGCTAGTCTGGCCCATGCTAGAGACGGAAACGGAAACCATGATTATTGCTTCCGGCCAAACGCTGGAAGAGGCAAACCGCAACGCCTTGAACGAGATGGTCACAGCCCTGGCCAAGATTTTTAATTGCATGTGGGAGGAGGCCTACATCCTGGCTAGCCTGGCGGTAGACGCTAGAATTTCCCAGGTCGTTAACCCAATGAAGACTGTACGTGCGGTGGTAGCTAAGAGTTTGGCCACTACTGAGCAAATCCTCCATGCCTAAGACTTGCATATTTTTGACATAAACATAACAATGCATTATTATTCAAAATGAGTCTGCCCCTTACTTCGGCAGAAATTTTCACTATCTACTTTTGCCAACTTTTTAGGTTAAAAATCAGACAGTTAGACTGCCGAAGTACCATGGTCATGACAGAAAATATACAAGGAGATGTATTATGGAAGAGAAAGACAAGCGTGATTCTGTCAAGATACCCTATGTATCTGCAGAAACCAAGATGAAAGAATTGTCCTGGCTTAGCGTAATCACCGGGATTATTCTTATGATCTTCTTTGGCGCAGCCAATGCCTACCTCGGGCTAAAAGTAGGTATGACCGTCAGTGCGTCTATCCCTGCAGCAGTTGTGTCGATGGCAATTTTGAAGGGTGCTCTGAAAAAAGGCACTATCCTGGAAAACAATATCGTTCAGACCATGGCCTCTACGGGTGAGGCTGTAGCCGCCGGTGTAGTATTCAGTGTACCGGCGCTTTACATGCTGGACTCACCTCCCACCCTGGCACTCATTAGTTTGATTGCCTTATTCGGGGGCATCATTGGTGTAGTCGCTATGGTTATTTTCCGCCGCTATCTGATTGTGCAACAAAGCGACGAACTCAGATATCCTGAAGGCCAGGCTTGTGCGGAAATTTTAATTGCGGGTGAACAAGGTGGCGTATCGGCCAAGCAGGTCTTTACCGGCGGCTTAATTGGCGCAGTTTACCGCTTTTTCCAAGCCGGCTTCATGTTATTCCCAGAAAATGTCGAGGCGGCCATTCCTCAACTACCTGGAGGTATTCTGGGTATGAATGCCCTGCCCTCTCTGGCGGGTGTAGGTTATCTGGTTGGCTATAAAATCTCAGGTGTCATGCTAGCCGGTGGCGTGCTGGCCTGGCTGGTCATTATCCCCCTAATTACCATGATGGGTGAATCTAGCGCTGTCACCATTTTCCCGGGTAGCATGCCTATTAGCGAGATGGACGCTTGGGTTATTTGGGAAGACTACATTCAGTATATCGGCGCGGGTGTACTCACCGTGGGTGGTATTGCAGAATTTATCAAGGCACTCCCCGTTGTTAAAGACTCTGTTAAGGGTATTTTCGCGAAAAAGGATGACCTTGCTGACAATTCCCGTACTAACCAGGACATCAACAAAAAAGTCTTGTTTGGCTTGTTTGTGGCTTGTGTTATCGGGATTGCCCTGATTCCTGCATTTAAGGTTAACCTCTTAGGTGCCTTCCTGGTAGCCCTCTTTGGCTTCCTCTTTGTTAGTATTTCTTCACGTATTGTTGGGGTGGTCGGCTCCAGCTCTAACCCAGTTTCAGGTATGACCATCGCCACCATTTTCTTCACCAGTATTATCTTCCAGGCCGTAGGCTTTTCGGGCAAGGAAGGCATGATTTCTGCCGTAGTTATCGGCTCCATCGTCACCGTGGCCACAGCTACGGCTGGTGACATTTCTCAAGACTTGAAGACCGGTTATATTCTGGGTGCCACACCGCGCCTACAGCAAATCACGGAGCTTTTTGCTGCCATTATTTTCGCTGGTATGTCTGGCTTCGTCCTCAGCTTGCTCCATAATGCCTTTACCATCGGCAGTCCGGAGCTACCTTCCCCTGCTACCTCAGTAATCGCGGTCTTAGTAGAAGGTATTTTCACGGGTAACCTGCCTTGGGGCCTGATTATCATTGGAGCGGTCATAGGCTTAGTTTGTGAACTAATGAGCATTCCTTCACTGCCCTTTGCTATCGGTCTGTACTTGCCGGTTCACTTGTCTGTACCCATTTTCATTGGGGGCGTTATTCGTTCCATTATGGATAAACGTAAAATGGATATTCACCACGGTACCCTCTTCAGCTCTGGCCTAGTTGCAGGTGACGCCATTATCGGTATTGTCATCGCCCTGCTGACTACGGCTGGTTTGGCAGATAAGATTGCTATTGGTGGAGACTTCGGCTCTATCCACAACTGGATTACAGTCATCTTGATGGCTGCCGTCTTTGTCTTAATTTACAATTCTGGTAGAGACAAGAAAGAGGTCAGCAAATGATAGCTAGCACTTTCTCTATTGTCGGCCATGATCCTCAAGCTGGCGAATGGGGTATAGCCATTAGTAGCAAATTCTTGGCTGTTGGTGCGGGTATTATTTGGGCCAAAGCGGGTGCAGGAGCTATTGCTACCCAGGCTATGGCCAACTTAGACTTCGGCGAGATTGGCCTTCAACTTCTCCAGAAGGGCTATGGGGCTGAAACGGTCGCCCAGAGCCTTCTGGCCCTAGATCCAGACCGCGAAGAGCGCCAATTTGGTATCGTGGATGCCCAAGGCAAGTCCTACTCCTTTACCGGGAAAAATTGTTTTGACTATGCCGGTGGCATCACTGGGCCGAATTTTGCCTGCCAAGGTAATATCTTGGTGAGCAGGGCCACGGTAGAAAATATGGCAGAGGCTTTTCAGAAGGGTCAAGGTCCGCTCGCTGACCGCCTCATGGCTGCTCTCAACGCTGCCCAAGATGCGGGTGGCGATAAACGGGGTCGGCAGGCGGCAGCCCTCTTAGTTGTACGGGAGGGTGGCAGTTACGGCGGCTATAATGACCGTGCTATCGACCTGCGTGTAGATGATCACCCACAGCCGGTGGCCGAACTTACCAGAATCTATAACCTACATAAGTTTTACTTCACCAAGCCCTCCCCGGAGGATTGCCTACCCCTCACCGAAGACCGGGTTAAAGCTATCCAAGAGGCCCTCACCCGGCGTGGCTTCTACCAGGGAGAGCTCAACGGCGTTTGGCCAGGCCCGACCCGCGAAGCCCTATATGACTACTGTGGTTGGGAAAACTACGAAGAACGCTGGATGGAAGATGCCATCGACGCCGGAGTATTGAACATCCTGCTGTCTGAGTAGGACAACTTTTTACTCCTAACAGTACATTTTACAGGTGCCTCAGAGTAATGAGGCACCTGTAATTTTTTCGGAAGTCTGGACCTAGCCTATCAATCATAGGTTATAATAAATAAATATAAAAAGCTAAGACCTGACCCTGCTTTTAGCTAAGGGAAGCCGTCAGCAAGTTAGGGAAGACAGCCAGCTAAACACTGCCAAGGGCAAAAGTCCGGGAAACGGGAGTTTAACACTTCCCCAAGGATGAAAAAATAAGAAATGCCTTAACAGAGC
>JAUNLO010000004.1 GCA_030532185.1 Eubacteriales bacterium
CCCATAACTCTCTCTTACTCTTCAAGCGAATTTGCAGGTTACGGATGGGTCTGCCTCTTGTAAATAGTACTTGCTGTCTAGCCAAGCAAATTTACAAGTTACGGATGGTGCATAATGCAAATTTTCAAGTAGCGGATGGTCAACGACCAGCAAAGTCCCACGTTTTAAGCAAAAATGCAGCTTACGGATGGTATTGGGATCGCTCCACCATCCGTAAGTTGCAGAATCTACTGAGTCTAGCAAAAAATAATTTTGGGAAGCACTCCTTATGACTGCATACCTGAATAATTCTTAACTGTTCTAGACTGTTCCAGCTAAGGCTGGCTAAAAAGTGGCTAAAATTTTGGATTTTCCGTTTTCATGTCAAAAATGCAAGTAATGGGTGGAATCTAAGGCGAATTTCTAAGCTACTGTGTTGTGGCACTTTTGTATCTACTCTAATTTATTTGAGTTTATATCAAATGCCATTCTTTTAGCATAAATATTCAAATTGATAAAAGCTTTTCTGTCCTGAAAGCTTCCACTAATTGCAAATTTGACATGATTTCCGGAAATCCGCATTATCTGCGTCTGCAAAACAGGGGAGGAGGATCAATAGGGCATAATGAAGTAAAAGAGCCCTGGCAACCTGGCAAGAGGTAGCTCACAAAGAAAACTAAAAAAGGACAGGATAGCTATCAGCTATCCTGTCCTCAGATGGAGGCACCACCCGGATTTGAACCGGGGCATAAAGGTTTTGCAGACCTCTGCCTTACCGCTTGGCTATGGTGCCTTATATAAGAATGACCGCTACGAAGAGCGGTCATCCGATGGAGCGGGATACGAGATTCGAACTCGCGACTTTCACCTTGGCAAGGTGACACTCTACCACTGAGTTAATCCCGCGTAAGCGCTCATTTTTGAGTGCTTGTGTATGTTACCAAGCTTTACGAGCGCTGTCAAGCATAATTTATTTTTCTGCAAAAAGCTTGGTGAAAGCCGGGATTAGGAGGCCGCCTAAGGCGTTGCCTAGGGTGTTTACCAGGATGAAGATGAGAGCCTGGGTGGACCACATACCGGCAACGGAGAAGTAGAACATATTGGCTACGCAGTGTTCAAAGCCGGACAGGATAAAGACACAGACGCCGAAGAAGAGGGCTAGGTATTTACCCAATTCATGAGGGTTGTTTTTGAAGGAGTCCACGGCAACAAAAATCAAAATATTACAGAAAATGGCCAGGATAAAGATCGAACTCAGATTGTCACCCAGTTTGACCTCGCACATAGCTTGGGCCTTTTCTACCATGGCCGGGGCCAGACGGGTGGCCTTCAAGCCTAGGGCAAAAAGCCAGGTCCCCAGCAGGTTACCTACCCACATTACCCCCAAGTCACCTACGTATGAGAGGGGCTGGTCTAAGCTGTAGCAGACCTTACCGGTAAAGAGATTGTAGCCCCGGGTGACGATTACGAAGAGACCTACCGTGAAAAAGAGAGAGCCAATGACCTTGTGGTCGAGGGCCAGGAAGACCGTGCCGCCCAAGGCTATGGAGAGGCCGGCTAAAATGCCTTTGATAAAAGTTGTAAGAGTTTTCATACATACACCTCAATGTGTGATAAGACTAGACTTCGAGCTTCAAGAGGAGAAAGCAGACCAGGCTAAGCTGGTCTGCTGGGCTACTTTAGTTTGCTTCTACTAAGAAATATACCTGCTGCATATGGGGAGGATTTACAGGCCTATCGTTGGCATCCTTATCCAACTGAGCAATGCGGTCGACTTCTTCCATACCGGAGAGGACTTCACCAAAGGCAGCGTAATTACCATCGAGGAAGCTGCTGTCACCGTTACAAATGAAGAACTGGGAGCTGGCTGAGTTGGGGTTCTGAGCCCGGGCCATGGAGAGGACACCCCGCTTATGGGAAAGGGGATTGTCTACGCCGTTGGCGGCGAATTCGCCCTTGATATTTTCTTTTGAACCTCCGCGGCCGGTACCCTCGGGGTCACCACCCTGGATCATGAAACCATCGATAACCCGGTGGAAAATGAGATTGTCATAGAAACCCCGGCCGACCAATTTTTGGAAGTTGGCTACACTGAGGGGGGCAGCATCGGGGCGGAGCTTTAAGACAATGTCAGCACCGCTGTCCATGTGGATGCAAACTAGGTCTGTAGCAGTATCGGCTACCTGGTAACCCGTGGGGGGAGTTAAGTCGGCGAGATGGGGATTTTGCGTAATTTGGTCAGATGACATTTTAGATTCCTCACTTTGTTCTGTATTTTCTACTTGGGTGTTGCTATCCGCAGGGGAGCCTGCCTGGCTGTCTGCAAGACTTTGATCTGTGGCAGAGGCAGAAGGGGAGGGCTGGCTGCTTTGGTCAGCTGCGGGCTGCTGGCTCTCCAAAGGCCTAATGGAGGCCACTGGGGCACAGGCCACCAGACCGAGTCCCACCAGACAAACTAAGCCAAGCAAGGCTAAGCTTCTCAAGGCAGGCTTATCCTTCCATTTTCTGCTTAATTGAAGAAAAAAATTCATTAAAATCTTCTCCTGATACTTTTAACTGCTGTTTTAAATACCTTAAAAGGTCTAGTAGCAAATTCTGCCCGAAGCCGCTAGCTTCTGCTGGACCAGGTATTTTAGCCTAACTATGATAGCAAAAAGCCAGGTCCTACGCCTAGACATCTTGCAGCAGGGAGGGCAATTTGTTAGAATAATTGAGTTTAGAGGAGAGTTACTAACTCTCCTCACCAAATAGATGCGGGATTAACTCAGTTGGTAGAGTGTCACCTTCCCAAGGTGAAAGTCGCGAGTTCGAGCCTCGTATCCCGCTCCAAACCCGGACCACCCCTTGGTGGTCCTTTTATATTACCTAGATAGACCATGTTACCTAGATAAAGAGGTTCATATTGGAACGGTCGTTATCGTTTAGCATGGCAGCCACTCCTCCTACCTCCACCCCGTCAATTAATTCTTCCTTAGTAATGCCCATGAGCTCCATGGACATTTGGCAGGCCGTAAACTTAACCCCGGCTTCCCGGGCCTGCTCAATCAGGTCCTCCAGGGAGGAAACATTGTTTTGCTTCATGACAGAGCGAATCATTTTAGCTCCTGCACCCCCAAAATTCATCTGAGAGAGCCCTAATTTCTTAGAGCCGCGGGGTAACATGGAGGAAAACATCTTGCCCATGAAGTTCTTTTTCACGGAGATCTTTTCCGGCCGGCGGAGAACATTCAGACCCCAGAAGGTAAAGAACATATTGACCTTATTACCCATAGCGGCGGCTCCATTGGCAATGATAAAGGAGGCGATAGCTTTGTCCAGGTCTCCGGAGAAGACAATCATGGTCTTTTCCTTACTACCCGTTGAGGAGGGACAGCTGGCTTTGCCTGCCTCCTGAGAACTATCTCCGTCAGTCTTTTCCAGCTCGGCATACCAGGCGGAACCTTCCTTACCCTTGTCCAAGAGGATGTTGCCCGTATTTTCGACCCAGGCATCGATATCACGTACAAAGCCAGGATCTGTGGCGGTTACCCGCAGGCGGCCGTGGGCAGGCAATTGGGCCATGGCCTTGGAGATTTCCACGATGGGACCAGGACAGGAGAGGCCACAGGCGTCCACATGGACGAACTCCGTAGGTGTAGTTGTAGAGGCGGATTCTTGCTCTCCTCTGGCTTGGCCGGAGCTGGAAGGATTGATTTTCTGTCCCACATTGTCCGTTACTTGAGGACCACAATCTGTGGCCGGTGGCTCAGGGGTTTGGAGGGCTTCCCAGGTGGTCAGGCCGCCTAAAATATTGTGGGCATCAAAGCCTAGGTTACGGAGGATACGTTCAGCGATATAACCGCGTAGACCTACGGCACAGTGGACATTGTATTTTTTAGATTTATCCAGTTCTCCTAGACGGTCGCGTAGTTGGGGGAGGGGGATATTCTTAGCCCCTTCTATCTTGTGCAGGGCAAATTCCACCTCTTCTCTGACGTCTAGGATTTGGGCCTGGCCTGCCTCGAACTCAGCTATGGCTTGGTCCCAGGGCAGGGGGGAACTCAATCCCTCCAGAATATTGCAGGCTGTGAAGCCAGCGAAGTTCACAGGATCCTTAGCTGAACCATAGGGGGGAGCATAGGCTAATTCTAGCTGGGCCAGATCGTAGACTGTAGCCTTAAAGTGGAGGGCGGTGGAGATTACGTCAATGCGTTTATCGACTCCGTCGTAACCGATGATTTGCGCACCCAAGACGCGGCCATTTTTCAAGGAGAAAATTAGCTTGAGGGTGAGGGGCAGGGCGGCCGGGAAATAGCCGGCGTGGCTCTTGGGATGAATTAGGGAATAGGCATAATCTTGACCAAAACGTTGACCTTGCTTTTGCAGAGTTTTTTCATTGAGGCCGGTTGAGGCACAGCTTAAGTCAAAGATGCGGGCAATGCAGGTCCCTAGGCTGCCTGGATAGGCCAGCTCGATCCGGTCCTGGACCGGGTTTTCCACCTTACTATCTGCCAGCATGGTGTCAGCAGCTAAACGTCCTTGCTTGTTGGCCGGTCCTGCTAGGGGGACGGCCTTACGGTCGCCAGTTAAAGGGTCGCTTACTTCAATTAGGTCACCTGCCGCATAGATATCGGGATCACTGGTCCTCATATAGGCATCGGTGATGACGTATCCCCGTTCATTCAATTTAAGCCCGGCTTTTTGGGCCAGCAAATTATTGGGGCGCACACCCAGGGAGAGAATAACCAGGTCAGTCTGAATACGGCTGCCATCATCCAAAAGGACTTCTTGACCATCCTGCTCGATGGCATGCAGCCCCTTGCCGAGATGCAACTTGACCCCCTGGCAGACCAGTTCATGCTCAATCAATTTAGCCATATCTGGATCATAAGGGGCCATGAGCTGGGTTAGCATCTCTACGACTTCCACCTGCAAGCCCAGGCGGACCAGATTTTCCACCATTTCTAATCCAATGAAACCGCCCCCCACTACTACAGCCTTTTGAGGCTTACGTTCCTCGATATAAGACTTGATACGGTCGACATCGGCTACTGTCCAGAGGGAGAAAACCCGGCTAGCGTTTGCCCCGGTTATGGGAGGGAGGAAGGGTGAGGATCCGGTAGCCAAGAGGAGCTTGTCATACTTGACGGTCTCAGCTGCTTTACCTTTGCCTTGGACTTGCACGGTATGGGCTGAGGCATCTAGGTCTATGACTTCAGTATTATCCCAGACTTCAACTCTATATCGCCCCTCAATGGTTTCCTTATCCGAGACAAAGAGGGCATTCCGGTTTTGGATTTCCCCTCCAATATAGTAGGGTAGCCCACAGTTGGCATAGGAAACATAGGGACCCCGTTCCAGTAAGATTATACGGGCTTCCTCATCAAGTCGGCGTAAACGGGCTGCCGCAGTAGCTCCAGCGGCCACCCCTCCCACGATTAGGTATGTTTGCATTACTTAGTACCTCCTTAGCAGCGGGACGTTGGTAGGTCCCTGGCAGCAGGTCCCCTGGCTTTTGGCTGAGAATTTATGGAACAAGCTGCAGCTAGTGTATGCATACATTATAATGCTAATTATCTTCATTTAGCATAGCCCCGAGCTAAGAGGTAGCTACTGGCTTGGGGACAGCCCACGGATAGGGAGAAATAATTTATGCATACACTTACAAGGCCGCAATCTAACTACAGTCAGATTCTGGAAACTCCCCGGCTCAGGCTCAGACCCTTGAGCCTCGCAGATTTGGACCGGGTTTATAGCTGGGCTTCACAAGAGGAAGTTGCCAAGTATATGTCTTGGCCTATGCATCGCGATATCGATGATACCCGGGCCTTCTTAAATAGCACCAAGCCAGGCCAGGATTTCGGGGTGGAGCTCAAGTCCCAGGGACTCCTCATTGGTTCCATCGGTATCTATCCTAAGGAGTATGGCGTAGCAGAAATTGGCTGGTGCCTGCATCCAGATTATCATCAACAAGGCTACGGCACAGAGTGTGCCCAGGCCCTGGTGAAGTATGGTTTTGAGGACCTAAAACTACATAGACTTTTCGCCCCCTGCGTGGCTCTAAATTATCCTTCTTATCGGGTCATGGAAAATGCGGGTATGCAAAGAGAGGGGGTCTTGCGGCAGAGCTTTTGGTCTGAGCAGAAGCAGGTCTATTGGGATATGCTCCTATATGCAATTTTAGCTCCGGATTATTTTGCCAGCCAGGCCGGTGAGAATTCGGTATCACAAGTAGATTAAATGGACAAGGCAGCTAATACTAAGGCCTGACTTATTTGTGTTATGCTAACTTTTAGTTTCCGGTGAGGGGCAAGACTGAGACTTGCCTCTGACCTTCATTTTAGTAGAAAGTAAGGTGTTCTTATGACGAAACTCAGTCGTGACCATGATAGCGAAATGCTCCAGTATGCCTTGGACTATTTTGCCGACTATATCTCTTATGACACTAGCTCTAATCCCCACAACCCTGCTTGTCCTTCTAATCCCAGGATTTTCGATTTAGCCAAGAAAATCGTGGCGGATTTACATGAACTGGGCATCGCCGCCCGAGTAGATGACCATGCCTATGTCTATGCCAGCCTGCCTGCTAATAGCCAAGCCCGTTATAAGTTGGGCCTTATTGCTCATATGGACACTTCTCCCGATATGAGTGGAGCAGATATCAAAGCCCGTCGTATCCCTTACACGGGAGAAGCTATTGTGCTCAATGCCGACCATCCTGCTTACCAGGCTGGTAGCGAAGACGCCATCCTCCTAGATGAAAAGACTTTTCCCGCCCTTGCTGAATTACGTGGACAGGACATAGTGGTGACAGATGGTCATAGCCTCCTAGGAGCAGACGATAAGGCCGGTATTGCCGAAATTATGGCCTTGGCCAAATACCTGACCCAGCACCCGGAAATTCCTCATGGTGAACTGAAGATCGCTTTTACACCTGATGAAGAAATTGGTAGGGGGGCCGACCTATTTGATGTGGCAGCTTTCGGAGCCGACTTAGCCTTCACCATGGATGGAGCCAAGTTGGGCGAAATGGAGTCGGAAAACTTTAATGCGGCTTCAGCCCGAATTACTGTATCTGGTAGGAACGTGCACCCGGGTTCTGCTAAGGATCAAATGCGCAATGCCCTGACCCTAGCGGCCGAGTTTATCCTGGCCATGCCTGCCCGGGAAAAACCGGAACATACGGAGGGCTACGAGGGTTTCTATCATCTCACTGACCTAGTGGGCAGTGTAGAAAAAGCCCAGCTGGACTACATTATTCGGGATTTTGACCTGAATAACTTTCAGGAGCGTAAGCAATTCCTGCAAAATTTAGTTGAGCAATTCAATCAGAAGCTGGGTGAGCAAGTCTTTGACCTGGAAATTAATGACTCTTATTTCAACATGAAGGAAAAGATCCTTCCTTATGCCTTCATGTTGGACTATGCCCGGGAAGCCATGGAAGAGTGTGGTATCACTCCTCTAGAAGTGCCTATCCGGGGCGGCACCGATGGTGCCCAGCTTTCTTACAAGGGTCTACCCTGTCCCAACCTCTTCGTAGGTGGCGATAATTTCCATGGTCGTTATGAATATCTAGTGGTAGACACCATGGCTAAGGCCTGCGAGATGCTAGTCAAATTAGTAGCTAAATTTATCTAGCTTTTAGCGAGCTAGGATAGCCTCGGCCACGCGCATGCCGTCCAGGGCTGAGGACACAATGCCCCCCGCATAGCCGGCACCTTCGCCTGCGGGATAAAGACCCGGAAGCCCCAGGGCTTCTAAACTAGTCTTGTCCCGCAGGAGGCGGAGGGGAGAGGAGGATCTGGCCTCAACGCCCGTCAGGAGGGCCTCAGCTGTGTCAAAGCCGGGAAGTTGCCGGCCTAGTTGCTCTATGCCTTCCTTCAGAGCCCGATAAAGACTAGGAGGGAAGAGTTCGTGCAGGGGAGCCGCCACTCTGGCAGGTCCTACACTCCCCTGGTAGCTGCCTAATTCACAAGGCCAGCGAGATTGACTAAAGTCTGCCCAAGTTTGCAGAGGGGCTGTGAAAGGTAAACTCTTGTAGGAGCTCGAGGTCTGCCCTAGCTGGTAGGCCTCCTCTTCTAAATGTTCTTGGAAAATCATTCCTGCCAAGGCTTCTTCACCGAAATCGGAAGGTCCGACCGTAGTTAGAACGGCTGAGTTGGCATAGCTGAGATTGCGTGCGTGGTAGGACATACCATTCACACAGAGGCGGCCAGGTTCGGAAGAGGCATTCACGACTAAGCCCCCCGGACACATACAGAAGGTGTAGACCGCCCTGCCACTCGCTGCTTGAGTTTTCAATTGGTAATTGGCAGGAGGAAGGCTAGACAAATCATCCGCCTCCGGAGCCTGGCTTAAGGCCAGGTCTGAAGCCTCATGGTAGCGGCCCTGGTTAATCAAACTTTGGGGATGTTCGATACGTAGGCCAACAGCAAAGGGTTTAGCGGCCATGGCTAGTCCTAAATCTCTCAATTGGCGAAAAAGAGGACGGGCGGAATGTCCCAGGGCTAGAACCAGGATGGGGGTTGTTAAGACTTCATTAAGACCTGATGAATCAACCTGTTCTGAAGTGGGCAGAGACTCTTGGCAGCAAAGCCGGTAGCTACCCTTCCTATAAGCAATTTCCCTCACTTGAGTATTGAAGTAAAATCGGGCACCCAGGTCCTCCATGGTCTGGCGGAGACGGGGAATAATCCTCTGCATGAGATCGGTACCTACATGAGGGTGCTGGCGAAAAAGGATATCCCGAGGAGCCCCGTGACGAACCAGAAGCTCCAGATAGGCCCTCTGTCGGGGATCCTTAGACCGTGAGGTCAGTTTGCCATCGGAAAAGGTACCGGCTCCCCCTTCGCCGAATTGTACATTGGAGGACGGCTTAAGCTCCCCACTGGACCAAAAATCTTGAACTGAGGCTGCTCGTTCCTCTACGGCCTGTCCTTGCTCCAAGATGTAGGGCCTAAGTCCGGCTAAGGCCAAGCCGTAGGCAGCCATTAGCCCGGCGGGACCGCTGCCCACAACTACCGGAGGCTCGACCAGCCTTTGGCCAGCTCCCGGCTTGGCCTGCTGCCTGATCCTTTGCTCCCATGCCGCCAGCCCCGGCAAATCTTGCCAGCTGGCATCCTTCACCCTAATTTTGTGCTCAGCCAGGAAGCGTCCGAGCTTAGGTCCCAAGGCTAGCCGGTAATTGTAGCTAAGAGGTTGCTTGCGGGCATCTAAGGATTGACCCTCAATTTCATAGTCCAGCTGGGGATAGGCCTGGGCAGTCAGCCCCAGGCGGTGACGGAGTGCCTGGTCTAAGTCCTCCTTGCTGTGGCCTAGACCCAGTTTTAGATTGTGTATTAGTAGCTTTTTCATGTCGTCATTATGGCACGGTCGGGCTAGGCCTGCACCCAGCTTCTACTTAGCCGGTCTGGCCTAAGTTCTAGCAAATTTTGGGGAGAAGATTACTTATTTTATAGTTAGTAGATGGCAGACCCTCCTGCAAACTGCTAAGATTAAGACCTGAGTTTACGATACAAGAAAGGAGGCTAGCCGCTTGTCTGTATTAAGGGAAAAAATACAGGAGGTTATTGCCTCTGTCCTGCCAGTCAGCCTCTTTGTGGTTTTGCTGCAAGTGCTCTTCCACCCCCTCAATGGCCTACAATTTGGACAATTCCTCTTTGCCGCCCTAGTCCTTATTCTGGGTATGGCTATCTTCCTCTTGGGCATTGATATTTCCATTACCCCCATGGGACGCTCCCTTTCTGCCGGTATCGTCCGCCGGTCTAAATTACCCAGTATTCTGGGAGCCGCTTTTGCCATGGGCTTTCTCATCAATATCGCAGAACCAGATTTGATGATTCTGGCTCGTAACATTAATAGCCTTACGCAAGGCACCATTTCATATAGTCAGCTCATGGTTGCTATTTCCTTGGGGGTAGGCCTCATGGTTATGTTCAGCTTCCTCCGCTTAATCAAACATATTCGTCTGAAGTATATCTACTTGACCGTATATGGCTTGAGCTTTTTGCTGGCAGCCCTGAGTCCAGGGGAATACCTAGCCCTGGCCTTTGACTCCTGTGGGGCGACTACAGGGGCCATTACCACTCCCTTCCTTTTAGCCTTGGCCTTGGGACTGGCAGCGGTTACCCACGACAATAAACGGGATGGGTCGGAGTCTTTTGGCCTGGTGGGTATGGCTTCCTCCGGTGCCGTAATTGCTGTGCTCATCTTGGGCATCATGTCGGGTGGGTCTGAACTCACCGGTCAGCTGACCTTTCCCGCTGCCAGTGAGAGCTTTTTTGAACCCTTCCGCGAAGCCTTTCAGCCTATGCTGAGGTCGGCTCTCACAGCTATTTTACCTCTAGCCACTATCTTCTTCGCCATCAATAGCCTGACTAAGGAGACACGCCGGAGGGAGTATAGTCGTATTATTGTGGGCTTAATTTACTGTATCTTGGGCCTGACCATCTTTACGATGGGGGTGGAGGGAGGCTTTATGCTGTCTGGCCACCTGATTGCCATGCACATAGTGAATAACTATCAGGCCTGGTATCTCCTCCCTCTAGGCTTTTTCTTAGGTATGACTACTGTCCTGGCGGAACCCGCCGTCCAGGTCTTAACCAAGCAAATCCAGACTCAGACCTCCGGTACGATTTCCCGTAAATTGGTCATGATTTTCCTCTCAGGTGGTGTGGCCATTGCAGTGGTCTTGGCCATGTTGCGTATCCTTGTGCCAGGTCTTGAGCTCTGGTATATTCTTTTGCCGGCCTATATTATCGCTGTGGCCCTAACCTTTGTGACGGGAGACCTCTTCACCGGTATTGCTTTTGACTCTGGTGGGGTGGTATCAGGCCCTATGACCGCAACCTTTGTCCTGGCCTTCACACAAGGAGCTGCTTATGCCGTAGATCCTGCCAGTGTTATCCGGAATGGTTACGGGATTATTGCCCTGGTAGCTACTTCGCCCCTCCTAGCCTTGCAGATTTTGGGCCTCATCTATAAGCTGAAGGAAGCAAAGGAAGCACGCATAGCGGCAGCAGAGCGCCTGCAGGAACAGGCCGAGTCGGGAGGCCAGTCAGCCGCCCAGCAGACTTTAAGTCAAGAGAGTTAGGAGTAAGCCATGCCACACAGCACATCTCAGACTGAACCAACTGCTATCTCTCATTCTCTCGCAGATTATGAGATTTTAGTCTTCATCCTACCCCAGGATAAATCCACCCCCCTGCTTGACTACGTCAGACGGGAGGTACATACAGCTGCTAGTGTCTTCCTGGGTATGGGTAGCCGTCCGGGTAAGCTCTTACGCCTCTTGGGCCTGAATGCCATTCACCGTGATGTGGTCATGATTATCCAGACGAGGGATCAGGTCGCACGGATTTTAGAGCTGGCTGCAAGCAAGCTGGAGCTCAAGAAGCCGGGCCATGGTATCGCCTTTACCATTCCCCTCCAATATGTGCATGGTCTACCGGGGCAGACCCTGGAGACTTTTACCGATAACAAGCCCTTCGACTTCAACGATACTGCCTATACAGCCCTTTGTTGTATCTTAGATGCGGGCCTGGGGGAAGAAGCCGTTGCCGTGGCTGAAAGTGCGGGAGCCCAGGGTGCTACCTTTTTGGAAGCCAAGGGTGGGGGCCAGACCTCCAGCCTGCTTTTCGATTTCACCATCGAGCCACAAAAAGACTTCTTGCTGATGATACTTAAGCGTAATTTGTTGGACAAAGTTGCCGATGCCCTAGACCACCACTTCACCATGGAAAATGAGAATACCGGTATTCAGTATTCCTATCCCTTGACCAAGGTCGTGGGTCTATATGAGCAGGAGGATTAGCTAGTGTACCAAGTCTTACATATTTTTCTGCGTCCGGACCTGGTGGATGACCTGCTCAGTTTTGTGGAAGAACAGGGTTCCCTGGGGGCTACTATTTTGCGCGGACGGGGCACAAGTCACCACCAAGAGCAGCGCTTCTTGAACGTCTGCATCGAGCACCAGATTGCCATGGTCGTTTTAGTGGTGGAGCAAGTTAAAGTTAAAGCATTAATTCAGGCCCTGGAAGATCACTTCCAGTTTACCGAGCAGGGGGTAGGTTTGCTCTGCACCCTGCCAGCCACGGGCGTGCGGGGCCTGTCCAGTAGGAGAAATTAATTTGGAGTTACGTGTACTGACTTCCTCGGAAGCTGAGAGCTTTCTAGCTCAGTCTGAGGAGTGGATTTATAATCAAACGCCCGCCTCACTCGAAGCCTATCGTAGCCAAGGTGGGCAGGGAGAAATTTTGGGCTTGCTAGAAGGAGGCAGGGTGGTGGCCCTGGGCAAGCTGCTTTATTATCGTTATCGCAAGTTTTTCCTCTCGGCAGAAATGAATTTTGGTCCGGTGTTCGATAGCAGCCGGCCTGAAATCCTAGAAAACTATCTGCGCGAGTTATTGGCCTATCTCCGTAAACAGTGGCGAGTTATCCGTTTCCGTCTGGTTCCCTTTCTGGTGCGAGCCAAGATTAGTGATGATCTGCAGGTAAGTCCCCAAGCTCTAGCCCCTAGATATGAGGAAATTTTGCAGCGGCAGGGACTCCAACGCATAGAGCTAAATTATGACGCCATGCCTGGTTTGCAGGCTTCTTACCTCTACGTCAAGGAGTTAGAGGGCCTGACAGAAGATGAACTCTGGGCCTCACTTTCGGTTAACTGCCGTAATGATATGCGGAAGGCGGAACGTTTTGGCATAAAAATTCGCTTCCTGGAGGCCAGCGAAGTGGATATTTTCAATCAAATGCTGCGAGCCACCGTGGCCAGAACAGGTATGCCGGAATTTGTGGTCAATTATCTCACTCCCCGTGAAGTGGAAATTTATGGTGATCAAATGAAATTACCCTTGGCCTATCTGGAACGGGAACATTCTCTAACCCTTTTGCAAGAAGAGTTGGCCAGCTGGGAAGGCCAACTGGCAGACTTAACTGCAAGGCCCGAGACTAAACGCACAAGGGGGAGGATTAAGGAAGCCGAGGCCGCTATAGCTGCTGCTAAGCGGCGACTAGACCAAGTCAATCAGCTTTGTGATGCCAAAGGTGAGCTCGTTAACCTCGCCTGCTCGCAATTTACTTTTACTAACTCTGATTGCATTTATCTACAATCAGCAGCCTATGAGGAGGCCTTTACTTTCTCTGCCGTCTATGCCATTCACAAACTAATGCTCCAGGGGGCCATAGAGGCTGGGGCCAAACGTTACAACATGTTTTTTGTTTCTGACCCCTTTGCGGAGAATTCCGCAGATGCATCGGTTCTGCAGTTCAAAGAAAACTTTAAGGGCCTTACCTTGCAGCTCTTAGGTAACTTTGAGCTTAAGCTTAGCCCTATTGGCTAAAGTAGGCGGGGAGGACTTATGGCCATAAGTGCAAAACAGTCTCCGGTACATGAACAGAGAGGACCGGGTTTTGATCCTCCACAGGATGAGGGCTTACAAGCTGCCCTTGTACGTTTCCTCAAGGGTATGCTCATTGGTATTGGGGCCATCTTGCCTGGACTTTCGGGCGGTGTCCTAGCTGTCATCTTTAAGCTTTATGGTCCCATTATGCGTTTTCTGGGCCACCCCTTTTATCGCCTGGGGGCCAACTTCCTCTTTTTCCTGCCGCTGGGCCTTGGAGCTGGGGTTGGAGTATTTATCTTTGCCTTCTTGGTCTCGGCCGCCCTGGGCTCCTATGAGGCCTTTTTTACTTGCCTTTTTATCGGCTTAGTCCTGGGAACCTTCCCTTCTCTCTGGCGAGAGGCGGGCTTACTGGGTCGGGTCAAGCGGGATGTGGTCGTTATGGCCTTAGCTGCCCTTCTGATTTTTGTCATGATGGTCTGGGGTGGCCAGACTTTGGTAACCGTGCATCCTAATACTCTCATCTGGTTTATTGTAGGAGCAGTGGTAGGTTTAGGGGTAGTAGTTCCTGGACTTAGCCCCTCTAACTTTTTAATGTATTTCGGCCTCTACAAGCCCATGTCCGATGCTATTAAAACTTTAGGCTGGCCTGCCGTCCTGCCCTTGGCCTTGGGTGGCCTTGCCTGTGTATTTGTCCTGGCTAAACCCTTTAACTTCCTACTGGAAAAGCGTTACACCCTGATTTATCACATTATTTTGGGTTTGGTTTTAGGATCTTCCCTGGCCATTTTCCCGACGGTAGTGGCTCCAGGCCTCTCTCCTGCTTCCTTGTCCGCCATGTCACTCTCCCTGGGACCGGCCCTCTTGCTTTGTGGGGGCGCCCTGGTCATAGGTGCAGTTCTCTCCCTCCTCTTTAACCGTCTAGACCAAACCACGACCGGCAAGTAGATTGCTTTCGGCCCAAAATTTACGAGTTTGCTAGGCAGGAAGCCGCGGCAGCTAACTGTTGACTAAATTGGTACAACTTGTTTTAATTAGCCCGTAAGTGCCAAACATTTACAGGAAAATGTATAAACGGGTAAGCCTGGTTAACCAGCACTCGTTTGTCCTATGAAAAAGGAGAAAAAAATGGCTCACGTAATTTCTAGCGAATGTATCATGTGTGGATCTTGTGAATCCGTTTGCCCCGTCAGCGCAATTTCTGCCGGCGACAGCCAATACGTGATTGATCCTGAAACCTGCATCGACTGTGGTGCCTGTGCCGGGGTTTGCCCTGTTGAAGCTATTTCTCAAGCATAGTTCCTAGAGCTAGGCTGTAGCCTCACCTTGGTGTTTCTGAATGCTGATTCAGAGGCACCTTTTTTTATGGTGTGAGCAAGCCCCACATGACGTAGGAGCCTAGATTATCCGGGGAGAAGTAGATGGGGTGTCCACTATCCGGCAGGTAAAACTCGGTCCGGGAGCTGCGGAGGAGAAAGTAATCCCCAAATTGATAAAGCCTATCCTCTTGCAAATTTTGCAGGTATTCTTCTAAAACCCAGCCATGGACCTCCATAATTTCTGCGTGGGGTTTACCCACATAACGTAGGTGCCAAGGCTCAAAGGGTACTCCCGTGAGGTCTTCCCGCCCCAGAGGATAGCGCACGATAAATCCATATCGCCAAGCATTTTCATTGACCCAAAATCCCGCCGGTGCATTAATAAAGTTGGCACCCGCAAATTGAAATACATAAACGTCCAGGGCCAAGCCTGTCTGATGTTCGGAACAGCCGCTAGGCAGGGCTAAGTCGGGGCTTGCAGCCCATATCTCCTCTTGCTCCTGGTCCGTGCGGTAAAAAGATGACACATATAGCTTTTCCCCAAACTCTTGGCTGACGGCCTGAGAGAGGTCAGTGAAATTGGGTGCCAGGTAGGGTGACATCTTCAGTTCGGTCAGGGGGTCCTCGATGATTTCTGCCTCAAATAGGGAGGGTAGGGGGTGGGAGGCTGAGACCAAAAGTAGAGTAGGGGCCGACGTGAAAGGACTATCACCAGCCTTCATTTGGTCTAGTAGGTAGAGGCGGTTGCCCAGATCCAGCCGATCTCCTGCGGGGACTTCTCTTAGCTGGTGGCGATCTTGGGACTGTGCACGATAAAGCTTATGTTGGAGCTTTTTTGCCAGAGAAGGCCTCATAATAAAGAGGGTAGTTAGTAAGACTAAAAGAGTAGCAGTTATGCTTAAGATAAGGCTGGACTTGTAGGCTGGAGGTCGCTTTTTCATAAAGCTAATTTTAGCTTATTATTACTAAGTGTCATAGCCATTGCAGGGGCCAAGGAGGTTAGTATTATGAAAATTGCCTTAATTACCGGGGCTTCCTCTGGTTTGGGCGCTGAATTTGCCCGCCAAATTGCCAAACTCTCCGGAACTGCCGGAGTGGAGGAAATGTGGTTACTGGCGCGGCGGGAGGAAAAATTGGCAGCCTTGGCTCAGGAACTTCCCTTGCCCTGTAAAATCTTAGCTCTGGACCTGCTGGACTCGGAAAATCGTGCAGTTTTAGCTGAGGAGCTGGCCCGGACAACCCCACAAATTCTCTATTTAGTGAATTCTGCAGGTTGTGGTCGCCAGGGTTACTTTGCAGACCAGGAAGCCATATTTTACCAACAAATGCTGGCCCTCAATAACCGTGCCCTTCTAGACCTCAGCTACCTGACTAAACCCTATCTGTTACCAGGTGCTAAAGTTCTGCAGATAGCTTCCGTGGCAGCTTTTTTACCGCAACCGGCCTATGCCGTCTATGCGGCTTCCAAGAGTTTTGTTCTTGCTTTTTCGCGGGCCCTGCACCGGGAGTGGCGGAGGGAGGGGATTACAGTGACGGCAGTCTGCCCCAACCTTATGGCTACGGAATTTTTGGACAAGGCAGAGCTGGGGGCTAAAAACCGGTCTATCAAGAATTTAGGTTTAGAGGAGCCAAGTCAGGTGGTCAAGCAAGCCCTCAAGCAGGCGGCCGCAGGACGAGATTTAGCTATTTCTTCCTGGATTGGCAAGGGCCTGTATATTGCTAGCAAAATTCTTCCTCACTCTTTTATCTTGTGGTTGGAGGGGGTTTTGGGTCTCTACTAGGGCTTTAGTTTGGCTCTGAATTTTGGGCTAGCTACAAGAGTTAGGCCGTTAGAGGGAAAGCTATCTCCTTACTTGACAGAAAGCTCATAAATTAGTATCTTAATCTTTGCGTTTGATGCGAAACTCCTCCAATTTCACGTGTCGCGGACCTCAGTCGGGGATACGGTTGCTGGATTAATGAGGTGAAAGTAATGAAAGAAAAAATCCATCCTAAGTACGGTAAGTGCATTGTAAAATGTGCTTGTGGTGAAACTTTCGAGACTGGTTCTACGAAAGAAAGTCTCTCGGTAGACATTTGCTCCAAATGCCATCCCTTCTACACCGGACGTCAAAAACTGGTGGATACCGGTGGACGTGTGGATAAGTTCAGAAAGAGACAAGAACTACATGCTGCACAAGCAAACAGCAAGGAAGACAAGGCCGACCAGGCTGAAGCTTAGCTGTTTAAGTTTAGTTTAATCTAAGGAACAGGACCGCCGTCCTGTTCCTTTTCTTTTGGTCCACTATCCCTGGAATCGCTGGATAGGCACAGGGAGTTTGGAGAGCGAGGGTTAAAGGCTAGGCCAGGTGAATTATTGCCCCGTACGAGTACCACAATTTCAGACTTTGTGAGGGAGGCGGGCAAGCGCCTCCAGGCTTTGCCCACTAGTGAGACGGCGGGGGAGGCGCGGCGGGAAGCCAGAGAAATTCTCCGCCAGACCCTGGGTTTAGACTTGGCCCAGCAATATGCCAAGCCAGACCAGGACTTAAGTGAGCAAGATCAGGCACGCTTACAGGAAATTGTAGAGCGACGCTTGGCGCGTGAACCCCTATCAGCCATTTTAGGCTACCGCGATTTCTATGGTCATAGTTTTCAAGTGCCCCCTGGTGGTCTAGCCCCGCGTCCCGAGACGGAGCTCCTGGTAGATCTGGGCTTAAGGGTATGGGCAGAGCGAGATTCTGCACTCAAACGACAAGCTGAGCCCTTGCAGCTGGCTGAGTTATGCTGTGGCTCGGGAGCACCCGGCTTAAGCCTCCTCCGAGAGTTGCAAGTCCGTGGTCAGGAGTCCCAGCTTCTACTTCTGGACCTAGACCCCCTCGCAGTCTCTACGGCTCGGATGAATGCCCAAAGTCTAGGCCTGCAGGCTTTTTGCAGCTTCCAACAAGCCGATCTTTTTCCCCAAACTGCGGGGGGAGAGATTCCCAGCTTTGACCTTATCATGGTAAATCCTCCCTATATCCCTACGGCCGAACTGGACCAGCTAATGCCAGAGGTTAGGGGGCACGAAAAGGCCTTAGCTCTGGATGGAGGCGAGGATGGTTTAGACTTTTATCGCCGTCTGGCGAGTAAGATTAGGACTTGGCTAAGATCCGGCGCCTGGCTTATTATGGAACACGGAGAAGGTCAAAGAGAGGCAATCCAGGAGTTGTTTGCCCTCCGCGCCGACCAAGATAAGCTTATACAGATGTGCAGCCTGGATGACTACGGGGGCCATGACCGTGTCCTCGCCCTACAATATGGCTAACTGCTAACCGGTAACTGAGGCGGCTGACCAGCTAACGTCAGCGACCTATGCTATAAAGAACGCTACCACCCCTCTAAGTTAAGCATGAAGGAACAAGAAGATGAGTAATCACGAATTTACAACTGACGAACTATTTCAACGCTATAGTGAGCACTATGCAGACCTAAATAAGCAGATGGCTGACCCCGAGGTGGCGGGTGATCCTGACCGCTATCTTAAATTGGTCAAGGAATTTGCCCAAGTGGAGCCCATGTATCTGCTCTTAAAGAAAGAACATGATACAGCCCAAGAGCTGGAAGATAGCCAGGAGCTTTTCTCCGAAACAGATGATGCGGAAATGCGGGAGATGGCCCGGGAAGAAATTAACCGCCTGGAGGAAGACCTGGAGAAAATCCGCAATGATATCCGCGTGGCCCTTATTCCCAAGGATCCCCTGGACGAAAAGAACGTAATTGTGGAGATCCGCGCCGGAGCTGGGGGCGAGGAAGCAGCCCTCTTCGCCTCTGAGCTTTACCAGATGTATATGGGTTATGCCGAGAATAAGGGCTGGAAAAGTGAAGTAATTGATGCCAACGAAACTGAATTAGGGGGCTTTAAGGAAATCGTTTTCTCCATAGATGGTAACGATGCCTATTCTAACCTCAAATTTGAGTCGGGAACCCACCGGGTGCAGAGGGTGCCTGCCACGGAGGCCGGCGGCCGCATTCACACCTCAGCGGTCACGGTAGCGGTTTTACCGGAAGCTGATGAAGTTGATGTGCAAATTAACCCCGCAGACATTCAAATCGACACCTACCGGTCTTCCGGTGCAGGCGGGCAGAAGGTTAACAAAACCTCCTCGGCCATTCGGATTACCCACTTCCCCACGGGCTTGGTGGTTACCTGCCAGGATGAAAGGTCCCAGCATAAGAATAAAGACAAAGCTCTGAAAATTCTCCGCTCCCGCCTCCTGGAACTAAGTCAGGAGAGTCAGGATGAGGCTATAGCTCAGAATCGTAAGAGTCAGGTAGGTTCTGGCGACCGTTCCGAGCGTATTCGTACCTACAACTTCCCCCAAGGCCGGGTTACCGACCACCGCATTGGGCTTTCCCTCTATAACATGGAAGAGGTTATGGCTGGGGGTATCCAAGCCTTCATCACAGGCCTGCAGGCCCAAGCCCAAGAAAAGGCTTTAGAAGAGGCTTAATTTGCAAACCCTAATCCTCCGCCCCAGACAGGCTGGTGACCAGGCCACACGAGAGCAAGTCTTGGCCCCAGCAGCCCAAGCCATCCAAAGGGGCCAACTGGTGGCCTTTCCTACGGAAACGGTCTATGGTTTGGGTGCGGACGCCTTCAATCCTGAAGCTATCCGTAAGATTTATGAGGTCAAGGGCAGGCCCCAGGATAATCCCTTAATTGTCCACTTAAGCCGGCTGGCCGACTTATCCCGTGTGGCGCGGAATATTCCAGCTTTGGCCTATGACCTTTTTCTGAATTTTGCCCCCGGTCCCCTGAGCATAGTCCTGCCCAAGCATCCCCAACTACCTGACATAGTTACGGCTGGAGGGGATACCGTGGCCGTACGCTTTCCGGCCCACCCCTTGGCCCGGGACCTCATTAACTTTAGTGGCTGTCCCCTGGTGGCTCCTTCGGCCAATATTTCCGGCCGGCCCAGTCCCACGACCGCTGAATCCTGTTACCAAGACTTACAGGGTAAAATTCCCTATATTCTAGATGGGGGACCTAGTGAATTTGGGGTGGAATCTACCGTTTTAGACTTGACCAGTGAAACCCCCACAATTTTGCGGCCCGGCGGCCTCACCCGAGAAAGGCTACAAGACTTTTGTGGCCGACCGGTAGCTTATGTAGGAGAAGAGAAGGCAGACGCTAACAGCCAAGCCGTACCCAAATCTCCTGGCATGAAATACCGCCACTATGCCCCGCGGGCCAAAGTCCATATTTTAAGCTGGCAGGATGCCGAAGAACGTAAGCAAGTCCTAGCCAATACCCTAAGTCAGCATTTTGCCCCCGGAAGCTTAGCTAGCACCTCCGGGCGACCAGGCCTAAAGTTAGGCTTTTTCTTAGACCAAGCTGCTTGCCAGGACTTGGCCACTCTCCTAGCGGATGAGCTGCCCTATATGGAAATCGAGGACTGGCATAATTTAGGGAAGAGCTCCCATCTCCCGGGGCCCTTGGTCCTAGCTTTCAATTATGGTCAGGGAGCCCTGCAGGCTGCCCACGCCCTCTTCACTAGCTTTCGCAATTTTGATCAGCAGGGGTGTGAACATATTTACGCCCAGGCGGAGGGCCAAGATGATATCGGTCTGGCCTATAT
The DNA here is from genome assembly GCA_030532185.1 of Eubacteriales bacterium. The sequence continues at coordinate 20,215 of JAUNLO010000004.1, forward strand.
GGAACGTCTAGGCCGGGCTGCCTCGGGAAAGTAAGGCTCCAGGGACTTTGCAGGCTACCAGCTAAGATTTAACCCGGTCGCTTGCAAAAAGTAGAAGCGAGTGCTAATCTCTTAAAGCATGTTTTTATATCGCATGCCCCCTTGCTCTCACTAGTTGAGGGCCATTTGTCCGGAAGGAGGTGACAAACGTGGCTAGAAACTACGAATTACTTTATGTTCTCAAACCTAACCTGGGTGAAGAGGGCCTGGCTGCCATGGATGAACGTATCCAAGCTTTAGTTGCAGCTAATGGCGAAATCAAAAATGTAGATGTCTGGGGTACCCGTCGTCTTGCTTATGAAATCCAAGACCTCAAAGAAGGCTACTACGTAGTCTTGCACTTTACCGCAGAAGCCGATTTTCCTGTTGAGCTCGAACGTCAATTGAAAATCAATGATCAAGTTTTACGCTTCCTCGTTACCAGTAAGGAAGAGTAAGCTCCTAGACCGTACCCAAGTTTTGTTTGCAAAATTTGGTGTCCATCCACAAATCAGCAAATAAAGGAAAGAGCATGAATAAAGCAATTTTAATGGGGAGACTGACTAAGAATCCCGAACTTCGTACAACTTCAAATAATATCTCTGTCTGCTCCTTCACCGTAGCTGTAGACCGCCGTTTTAAGAATTCTCAGGGAGAGCGGGAAGCCGACTTTATCCCTGTGGTTTGTTGGCGGCAAACTGCGGATTTTGTGGCTCGTTACTTTCAGAAAGGCCAAAGAATTGCCTTGGTAGGATCTATTCAAGTGCGCAGCTGGGATGATGATAATGGCAAACGCAACTGGATGACTGAAGTGGTCGCCGATGAAGTGTATTTTGCCGATTCTAAATCTGATAATGCTGGCGACTATGGCTCTAGCAGTCGTTCCTCCAAGCAAGCTTCTGCTTATAATCGTCCCGCAGCTGCAGGGTCTGATGCTGCTAAAGCGGATCCTATCCCTGAAGGTGACGGCTTCCTGCCTTTTGAGGACGATAGCGAGGGCTTCCTGCCTTTCGATCTCTAAATTTGATGATTTGTTTGATATGTTTGATTTGATGAAAGGAGAGCCAAATGGCTAATAATAAACGTGGCGACCGTGGGGGTAACCGGTCTTTCCGCCCCCGCCGCGGCAGAAGGAAAGTTTGCCTGTTCTGCGCCGAACATAAAGACCAAGTAGACTACAAGGATGTTGCTACCTTACAGAAGTTTGTAGCAGAATCCGGAAAAATTTTACCCCGCCGCACCACTGGGGCTTGCGCTAAGCACCAAAGAGCGGTAACTACGGCCATCAAGAGGGCTAGACAAGTCGCCCTCCTGCCTTATTCTGAATAAGGAGGCCTGACCCTATGAAAATTTTACTTTTAGAAGATGTGGCTAAATTAGGTAAAGCCGGCGATCTCGTTGAGGTTAAAGCCGGTTATGCCAACAACTACCTCATTCCCCAAGGCCTGGCTTCTGCAGCCACCAGGGCCAATATGAATGAGGTGAAAGCCAAGCAAAAAGCTGCTATTGCCAGAGCTCAACGCCTCTTAGAAGAAGCGGAAGCTACCGGTAAACGTCTGCAGGGCAAGATCATCAGCATCGGAGTTAAAGCCGGTGAGGGTGGCCGTATTTATGGTACGGTAACTAACCAAGACGTGGCAGACCAGCTAGCCAGCCAGGATATTATGGTAGATAAGCGTAATATCCAGATTGCTGACAATATCAAAGAACTCGGCCAATATGAGGCCACTGTCCGTCTGCACTCCGAAGTCACCGTGCCTTTCACCCTCGAGTTGAAGGCTCTGGAAGACTAATGGCGGCAGTTGGAAATCACGCAGAACGTGAGCCTAACAGTCTGGAAGCAGAACAAGCTGTCTTAGGCTCTATTCTGCTGGACAACAAAAACCTCCACCATGCCATGTCCCGGCTTAAGGTGGAGGATTTTTATTACCCTAACCACCAAAATATTTACGAGTCCATTCTCCGTGTCCAAGAAAAGAACGCCCCTATTGACTTGATTTCTCTGGTAGAAGATCTTTCTACCCGGAAACTGCTGGACCGAGTGGGGGGAGTCCAAGTCCTGAGTGACCTCTCTAACTTTGTTTCTCCCCACAATGCTGAGTACTACATTGATATAGTGGCAGAAAAGTCCCGCCTTCGCCGTTTTATCAAAACTTTTAAGGAGTTGCAGGGGCTAGCTTACGGGGAAGAAGCGGCTACGGATGACTTAATCTCCCTAGCAGCCAAGCGCCTGCAAGAGATTAGGGAGGGAGCCGGCGACGCTAGCTTCAGCCTAGTGGGTGAGGTTATTTTTGCCCGCTACAATGAGCTCTATAAGATGTTCAAGGAAGCCAAGGTCCCCCTCCAGCACACAGGCTATCCTAGCTTGGACCAAAAAATCGGGGGCTTACGTAAGGGCTCTCTCATTATCCTGGCTGCTCGGCCTGGTATGGGTAAGTCGGCTTTTGCCTTCAATATTGCCCAAAGGGTGGCTTCCAGCTATGCAGTGCCCACGGCCATTTTTTCCTTAGAAATGTCTAAGGAGGAAGTGTCCACTCGCTTCCTGTCTACCTACGCTACCTTGGATTCCAGTAAGGTCAACTCTGCCCAGCTCAGCGCGGATGAATGGGAGAGCTTGGCCAAATCTTCCTCGGAGTTTTACGGAACCCCCATTTACATCAATGACCGTTCCGGCATTGGACCCCAAGAGATGCTGGCTCGCTGCCGTGAACTCAAACTCAAGGAACCTAACTTAGGCTTGGTCATCGTGGACTATCTCCAGCTCATGAACTCCGACCGCCGCCGCCAGGACAATCGTCAGCAAGAGATTTCGGATATCTCACGTTCTCTGAAGATTATGGCCCGCGAATTGGACTGTCCCGTCATTGCCCTATCCCAGCTCAGCCGCAGCTGTGAGGCGCGCTCCAACAAGCGGCCTATGCTGTCTGATCTGCGTGATTCTGGGGCTATTGAGCAGGATGCGGACGTGGTTCTCTTCCTCTACCGTGATGACTACTATGCAGCCCTGGAGGGTAGGGAAGCTGAGACTATGCCGCAAGCTGCGGACCAACCTGCCTCCTTTGTAGCCGAACTAATTGTGGCCAAAAACCGCCACGGGGAAACGGGATCCATAGAATTAGGTTGGCGCCCGGAAGTTACCCTCTTCTACGAATTGGATAAAAGGCTCAAAGGCTTGGAGGCACCTCCTTTTTAATGACTTGGCCGGATTTTCAGGAGCAAAGTGGACTCTTTCGAGATTTAAGACAGCAGTTGAGGTCTCAACTAAGTTTGAGCCCGGGCTCGTTTTTTCTCCTTGGCATTTCGGGTGGGCCGGATTCTATGTTCCTGGCCTACTTTTTTCTTTGGCTGAGAGCTCGTGAGGGCTGCCAGGTGGCCCTGGCCCACTTCAACCATCAACTGAGGCCGGCTGCGGACCAAGTAGAAAGTCAGGGTTTAGCAGACTTTGCTGCCCGCTGGCAGCTACCCTTCTATACAGGATTAGAGGATGTGAAGGCTCTGGCAGACCAACGCCAGGCTGGCCTAGAAGAGGCGGCCCGAACAGCCCGTCATCACTTTTTTGACCAGACCTTGGCTAACTTAAACAAGGGAAAAACTAGCCACCAGCCTCTCTTGGCCCTAGGCCACAATCAGGACGACTTGGTGGAAACACTGCTCATAAACCTAGGCCGGGGCAGTGGACTGGCGGGTTTGACTTCCCTGCCCTATTTTGATGGTCGTATTGTAAGACCACTGCTCAGTCTACCCAGCCAGGAAATTCGGGACTTCCTGGACCGGAGGGGACTCTCTTACTATACCGACGAGTCCAATGATCAGGACATATATCTGCGCAACCGAATCCGACACGCCGTGCTGCCAGCCTGGCGAGAGGCCCTGGGTTACGACCCCGGTCCTCAGCTTTTCAAGTTGACGGAAAGTCTCAGAGCCGAACGTGAGGCCCTGGCCACGGTTACGCAGCAGGCTTTGGCTAGCTGCCGCTTGGCAGGGGCTAATCAGCTAAATCTCAAGGCCTTGCTGACCTGGCCCTCAGGTCTACATTTCCGTATTTTGCAAAGCTTTTTGCAAGACTTTTTGCCGGATCAAAACTTTAGCCTCACTCAGAAGCAATACGCGCAGATTTCGCAAACTCTAGCTAGTTTACCGGCCCAGGCCAGCTTCCATCTAGGTCAGGGCCTGCTTTTGCACATTAAGGGTTACTTGGGCCAGGTAACATTGGTGAAAAAATAAAAAATACAGAGGCTGAATAGTGGTAGAGCCCTACCTAGCTTGCTATAATGAGCTTCGTTAAAGGTGGTACATACTTATGAGTAAATATATTGCAGAAACCTTAATTACTGAGTCAGAAATTCAGGCCATGGTAGAAAAGCTAGGTGCCCAAATTAATCGGGATTACCAAGGTAAAAACGTGGTGATTATCGGTGTCTTACGGGGCTCAGTAGTCTTTATGGCCGACCTTATACGGCAATTAAACCTCCCCGTAGAAATTGATTTTATCTCTGTGTCTTCTTATCAAGGTACCAAGTCCACCGGTGTGGTAAAAATTGTCAAGGATACTGACCATGATGTGACAGGTAAACATGTAATTTTGGTAGAAGATATTGTGGATACCGGACTCACCCTCAAATATCTGCGCGAACTTTTTAGTGACCGTAAGCCTGCTAGTCTGCGGGTTTGTTCGGCCTTTGATAAGCCTAGCTGCCGTAAGGTAGAAGTAGAAGTAGAGTATATTGGTCAAGCCATTCCCAATGCTTTTGTTGTGGGCTATGGCTTAGATTATCAGCAGCTCTATCGCAACCTGCCTTATCTGGCTGTCTTGGGTGAAGATGGCAAGGAGGACCAGGATGAATAATTCCAGACCAAGAAATGGCCTGTCTTTTTATATCGTATTAATTGTAGCTATCTTGCTCTCGTCTATGTTTATGACTAGGCTGAATCAGCCTGATCAGAGACTGCTTTCTTCCATAGAAGCAGATATCCTCGAGGGCAGGGTGAAATCCGTGGTCATTAATGGCAACGAATTACAAGTTGTCATGCGTACGGACCGCAACCAGGCCCCGGTGACTTACAATAAGACAGTTTCTCCCCTCATGGTGTCCCAGTACCACCGCATGCTGCAGTCTGCTCTGAGTGAGGGCAAAATTGAATCTTTTGACTATAGTCAACCGACCGACCTGTCGGGTATGTTTAATATCATTCTCCTGGTCCTCATGATTGGGTCCATGGTTTTCTTTGTCTATATTTCATTCGCCAGCCGTAGCCAAGATGGCCGCTCAGCTATGAATTTTGGTCGTTCGCGGGCTAAGAAGTCCAATCCCCAAGATAATAAGGTCTCTTTCGACGATGTGGCAGGAGCGGATGAAGAGAAAGAAGAACTACAGGAAGTAGTTGACTTCCTCAAAAATCCCAAAAAATATACTGCCCTGGGTGCCAAGATTCCTTCGGGTATCCTCTTAGTGGGCCCTCCCGGTACCGGTAAAACCCTCCTAGCCCGAGCCGTGGCAGGGGAGGCCGGGGTACCCTTCTTTACCATCTCTGGTTCCGATTTCGTAGAAATGTTTGTAGGTGTAGGTGCCTCACGGGTGCGTGATCTCTTTAACGATGCAAAAAAGCAGGTCCCTTGTATTATCTTCATCGACGAAATTGATGCTGTGGGTCGTCACCGGGGTGCCGGTTTGGGGGGTGGACACGATGAGCGTGAACAAACCCTTAACCAGCTGCTGGTAGAGATGGATGGTTTCGGACCCAATGAGGGTATTATCGTGATGGCGGCTACAAACCGCCCTGACATCTTAGACCCTGCTCTCTTGCGTCCGGGTCGCTTCGACCGCCGTATCACTGTTAACCGCCCTGATGTTAAAGGCCGCTTTGAAATACTCAAGGTCCATGCCAAGGGTAAGCCCCTGGCGGACAAGGTTAACCTAGAGGATATTGCCAGGATTACCCCGGGCTATACAGGTGCTGACTTAGAAAACCTCCTCAATGAGGCTGCCCTCCTGGCTGCCCGCAAGGGAGCCAAGATAATTACCTACTCTGATATCTCAGAGGCCGTTTTCAAGATTGCCTTAGGTCCTGAGAAGAAATCGCGCGTTATGTCCGAGGAAGAAAAGAACCTTACAGCCTACCATGAGGCCGGTCATGCCATTGTCTCCCGGCAGATTTCTGACCGTCAGCAGGTAGAGCGGGTTTCTATTATCCCTGCTGGTCCTGCGGGAGGCTACACTGCTTACAAACCTCACGAGGACATTTCTTTTGAGACCAAGCAAAATCTCTACAAGAACATCATGATTGGCCTCGGTGGTCGTGCTGCAGAAGAACTTACCCAGCCCGATATTAGTACCGGAGCCTCTGATGACCTGCAAAAGTGTAATGCTACCGCTCGCGAAATGGTGTCTAAGTACGGTATGACGGACCGTCTAGGCCTCTTTGTCACCCAGGATGATGGTGAAGTTTTTGTGGGTATGGACTATGGTCATACTAAAAAATATTCAGACCAAACCGCTGCCGCCATTGACGAAGAAGTAACCCGTATCTTAGGACAAGCTTATCAGGATACTCTAGACCTGCTCAAACGGGAAGAGCATCTCCTCCACAAGCTGGCTGAAGCCCTCCTCACTTCAGAGAAAATTGAAGGCCCCGAATTCGAGAGAATTTACCAAGAGTACGCCCAGAACTACAAGGCGCCTAAGGGTGGGGAAGACCGTATCTTTATCTCTGAGCTGGCGGAATTAGATACAGAACATTCTGCTTCTGTAAGGGAAGACCAGGAGTTAGAAGGGCAAGAAAGTAAACAGGAAGCAAGTCAGAAAGTTAGCCAAGAGGAAGATTAGACTGACTTAAGTTACATAAGCTCATTTATATTTAGAATGTACCCGTCAAGCTTAAATTGGCGGGTATTTTTTGTTCAATTTATTACATTGGAGATTTGGCGATTTGTGCAAAAATTTTAATATCTAAAGCTTGAAATTGTGCACTATACAATGCTATACTGACCAGCAAACCCAAGGGTGCTTAACGTGAACAGCACTTTGCGTACTTGCTTCCCTTGAAGAATAAAAAATGGAGGATTCTAAAACATGAAGAAACTTTTGGCTAGTATGCTAGCTCTCGTCATGCTTTTCGGCATGCTTGCTCTGGCGGCTCCCGTACTTGCAGAAGAGGCAGAGTTGGAAGAACCCGAACAGATTATGACGGATGCTGACACCTTGGTTGTTGGAGCACCCGAACTTAACGCTGACTACATCAACGGTTTCGGTAACTCATCCTATGACGTTTACATCAAATACCTGCTTGGCACCTATGGTGGTGAAGCTGGTTATGCTACCTACTTCTCTGATGAAGCTGGTCAGTTCATCTTGAACCCTACCGTAACAAGCAAGGAACCTGAGGTTACTGAGCATGAAGACGGCTCTAAAACCTACACCTTCTTCTTGGCCGAAGACCTAAAATGGAATGACGGCGAACCTGTTACAGCTCTCGACTATGTCTTCACCAATTTCTTCTTAGCTTCTCCTGAGTGGATGGCGCAAGGTGCTAACAACTCCATGACTGGTGAGGACTATGTGGGCTTTGATGCTTATCATGCCGGCGAAACGAGAGTATTTGAGGGTGTTAAGCTGATTGACGACTACACCTTCTCTGTTACCCTGAAAGCCGATAAACTCCCTTACTTCTATGAAACCGCCATCGCGGCCTCTGTTCCCACGCCTATTCATCGTTATGCTCCTAGCCTGACGGTAGTAGATAATGAGTTGGTAGTTAAAGAAGGCTATGAAGTAACCGAAGAAGACAAGGCTTCCATCGTAGAAAATGCCGGCTATAAGGTAACTGAAGCCCAGGCAGCTCTGGATGAAGAACAAGCCTGGTGGGAAGACTATCAAGCCCAACAAGCTGAAGCAGCCGGTGAGGATGCTGAAGTTGAAGAAGGCGGCTTGCCCGGTATCCCTGCAGCTGACGTAGCTGACGAAGAAGACTATCTGGCTAAGCTGCAAAAGGCAGTTGATGATGCCCAGCAGTATGTGGCTGACCTGGAATCCGGTGCTATTGAGATGGATCCTCTGGAATCCCTCATGACGGAAGCTGCTTTAGATGTAGCTTATAACTTCCGCTTTAAGCCTGATGTCACCTGTGGACCCTACCAGTTTGTAGAATATGCCAACCGCATGGCTAAGGTTACCTTGAACCCTGAGCACAAGGGTGACCGCAATGGTAAGCTCCCCGTTATCAAGAACATTATCGTTCAGACTGTTAACTCTGCCCTGGATATGGACTTCATTATTGCCGGTTACATCGACCTGGTACCTGGCTTTACCGAAGCTGCCAAGATTAACAAGGGTAAAGATAATCCTGATAAAGTTGCTTTTACTAACTATCCTCGTAACGGTTACGGCCTGCTGGCCATCCGCAATGACTATAGCCCCACCCAATATCCTGGCGTACGGAAAGCTATTGCCTACTCCATCGACCGTGATGAATTTGTAACTACCATCTCTGGTGGTTATGGCCTCGTAGTTGACGGTTGCTTTGGTATCGACCAATTTGAGTATGTGGATCGTGGTGAAGAGATTGAGTCGCATGAGGATTGGGTCCACTACACCCTTAACGCTGACCAGGCCAATGAAGCTCTAGATACTACACCTTACATCTTTGAAGCTGACGGTGTAACTCCTTGGGATCCCGCCAAAGCTCAAGACGCCTACGACAATGACAAGGAAAACTTTGACTATTGGCGTTACGATGAAAATGGTAATGAGTTACGGATTGTCCACTATGGTGCCACTGGTATTGAAACCACCAACTTGATTCAAGTTATGCTGCCGGATAACGCCAAGCGTGTGGGTATGAACTACATCGTAAACCCTGTAGACTTTGCCACCTTGCTGGATGTTTACTACGGTGATGCTCCGGAAGATACGACCAACGTGGCCTCTTGCTTCAATATGGGTACTGGCTTCGCTATTCCCGATGATAAATACTACTCCTACCATTCCTCTCAAATTGGGGTTGGTAGTAACAATGACCGTGTAAACAGCCCTGAACTGGATGAGATTATCGACACCATGCGTCGTGCTGACCCCACGGATGTTGATACCTGGGAAGATGGCTGGGTAAAATTCCAACTTTGGTACAATGCCAATCTGCCTAATATCCCTCTGTATGCTAATGACTACCACACCTTCTTCACTGTACGTGTACAAGGTCATGATGCTACTCCCATGTGGGATTGGTACAATGATATTTACGATATGTACCTAGAATAATTGCTGAATAGCTAAAATATTCAGTAAATTATAGTTTATTAACTTAATTTATGCTTAAACCTTTTGGGGAGTGCTACGGCCTCCCCAAAAGGATTTTTAGGGAAAATGTATGTTTTCTCGCACTCATTAACTTCTTATACGTTCGATGAGTTATTTTTGTCAGTCTTGACAGAGGTTACTACAGTTTAGGAGACAAGATGTCAATATTAAAGTATATTTTGCGACGGTTTTTCAACTTGATCCCCGTCCTCATAATTATCTCTATTCTCCTCTTTGGCCTGTCTAAGCTTATGCCCGGCAATCCTGTGGACTTGATGATGCCCCAGTCCGGCTTTAAAAATGAGCAGCAAAAGATGGAAATGCGGGCTGCCATTGAGAAGAAGTATGGCTTTGATAAATCCATACCTGTCCAGTATATTAACTGGGTCTCGCGTATGTTTAATGGTGACTTAGGAGAATCTACGGTTTATCGTAGGCCAGTTAAGGATTTGATTGCTGAGCCGCTGCGGAATACCCTGATTTTGAATATTGGTGTCACCTTGATTTCTTTCATCATATCTTTATTTATAGGGATACGAGCGGCGGTGCATAGGGGAGGGATATTTGATAAATTAACCCAGGTAATTTCTATCATTGGTATATCTTTACCAACTTTCTTTTTTGGACTTACCTTGATATTCCTTCTGGCCTTAACTTGGCGAGTTTTACCTCCCGGCGGTATGCCCCGCAACCAAGTTTTCTCAGAATGGATTAAGTATCTAATCTTGCCCTCCTTGACTTTGATTTTGGGTTCCTTAGCCTCAACCTCCCGCTATGTGCGTAACTCCATGCTTGATTCTCTGAGTCAAGACTATGTACGTACAGCGCGTGCCAAGGGCTTATCTGAACGCAAGGTCATCTATTCTCATGCCTTCCGCAATGCTTTAATTCCTGTAGTTACTATTGTTGCTTGGTCCTTGACTGGCCTCCTAGGTGGTGCAGCAATTACGGAGCAGGTTTTTTCCTACAACGGGATTGGACGTTTTCTTATTAGCTCAGTAATTGCGCGTGACTACAACGTGGTCATGGCCTTGAATATGATGTATGCTGTCCTATCTGTCTTGGGTAACCTGCTTATGGACATAGGCTACTCTCTGGTAGATCCACGTGTGAGACTGGAATAGGAGGCGGTTATGAACAAAAATACCAAGCAGATAATTGATAAAAATGCTCCTAAAACTGGTCAGGATCTTTTACGTGAAGAAGCGGTCATGTCACCCTGGCGGATGGTTTGGCGGAGTTTTTCACACACACCTCTGGGCATGCTTGGCCTCATGGTTTTTATCGGCATTTTCTTACTTATCTTTGTGGGATCTCAGTATTTAAAATTTGATCCTTATTTTGCCATGGGTGTTATGCGCAATATCCGTCCCGGCTCTGGTTATATGGATATCCCAGCAGATATGCTAGAGGAGGGCGTTAAGGATATTTCTATAGGAATTACATATTCTGTAGGGACTTCGCAAGCTGATAATTATTATTTCTGGGGCTTTGACTCCTTTGGTAACTTGGGTATGCCGGAAGAGGTCGCCCAGGTTTTAGCCAACAAGTCTGTGAAACAAGCCGTAGCTGGTGACCGACATATCCTGGTCTTAACCGAGGACGACGAAATCTATGGCTGGGGTAATAATGAGTTTCAGCAAACAGTTTTCCCGGAAAATCTCAAGCAGATTGCCCAAGATGAAGGTGTAAAGAAAATTGGTGCGGGTGATGCCTACTCTGTAATGCTTACCGAGGAGGGCAACCTCTTCGTCTGGGGTTCCACCATGCCTAATCGCCTCAATCGCATTCCCAAAGATCTCAATGGTATGGTCGAGGATTTCCGGGTGGGCTCGGTCAATATTCTCTGCCTCTTAAATGATGGTTCCCTGCGTTTAATTGGTTCCAAGGGTTCGGAAATTGATACTGCTATGCCTGAAATTCTTAAGCAGCCGGGTAATGATATCGTATCCTTTGCCCGTACCCAGTATTCCGGTGTGGTTGCCTTGGGTAATGGCGAATTAATTACCTGGGGTAGTAGTAACGAAAAGGCCTCCACCTATCCGGAAATGGAGGGTAAGGTTATTCAGGTAGCCTCCGGCCGCTTGCATTTCTCTGCTCTAACCGATACCGGCAAGGTATATTCTTGGGGCATTAACAACTACAAGGCCGCGGATTTCCCGGAGGTTCAAGAGGGTGAGTATCTCTATTCCGGCTTCTTTAATAACTATGTCCTCAAAGATTCCGGGCATGATTATCAAGCCTGGGGCCTGGATGGCTTTTTGCTAGGTTCTGATGACAATGGCCGCGACCTCTTCACCCGTCTGATACATGGCGGCAAAATGAACCTCTTAGTGGCAGCCTTGGGCTCTCTAATCCAGGTCGTTATTGGTCTGACTGTAGGACTAATTTCTGGCTACTATGGAGGGATAGTAGATAACTTCTTAATGAGATTCTCAGAGATTATTGCATCCTTCCCCTTCTATCCCTTGATTATTACTTTGGCGGCTATCTTACCTCCGGACTTCTCCCAATACACCCGTATGATGATGATTATTATAATTTTGGGTGTTTTGGGTTGGACGGGGATTGCCCGCTTGATTCGCGGCCAAATTATTGCGGAACGTGAAAAAGACTATATAACGGCTGCTAAGGCCTTAGGTTTGAGGGATAAGAAGATTATTCTAGCCCATATCTTACCTAATGTTATGTCTATCATCATCGTTAACTTAACTCTAGGTTTCGCCGGCATGTTACTAACAGAAGCCGGGCTTTCCTTCCTCGGTTTTGGTGTAGTGGAACCCTTACCCTCCTGGGGTAATATGATGACTGCGGCCCAGTCTGCTGACGTTATGCAGCTCTACTGGTGGCGCTGGATTTTCCCGGGTTTAGCTATTTTCATCACAGCACTGTCTGTTAACCTCATCGGTGACTCCCTGCGTGATGCCTTAGATCCCAAGGCCATGGAAAGGTAGGTATCTCTATGGCTTTATTAGAAATTAAAAATTTACATACTTATTTCACCACTAAAAAAGGCCTAATTAAGGCCGTAGATGGTGTGGACCTCTCAATTGAAGCAGGAAGGACCATGGGGCTAGTAGGAGAATCTGGTTCCGGTAAAAGCCAGACTGCTATGTCCATTATGCAGTTATTTGAGAAAAACCAAAAAATCTTCGAAGGTGAAATATTTTTCAATGGCAAGAAGATTTCAGACCTCTCCCATAGGCAGATGGAACGTATTCGTGGTAATGATATTTCCATGATTTTCCAGGAGCCCATGACTTCACTTAATCCCGTGTTTACGGTGGAGAGACAACTATCTGAGGTCTTAATTCTCCATCAACACATGAATAAGCGGGAAGCTGCAGAAAAGGCCAAAGACCTACTTAGCATGGTGAAGATTCCTAATCCTGATGTGGTGGTAAAGCAATATCCTTTTGAACTGTCGGGTGGTATGAACCAGCGGGTGATGATTGCCATGGCCTTAGCCTGTAGACCCCAGCTCTTAATCGCAGATGAACCCACTACTGCCCTGGATGTAACGATTCAGGCCCAGGTACTCAAGTTGATGAACCAGCTTAAGCACGAAACCCATACCGCAATTTTATTTATTACCCATGATTTGGGCGTAATTAATCAAATGGCCGATGATGTATCTGTTATGTATTGTGGTCAAGTTGTGGAATCTGCACCTGCTTCCGTCATCTTCCGCGAAGGTATGTCCCGCTACCAACACCCCTATACGGAGGGCCTGCTAAGGTCTATTCCTGCTATGACCACGGATCGCACCGAGCGGCTAGATGCTATTCCGGGGTCCGTGCCCCACCCCCTGGCTATCCCTGAGGGCTGTCGCTTCGCTGATCGCTGCAAGTATTGCACAGAGCGCTGTCGGCAAGAAATGCCTGAGCTTCGTGAAGTAGATAGCAAGCATACGATTCGCTGCCACTATCCGGAGAAAGGGGTAAGAGCTAATGGATAATAAGCAAGTAAAACAAGATAAGCAGCCCTTATTCAAGATTCGCAATTTAAAAAAGTACTTCCCCCTGAAGAAGAAGGCTTTTTCTCGCCAACAAGAATATGTGCATGCTAATGAGAACATTAGTCTAGATATTTATCGTGGCGAGACCCTGGGCTTAGTAGGGGAGTCAGGCTGTGGTAAGTCTACTTTGGGACGAACCATCCTGCAAATTTATCCTGCGACGGATGGGCAGATTATTTACTATGGTGCTAGCCTGGGCGATGTTAATCCCAAGTATGCCCGTGACGCTATCTGTGCGATACCCAGCCTGTATCCTGCCTACAAAAAAGATCTTCAGAACTTTCAAGCCCTGGAAGCCAAGGCTGAGGCACAAGCTGAACAAGGCGATGTGGAACCTGCCCTCTTGGATGATATCCTGCAAAAACGTAGGGAACTGGCTAATAAATATGACGTCATGCTACGTTTGGCAGGTGGACTCCTGGTGTGTGATAACCTCAACCAGGTTTCTCAGCTCCTCATGGAAGAATTAGATGTTTTTGCTGCCTATAGTAAAATTAAAAACCGCATTAAAGAGCTAGAAGTCCAGGAAGAACTGAGCCCGGGTAGCTCTGCTAAACGTAGCCAAGAACTAGCTGAACTAAGACCTCAGGCCACAAAATTAAAGGAAAAATCTGATGCTAAACGGCAAGCCGTGGAAAAGCTGCGTCAGAGTCTTGCTGACCAAGAGGGCTTTGCAGAACTCGAGGAACGCCTGGATTGGGGTATTGACTTAAGCAAGTTGACTAACGAAGAGATTCGTCCCCTACGTAAACAGATTCAGATTATCTTCCAAGATCCCTATTCTTCTCTAGATACCAGGATGACCTTGGGTAATATTATTGGTGAGGGTGTCATTGCGCACGGCATGCTTAGCTCCAATAAGTCCAAGGAATATAACGAGTATATTCAAGAGGTGATGGGAGAATGTGGTTTAGCACCTTATTTTATCCATCGTTATCCGCACCAGTTTTCGGGCGGACAGAGACAGAGAATTGGTATTGCTAGAGCCTTGGCAGTACAGCCTGAATTCATTGTTTGCGATGAAGCTGTATCGGCCTTGGACGTTTCTATCCAGTCCCAAGTAATTAACTTACTTTCGGATCTTAAGGAACAGAGAGGATTAACCTATCTCTTTATTACCCATGACCTGTCTGTAGTAAAGTACATTTCTGACCGTATTGCTGTCATGTATCTTGGTGTAGTCGTAGAATTGGCTGATTCCGATGAATTATTCGCTAATCCTATGCATCCTTATACCCAAGCACTCCTGCAAGCTATCCCTCGAACTGATGTGGAAGAACAGGAGATAAGCGTGCTGGAAGGAGATATCCCTTCCGCGGTACGGCCGCCTAGTGGTTGTCGTTTCCACACGCGGTGTAAGTACTGTATGGAGGTATGTTCTCAATTTGAACCAGAATTTATTAGGGTAAATAACCAGCACCAGATTGCTTGTCATCTTATGGATCTTTCTGAGCAAGAACGCCAAGAATATATGGCCCAAAAAGACGCTGAAGCTCTGGCGCGTGCTGCTGAGGCTGACCGTTTGGCCCATGAAGCCATTCAGAAGATTTAGGAGTCTCTGCCGTGTTTGAGAAAAGAGACGTGTTTCAAGACTTAACAGCGGAAGAGATAAGGGAAAAGGAAGACAAGGTCCAAGCTATGGATTTTTCCAACCGTGAAGTGTGGGAACTCTATAAGGTGGCTCTCAAGACTCTCCTTCCTATAGTTCTCTTTCTTTTAGCCGGTTTTGGAGCCTTCTATTTTCTCTTTAAACTGTGGTTGGCTTCCGTCTCCTGACTTGAGAAATTATTTCTAAAACTGTATAATATATACAAAACAAGGCCGTTTCTACCGAAACGGCCTTGTCCTATTTTGTGTGATTGTGCAAAAATCTCTGCCCCTTTGTTCTTGATGTTGTGCATACCTTAATGCTATACTGCCTCACAAGAGCAGGGAGCTCTTATGCTAACTGTGCTTATCATGATGGTTTCCCTGCACATATCAAAATTGGAGGACTCTAAAACATGAAGAAACTTTTAGCTAGCTTACTCGCTTTCGTCATGCTTTTCGGAATGGTCGCCATGGCCATGCCCGTTTTTGCTGAAGAAGCTGAGGAAGAAACAGCCGAAGAGCGCGAAGCTGGGGTTCTGGTTATTGCTTATCAGCAATTCAGCCAAAAATTCACCCCCTTCTATGCAGATACTGTTTATGACCGCGATGTTGCGGACATGACCCAGATCTCCCTCATCACCAACGACCGTGAAGGTAACCTGATTCTTAACGGTATTGAAGGTGAAACTAATCCCTACAATGGTGTAGATTATTTCTACAGTGGTGCTGCTGATACCATTATCGAGCAGGGCGAAGACACCACCACCTACACCTTCAAACTGAGACCTGGTATGGTTTTCTCCGACGGCGAGCCTGTAACTGCTGATGACGTTATCTTCACCATGTATGCTTACAGTGATCCTACCTATACCGGTTCTTCTACCTTCTATTCTGTTCCTATCTTAGGTATGCAGGACTACCGTACTCAGACCTCCAGTGAAGTTCACGACAAATATATGGCTATGTACGAAGCCATCGTGGCTGCTGGTCCTGACTACGAAGTAACCGAAGCAGATGAGTTCACTCCTGACCTGTACGCTTCTGTTCATGCCATGATTGAACAGGGTTGGACTGATACCGCTCAATCCATCGTAGACTATGTCTTCAATAAGTATAACGATGCTTACTCTGCCGCCATCGGCAAGACCGCTGATGAAGTTGCTGCCAACGATGGCCTGAAGGTTGCTCTGGGTATGGCTCTGTGGGGCTTTGCTTCTTATGATGAAGAAGCTGAAATGCTCACCGTGCCTGTAGGCGAAGAAAACCGCGAGTTTGACCTCAATGAAAGCTTCCCCACCATTCAGGACTATGTTGATGCTGGTAAAGCTGCTTATGACAACGACTACAAAGCTTTCTACGACGTAGAAAACACTGGCGAGACCCACTTCAGCTATGAAGATTTCCGGGATACCTTCATTCGTGAATACGGTTCTCAGGACGAATCCATGGGCGAAGGTGGCGTACCCACCATTTCCGGTATCACCAAAGTTGACGATCTGACCGTACAAGTAGTAACCGAGGGCTTTGACGCTTCCGCTATCTACAAGCTGGGTGTACAGGTTCACCCCATGCACTACTACGGTAACCCCGATCTCTACGACTACGAAAACAACCAATTCGGTTTCCCCTTCGGTGACCTCTCCAGCATCATTGCTAAGAACACCGAGCCTATGGGCGCTGGTGCTTACATCTTCAAGGGCTATGAAAACCGTACTGTTTACTTTGAAGCTAACCCCCTTTTCTACAAGGGCGAACCCAAGATCAAGAATATTCAGTTCAAGGAAACCAACACCCCTGACTTTGTTAAGTCTCTGACTGCTGGTACCACTGACGTTGCTGATCCTAGCTTCAACGACACCACCATTGAAGAAATTAAGTCTGAAAACTCCAACGGCGAATTAGTCGGTGATAAACTCACTACTTTCGGTATCGACACCCTGGGCTACGGCTACATTGGTATCAATGCTGGTACAGTTAATGTAGCTGGTGAGGCTGACTCTGACGCTTCCAAAAACCTGCGTAAGGGTTATGCCACCATTCTCGCTTCCATGCGTGACCTGGCCAACGACTCCTACTACGGCGAACGTGCACAAGTTATCAACTATCCTATCTCCAACACCTCCTGGGCCGCTCCTAAGCCGGCAGACGAAGGCTACGAAGTAGCATTCTCCAAGGACGTTGAAGGCAACGAAATTTACGCTGCTGACATGGATCACGACGCTAAAGTTGCTGCTGCTGTGGAAGCTGCTATTGGCTACTTCAAGGCTGCTGGTTATACCTGGGACGAAGAGGCAGGTAAATTCACTGCTGCTCCCGAAGGCGCCAAGCTGGAATATGAAGTTATCGTGCCTGCTGAAGGTACCGGTGACCACCCCGCCTTCTCTCTGGTTAATAATGCCAAGGCCGCTCTGGAATCCATCGGCTTAGGCCTCAAGATCAATGACCCTGCAGACTCCAACGAGCTGTGGGACTCCCTGAGCGCCGGTACCCAGGAACTCTGGACCGCTGCCTGGGGTGCTACCATCGATCCTGATATGTACCAAATTTACCACTCCTCTAACGTAGCCGGCCTGCCTGGCTCCACTGAGTCCAACCACTACCACATCCAGGACGCAGAGCTCGACCAGCTCATCATGGATGCCCGTAAGTCCGCCGACCAAGACTATCGTAAGACTGCTTACAAGGCTTGCCTCGACATCATCATGGACTGGGCGGTTGAAATTCCCAACTATCAGCGTCAAGACTGCATCGTCTTCAGCTCAGAGCGTGTCAACATCGAATCCTTGCCCCAAGATATGACCACCTTCTACGGCTGGATGGCAGAGATCGAGACCCTGGAACTTAATGCTCAATAATTTCTGCTATCGGACAATTTAGCTTGAAGCTTGCACACAATGTTTACTAAGCTTCAGGTGTACCCGATAACCAAGCGGGCCCGTCAAGGGGCGGGCTCGCTTTTTATACATCTTCCAGGCAGGGCACAGTAATTCTCCAAGCTCTCGCCTACACGAAGGAGACTAGAAAGTAAATGAAGAATTATATCATCAAAAGATTGTTGATCAGTATTCTTGTCTTATTTTTTGTGGGTCTTATCATCTATGCGCTCATGCGCAGCTTACCAGCCTCTTATATTGAAACTGTAGCACGTGAAAGAGCTGCTGCGGGTACCGGTATCAGCTATACCGAGTGGTTGGACCAACTTAGATCCCTCTATAATTTCGACATGAATCCTCTCCAAGGTTATGTGGAATGGCTTAAAACTGCTCTAAGCGGTGACTTTGGCCTCTCTTGGATGTACGGCGTACCTGTAGTTGAAAAGTTCCAGTCTGTAATTGGGTATTCCATTATTTTGAATATTATCGTCATGGTAATCTACTTGGCCATTGCTATTCCTTTAGGTATAAAGGCAGCAGTTAACCAATATTCCAAGACTGACTATACAATAACGGTTGTGGCTTTGGTCGGTATTTCTTTGCCAACCTTCTTCATTGCTACCCTGCTTAAGTATTTATTGTCTTATAAATTAGGCTGGTTTGAGTTATACGGCATCGTTTCGCGTAACCACCCCTATATGACCCCCGTCCAACAATTCTTTGACATTGCTTGGCACTTTGTTTTACCTATTCTCACCCTGGTCTTCATTAGTGTCGGCGGCACCATGCGTTTTACCCGTACTACTATGTTGGAAGTCTTAAACTCTGACTATATCCGCACGGCTAGGGCCAAGGGTCTGTCGGAAAAGGTAGTTATCAACAAGCACGCTTTCCGTAACACCCTTATTCCCTTAATTACCAGTGTGGGTGGTGTTTTACCTGGTATGTTCTCCGGTGCTATGATCACGGAAACCCTTTTCCAATTACCTGGTATTGGCTACATCTCCTACCAGGCAATGATTCGCGGTGATATTCCCTTTACCATGTTCTATACGATTTTCTTAGCTTCGCTTATCTTGCTCGGTAACTTGGTCTCTGACATCCTGTATGCAGTTGCTGACCCCAGAATCCGTGTGGCTAGCTAGGGGAGGAAGAAATGAATAACGATAAAAAGAATGAGCTAAATAAAAACTTAGCGGAATCTGAAGCTAGCAAGCAAGAGACCTTTGAAGGTGTGGGCGCTGCCAATGCTGAACAGATGGCCTTAGATGATGAGCGTCGTATTAAGGTCCTGTCTCCCGGTGCCCTGGTTTTCCGCCGCTTTATTCGTAACCGCCTGGCTATCGTGGGTATTATCATCCTGGTTGCCATGTTCCTCTTTTCCTTCTTAGGCGGTGTCTTATCGCCTTATAGTGAGCGGCAGCAATTCACTAAGACCCGTTACATTTATAAGCCCTTTGCCGGTGTAACTGACAATGATTCCCTGCGCTACACCGTACGAGAAGGTGCGGATTTTGGTCGTGTACCTCAAGCCGCCTTTATCCGGGCCAAAAATGCTGAGGAAAATAGCTTCGAATCAGGTGAGGACCGTTACCTAATTGAACGTATCTCTGATCATAGCTACATGATTTACGGTGATATACAAGTAGCTTCCGGCCTGGTTACCCCGGTTATGGCTAACCTTAAAGCGACTAACCCGGACGAGGAATTACCCGAAGGTTTTGACGCAGCTGTGGTACAAGCCATTAAGGATAAGCAAGATGGTTTCGAGCTTGAAGGTCAGTCCTACAACTTAAGTAAGGGCAAGGGCAAGGAATACATAGTGGGTGTTTCTGAAGTTGTGGCTATTGCCAGCACCCAGGTTCTTAGCTTTGACTCCTCTGAGTTTACCGAGTCCATAGACTTCCGGGTTCCTCTGGAAATTGCTGTGCGCGATGGCAAGGATAGCTTTGAATTCGCCGATAAAACTTACCAGATAAGTGTGGATGAACGGGGTTCAGCCGAGATTAATTTGGATGGCCAGCCTTTTGCTGTACTTTCTGATTACATTGTCCAGCCCGTCTTTGCCTCCGACTTCCTTAGCTTGGAATACAAGCGCCAAGCCTTAGAAGCGGTTATGAATAATGAAACTTCTTTTACCGTCGAGGAAGACGGCGAAGAAGTGGATTATAAGATTGAACGTAAGAACCTTAACTGGGATATCTTGAAGGAACAACCTTCTACCGTTTTTGACGCCTATGCCGCTCCCAGTGCGGAGCACCCCCTAGGCACTGACCAAAACGGCATGGACCTTCTGACCCGCCTCATGTACGGTGGTCGTATCTCCCTCATGGTAGGTTTTGTCGTAGTCTTTATCTCCATGCTTATTGGGGTAATCATGGGTGGTATTTCCGGTTACTTTGGTGGCTGGGTAGACATGGTTATCATGCGTCTGGTTGATATTTTTTACTGTATTCCCACCTATCCTATCCTCATCATCTTGGGTTCGATTATGGAGGCTATGGACATGGGATCCACCCAACGTATCATGGGTTTGATGTTAGTCCTAGGTTTCCTGTCCTGGGCCGGTACGGCCCGCCTGGTACGTGGTCAGATTCTGCAACTGCGTGAAGAAGAGTACATGACAGCAGCGGAAGCTACGGGTATTTCCACCAGCCGCCGTATCACTAAACACCTCATCCCCAACGTCATGCCTCTCTTGATTGTTTCGGCTACCATGAGCCTGGGTGGTACGATTCTGACTGAATCTACCCTGAGCTTCCTGGGTCTGGGTGTAAAATATCCCTACGCCTCTTGGGGCAATATTATCAACGCCGTTTCCAACCAGCACGTTATGACTTCTTATCCCTTTGTGTGGATTCCGGCTGGTCTCTGTATCGTAGTTACGGTTGTTGCCTTTAACTTTGTTGGTGACGGCTTACGGGATGCCTTCGACCCCAAGATGAAACGCTAGGAGCAAAAGTATGGCTAACAATAAAAAGAAAGACAGCAATTATCTGAATGCTAGAGAGCAGCGTGAGATTGCTAAGCATAATAAAGAAGTGATGCGCAAGTTCGAAAAGCAGAATAAGCGCAAGAATGTCAATCCTCAAGAATATGCCACCAAGATGCGTGACGAAAATAACATCTTGGAAATTGACAACCTACATACCTATTTCTTCACCGATGCTGGTACAGTGCGGGCTGTTGATGGCGTAAGCTTTGAAGTTCCCCGGGGTAAAACTGTGGGTGTAGTAGGGGAGTCCGGTTGCGGTAAATCTGTTACCTCTCTCTCCATCATGCGCCTGGTACAGCGCCCCACCGGTCAGATTGTGGAGGGTGAAATCCGCCTCAATCGCTCAGCCGAAGAAGGTGGTCCTGTGGATATTGCCCAGATGCCAATTGATGCGATGCGGGGTATTCGGGGTAATAATATCTCTATGATTTTCCAGGAACCCATGACCTCCCTCAACCCGGTCTTCAAGATTGGGGCTCAGATTGATGAGGTTATCGCCCTGCATAATCCCAGCTGGTCGGAAGAGCAGGTCAAGAACCGTACCTTGGAAATGCTGGAAAGGGTTAAAATTGCTAACCACACTCAGGTTTACGAAAACTACCCCCACCAGTTGTCTGGTGGTATGAGACAGCGTGTTATGATTGCCATGGCTCTGGCTTGCCGGCCTGACCTGATTATTGCCGACGAGCCCACAACGGCCTTGGACGTTACGATTCAGGCTCAGATCCTGGACCTCCTGCGTGAACTTAAGCAAGAGATTAATAGCTCCATCATGCTGATTACCCACGACCTGGGTGTAGTTGCGGAAATGGCCGACTATGTTGTAGTCATGTATTCCGGACGTATTGTAGAGCAGGGTACTGTGCAAGAGGTTTACCACACCCCGGCTCACCCTTATACCATTGGGCTCATGGCTTCTAAACCGGTCATTAACCGTAAGGTGGACCGCCTCTATAGCATTGAAGGCAGCGTACCCAACCCCATCAACATGCCTTCCTACTGCTACTATCGCGACCGCTGCACCTTTAAGGATGCCAAATGTGATGGCCCCTATCCGGGATATATTCAACTCAGCGACACCCATTTCGTAGCTTGCTACCACCCCCATGAAGGCAAATTTGACATTTATGGTGACGTGGTGGGCGAACTCGAGAAAAATGCTGGTGCTGCTAAGGAGGTTAAATAATGGCAAATAAAAGTGCGTTCGACTTAATTCAAAAACCTTCTGTACTATCTGAACGCAAGGGTAACGACGAGGAATTTGTTAAGGTTCGCAACCTGCGCACCTATTTCCCCATCAAGGCAGGTTTTTTCCAAAATATTGTGGGCTTTGTCCGTGCAGTTGATAATATCTCCTTCACCATCCCCCGTGGTTCCACTATGGGCTTGGTGGGGGAATCCGGCTGCGGTAAAACCACTACCGGTCGTACAATCCTGAGGCTGGAAGAGAAAACCGAGGGTCAGGTCCTCTTTAACGGGCTAGATATTAGTGAATTAAAGAAGGATGAACTCCGGGATATCCGCCCCTCCATTCAATATATCTTCCAAGACCCTTATTCCTCCCTGCAGCCTAGAATGCCGGTCGGTGAAATTATTGGTGAAGCTGTAAGAGAGCATGGCCTGGTGGCTCCGGAAGATTATGATGAGTATATCGACCTGATTATGCTGGAAGCTGGCCTACGCCCTTACCAGCGTAACCGCTATCCCCATGAGTTCTCGGGTGGTCAGAGACAGCGTATTTGTATTGCACGTGCCCTGGCTCTTAACCCGGATTTCATCGTATGTGACGAGCCTGTTTCCGCCCTGGACGTATCCATCCAGGCTCAGATTATCAACCTCTTGATGGACCTGCAGGAACGCTTCGGGCTTACCTATCTCTTCATTTCCCACGACCTGTCGGTTGTAGAACATATTGCTGATATCGTTGGGGTCATGTATCTGGGTAGCCTCGTGGAAAAGGCCAGCAAGGAAGACATTTTCCGTAATCCCTTGCACCCCTATACCAAGGCCCTCTTCAGTGCTATTCCTGTACCGGATCCGGACTTCAAAATTGATCGTATTCCTCTGGAAGGTACGGTGCCTTCTCCGGCTAATCCGCCCTCAGGATGTAAGTTCCACACCCGCTGTGCTTCTTGCATGGAGGTCTGCAAGCACGAGGCACCTCGGACCTATGAGCCCGAACCTGGTCACTTTGTAACTTGCCACCTTTACAAGGATAGCCCTCTGGCTAAGCATGAGGGTGAAGCCTATGTGCGTAGCGCCGAGGACGAAAAGCGTATGCAGCTGGTCGAGAAGATTATTGGCAAAAGAGACTAAACCGTCGTCTATTTACTGTTAGTGTGAACAAGCGAGAGACTGCCTCAGCCAGGCAGTCTCTTTTGCTTAGCCACAAAATTGACTATAATTTAAGCAGTTTTAGATTGAGTGAAAGTATGGATAAACAAGACAAGCTAGTAAACAAAATTAATCTGGCTGCAGAGCCGGAGTCTCAGCCGGAATTGCCGGCAGAAACAGCAGCAGATACTGAAGAATTTATTGATGACGGTCATACGGTCGTCAATATGAATGTGGATGGGGTGCCGGGGAGCATGATGGAAACCCTCTTTGGTGCCTTGGCCCGCCGTAATCCCCACCAGCGGTTGGTGGATGATGATATGGCCAATGCCGGCTACAAGCAGGCCAAGGCCCGGGAGGCAGCCAGCAGTCTCTCCCAGTCCCAGGATCAGAGTGTGCCGCCTCCCTTAAGCAGGCGGGAGTTCTGGGCCCTGACTCTCCATTCCTATCTGGCAGCCCTCTTTATCCTGTCGATTTTTTTGGCGGCCTTCGGCCTCCTTATTTGGTTCATTATTCGCAACAATTAAATTGGTGTAAGGGAGCTCAGCATGGCTAATCCGCTTATCGCAAATTATCAGGATGTAGATTTTTCTAAATATACCTATCTCCTGGAGCCCCAGACCCGTGTTTTCTTTGTGGGTATTGGGGGTATCTCCATGTCGGGTCTAGCAGAATTGGCCCAAGATCGTGGTCTAGTAGTCGGGGGCTCAGATCGGGCCCGCGGTGCTAGAGTGGCAGATTTAGAGAGAAGAGGCATTCAGGTATATTGTCCTCAGCGGGCCGAGAATATTGAAGATTTTCGAGCCGAGGCCCTGGTTTATAGTGCAGCTATTAGCCAGGATAATCCTGAACTGGTCAAGGCTAGAGAATTAGGCCTGCCTTGCCTCGAACGTAGTGTATGGCTGGGTTTGGTCAACCGCTCCTATCCCCAGGTTATCAATGTAGCCGGGACTAATGGTAAAAGTACCACCACGGCCATGTGCTCCTATATCCTCTTGGATGCTGGTATGGATCCTACTATCCATTTGGGAGCTGAGCTGGACCGTTTAAATTCCACAGTCCACACGGGTAGGGGAGAGCTCATGCTGTCTGAAGCCTGCGAATTCAACTTAAGTTTCTATGCCTTCTATTCCACCATTACGGCCATTCTAAACTTGGGTCACGACCATGTAGATATTTTCCCTAACATGGAAGATGTTCTGGAAGCTTTTGCGGGTTATATTCTACGTCAAGCCCCTGCTACCAAACTGGTCCTACCTTCTTTTGATCCGCACATACCAGCCCTGCTAGACCTGGTAGACCGGCAAAGGCCAGGCTTCCTAGAACAACTAGAAATCTATTATTACGGTTACGCCACCGATAAGGTACAAGCGGACCTGGCTATCAGCAAGCTCCGCTATGAAGCTGGTTTGCCTCTTTTTAACCTGACCTATCAAGGGCAAGATTTGGGGACCTTCCGCTTGTCTATACCCGGGCGTTTTAATGTAGAAAATGCGGCCGCGGCCCTCTTACTGTGTCATTTGGCCGGGGCTGACTTTGACCTGGCTAAGCAGAGTCTGCAGGCTTTCAAGGGGGCTGAGGGACGCTTTACCCTAGCGGGTCACTACCAAGGGGCCCTCATCGTAAATGATTATGCCCACCATCCGGACTCCCTCAAACTAACTTTAGAAGCGGCTGCAGAAATTCCCCATCGTCGCATTTTTGCCTGCTTCCAACCCATAACCTATTCTAGGGCCAAGGGCCTTTTCCCAGAATTTGTCGAGGCCTTAAAAGACCAAGCCCACCCCATCCTACTCGAGGTCTTTGACGACCGCGAAAAGGACCGATCTTTCTCCTCCGCCCATATTGCAGAAGCAATTAATGCCCAGGGGGGCTCGGCCCTCTTCTTCGCCCAACTGGATGACCTGGAGGCCTATCTGCGCCAAGAACTGAAGGAAGGTGACCTAGCCCTCCTCATGGGGCAGAATATCCGCCAAGTGGGTGATCGTTTGGCAGAGAGGCAAGACCACTTTCACCAGCACCAGGGCCTGGCAGAGCAGCAGTCAACTAAGGCCTAGTTAATTAGCCTTGACAGCCGTACTAGTGCTTGCTAATATACTCAAGCGACCGCTCCGCCAAGGCTCGTAAAGCTTAGGCTGCCTTGCGGCGGGCGAGACTGTTTACAGGAGGAAAAGCATGTACGCTATTATTAAGACCGGCGGTAAGCAATACCGGGTCTCCGAAGGTGATGAAGTCTTTGTAGAAAAACTCGACCTGGAAGCTGGAGAAAAAGTAAATTTTGACCAGGTTCTAGCCATGGGTGAGGGTGAAGCTCTGGAATGGGGCAAGCCCGTCCTGGAAGGTGCCAAGGTTGAAGGCGAGCTTGTAAAGCATGGCAAAGGCCCCAAAATTAACATCTTCAAGTATAAGGCCAAGAAGGGCTATCGTCGTCGTCAGGGCCATCGTCAGCCTTACAGCAAGGTTAAGATTACCAGCCTGACCCGCTAGCTGGAGTTACTTCCTAGATGATTCAGGCCAGCTTTTTTTATGATCAGGCAGGTGTCCTCAGAGCCTTTGATTTTTCAGGGCATGCAGGCTTTGCTGATCGGGGCTTTGACATCGTATGTGCCGCTGTGTCTGCAATCGGGCAAACCGTAATCGGTACTATGGAAGAATTAATTGGTGAAGCTCTAGTATACGAACTAGACCCTGTTCGGGGTAAGATAGCTTGTAAACTGGAAGACTATGACCGCTACACTGAGACAGAAAAAATTGCCCTAGGGGCACTCATGTTTTCTGCCTATATCGGAATTGAACAGCTAGTCCCCAATTACGGGGAGTACATTGCAGTAGAGAAGAAGACCTACTTGGAGGAAGCACATGATTAAAGTAAATTTACAAATTTTAGCTAGTAAAAAGGGTGTAGGTTCTACTAAGAACGGCCGCGACTCCCGTGCCAAACGTTTAGGTGCAAAATTAGGCGACCAGCAGTATTGCCTGGCTGGCAACATTATTTACCGCCAGCGTGGTACTAAGATCCATCCCGGCGAGAACGTCGGCAAGGGCAAGGATGATACCCTCTTCGCCTTGATTGATGGCCAGGTTTATTACGAACGCAAAGACAAGAAGCGCAAGCAAGTTTCCGTGCGCCCTGTGGACTTTGCGGTGGCTGAGTAAGCAAGACCTGGTGGCCTAAAATCTAGGCTACCCCTGGTACGCAGTTTAAGCCTTAGTTAAGCTTGAGTGAAAGACGCCTGGCCCTTGGGGCTGGGCTTTTTTATTAGGTGTTATTTATGTTTTTTGACCATGTTACCTTAGAGCTACAATCTGGTAAGGGCGGTAATGGTGCTGTCTCTTTCCGCCGCGAGAAATATATCCCGGCTGGGGGCCCTGATGGGGGAGATGGAGGCAAGGGAGGCGATGTTATCTTCCAGGCTACGCAGCGTCGTAATTCTCTCATCGACTACCGCTTCAAGCACCATTTTGCGGCAGAAGATGGCCAAGACGGCCAAAAAAGTAAAATGTATGGGCGGGCCGGGGCGGACTTAATTTTGGAAGTTCCTCTGGGCACCTTGATTTATGATGATCTGCAGGATGTCCTAATCTGTGACCTCAAGGAGGAGGGGCAGACTTTTAAAATCCTGGAGGGGGGGAAGGGTGGTCTGGGTAACGTTCACTTTAAGACCTCCCGCCGTCAGGCCCCTAAATTTGCCCGCGCCGGGGGGGCTGCGGAGAAGCTCAGGGTACGTCTAGAGCTCAAACTAATTGCTGATGTGGGTCTTTTAGGCTTGCCTAATGCTGGAAAGTCCTCCCTCCTGGCCAAAATGTCCCGGGCTAAGCCCAAAATTGCAGACTATGCCTTCACCACCTTGGAACCCCAACTGGGTGTAGTTGACAGCTACGATCAGTCCTTCGTGCTGGCAGACTTGCCGGGCTTAATTGAGGGTGCCAGTGAGGGTGCAGGCCTGGGCCATGACTTCCTCCGTCACACGGCCCGCTGCCGTCTCCTCCTCCATGTGGTGGATGCCTCACCCTTGCCGGGGCAGCCAGAGCCACGGGCTGCTTACGAACTTATCCAGGAGGAAGTGGTTAATTATGGCGAGCAGCTAGCGGACCGGCCCCAGCTATTGGTCTGGAACAAAGCAGACCTCTTAGCAGCCGAACAAAGGCCCGAGCTTGAAGAGAGCTTTGCAGATTTAGACCTGCCCAAGTACTGGGTTTCTACGGTCACAGGGGAAGGTATAGAAGAGCTCAAGCAAGCCATTTACCGCATCCTCCCCAGTCTGCCTGAACTAGAAGCGACTGTGGCTGATCCGGAGGAGTGGCAACTCTATCGCTATGAAAGTCATGCTCCCTTTGAAATTGATTTTGTGGAGGGCGAAGCCTATGTTTTCGGTAATTGGATTGAAGGCTTAGTCCAGTCCACCAATTTTGATAACCCTGAGTCCTTCCACTACTTCCAAAAGGAGATTGAGCGTAAGGGCTTGAATGCTGCTTTATCTAAGGCTGGTGTCCAGGATGGAGACTGGGTAGATATCGGGGGAGCAGAGTTCCAATTTTTAGGACAGCAGTCTAAGTCCGCTAGCCCGGAGGAGGACAGCTAGGCCAAGGACTCTGTCAGCAGGGTCTAGCATCCACTGCTTTTATTTTATGCAGGAATTTGCTATAATTCGTCTAATTAGGCTCTAGGCCGAAGTCCAAAAAAGAGAGGAAAAATGTATGGATAAATATATTTGTGACCTGTGTGGTTACGTTTATGACCCTGAGTTAGGCGATCCCGATAACGGTGTTGCCCCCGGTACAGCCTTTGAAGATCTCCCAGAGGATTGGGTTTGCCCCCTCTGCGGTGCTACCAAAGACTCCTTCTCCAAGCAATAAGTTGTCTTTAGTAGGCTCAAGCCTGTAAAAATGAGAATAGGGACTTCCTCCATCCGAGGCAGTCCCTTTTTTTAATGCAAAGTTTTAATTTTATTCCTGCCGATTGAGTTCAGTTAAGATGAAGGTGTAAATTTGGCTGGCCCGGTCCGGCCAGGCCTCACTAAAGGCCCGGGCTCGATCGGGAGAACTTAGCTGTAATTGCAGGTCCAGAATTTTGCTTTGTCGGTCCCAAGCCTCGCAATGTAGCAGGTAGCTGCCATCCCCCTGGTCTTCAAAATAAGATTTGAGTTCGGCCTGATTTTGGGCAACCTGGCCTAAGTTGCGGATTTGTTCCAAGAGGGCAGGGGAGAGTTGCTTATGTAACTGCTCATAAACCAGTTGTCCGGCTTCAGTTAAATAACTGGCTAAGAGGGTTTGCCCCTTCAGGTCCCTCTGTTTGTTATATTTTGGCTCGGCCACGCTAATGAGTTTTTGGTCTAGGAGACTGGCCCAGGCCTCAGCCACTGTAAAGTAATCGAAGAAGAGGGTCTCCTGGGCCAGAGCCTGTATTTGCCCTGGGCTCAGCCCCGGCTGACTCTTGACTAAAGCCAAGAGAATAAGTTTGACCTGATTTGCTTGCATATTCAGCTGGTCCGGCATGCTTCTGTATCCTCCTGCTTGAGAGCTAGGCCTGCTATGCTGTTAGTCTGCCTAACCATGTTCATCGCCTAGTATAACTGCTAAGACACTAAGCTGTAACCTGCTGAGGGCCCCTAGCTATTATAATTAATCCAGCATGCGGCTTAGTAGGGAGGAGCTACCGATTTGATTTTAGGAGTAGCTACAGGCGTAGAGGCTTGGCAAAGAGCGTTACCGAGTGTCCTGACAGGATTCTTGCACTACACCCTATGGGAGGGAACTAGCAGTTTAGACTTACTGCTAAGTCTAGGCTTGTTGATTCTAGCCTGGTTTTTGCGCAGGCTGCCGGCCAGGCTATTCCTCTCTCTTCTCAAGGGTGAATACAAACTCCAGGCCCAACTGCGGGAGAATTTACCTCCTGCTTATTTGCTCCCCCTCCTCAGTTGGGTAGCTCTTAAACACTGGCTCTTAGACTTTCCACCGGCTTTAAGCCTCCTGCTTGATCAAGTCAATGCTGCCCTCCTAATCGTAGTTCTGGTGCGAGTAGGTCTGGCTTGCCTGCACAGTCTAATGCAGGTAGAGCTTCTAAGCCAAGACAAGTGGCGGGCTCGGAAGGGTAGCCTGATTTTTTACTTTCGCCTGGCCCAGGTGCTTATTTGGCTTATAGCCCTCTTAGCAATCCTTTCTCTTTTTGGAGTAAATGTTGCCAGTTTAGCTGCTGGACTGGGCTTGGGCGGCCTGGCAATCTCGCTTGCGGCCCAAGATAGCCTATCCAACCTCATTGCCGGTTTTGTCCTCCTCAATGACCCTGACTTACAGGTGGGGGATGAAATAGAAATCCTAAACTATAGTGGTAACTTGGTAGATTTAGGCCTGAGGTCCTCGCAGATACGTGCTTATGACCGCAGTCTCGTAACCTTACCCAATAAACTCCTGACCGAGAATGCCTTACTGAATATCTCACGGATGGACAAACGCCGAGTGCTCTTTAAGCTTCGCCTACCGCTCTCTGCACATCAGGAAGACCTGCTGGTGCTGCAAAGGGAGGTTAAGCAGTATTTACAGGGACGCAAGGACGTAGATCCGACAGATATCTTCTGTAATCTAGATGGTATCCAAGATACCGGTATTGACCTCTATGTGCGTTTCTTTGTCCTGGATCCTAGTTGGTCCCTGATGATGGAGGAAAAGCGCCTCTTTTTAGAATTTTTGTGGGACCTCCTACTCTCTCGCAATTTGGCCGAACCCAAGCGGGGCCTGCGTATTGAGTTTGCAGGCAGCGAATTATGGGGGAAGCCGGATGAGCTGATTTCGCAACTGTCTCAAGCTGGCCAGGTGCCCTCCCCAACTAAGAGGTAAACATCTTGCTGGTAGATCTTGTTATCGTCCTAATTCTCCTGATTTGCCTCATTCGCGGTTGGCTGCGGGGTTTCCTCTATAATGCAGGTCTCGTTTTCCTGCTCCTAATTTCCTTTTTTATAGCCTCAACTTTTTCCGGTATCCTGGCTACTAAGCTTTACCAGGTAGGTGTGGACAAGAAAATCCTCAAGTCCGGTCCGACCCAGTTAGTCCAGCAGTTTGATAGGGAAAAGGACCTGGAGGATAATCTGCAGAATCTGGGCTTGACGGAATCCTACCAAAAGATCTTGCAAGGTGACCTGGGAGAACTGATGAAGGGTTTTTCTACTTCTGTAGAAAAAATCGGGGCGGAGTCCCAAGCCTATATGAAGGAAATGACCCAGGCGGTCAGCGAGCAAATCCTCCGCCTCAGTCTACAAATTTTAGTCTTTATATTTTTATTGTTCGCTTCGTATTTTTTACTCAAGTTCTTCCTCAAGCTTATTTCAAAAGGCATTAATGCCTTACCAGTTTTAGGCTTGGTCAATCGTTTGGGCGGGGCTGGCCTAGGTTTGGCCCTGGGCATACTCTTAGCAGGGACTCTCATCTCTGTGCTGCCAGGTTTGGCTGCCTCTTTCCCCGCCCTGGAGGATAGCCTAGCTGGATCTAAGTTGGCGGATTTCCTGGTAGAATCTCAGCTTTATAAGTGGATTCTCCAAAGTATTTTTGCCTAGCCAAGCTCCAGGACAAGAGACTTTGTTCTAGCCATAATCTTTTAGAATTGCGCCATAATCTGCCTTGACAAAGTAGGGGACAGAACCTATATTAACTTATGGTTAGCACTCTAAGAGCATGAATGCTAAGTAACAAGGAAGACCATGGTTTAGCAGTGAGCTGGGACTATGGCTAAATATAAGGAGGTTCAAATGAACATTAGACCTTTAGCAGATCGCGTTGTGATTAAGATGCTGGAAAAGGAAGAAGTCAGCAAGGGCGGTATCGTTTTACCGGAGTCTGCCCGTGAAGAGCCCCAGGTGGCCGAAGTTGTAGCCGTGGGTCCCGGTGGTATCGTAGATGGCAAAGATGTCATTATGGAAGTAGAAATTGGTGACCGCATCCTGCATAGCAAATATGCCGGTACCGAAGTAAAAATGGACGGTCAAGAATACACCATTATCCGCCAGTCGGACATTCTGGCTGTGGTGGAATAAGTTAGCGTAGCTAGGAGGATTAGCAATTATGGCAAAAGATCTTAAGTACGGGGCTGATGCCCGTAAGAGCCTGGAAATTGGCTTAAATAAACTCGCTGATACTGTACGCATTACCCTAGGCCCTAAGGGTCGTAATGTGGTTTTAGATAAACAATATGGTGCTCCTGTAATTACCAACGACGGCGTGACCATTGCTCGTGACATTGAGCTGGAAGACCGTTTTGAAAATATGGGGGCACAACTTATTAAGGAAGTAGCTACCCAAACCCAGGATGTAGCTGGTGATGGTACCACGACTGCTACCGTCTTAACTCAAGCCCTCATGCGAGAAGGTCTTAAGAATATCGCAGCTGGAGCTAACCCGGTCATCGTGAAAAAGGGCATTGACCTGGCTGTAAAGACCGTAGTAGATGAGATTGCTAAGAACTCTCAAGAAGTTAACGGCAAAAACGACATTGCCAGAGTAGCTGCTATTTCTGCTGATGATGAGCAAATTGGCCAGCTGATTGCTGATGCTATGGAAAAAGTTTCCTCTGACGGGGTTATCACCGTAGAAGACTCCAACACCATGGCTACCGAGCTGGAAATTGTGGAAGGCATGCAGTTTGATCGTGGTTACGTATCTGCCTACATGGTTACTGACACCAAGAAAATGGAAGCCGTTTACGAGAATCCCTACATTCTCCTAACCGACAAGAAGATTTCTTCTATCCAAGAAATTCTACCTCTCTTAGAACAGCTCATTCAGGTCGGCAAGCCCCTCATGATTATTGCTGAGGATATCGAAGGTGAAGCTCTCTCCACTCTGGTGCTCAACCGTCTGCGTGGCAGCCTGAACTGTGTAGCCGTTAAGG
Source organism: Eubacteriales bacterium (assembly GCA_030532185.1). The sequence continues at coordinate 52,214 of JAUNLO010000004.1, forward strand.
CCCCCGGCTTCGGCGACCGCCGCAAAGAAATGCTGGAAGATATCGCCATCCTCACCGGTGGTAAGGTCTTCTCTGATGAACTGGCTATGGACCTCAAGGAAGCCCAACTGGAAGACTTAGGTCAGGCCGGTAAGGTTCAGGTAGATAAGGATAAGACCATCATCGTTAACGGTGGTGGACAGGCTGCAGATATTGAAGCCCGCGTAGAGCAAATCCGTGCTCGTATTGCCGAGACCGATTCCGACTTTGACAAGGAAAAGCTACAAGAACGTCTGGCCAAGCTGGCTGGCGGTGTAGCCGTCATCAAGGTGGGCGCAGCTACTGAAACCGAGATGAAAGAAAAGAAAACCCGGATTGAAGATGCCCTGGCTGCTACCCGGGCTGCGGTGGAAGAAGGTATCGTAGCAGGTGGTGGTACCGCCTATATGGACTCCCTGCCCGCCGTACGCGCCCTACTGGAAAGCCAGGAAGGCGATGTAAAAACTGGTGTCCAGATTGTCTTGAAGGCTTTGGAAGAACCTGTCCGTCAAATCGCTAAAAACGCTGGTTTGGATGGCTCTGTCATCTGTGATAAGGTTCAGCAGGCAGATAAAGGTGTAGGCTTTGATGCTCTCAAGGGCGAGTATGTTGACATGATCAAGGCCGGTATTGTAGACCCTGCTAAGGTCACCCGGTCTGCCCTGCAGTCCGCAGCTTCCATCTCTTCTGTGGTCCTGACCACCGAAGCTACGGTGGCTGATATTCCGGAAAAAGAGGCACCCATGCCTGCCGGCGGCCCTGACATGATGTACTAAAATCCCTGTAAGTCTTTGCTTAAAGATGTGGACTGCCTCTCGAACCCGAGAGGCAGTCTTCTTATTGCCTGCTTTGCTCCCGAGAGTTTAAACACTTATAATGACTCTAGTTTGCTAGGGAAAGAAGAGGTAGCCCATGTCTACACAGCTCAGCCCAGACCGGCATACAATTTATCAAACTGACCTGCGTCCCTCGGATTGCGACTTTGAACGCTTAATTTTCCCTCATACCGTCTTTATGCTGGGCCAATTTGCGGCTGAAAAGGATATAGAACTCTGTCCTGCTTTGAGCCTTGCCCACCTAGAAGGGCAAAAACTCAAATGGATGATTTCTGCTAGCTCCTACTACTTCACCGGACTCCGACCTGCCAAGGGGAGCCAAGTGATATCTGAAAGCTGGTCCCCGGGTATTAAGGGGATTAACTTTTTACGGTCCCACCTGATTTTTGCAGAAAATCGTCAGGCGGACCGGCTGGTAGCCCATGGAGCTTCTCGTTGGTTTGTCGTAGACCGAGATAGTAGAAAGCCAGTCCGGCCTTTGGACCTAGTCAGTCAAGAGGCATACCTGGATTATAGTGCCCCTAGTCCCGACCTGGATTTCCGCCCCCTTCGTCTTGCAGCCGAGGAGGGGGACTCCCTGTACCGGCAAGATTTTGCTATCGCCTATAGCCTTCTGGATGACAACTACCACTTGAACAATGTCAACTATGTCAGTTTGGCCCTAGATTGTCTCTGGTCATATTTTGTTAGCCAGGCTTGGTCCTGGCAAAGCTACCAGATCCGGGAACTCCACTTTAATTATCTAGCGGAAGTGAAAGCCGGGCAGACTTTAACCATCAGTATTTCGGAGGGGGCCCTGCGCCCCACTCCAAACCATAGCTGCCTCTTAGAGGGGCAGAAGTTGGAGTTTACTTCCCGCAAGCCACTACAATATTGGGTGCTTACGGGTAGGCAAGCCGTGGAGGCTAAGCACCAGCTAGCCTTCCGTGCTTTGGTCGTCTTAGAGGAGAAGTAATTAATGCCAGCTCAAAAAAGAGGGGCGGCTCCCCCGCAAAAACCCCAGGGAGGCCGGGGATATTTTGATAAGTCTCATCTCATCATTTTGGCTAGCCTATCTTTAATTAGCCTGGTCCTGCTCGTCATGTTTTGGGTGGTTATACCACGCGGGCAAGTCCAGGATGCCATCAGGGGTCCTCAGGCCTTCCAGGCCTCACAATCTCGTGAGCTAGAGGGCAATCAAGCACGCCGTACCTATCCTTTAGCCGACAAATTAGTCTTGGTGAGCCGAGAAGAACTGGTTTGTGAGGATTATCAGGGTCGCCAAATCTTTGCCGTGGCCCTAGATATGAATCGGCCTAGTGTCCAGGTTATGGACAATTTCCTTCTGGTGGGTGACCGGGAAGGGAGCCAAGTTGTAGTGATTAACCCCCATGGACTGGTCTTTGAAAGCTACTTGGATGGCGGTTTTGTCAAAGGAGCCCTGCATAAAGATGGCTTTTGGGCCTTCTTGGACGAACAGTCAGATGATAAAGCCCTGGTCCACCTGGTCAGTCCTGAGGGTAAGCGCATTTTGACTTTGAGCTTTGCAAAATCGGGCAATGCCTTGAATCTCAAGTTTACCCCGGATGGCCGCTATCTTGACATATTACTCTTGAATACTTCCTCCTCCAACATGAAAACCTTGCTGAGGCGTTATGACCTAGAAGGTGGTCTGGTAGCTCAAAAGGTAGTCGAGGCCTATAATTCCTTATTCTATGGTTTAGAGCACGATGTGGAAGGCTTACCCATCATTTATTCATCGAATCAGGCCCTGAAACTAGACTTTGAAGCGGAAGAAAGTATCTTGGAGGTTGAGTTGTCCTCCATCTTGGCGGTTTACGCCCAAGCTTCTCAACTTTTAATTTTAGGCAATGACCAACCAGATGCTTACTATGGTCTCTATAGTTATGGGGAGGATAAGGGCTTACAAGAACTAGCAGATCAATTAGGGCGAGCCAGCCATATCCGCCTGAGTCCTGATCGGTCTAAGTTATTTTATGTAACAGATAATCTCTTACACACCATAGACTTGGCCAACCTAAGTAGCGGGCCAGCCCAAGCCCTGGATGGAGAAATTTTGGCTTATAACTTTTATGCTGGCAAAGAGGTCAATGTCGTGACTAGCCATAGTGCTCATCTTGTCCCATGGAAATAGAGGCAAAGTTTGACCTAGCCAGAGTCCAGGACTGGGATTTTTGGTCGCAGCGCCTTGGCCAGCAAGCTCCCTTAGAGGGTTGGTACAGTGAGCCTGCCCAGGAGCCTCTTACTCTGGCAGCCTTTTACTATGACACCCTCCAGGCTGACGTCTATCAGGCAGGCTTCAGCCTGCGTCTCCGGCGGGAAGGCCAGCGTTTGCTTTACACCGTAAAACGTGCTTTGGCTTCGGACGAGCCTCAGGCCCCTCCAGGGGAACCGGATCAAGCAGGTATCTTCCGTAGGCAGGAATGGGAAGAAGTCTTGACCAGCCAAGTAGCTGAAGACTTCCAGCCCCAAGACTATGCCTATAAGGCTTGGGAGCGTATTCAAGAGCTCAGCAAGACTGACCGGACCTTAGCCCCTTTAGGAGAAATTCTAGCTAGAGAGCAGCTGATCCTCCAGGGCTCCACGCGTTTTACCCGCTACCGCGGGGATTTGGTAAAGGGCAAGACTAGGGTAGAGTGGGCCTTAGATCGGGGTTATTTTCAACATCCGGACCTGCGTGAAGATTTCGCCGAGTTGGAGTTTGAGCTCAAGTCCGGCCAGAGCCGTGATTTACAGGCCTTACTTGACCAGCTACAGAAGCTCAGACCCTTAAGGGTCCAGGCTTGGTCTAAACAGGTTCGCGCCCTCCACAGGCCATATGACCTCATTATCCTGGGGGCTGGCCCTGCCGGTCTAGCGGCAGGCCTAGGAGCAGGGTTGAAGGCGCAAGACGCAGCCTATCCGGCCCGTATCTTAATCCTGGACAAGGAAACTCAAGCCGGTCGCAAGATTTTGGCCTCCGGCAATGGACGCTGTAACCTCTCCAACCGTAATCCCGCTTCGGATAAATATCTTTCTCACGCCTCTCCAGGCAAGGACGTCTGGCTGGACCAACTAGGGCATAAATTTACCAGTAAATTTTTCCATCAGCTGGGCCTAGCCTTCAAATATGATGCTGAGGGCAGGGCCTATCCCCAGTCCGAGGAAGCTCGGTCAGTACGTGATCTTCTCCTAGCCAGGCTGGAGGCTCTAAAGATAGAGTTCCGTTTTGAGACAGACATAAGACAGATCAGTCCAGCTACCGGGCCTGGCCAAAGTTTTTACCTGCAGAGCTCCCAGGGGCAGCTTTTCCGCTCTAAGGCTCTGATTTTTGCCCCCGGTTCGCCTGCTAGCCCGGCTTTAGGGGGTAATTGGTCTATGGCCCAACTGGCGCAGGCTTGGGACCTGCCCTACCAGGACTTTCGCCCCGCCCTATGTGGTCTCTTACTAGACCCGCACACTAGCTTGAGTCAGCTTACGGGCTGCCGGGTCAAGGCCCAGGCCCGTCTCTCGGGAGGGCAGACCAGCCAGGGTGAATTTTTATTTAATAAAGGAGCCTTATCTGGGATTGCCGCCATGGACTTGGCTAACTATCTAGGGGGAGAACCGGGACACTTTAGGGACCAGGATCCGCAAGCGGCTTGGCTTTTCACCCAGGCTCAGACTGTTCACCTGGACTTGTTCCCCGCCCAAGAAGGAGCAAGTTTGGCCAAAGATTTAGCGGCCAAAGGGAGGGCCTTTGCCTGGGAGCTCAGTTGGGACTTGCTGCTGGCTTCCTATCTCCCAGCCAAGCTGGGGCGGGCTATCTTGCAAGAAGCAGGTCTGGACTACCGGGGCCCGGCCCAGGCCAAAGTGGCCCGCAGCTTGGCCTATCGTTTGAAAGCCTATCCCGTGAAGTTAGTAGGCCTTAAAGCTTTTGCGGAGGCCCAGGTGGCCAGGGGGGGCTTAGAGTTAGGAGCCCTCAATCCTGACTATAGCCTTAAAGGCTACCCAGGAGCCTATGTTTGTGGGGAAGCTCTGGATGTGGTAGGTTTCTGCGGAGGCTTTAACTTGCATTTTGCCTGGGCCAGTGGCTATAAGGCTGGTCAGACGGCTGTGACCAGGCTAATTGGGTCGAAAACTCGCAAGTAGCTCATCCAACTTTACATAAAGGTCGAGTAAGGCTTCCAAACGGATTTGCTCTTGGCCATATTTTTCATACAATTCTTGACTATCATCCTTGCCAAAGAGGGCTTCCAAGTCGGCCGTAGAGGCCTCCAAGGTGCTGATCTCTTCTTCCATGGCCTTGAGGGCGTTAGCCCCCTGGGCCCTAATTTGTCTTTCTGCCTGCTTGGACTTACCGGTCCAAGGCAGATTCTTGAGCTCAGGCCATAGTTTTAGCTCTGCAGGGCTAAAGAAATTTTCTGCCCCCTTGTCTGTGGCTGGCGACTCTGTTTTATGTGTAGAAGCTGCCCCCTTCTTACCAGGCGGGGCCTGCTGGCTTTGCCAAGCTTGGACGGCTTGCCGGTAGGAGGGATAGCTGTAAAAAGTCTTAATCTCCCTGCCCAAGAAGCCCCAGACCTGCTGGGCCAGGGTTTGAATAAAGTAACGGTCATGGCTGACCGCGACAATGGTACCCTTGAAATCCTGTAAAGCAGACTCCAGAATTTCGGCCGACCTAATATCCAGGTGGTTAGTGGGCTCGTCTAGGAAGAGTAAATCGGGTTTTTGTTGCAGAATACAGGCCAGGGCCAAGCGAGATTTTTCTCCGCCAGAGAGGTCCTTGAGCCTTTTGTGCAAGTCGGTTTGGAAAAAACCATAGGAGGCTAGGGTTTCCTGGGCCTGGCCAGCTGTGAGGCGGTCATTGGCTGCCATGAGGCAGGGCAGCAGTTCTTGCTCTTGGTCTTCGAAACGCTGCCACTGATCAAGGCTGGCAAAACGCAAGTTGGATAGGATGCGGATATCTCCCACCAGATAAGGGTTTTGGCCCGCTAAGCACTTGAGAAGGTTAGTCTTACCACAACCATTGGGACCACAAATTAGAATGCGTTGATTGGCTTGAATATCAATGTCCACCGGCTGGAAGAGATCTACACTGGCATCTGGGAAGCGCACACTGACCCCGCGTCCGGCAATCAGGAGCTGGCCGGCCCGCCCAGGATCTGCTTCTTGCAGGTAGGAGAGTTTAAAGCGGGGATTTACGACCTTGGTCTCCTCTTTAATACGTGTAAGAGCCTCTTGCAACTTGCTGAGCTTCTTTTGCCGTGAATGATAGGAGGAAATCTTGCGGTGGGAGTAGAGGGTCTGTATGACCTCGGCTTCGTGGTCGATAGCCTTTTGCAACTTACTACTTTCCCGGGCCAGGCGTAGACGGTCTTGACTTTGAATTTCCTTAAAACGGGAATAGTTGCCCCGGTAGACCGTCAGTTTGCCATTGTTGAGCTCCGCGGTTAGATTGGTGACGGTGTCGAGGAAGGCACGATCATGAGAGACTACAATCAGGGCAGCCTTGCTCTGAGCTAAATAGTTGGATAACCATTCGATAGCCTCGAGGTCGAGGTGGTTGGTTGGCTCGTCCAAGAGGAGGAGATCGGCATCTTCCACTAGGATACTGGCCAGAGCCAGCCTCATCCGCTCACCACCGGACAGCTGAGACCGCTTGCGCTTTACCTTCTCCAAGTTCAGGCCCAGTCCAGCGGCGGCTTGGGCCAGGCGGTAGGGATAGTCCCAGGTTCCCTTGGCAGCAAAGTTGGCGTTAATTTCTGCATAGCGAGCCAGGAGTTCTGGCCTTGTGGGATTCAGGGCCAAGGCTGCCTCAATCTGTTCCAATTCTTCCTGTAAAGCACGAAATTCAGGATGCTCTAGGGCATCCCGGTCCAGGTCATCTTGGGTGAATTCTTGTTCTAAATATTTACAAATAACCTGTTCTGCCAGCTGCAGACGACCTTGCTGAGCGTCCGGCTCTTCCTTACCCGCGATGAGGCGGAGGAGGGTGGTTTTACCTGAGCCATTATGACCGATTAGGCCCAAACGATCGCCCCGGTCCAGGCTTAGGTTAATATCCTTGAGGACCTCTTGGTTGGCGTAAGACTTGGCTAGGTGGCTGAGAGTTAATACAGACATGGCTTTATCTTAAACTAAAATTCTCCTGCTATAAATCTGATTGGGCTAGGGACGGGTAATTAGGCTAGGGTCAAGGCCAGGGTTTAGGTATTGGGGTTAAAAGAAGAAACCCCCGATAGCCTTTAGCCTGGGGGGTTTCGAGTGGCTGCCGATCAAGGATTCGAACCTTGGCTGATTGAGTCAGAGTCAAGTGTGCTACCGTTACACTAATCGGCAATGTGGTGGGGCCGGAGCCCGATGCTTGAAAAGATTAGCACAAGCCGGGGTTTTGTGCAAGCCTTTAGAAAATTATTACTTAATCCAGGCCGGCCCCCCTGGGGGTGAGGCTTGCCAAAGTCCAGACCAATGATTTAGACTGTAGGGCGAGATAAAAACGGGAGGAGAGCTGGCCCTCGGGGCCGGTAAGACCGTTCACATGAATAAATCTAGGCGTATTTTTTTCTACCTCCTGCTGGTTCTAGGTCTGAGTTTTACCCTCACGGCTTGTAAACCGCAGGTGGTGGTAGAGACTGTTCCCGCAGAAAACCAGGCTGCTAATACTTCGACTAGCCCGGATCCTCTAATGGCTAAGGCACCTCAAGAGGAGGAGTCCGTTTCTGACCAGGCTACCCAGTCTTCCAGCGCCACCACACAAGCTACAGAGCCCCAACGGACCTTCGCTCCCCAAGAAACAGGGGCGGAGCCCAATCCGGATTCGCCGTTCGGCCAGCTGAGTGCGGAAGAACAAAATCAGCTGGTGGATTGGCTCTCTCAGCTGGCTGCCAGCTACCAAAATATCAGCCAATATTTTGGAGATTTCGCCCGTGACCTGGCTACTTTCTCTGCCGAAGCCGGTGCGACCCTAGCAGATCAAGAATTTTTCCAAGATCTGTCCAGCAAGTGCCGGGAAGAGTTAGCTAAAATTGAGGCTAAAGCTGCAGAGGGACTACCCCAGGCAGCGGAAGGTCTGAAGCAGAAGGCGGCTGATATAGCTGCTTGGTATGATAGCTTTTTAGCTGACCTGGCCCAGCTCAATCCCCAGGATGGTAGTTTTGTCGAGCAAATTAGCCAGCAGCTGGATCAGGCAATGCAAAAAATGCAGGAGTTTCTAGATAGCCTGGTAGCCTTTAGTTCTTAAACTCCGCCTAATCAAGATATAAAAATTGTGGGACGCAGCTCCCACCGAAATAAAAAAGGTCCCCCCTTAGGGAGGGCCTTTTTTGCTGAGAGAGCTTGTAGATCCTAGAGAAGATCGCTGTTGTTTTGGTCTGGTACGATATAGCCTTTGGATACAGCAAAAATTGCCAGCTGAGCTATGGAATCATAGCCTGTCTTGGCCAAAATTCTATTTATATTATTACGTACGGTGTTTTCTGCCAAGAAGAGGGTTTCAGAAATTTCCTTGCGGCTTTGTCCCTGACAGACCAGGCGTAAAATATCTTCTTCGCGCTCGGTTAAATCTAAGGCGGCTGCCGGTGTACTCTCTTCCTCCGGAAAGCTATGGTAATTTTGCATGGTTGACCGGATAGACTTAACTAGGTCATCCTTGCTGACATTTTTATAGACAAAGCTGTCCGCCCCGGCCTCTTTAGCGTCATGGACGAAGGACATGTCCGGCATTGCTGTCATGAGGATAACTTTTACTTCCGGCATTTGTTCCTTCAGCCTCACGGTCTCGGAGATACCCATGTGACCTTCTTCATTACAGATATCCATGAGTACCAGGTCAGGCTTAAAGAACTTAGCAAGAGTGAGAAGCTCAGCGGCATCGGTTGTCTTGGCTACGATATCCAAGTCGGGTATCAAACTGAGAGAATCATAGAGTGAGTCTAATAATATTTGCTGGTCTTCCACCAAAATCATGCGAATCATTTTCTCACCTCTTTAGCAAAAAGAATTAAAGCGTGTCAAAATTCTGCTTAATATATACGTCATATTATATCATGGTCGGTCTAGCTTACATTTACCCGCCTGTTACAATAGGGGTATAATTTACCGGCAAGCAAGCCCGGATACTGGGCTTGCTTGAGTAAGGTAAGGAGGGGATGGGCCCTGTGAAGACCTCTAGAGCAAATAGAAAAGTTGCCCCCCGGAAACAGTTGGTGCAGAGTGGGGCTCGCTTTCTGTGCCTGCTGCTGGTCTGCCTCCTCCTTGGTCTTTTGCCAGGTGGCTATGCCCAAGGCGCTACCGGCCTAGACCCCGCCCGGGTAATTCCTGCTAATAAGGAATTACCTATTTACTATCAAGATTATCCCGGCTCCATGTTGGGAGCTGCCTTAGATAATAGCTTTCCCTATTCAGACCGTATCCGGCTCTCCAGTGAATTATCCCTGCATGCAGGAGTACCGGACTTGGTCTTGCTCCTCGGAGAGCATCAGGCCTATCCCAGCCTGCGCCATTCTAGCCAAAGGGAACAATCTGCCTTCAAGGTCCTCTACCGTGCCACCCTGGTTATTGCCTATGACTGGTACAGAGTCCGGCAAGAAATCAACTCTTGGGAAGACTTTGCGGCCTATGTAAACCGGGGTGGAGCGCAGGAAGTGGGCCTTTTTATTGAACCTGAATATCTCCTGAGTTCTTGGCAGATGGCGAGTAGGGACCCCCAAACTTTGGACAGATGGTATGGTAGCCTGGCCAGCTTACACCAGCAAGACCTGCTCAAAATATACCGGGGTAAGGAGACTAACACTGCCTGGCCCCTCAAGATAATCACGGGAGATCTCACGCCCGATCTCTTGCCCCCTATCCTTATTCTTTGGGATTACCAGGCGGCCCAAATCAATATTAAGTTAAATCAGGACCTCTATAACTTCCACGTCCCTCGTGAGGGTAGCCTTTTTGTCGACTATGGCCTCTACGGGCAGGGTATTGTGGCCCGGGATTTTTTGAATTTAAGGATTAGTCCTCTCACGGAAGACCTGCTGGGTCCTGGTCTCCTTGCTAAGGGTTATCGCTTGCCGGATGGGAGTTCAGCCAGCTTGCGTAAAAACCTGGACAGACCTGCCTGGTTGGATGCGGTGGACTGGTCACGCGACTATGGTTATCCCCCGGAGGCAGAATATGGTGACCAGCAGTTACGCATCAAGAATTATGAGCAATTTAATCATGGCCTTTTAACAAATCAGTCGGTTTTCCGTCGGGAAATCTTGGGCCACAGTCCCTATCTGCCGGCAAATCCGGAAGAAGAACATATTGCCGTCAGTTTCTTCCTGCCCCTCTTTTTACTCTGGATTGCTTCCATCTTTTTCCGCCTGGATGACCGCTCTATCCGCCGGTCAATGGGCTTACTCTTATTTTGGCTGGGTACAGCTCTGGTCATGCAGTTCGTCTTACTCATGTACACCAACTTTATGACCTGGGATATCCTCTACTATATTCGTTTCCTGCCCTATTTTGGGGTCCTGGAATCTTGGTTCTTCACCGGGGTAAGTTTGGCCAGCTCCCAGGGTATCATCAATCGCAATTGGCGACGGGGATTTTTCCTCTTATCTCTAGTCTTTTATGCCAGTGGCGTAGCTTTCATTTTCAATGATCTCTTGGGCCTCTCCTTTAGTCTCAATGCCTACAAGGTGATAGTTAAGCTGGGCCCCCTAGGCTATGTGGTCATAGGCCTGATGCTAGTCTTATGGTTGCTGGGTTTTGCCCTACTTTTGTCCTGCCAAGCTAAGATTTATCGTTCTACCTTAATGCTACCCCTTCTGGCTTTTGTCTTACTCCTGGCGGCGAATTTCGCCTTCTTCCACTATGACGCAGGTCTCCGGTCTAACAACCTGGACCTCATTAATATTTTAGGTTTTGCCTTAATTTTAGAACTGTCTATTCAAACCCGGCTAATTCCTGCTAACTCCGGCTACATCAAGCTCTTCCGCTATAGTCCGGTCAACCTCCGCTTGTGGAATGAAGAATTGACTGATATTTACCCGCCCGAAAAAGATGATATTCCCCGTCATTCTCTGACCAAGCTGCGGGAAGAGATTAAAGGTAAATACCTGGCTGATCTGGTAGAGGACAAGAAAGCTCCCTTCTGGCAGTTCTGGTTATGGAGGAAGCCTCACCAACCTCAGTTGCAAGAGAATTTACGCGTGCCTAGTGTAGAGCGCAATGGCCTGATATATAACGTAAGCCAGATTAACGGAGGATATTTAATCTGGGAGGACGACATCAGTGATATACAAAATCTGGGACAAGAATTATCTGGTCTGAACAACGTCCTGGAACAGAGGGCCAAGCTCATGGCCAAGGAGAGGAGTATTCGTTCTCAGTATATCTCCATGAGGGTTCGGCAAAATTTCCTCAACAGTATAGAAGAATCTCTGGCTAGCCAACTGTCCGTGATCCGTCAGAGCTTGGCAGAGATTGAAAAATCTCAGGATAGGGCTTTTGTACGTAAAGAACTGGGCCGCGTCAAGATTATGGTATCCCAGTGCAAGCGTAAGAGTAATCTTCTGGTGAGGGGGGAGGAGACTATAGCAGGCGAAGAGGTAGGTATGATTTTCCAAGAAGCCCTACAGGATGCCTCTACGGCAGGCGTTAAGGCCTTGGCTGTCTGCCGCTGCCAGGAGCCCGTGCCCACTTCTATGCTCTTGCTGGCCTATGACTATCTCCAGGCCCTCTTGGAAAAATCTGTCGACCTCTCCGCACCATCGGCTTTTGTTAATGTCCAGTATAAAGAGGGGCACTTGGACCTACATATCCTCTACACTGCCCAGGATGCACTGGTCGAAGACTTTTTCGTCAACCTGCTTAACCTGGACCAATATCCCAGAGTCCAGGCCCAGCTACAGGTAAGTCAGGATGGCCCGGACCATAATATCCGACTAATGGTCGAGTCAGGAGAGGAGGTCTAATGTATTACTTCTATGAGATGTCGGCTAATGCCCGCATGGTTTTACAAATTTTCCTACTTTTTGGCATAGCCATGGAAATCAGCCTCCTCTTTACCCACGCCTTTATCCGCCGGGACAAGCAGTCTGTCTATTATTTCTTCTTCGAAATGGGCTTGCTCTATCATTTCATTGTTTTGAATCTAGCTATGGGTCTGGTACAAATTGCGGAACCGGAAAACCTCATGCCAAATCTTTATGTCAATCTGCGAAAATTTAGCATTCTCACGCCTATCCTAGGTCTGCCCCTCCTCATACACCAACACCGGATGCTGGACCTCCTGGCCATGTCAGCCGTGGTCTTCTCCCTACCTTTCTTGGAGGAAATTTTAGGGCCTGCTTATGTCCTACTTATCATGATTTTGACCGTCATCCTGCTCCTGCGGGCCCTGGTTGAAATCCGTGAAGCCTATAGTCACATCCAAGAGAACCTCAGTCGCTTTTCTATGAAACAGGCCTTTGACACCTTCCCGGAAGGTCTGGCTATTGGCCGACAACACGGCAATATTTACATCATTAACTCCCGCATGCGGTCTATCATGGCAGACCGCGGCTTGGTGCCGGATAGACGTTCCTCCGGCATTATGATGGCCTTCCGGCGTATGATAAAGGAGAATGCCTTAGCCAAGCAGGAAAAACTGGGCCAGGAAAGCAGTAACCTTGCGCAAATTTTCGAAGAGACCCAGCACCTACAGGAGTCACAGTTGGCTGCAGCCTCGCGTTGGGGAGTCTTGGACCAATTGCGACAGAGACGGCATAAGGACAGAAGCGGACCCGAAACTAGCAAATTACCCAGTAAATTCCGCTCTTTCGAAAATCAGGGCAAAGTTTATCGTTATACGGAGGAGGCCTTCCAGATAGGGCGCGAGGCTTATTGGCAAATCTTGCTGTCAGATATCACCCGAGAGGCTGATCTGATTATGCAGATTAAGGAGAAAAACTCCCAGCTGGAAAAATCTAATCAGCAGCTAGAGGACCTCTTGCAGAATTTAGAAGAGATTGAATTAGATAAAGAAAAACGTCGCTTGAGAAATCGTATTCATGATGTCATGGGCCAGCGCTTATCTATTCTCCACTCCAGCCTGCAACAAATGGACCGCAAAGAAGATGTGCCCCTGGGGGACTTGGTCAGTCTGTTGGAAGATATGGTAGAGGACCTGAAGGAACCGGAAAGCTTTGACTACGGGCTGCGTTTTCAAAATATACAGAATACGGCTGCCATTGTGGGTACCCAGCTGTTTAAGCAGGGAGAAATTCCCACTAATCCGGAGGTGGCTTCAGTTTTCATGCAAGTCCTACGGGAGGCCGTAACCAATGCCATTAGGCATGGCCAGGCGGATAAGGTCAAGGCCAGCTTTTATGAAGATGCGGACCATTACTATCTCGATATTGCTAACAGTGGGACCGTGCCCCTGCAGCAGCCACGCGAAGGGGAGGGCATCTCAGGCATGCGCCATAAGTTAGCTAACCTGGCCGGCAGCTTGGAGATTGCTGCTCGCGATGAATTTACCATCAAAATTCAAGTGCCTAAGTTGGACCAGTTAGAGCTCAAGGAGGACTAGTTTCTCCTCCTTGTGCGAGATTCTTTACGACAAGAATGTCGTTTATTTACAGTAATTGTCGTTATTTTATCGTTAATCATCCATAAAACTCTGGGAAAATAGTTGTGTCCTACCCAGGATAAAACTAGTTTTGGAGGAGTTTTTATGTACTATCATTCCTTAACCAAGTATAAAGTTCGCAGGAACTTATATGCTTGCTTACTCGTTCTTACCATTATCTTAGCTGCCTTTCTGGGAGGGGGCAGCTCTACCCGGGTGGCAGCGGAAAATCTGACCAATTCGGACCTCTACACGAATGGGGCAGCCTGGCCTCACATACAAATTTTGCGTAACAATTTGCACAACACCCGCTACCTAGTAAAAGTTTCAGCAGTTAAAGGCTTCCAGGAAAGGTCCGAGATTCGCGACAGTGAATCTGGCTGGGAGGTATCTGATTATCACATGCCTGTTTTATCCACCTCGGTTAGTGACCTGCCGGATTCTGCAGTATTTTGCGTGATGCCCTTGACTTACTTCCTACATCAGCCGCCCGCTGCTAGTAGCCGTTACTACACTGCTAGGGATCTGATAAGTAGAGTGTATGACATTGACGAGGGGAGCCTGTCTGACCTGGTGCACAAGGTCAGAATGGGTTTGTATTTTGGCTATGGCTGCCTGCCCCCTGCTTTGCGCGACTATGACAATTACATGGCAACTCAGATCTATATATGGAAGCAAATAGGCTTTCAGGTGGCTGATGGTATGGTATATGACCTTGTCGGAGATTTGTCTTGGTACCCTGAATACGAGCAAAAAATTAACCAACGTATAGAGGCCTATTTTGCCCAGGAACCCAGCTTATCCGGCCAAGCCTACGAGCTGGAACCCGGTGGCGAACTGCTACTCACTGATGAGAATCAGGTTATTGAGAGCTTAATGACGGCCGCAGGTTTTACGCCGGACCAAGCGGTGCGGGTAGAAGCTGAACGTGGCTATGTGGACATCAGCTGGAAATATCCCAACAGCATCCAGCTGATGGCTTCCGCAGACTTTGCCAATGCTCTGGATATAACTTTAGAAGCGGAAGGGGGCTCTACTATGTATTGTCTGGATAATGGTGTAGAACAAGGCGTGATAACGCCGGAGTTTTTCCTGGATCCACGTACTTTCAGCTTTAGGCTTAACTCCACCCAGAAATGGTTTGACCCAACCCCCACCTCTCAGCTAATCATCCAAAAAAATGCCCTCCAAGTAGTAGATTGGGAACGGGAGGATCTGGGCAATGGCCGTCAACTATATCATGCTGTATATGAGGAGAGAGGTTTAGCAGGCGTCAAATTCCGCTTAACCAATCGGGAAGAAATTGTGCTGGAGGAAGGTCCCTTAGCTGCCGGGGAGTGGCAGCTAGATTTCCAAACTGATGAATTGGGCAAGGCCTATCTCTCGGACCTACCCTGTGTAAGTTATGATTTGACAGAAGTAGAGGCTCCCACGGGCTATGCCCCTCTGACCGAACCCCTCAGTATCACTGTACAGGAAGCGGTGGAGGGAGAAGAGAGTCCGAAGTCCCTCGTAGTGAGGAATACCCGCCTGCCCCTAACCCTTAAAGCCATTAAGATCCTACAAGGCGTAGAAAATATTGAGGCCGCCGATTTGGAAGCCAGTATAGGGGAAATGCGCTTTGCCCTGGAATTACGGGAAGATTTTCAAAATGCCTATACCAGCTTACCAGCAGGGAGTATTGTGGCTACTTCAGGTCTCACCAGTATGGGAGACCCCTGGCTAGAACTAGGGGAAGGGCCGGGACCGGGGGAGCGATGGACTAGTTTAAGCTTGACTCCTCCCTTTCCCGGGCACTTTAGACTAATTGAGCTAAATGCGGGCCGATATCACCAGGCCATGGATCCCTTAGATTTGGATCTCACGAGTTTGGCCAAGGCTAGCCTTCTGCCTGAAGGATTCTATGAACTAAATTTACGCAGCCCCCTCTATAATCAACGTTTACCGGAGCCAAACAGAGCCACGGAGCCCACCGAGGAGTCCCGGGTTACAGACCCGGATCCACTGCCCGCCACCCCCCAGCCGAGTGAAACGCCTCAGCCGAG
>JAUNLO010000005.1 GCA_030532185.1 Eubacteriales bacterium
CGATGGCTCTGTTTTAGCGCGCTGGTGGCTCAGAGAGAGCGCGGTTTCCAATTAATATTGAAGATTGATTTTTAATAGGTAAATGATTGATCTGAGAGCAACCAACCAGCTGCTTTTAATTGACTGAAAATGCTTGAACCTAAATTTGTGCCATTTATAACAGATAAATCGGCGAAAACGCCACATGGCGTAGAATATTCAATTTTACTTGAAAGCACGCCGGAAGAACTTAAGGAAGAGTATCGCAAACTGATAGAAAGCCAAGATGAGCAGGCTGCTAAAGGAAAACCTATAAGCATATTTTAGTCTAGCAATTTTAGACTCCGTAAATCTATTTGGGCTCAACGGACACTCTTTTATTGCCCAAAAGCCGAGGCAACAACTTTGGGCACACGGGGATGGGAAAAACACTATGACACACAACAATGCCAAGATTTACGATAACATTATTTTATTTGAAGACGAAAATCATACGATTATCGGATGCCCGGTTTGCGGTGAACCTCTGGAAACTGACGATATCTGCGGTAAATGTGGTTGGCAGAATACCGGCCTCTATAATATTGATTATGGGCCAAATAATATGACCTTTAATATGACCTTGCGAGATGCAAAAAGAGCCTATGCAGATGGGCTACCCTTGAATTGAATAATAGTGTTGCACATATAGGCTACAGTGCCGAAAGCTCCTTTTATGCACCAACTGAATTTCCCGAAGTATTTATAATATACTGACTAACCCGTATTTTATCCCACACTTCAAATGTTTTTATTCACCAACTGAATTTCCTTAAAACGCCAAAAGGCCCAACAAATGGGCCTTTTGCCTAAGTGAATTGCTCTTAGCGCATAGCTGGCGGGAACACGTGGGAATCGAACCCACCGGAGGAGCTTCTAACCCCTCGCAACGGTTTTGAAGACCGCGGGGCACACCAGCACCCATCTGCTCCCATAACTGAGCCTTCAAAAGATATCAAATTTACTCTCTTTATTCAAGCTAGGGCTTGAGTATAGGGCAGGGATGACGACTATGTTTGGCTCACCGGAACTAGTTGATTCAGGTATCTCGGGGCAAGCTGATCTAGATATTATCGCACCAAGATGATAGGGGGCTTACTGTCCTAGCTGACACAGAAAAAGCAAATGCTATAATTAAGGGAGTTTCCAGTGTTTTATGCAGATGCTAGCGATTGCTCGCAGGCTCTGGCAGCCAAAGGAGGCCTTTATGCCTAGTCCCCTGCTTCTTATTGATCAGCAAGCCTTCCGTGAAAATGCTCTGCGTTTGAATCAAGTGCTCGCTGCCCAGGGCAAGTTTTGCCATTTTGACTGTAGTTCCTTTGCCAGTCAAACTCCTCTCCTGGAGATGCTGGCCAGAAAAGGCTTGACCAGATTTGCCTCAAGTCGAGTTGTAGACTTCAACTACCTGGGCCCCTATGCCCAGGATCGTCTACTCCTGCGCTCTCCTATGCTTTCAGAGGTTGCTGCGGTAGTGGATCTCTGCGATTTATCTTGCAATACGGAATGGCAGGTAATTTGTGCCTTGTCGGATGCTGCCCTGGTCCGGCAGAAGGTGCACCGGGTTTTGGTACAGGTCGACTTGGGGGACCTTACCTCCGGACTGCAACTAGAAGCTGCCGAGCAGCTGATTGCCAAGCTGGTCAATCTGCGGGGAGTGCGTCTGGCAGGGCTTAAGACAACCTTTAATGGCTATGGGGGTATCTTGCCAGACCTTGCAAAGCTGGAGGAATTGACAAAATTTGCCAAATTCATTGAGCAACGTTTTGGAATAGGTCTGGAATATGTGTCGGGCCTTAACTCCTCTGCTCTGAGTTTGCTAGATGAAAAGAAGTTACCTCCAGACCTGCGACATTTTGTCATTGGTGAAACCTTATTAACCGGACGGGAAGCTGCCTACGGTGGAAGCTTTGCAGGCCTCAACCAGAATATCTTCAGCTTGCAAGCAGAAGTGGTGGAGGCCCAACGTCGTCCCTCTCTGCCCCAAGGCCAGTCTGGTCACCGTAACAGGGATACGGCCATCCATTATGAAGACCGTGGCCTTATTCAGAGGGTAAATTTAGCCTTTGGCCGCCAAGAGCTTGCAGGTCACAATTTGGAGCCCAAGTTGCGGGGGATACGCTATTTGGGCCAGACCCAGGATCAAACTTTTTATGACGTCACTGGTCTCAACAAACGTCTAGGCCCTGGTGACCATTTAGAATTTATGCTGAATTATCCTGGCCTGCTACAGGCTTTGGTGTCTGCCTACATCAGTAAAGTGCTTGTGTAAATCGGTAAAGTTATTATCTCTAGAAAGACATCTCCTAGCCTCTCGCTAATTGACAAACAAAACTTCACATTGCCAAAGTAAGCAGGACACTTAAAGGAAGGGCTAGACTCTTTGCTTTTTTCTTAAGCATGTTCTCCTTAGATCCAGCCAGTGCTCCCCTTGTGTTGGTGGGGAATTTACTTTTTCACTTAAGCCTGCGAACTGAGCCAGGAGGAAAACTTGACATCGGCCTGAGGGCCAGCTAAGATTTTTTTAGCCTTAAATAAGGGGAGGCCAGCTGGCCTGAGAGGGAAACAAGAAGGTTTCCGACCCTCAAACCTGATGCGGATAATGCCGACGTAGGGATCATATGCCTAGCTATGACCGCTTAACCGCATATCCTCGGTTTAAGCGGTTTTTTGTTAACCAAAAAGGTAAGGGGTCTGACAGGTCTAGCTTGAGTAGGTCCTGGCAAGTAAAGCCGGGAGTTAGAGCCCTGGTTAGTTGTAGCAGGGAAGACCTTCACAGGCAAGCCCGCCCGGGCTTAGAAGGAGCAGAATGAAAAAATTCCTTGAACGTAATCTTCTCATGATCCTCATTCTGCTGGGACTGTTTGTCCTCTGGGAAGTGGCCTGTAGCTGGGGTCAAGTTCCTTCCTATATCTTACCCAAGCCCAGCAAGATTTTTCGTACCCTCGGGCAAAATATCGGCCCCTTACTGGAACACTCGGGGGTTACACTCGTGGAAAGCTTGATAGGCATCACGATTTCCGTAGCTCTAGCTGTCTTTCTGGCCCTCTTCATGGACCTCAACCAAACCCTGCGTCAGACTCTGCACTCCCTCCTGGTAATTAGCCAGTGCATCCCCAGTCTGGTCTTGGCCCCTTTACTCATGATTTGGCTGGGCTTTGGTATGGCTCCTAAAATCGTGGTTGTGGTTTTAATGTGCTTTTATCCCATAACTGTAAACTTCGCAGAAGGGCTGCAGAAGCTCAATCAAGATAGCCTAGACCTCCTACAAAGCTTCGGGGCCTCACAAGTACAAATTTATCGGGTGGCCAAAATTCCGGCGGCCATTCCTTACCTCTTTTCCGGCCTGCGGGTGGCGGCGACCTACTCCATTTCAGCAGCCGTAATCGGGGAGTGGCTGTCCTCTCAGGCTGGTTTGGGCTACTACATGATCCGGGTCTCCAATGCCTATCAGCTTGATAAGGTATTTGCCTGCCTCTTTTTAATCATCTTCTGGTCTTTGGTCATGAACGGCCTGGTGGCCTTGTTCCGTATGCTAGCAGAGCCCGGTCGAGGTCTCGTCGCTCGTAAGCGCCAGCAAAACGCTCAAAGAGCCTTAAGGGGCAAACAGCCTTAAGCTCATTTGACTAATTGCACTACATGAAAGTAGCCTCACCCTGGGGCTACTTTCCAGAAAGGAATCTACATGAAAAACACTTTGAAAGTTCTCTTAACCATGCTAGTTATCTTCAGTCTGAGCCTGGCTGCTGCCTGTGCCCCTGGCGCAGAATCCCAGCCTAAAGAAGCGGATATGAATAGCAAGGAAACGGCAAGCGAGAAGACCGAGGAGACCGTAAGCAACAAAGCTGAGTCTGAAACTACGGAAGCTGACCAAAACGCAAGCAAAACAGAAGTAGGAGCTGAGGATAAAGCTGAGGCAGACGAAAAAGTAGACCTGCGTCCTGTTACCGTAATCTTGGATTATGTAATTAATACCAACCACTCCGGTCTCTTCGCTGCTCTGGAGAAAGGCTATTATGCGGAAGAAGGTCTGGACGTGCAGATTGTAGAGCCTCAAGAAGGAGTAAGCCTGCAGATTTTAGCTACGGGTAAGGCTGACTTTGCCACTAGCTACCAGGAAGACCTCACCTATGCTCTGACCCAGGAAGAACCTCTGCCTTTGAAAGCGATTGCCACAATTATTCAAAATAATACTTCCGGTTTTGCTTCTTTCAAGGACAAGAAGATTACTACACCTGCCGATTTTGCGGGTAAAACCTACGCTGGATGGGGTTCTGCCGCAGAAAAAGCCATTATTCAGGCTGCCGTAAAACAAGCTGGTGAGGACCCGGAGGCCGTAACCTTCGTCACCGCCATGGATACCTCTTATGCTAGCCTGGAGGGTGACATTGACTTGATGTGGTTCTTTGAAGGCTGGGACATGATCGCTGCTGAAATGGAAGGCCTGGATCTCAACTATATTCCTTGCCGGGATATTGATGAACGTCTTAACTATTACACCCCCATCCTGGTTACTCGTAACGACTTAATTGAGGAAGACGCAGAATTTGTTGCGGCCTTTATGCGGGCTACAGCTAAGGGTTACGCCTTTGCCTCCGAATCCGGCAATGTAGCAGAAATGGTAGAAATTCTTCTGAAATATTCACCCGAATTAGATCCTGAGCTGCTCACTAAATCGCAGACCTATCTAGCTGCAGAATATGGTAAGGGCGCAGACCGTTGGGGCCTGATGAAGGATGAAGTTTGGACCGGCTATGCTGAATTCATGCAAGAGAACGAGCTGATTTCCGAAGTTCTGGAGCCCCAAGACTACTTTACCAACGCCTTTATCCCGGAGAGCTAGGCCTGCAAGGTTTAGCCTTTAGAAAGTTACACCATGTCACTAAAGCCCACCCCCCAAGCAAGCCCTACTTCTACTCAAGCTCCTGGCCTCCAGGTCAAGGAAGCTGGCGCCCCTGCCCAGGCCCAAGTGGAGGTGGAAAAACTGTCCATAGCCTATGCTGGCGAGCTGGTTCTCCAGGATCTTTCCTTTGACCTGTATCCCCAAGAATTTATCGCCATCATTGGCCCCTCAGGGGTGGGCAAATCTACCCTCTTAAAGATTCTAGCTTCTATCTTGCCCCTGGAGACTGGCCGGATCCTATTTGAAGGTGAAGACTATCAAAAGCATAAGTCAGCCTTGGCCTATATGCCCCAGGCTGACCTGCTTTTTCCCTGGATGACCGTGTATGATAATGTCCGGCTTTATGACCAACTCCACCCTGCTTCTCAGGGCCACAGCAAGCAAGAAATTTTAGACCTGCTCCAGCGCTTTGGCCTAGGCGGCTATGAGTTTGCCCTGGTGGACACCCTATCTGGGGGTATGCGGCAAAGAGCAGCCTTCCTACGTACCCTCCTCTGTCCCGCCCAGGTTTTTCTTCTGGACGAGCCCTTTGCAGCCTTGGATGTAATTACCCGCAACCGTATGCAAGAATGGCTGCTCGACCTCCGCCAGGACCTACAGCGCAGTATCGTGATGGTCACCCATGATTTAGAAGAAGCCATCCTCCTGGCAGACCGTATACTGGTCCTAGAGGGGAGACCGGCCAAAATAGCCTCGACCTATAGGGTAGATACTCCACCCGGGGAACGCTCGCGCGACTGGTTATTCAGCCAAAGCGAGCTCAAACGCCAGCTTTACCACAAATTGGCGGAAAATGATTATTTTAAGTCGGGGGAGTAGCAGGGTTTAGGCCCTGGTGGGGAATTTACTTTTTCACTTTAGGGGAATGCTTAAAAAACCTTTAGCTATTTGACAGTTGGCCGAAAGCTTTTATATAATAGTCAAGCTTTGCAGGCACACCATCTTATGGTCTGAAGACAAAGCACAGTTTAATCAAGCACATGGAGAGTTGGCCGAGTTGGCTGAAGGCGCACGATTGGAAATCGTGTAAACGTTAATAGCGTTTCGAGAGTTCGAATCTCTTGCTCTCCGCCACTACATTTTGTAGTAAGAGCAAAACCCCTGTAATCTGGTGATTGCAGGGGTTTTACTTTTACTAGAAATGCGGGGGCAAATTCTGCCTAACTACTCTTATCACAAGACAATATTTATAATAAATTTGCTTGACTTTATGTCGTAAGCAAGTGAAAATTATAGCTAGTAATAGCTTGCTATTTAACTAATAATGCAAGTAAGACACCCGAGCAAAGTATGCATAATTATTGCAAAATGCCCAGCTCAACTAGCTTGCCTGTCGGTTACCTACCGACTGGCGCCTTCCCTGACTTCGTCACTAATTTAGCCAGAGCGCAATGCCTAGAGCTAAAATTTAAGATTCTGTCCACAGGAGGAAAGAAGATGAAAAAGTTGATTAACAAGGCCGAAAATGTCGTGGTTGACAGCCTACACGGCATGGAACTCGCCCACGGTGACCTACTGAAGGTTAACTATGACCCCAACTTCATTGTGCGCGCCGATGCGGGGAAGAAAGAAAAGGTGGCCCTGGTTTCTGGGGGCGGCTCTGGCCATGAACCCCTGCACGGTGGTTTCGTAGGCATGGGTATGCTGGATGCTGCTTGCCCTGGCGCCGTTTTTACCTCTCCTACGCCCGACCAAATTGAAGCAGCAAGTAGGGCCGCTCACGCTGGCAAAGGTGTTCTGCATATCGTCAAAAACTATACGGGCGACGTGTTGAACTTTGAGATGGCTGCTGACCTGGTCAGAATGGATGGCATTGAGGTAGAATCCGTGGTCATCGATGATGACGTAGCGGTTAAGGATAGCTTATATACAGCTGGCCGCCGCGGGGTTGGCCTCACCGTCTTAGTTGAAAAAATCGCCGGTGCAGCCGCAGAAGAAGGCAGATCACTGGCCGAAGTAGCAGAAGTCTGCAGAAAAGTTAATGCCAATGGCCGCAGCATGGGTATGGCCCTTACCCCCTGTACGGTACCCGAAGCCGGCAAACCCAGCTTTACCCTGGAAGAGGATGAGATGGAAATTGGTATTGGTATCCACGGCGAACCTGGGCGGGAACGCATGAAACTAAAATCTGCTGCGGAAATCGCCGAACTCTTAACTGAGCCGGTTACTAGCGCTCTACCCTTCCAGAGTGGAGATAAGGTTCTCCTCTTCATGAATGGTATGGGTGGTACCCCCTTGATTGAACTCTATGTGATGTACAATGAAGTGGTCAAAATCCTGGAGAAAAAGGGTATTGAAGTGGCACGCAAGTTGGTGGGCCCCTATATCACCTCCCTGGAAATGGCTGGCTGCTCAGTAACCTTGCTCAAGCTGGATGATGACCTGACCAAACTTTGGGATCAACCTGTCCATACTCCCGCCCTGCGTTGGGGTGTGTAGGCAATTTACCAGGATACTTAAATAAAGTAGAAGACTAGCAAGGGTACTAAGTGTACCTAAGCGGAGAAGAAAAGAGACAGCAAGTATATGAATCAAGAACAATTCCTTAATTGGATCAAGTCTTATGCCCAGCTTATTGCAGAGCAAAAAGACCTGTTGACTGATCTAGATAGAGAAATCGGTGATGGTGACCATGGTGTCAATATGAACCGGGGCTTTACGGCCGTCTTGGCCAAACTGGAAAATCCATCTGCTAACGGTCTAGGAGCTTTGGCAAAACTCATTGCTACCACGCTCATCTCTACCGTGGGTGGTGCCAGTGGCCCCCTCTATGGTACCTTCTTCCTCAAGATGGCCCTGGTCCTGGGTGCCAACACGGAGGCTAGCGGTGAGCTGGTCCTGCAAGCCTTGGAAGCAGGGGTTCAGGGTATCAAAACTCTAGGTAAATCGACAGAGGGTGAGAAAACTATGCTGGACAGCCTAGTCCCCGCCCTGGAATCCTTGCGTCAAGCCCTGGGGGCAGGCCAAAGCTTGGCTCAGGCCATGGAGGCAGCTGCTGAAGCAGGCAAAGTAGGGATGGAGGATACCATTCCTATGTTGGCCACTAAAGGTCGAGCCAGCTATCTGGGTGAGCGCAGTATCGGCCACCAAGACCCCGGCGCGACCTCCGCTTACTTCCTAATTAAGACGGCAGCTCAAGCGCTTGCCTAAGCAAAATTCAAGAAGTGGCCCAACTCCCTTCGGATAGTTGGGCCTTTTTACCTTTATAGGGCAAAAACTATTAACTCATAAAGGGAAGAGGTTATAGTGATGGTTGGTATAGTACTGGTTTCACATAGCTATGCCCTGGCGGAAGGGGCTAAGGAGCTCAGCCTCACCATGGCGGGTCCTGAGGTAAAAATTGCCGCGGCCGGGGGTCTGGACATGGATGATCACTCCATTGGAACAGACCCCATGAGGATTTTAGAGGCCATCCAGGAGGTTTACTCCGAAGAGGGAGTCTTGATCTTTGTAGACATGGGTAGTGCTTTGCTTTCTTCCGAGTTAGCCTGGCAATTTTTAGAAGAAGACCAGCAAAAGCATGTACTAATTTCAGATGCCCCCTTTATTGAGGGTGCCATTACAGCTGCGGTCCAAGCCCGCCTCAACAGTAGCTTGCCGGAGATCCTTGCTGAATTAAAATCTTCCCTGCAACCCAAACAAGAGCAGCTCAAGACCAGTTCTGCAGCCGCACCGTCTACTCTTGACCAAGCAGATTCTACTAACGAAGCTACTGACCGGGACGAAGTTTCTAACTGGGCGGAGGATGACTTGCCAGGCCTTAAGCTCCGTCTGCAGCTTAAAAATGCTGCCGGTCTCCATGCCCGCCCGGCTGCGAAAATTGCTGGCCTGGCCGCCGCCTATCCTGACCTAGAAATTTGGCTTCGGAAAATACCCAGCGACCGGGCACCAGCTAAGGGGAGCAGTCTCAACTCTCTTACTTTGTTGGGCCTCCGCCGAGATGACCTGATGGAATTTAGCTTTTTTGGGCCGGGGGCGGAAGAGGCTAAGGTCGCCATGCGGGACTTAGCTGCTGAGGGTTTTGGCGATGGTGCTGCGGAAGCGGCCAGGGAGTTAGCAGAGGGTGAGGACCTAGCCGCACTTTTGGAGGATAAGCAGTCTCTAGCCACGGTTACTCAGGCGGAAATCGCCCTGCCTTCTTTGTCATCTTCTGGACAAGCCTCTTCCGCTGCAACTGAGGAGGCCGGGCTGCTAGAAAAAGAGGACAGGCCGTTTTTGCTAGGACCGGCTAAACTGCAAGGACTTGCGGCCTCACCGGGTATAGTGGAGGGACCTGCCCACTTCTGGCAAACATCCCAGGAGGAGGTATTCGAGGCTTACTTGGCTGAGCTAAAACTTGCAAGATTAGAGTCCTGTAAGACAGGACAAGAAGCAGACGCTCAGCCAGGCTTGGCGGTGGAGGCAGAAGGCCAGGCCTTGACAGAGGCCTTGGCAAAAACTAAAGAGGCTCTAAGAGATGAACAAGTCTCCCTTGCCAGCTCCGGTGATCCCCAAGCGGCGGATATTTTCGAGGCCCACCTCCTCATGCTGGAAGATCCCCTCCTGGCAGAACGTATCCAGGAACTTTTAGCAAAAGAGGAGCAAACTGCAGCTGAGGCCTGGCATACAGCTATGGTAGAGCTGGAGCAGTCATATCAGCAGAGTGAGAGTGAGATTATTCGTGAACGTGCGGCCGATGTGAGGGACTTGCGCTGGCGTCTTTTGACTATTCTTATGCCGGATTTGCAGGCAGCAGGTCCCGGTAAGGCCGGTATCTTACTAGCCGAAGAACTGGGTCCCGGTGATTTGGCCAGGCTAGATAAGGGGCAAATTCTCGGTATTTGCACTGCCCAGGGTAGTCCCAGTTCCCATGCCGCAGTTATTGCCCGTTCCCGCGGTATTCCTGCCATCATGGGTTTAGGGTCAGACCTGATGCGAATCAAGGAGGGCACGGCCCTACTCCTGGATGCCACAGGCGGCCTCCTTTACCTAGAACCGAAAGCTGACCTCCTAGCAGAACTCAAGCAAAAGCAAGCGCAAGCAGCCCAAGAGGCCCTTGAAGCCGCAGCTTCCCGGCATCTGCCCGCTCTGACCAAGCGGGGTCAACCAATTGCCGTGTTTGCCAATATTGGCAGTGCGGCAGATGCCCGCCAGGCAGTGAGCCAGGGGGCAGAAGGTGTGGGTCTCCTTCGCACAGAGTTTATCTATCTTAATAGAAGCAGTGCTCCTAGTGAGGAAGAACAGCTAGCTATTTATCGCGAGATTGCCCAGGCCCTGGAGGGTCGCCCCCTCACCCTACGTACCCTGGATGCCGGTGGAGACAAGCCCATTCCCTATCTCCACTTACCTCCGGAAAGTAATCCCTTCTTGGGCTACCGGGCCATCCGCATAAGTCTCCAGGAAAAAGAACTTTTCCGCACCCAATTAAGGGCCGCCCTGCGCACAGCCTCGGACTATCCTCTACGCCTCATGTTCCCCATGATTGCCAGCCTAGAAGAATTGCGGGAGGCTAAAGCTCAACTGGCCCTGGCGCGACAAGAACTAGAGGAAAGAGGCTTGACCCCACCGAAAAAACTGCCGGTGGGCATGATGATAGAAATTCCCGCTGCTGCACTTCAGGCTGCCGACTTCGCACGGGAGGTAGATTTCTTTTCCCTCGGGACTAATGACCTGACCCAATACACTCTGGCGGCGGAAAGGGGTAACACACGGGTCGCAAAACTATACTCTCCCCTGCATCCGGCGGTAATTGAACTCATCTATGCTACAATAAAAGGCGCTCACCAGGCAGCTATTCCGGTTGCTGTGTGTGGCGACTTTGCCGCTGATCCGCAGGGTATTGCCAAACTGGTAGAACTGGGTGTGGATGAACTCAGTGTCAATCCCATCTCCATTCCTGCAGTCAAACAAGGTATCCGTCGGCTCAGCTAGACAAGAGGCTGCAGCTTGCTGGGGCCTCCTAAACAAGACAAATTTTTAAGCAGTAAAGAATTTAAGAAAGGAGAGTCGATTTTTTCGACCAAGCTAAAATGTCATCATTAATTTCCCAAGATTTTCCTGAGTTTACCCTCAAGGCCTTCCATGAAAATGAAATTAAAACTATCAAGAGAGAGGATACCCTGGGCCACTGGTCTATTTTCTTCTTCTACCCCGCTGACTTCACCTTTGTCTGCCCCACAGAACTCAGTGACTTAGCAGACCATTACGACGAATTTACTAAGATGGGTGCAGAAGTCTACTCTGTCTCCTGTGACACGGTCTATGTCCACAAGGCATGGAAAGACAGCTCGGACCGTATCCGTACAATCCAATACCCCATGTTGGGGGACCCCCTGGCTATCCTGCCCCGGGCTTTAGATGTCTTCAATGAGCAGGAAGGTACCGCCTATCGTGCCACCTTTGTAGTGGACCCAGAGGGAAAAATTGTAGCCTACGAAGTTAATGCAGACGGTATCGGCCGTAATGCAGAGGAGCTCCTCCGCAAGTTGGAAGCGGCTGCCTTTGTTCACGAGCACGGTGACCAGGTTTGCCCGGCCAACTGGCATCCCGGCGAAGAGACTATCAAGCCTAGCCTAGACTTGGTAGGTTTACTCTAAATCTTTCTGACTCTTCTGCGTATAACCAATAAAACAAGGCCAGCCAGAGTAAAGCAAGTAAGCTAAAAACAGGAGGCGGATCATCTGGATCCGGCCTCCTGTTTTTCCTCTAGGCTCATACATTTTACCCCAGTTAATGAGCAATTGTCCTGGTCACCACTAGGTTGGCCTCGGTGCCGGCGATACCCTCACAGAGGACCTGACCCACCTGAACTGGAGCTTCTGCCGTGATTTGGTTAACCACCGTCATCACGTCCATAATTTTATCCTTAGGTATAGCCCGGTCAGTCTTTACGGGGCAGCGGCAGAGGAGGTCGCTTTGCAGCTTCACAGTCGAGCAGACCACACGAGTGGGATTGGTCATTTCATTGCGGCCATACTCCACACCCTTTTCACAGCCGTTGCCGGTTACCTGCAGAGTTTCGGAGTCCACTTGTAAATGGCAACCCCGGGGGCAGACAATACAAATCATTTCTTTTTTCATGCTATTCCTCCACCGACAGTATTAGTTGCTGGTCGGCCATTCTTTTCAATAAGACCGCCGGGAGTACGATATTCTCCATTTCACCAGGTGCCATATAGGGCCGCTTAAAGGCCGCAATCTGGTTGCCCTGGCCATCCCGGGCGACTACCCGAGTAGGCTCGGTATAATTCTGTCTCACCCGGAAGAAGACCCGTACATTTTTATCCACCCTGTCTAGGCGAATCTGTTGGGGTACGGTATAACCAATATGCGTATCTGTGCTGAGATCAATGAGGGTTTCCTCTCCGCCTGCGCTGGTCTGATCAGGACTAGCCTTTTCTTGGGCTACGAAGTCTGCGGCAGATTTACCGGCGGCCAAGGCTTCCTCAGTTACATAGTCTACCAGGTCATGCACATGGAGGACATTACCACAGGCAAAGATGCCCTTCTGGGAGGTTTCACCATTTTCGTAAACACAGGGTCCGGAAGTGTGGGGGTCAATGACCACGCCCGTAGCCCGACTGAGTTCGTTTTCGGGAATGAGGCCGACTGAAAGTAAGACGGTATCTACTTCGTAATCAACTTCCGTGCCAGGGATAGGTTTGAATTTTTCGTCCACCTTCTGTACGGTGACACCTTCGACCCGGTACTTACCCCGGATATCGGTGATGGTGTGGGAGAGGTAGAGGGGGATGTCATAGTCTTGCAAGCACTGGACAATATTACGGGTAAGACCGCCTGAGTAGGGCATGAGCTCAATACAGGCTACGACCTTGGCCCCTTCTAGGGTGAGGCGGCGGGCCATGATGAGGCCTACGTCACCGGAGCCCAAGACAATCACGCGCTTACCTACCATATAGCCCTCTAGATTGACGAACTGCTGAGCCTGACCTGCATTGATAATGCCGGCAGCCCGGGTTCCCGGAATCTGAATTTGCATTCGGGTGCGCTCCCGGCAGCCCATGGCTAAGACCAGGGCTTTAGCTCGTAAAACCCGGTAACCCTCACTCTTGGACATCATGTGCACCAGGCGCCAGTCCTCGCTATTGTCGATGCTAAGGACCATGGTATCGAGGGCGACTTCAATGCTAGTATCCTTTAATTGTTCGATAAAGCGGCCTGCATATTCAGGTCCGGTCAGCTCTTCACCAAAATGGTGGAGGCCGAAGCCGTTATGAATGCACTGGTTCAGGATGCCACCCAAGAAAGTGTCGCGCTCGACAATTAAAATCTTGCGCAGGCCTGCTTGGTAGGCTCCCAAGGCAGCGGCAAGCCCGGCGGGACCACCGCCGACAACAATTAGTTCATATTCGGGAAAATTTGACATATTCTGGACTTGCTTCATGCCCTTACTCCTCCTTACCACTAGTTTTAGTTGGTCCGCACAGGATATAAGAGCCTGCCTTATCCTGGACGATATCTTCGGGACAAATGCCGGTCTCGCGGCAGAGGATTTCTACAATACGGGGACCGCAGAAGCCACCCTGACAACGGCCCATACCTGTACCGGTCCGCCGCTTGACCCCGTCAATCGAGACCACGGGGATACCGCGTTTGAGGGAGGCTATGATCTCGCCCTCCGTGATAGTTTCACAGCGGCAGATGACCCGACCGTATTCGGGATGAGCAGCGATAAAGTCCTCACGCTCTTCATCGGGGATTTCCTTAAAGCGTACAACCTTGCGATTACCATCCCAGGCATCCTTAGCCTCACAAACTAAGCCCTCGCTCTCCAGAAGTTTAATCCCCTCTTGGGCAAGTACAGGTGCGCAGGTTAAGCCAGGTGATTTAATGGCGGCGATATCCAAGAAGTTGGGGGCGACAATTTTCAAATAGAAGTCACCGTAATCACTGTTGGCCCGTACCCCGGCATAGTTACGGATATTGCTACGCAGGTTTAGGTCGGGTACACAGCGGGTTGCATCACGAGCTACGAGCCCTAAGCCTTCCGCCGTAGTGGCCGTGTTTTCTTTATCTTCGATAATCTCGGCATCGGGTCCAACCAGAATGTTACCGTGGATGGTAGGGGAGACGAGGATACCCTTAGTGAATTCATTGGGGCAGGGGAAGATTACGGTTTTGACAATCTCTCCCACTGCACGGTCGAGAACATAGTATTGGCCTCGGGTGGGCTCGATTTTGAAAGCTGGCTCGGCCACCATCTCGTGAATTTCATCGGCATGGGTCCCTGCACAGTTCACCACGTAGCGGGCGGTAAATTCCTCCTCCGGGGTCTCAATTATATAATGGTCATCCTGCCAGCTGAGGCCGGTAACCTCTTGTTTAAGTTTAAGTTCTACCCCTTCACGGACAGCTACCTCGGCATGAGCCAGGGTAAATTCCCAGGGATTGATAACACCGGAATCCGGTACCCAGAGGGCAATGGTAATATCCTTCGACAGGTTGGGCTCACGCTCACGGGCCTGGTCACCATCAAGGATTTGCATACCCTTGACTCCGTTGACTAAGCCACGCTCGTATTTTTCTTTAATAACCTGGGCATCCTGCTCGTCAAAGCCGACAATCAGGGAACCGGTTTTGATGAATTCCACGTCCAGTTTTTCCACCTGGTCCATGGTTAAATATGCACCCTCCACATTGTACTTACCCATGAGGGATTGTGGATCGGGATCATAACCACCGTGGACTATGGCGGTGTTGGCCCGGGAAGCCCCCAGGGCTACATCATTTTCTTTTTCAAGTAGCAAGACTTTAAGCTGATAGCGGGAACATTCATAGGCCAAGCATGAGCCTACAACGCCCGCGCCAATAATCGCGACATCGTACATAGACTTTCTCCTTATTGTGTGTGGGATTCAGGGAAGGGTTGCCTAATTATCAACCGCGAGAAAAATAAAAAGAGCATACGTTTCCCCTGACCAAGGAAACTTACTCCACAACTCAACGTTTCTCTTTTGCCACTTTTATGCTATCAGAATTGCGTCTTGTAGTCAATGTGCTTATACATATATTAATAATAAAATTACATAAAAGGGCTGCTTTTACTAATCCTAGCGCTCGCTTTTTCTTAGGGTGGAACTAGAATTTATATGGTATTTTTGTTATGATTCATGAGCGTAGCAAGCTTATTTTCGACAGCTTGTCTAAAGCCTTGAAACTGGAGGCCAGCCTCAGCAGTGAGCTGGTTTGAGCATAAGTATAAGGAGTAAACAGATGCCCCCTGCTGATAAACTGCTTGTACAAAAAGTTTTACGCAAAAATCCTGTCATTATTTCCGCCAAAAACGAGGCAGAGCTCTTAAAAGCTATAGAGAATAAGAGCAAGGTAATTTTTCTGCTTTTTGGCAGTATCTGCAATCTTCAACAAAATATTCACCTGGCCAAAGAGCGAGGGAAGATGGTTTTTGTCCATGCCGACCGTATTGAAGGTTCGACACCTCACAAAGCCTTTGTGGACTTTATTCAAAATATCAGTGAAGTAGATGGTTTAATTTCTACCCATCCCCGCCTGCTCAACTATGCAAAAGAACGAGGCTTAATCAGTATTTTGCGTGTTTTTCTCCTCGACTCGATGGCTGTGAGTAATTCTTTGAAAAGTATTGCGGAATGTCAGCCCGATTTAGTTGAGGTCCTACCGGGGATTGCCACTCAGGGCTTTAAATTGATTCAGGATGAATATAATGGTCCCCTCATTGCTGGTGGCTTAATCAAGTCCGCCGAAGATGTCCTGGCTGCTTTAACGGCTGGAGCCATTGGCATTTCTTCCTCCAATCAGGACTTGACTAAAATAAATCGTTTAATCCAAGAGCAGGTGAAATCTAACTCACCCCAGTAAGAGCCTGCTTGCCCCAAGCAGGCCCCGCATCCTATGCTAGTAAAGGAAACTACTATGATCCCTGAACAAATCCCAGAATATCTGGAAGCCAAAAGCCCCCTCCTGGATGAAGCCCTACAAGAGCAACTGGCCGCCTATCTCACCAAGATGCCTCAGCCCGTGACCCTTAAGTTAGTCTATGACCAGGAGCAAGAAAAATCCTTGGAGGCCGCCAATTTCTATTTGGCCTGCGCCGCCCTCAGCCCCCAGCTGAACTTAGAGCTCTATAGACATACAGAGGTTCCGGCAGACCTGCTAGAGGAGATGCAAGACACCAGCCACCTGCCTTACTGCGCCCTTTACGACCAAGCGGGCCAGCCAGGTAAGGTCAGTTTTGTAGGAATCCCCGGCGGTAAAGAAATCAATTCCTTCCTCCTGGCCATACTCCGTCTGTCAGGTTTCGCCGGTCTCGAGCCCTCCGAAGACCTGCGCAAGGCCTTGGCTGACCTGGACCAATTGCAGAGACCCCAGCACATCTACATTATGGTTTCTCTGGCCTGCTCCCACTGCTCCAAGATGGTGGAAAATTGCCAAGCCGTAGCCCTGGCTTCCCAGTATGTCTCTGCCCAAATGATTGACGCCACGCTCTTCCCTGACCTCATTGAGAAATATAAACTCAAACGCGTACCCTTTGCCGTCCTGGATCAGGTAGAGGTCCTAGGTGAAAAAACTCCCTTGGAAATTGTGGAAATCCTCCGGGGACAGATTGGCAAATAAGAGGAGTTTTAAATAACTAGGTAAAAGCTGGGTTCGTGCGGTTACTTTACGATGATTTAAGTTTCCGCGAGCTATGAGACAAGAAGTAGGAGTCTGGTTAAAAAGCTAGCTCTTACCTCAATCTTCAAAAGAAAGGGGCTGACTATTTTCTAGTCAGCCCCTTAGCCTTTTACAGCTTTTTCTGAACTTTAGTCTTCACAGTTCATGTCAGTAATCTCACAGGTAGTATCTTCATTTTCCATATTTTGCTTGATAATATGAAGTTCTTCCTGAGTGTATTCCTGTTCATCCATGCAGTTCAGGTTAGTGATATCACAAGTGGTATCTTCATCTTCCGATACCCGGTTCATATCACTGATACTGGCTTGAACCTTTTCAGGCTTGTCTTGATCCTTTTTGTTATTTCCGAGTATCATTCAATTCACTCCTTTAAGAATGGTCTTCTTGCTTCTAGCTTACACAAAAGCCGGTAATGCTACAACAGCCTGATAAAGCAGAACAGCAAGAACAGCACCGATGACGGGGCCAACGACCGGAATCCAGGCATATCCCCAGTCAGGATCTTTTTCCTTGAAGGGGAGGAAAGCGTAAGCAATTCTGGGACCCAGGTCGCGGGCGGGGTTAATAGCATAGCCGGTGAGTCCGCCGAGGGACATACCGATGGACACGATGATACCAAAGACGAGGAGCTTGTCAACGCCAGGTGCCAGACCGGTAACTTGGCCTAAACCCTTGATAGCGAATACCAGGACAAAGGTACCGATGATTTCGCTGAGGAGGTTTCTGCTAGTATTACGTACGGCAGGAGCGGTGCAGAAGCAGCCTCTCTGGCTAGCAATGGTGGGGGTTTCGTCAAACTGATCTTTGAAGAGCAGGTATACGAGCACGGCACCGAGGATAGCGCCCGCAAATTCACCCAGGAAGTATACGGGAACGGTATTCCACTCAATGCTCTTATCGATGGCCAGAGCCAGGGTTAAAGCGGGGTTGAAGTGAGCTCCGGAAGCTGTGCCGAAAATGAAGGCGGGGAGCATAACGGCAAGACCCCAAGCCAGGGTGATTTGGATAGACCCGGCACCTTTCATACCGGACTTGTTCAGGGTTACGTTGGCGACAACGCCATCGCCGAGCAGGATGAGCATGCAAGTGCCGAGCAATTCAGCTACAAATATTGACATCATAATAATTTACCTCTCCATGATAATTTATTTAATCTAGTTAATTCTGTCTGGTTGCCAGGGTAAGCTTAGGGGAGCTTGGCCTAGCAGAGGAAGCTTATTCTTCCTTAGCCCAGCCAAAGGAGCATTTAACAGCTTTGTTCCAGCCTTTGAGTTTTTCTTCACGTACCTTGTCGGTCATTTGAGGCTCGAAGATGCGGGAAATCTTCCAGTTATTGCGGACATCCTCTGTGCTCTCCCAGAAACCTACTGCCAGGCCAGCCAGGTAAGCGGCACCCATAGCGGTGGTCTCGATGCAGGCAGGACGATGTACGGGCACGCCGATTACGTCAGCTTGATACTGCATGAGGAAGTCATTCATGGAAGCACCACCGTCTACCTTGAGGGCGGACAGCTTAATCTTAGAGTCATCCTGCATGGCCTTGAGTACGTCATTGGTCAAGTAAGCCAGGGATTCCAGAGTGGCACGGATGATGTGCTTCTTGTTGACACCGCGGGTAATACCTACGATGGTACCGCGTGCATATTGATCCCAGTAAGGGGCGCCTAGACCGGTAAAGGCGGGAACGACATAGCAACCATTGGTGTCTGGCACTTGCTTAGCGATATATTCCGAATCCGGTGAGCTGTCAATGATACGCATTTCGTCACGCAGCCACTGGATAGCGGCACCGGCGACAAAGATAGAACCTTCCAAAGCATAATTGACCTTGCCATCCAGACCCCAAGCAATGGTGGTAACCAAGCCGTTTTCACTGTAAACCGGTTTTTCACCCGTATTCATCAGCATGAAGCAGCCAGTACCGTAGGTGTTCTTGGCTTCACCAGCATTGAAGCAGGCCTGGCCGAAGAGGGCAGCCTGTTGGTCACCGGCGGCGCCACCAATCTTAATGGGACTGCCGAAGAAGCTGGCATCGGATTCGCCATAAACATAGCTGGAGGGCATGGCGGTGGGTAGGATTTGCTCGGGAATGTTCAGAATCTTCAGAATTTCCTCATCCCATTTGAGTTCATTGATGTTGAACAGCATGGTACGGGAAGCATTGGAGTAGTCTGTTACGTGAACTTTGCCCTTGGTCAGTTTCCAAATCAGCCAAGTTTCTACGTTACCAAAGAGAATCTCTCCCTTTTCTGCACGCTCTCTGATGCCGGGTACATTGTCTAAAATCCATTTAATCTTGGTTCCACTGAAATAGGCGTCAATTACGAGGCCAGTTTTCAGACGGAAGGAATCCGTATAGCCCTCAGCCTTGAGCTGGTCGGCATATTCAGAGGTCCGGCGGCACTGCCATACGATAGCGTGGTAGACAGGTTCCCCGGTCTCCTTATCCCAAAGAATGGTGGTTTCACGTTGGTTGGTGATACCAATGGCGGCGATGTCCTCAGCCTTGGCATTAATTTTGCTCATGGCTTCTACGGCTACACCTAATTGGGTGGACCAGATTTCATTGGCGTCATGTTCAACCCAACCCGGTTTGGGGAAGTATTGGGTAAATTCCTTTTGGGCTACTGATACGGGCTCGCCCTTCTCATTAAACAGAATACAACGGTTACTTGTGGTGCCGGCATCCATGGCCATTACATATTTCGGCATAAATCGCTCCTCTATCATAATTGGATTTGTGTTTGGGTTGTCTAGTTTTCTGCAACCCGGGCGGTTGTGTTTGTCGTGTTTCTTCAGGTTATGGGGTCTAAGTTACGCTAAGTACTCCTTTCTATTCGCGGTTTGATAACTTGTAATTTGCCTGTAGACCAAAACTTTTATGGAGGTTAGGCAAATAGATTTTCTTACTTGAGATTACTTATCCAGAATTCGTCCACGAGCTTTCAATTCTGTTGCTAGGGACCGACTGGGTAACTGTAGGGATATATAGTTGCCAAAGGAAAATTGACCTAGGTAAAGGGCAGAAAGACGCACAGAGAAAAGACAGGTCAAGCCTTGTGGTTTATGAAGTTGACTATACCCCTCAAGATTAAGTTCATAACTCAAAATCTCATGAACTTTCTTAGTATGTGTAGAATATAGCAAAATCTGGATAAAAATTCAAGAAGATTTAGCCGATTTAGCTAAAATGCTGAGAAAAGCCTATTTACCAGTGATAGAAGGCTAAGCAGACCAGGCGGACCAAGCAAAAAGCCGGTGCCTAAAAAGCACCGGCTCTGAGCCTAAAATTTACTTGTTCAGGGGCGAGGCTAGTCCCGCCCGCTGAGAAGCTCGACTTATTTCACCACGAGATTAACCAGACGGCCGGGCACCACGATGAATTTCACAAGTTGACGACCTGCCAGCCAATCGGTAAAGGCAGGCAGACCCTCGATTAGTGACTGAATTTCTTCTTTGGAAGCCTGCGAAGGCACCATGACGCGATCGAGAATCTTGCCATTTACCTGAACGGCGATCTCCAGCTCGTCTGTTTTGACATAGGCCGGATTGGCTTGGGGCCAGACCTGACGGAAGATAGAGTTACTATTACCAAGTTTTTCGGCAAGTTCCTCTGCCAGGTGCGGTGCGAAGGGGGCCAGGATGAGCAACAAGTTGTTTGTGACATAGGTCAGCATGGACAAGCTGGCTTCGGCTTGAGCCTTGTAACTATATAGCTCATTGACCAATTCCATGATGCGGGCCAGGCAAGTATTGAATTGGAAGCGGTCAGCATCTTGGGTGACCTGGTCGATAGTGTAGTGGAGGGTATGGAGGAGTTTTTTATCCGCCGCATTTTGAGGCTGGGGCATCTCCTGGCGGAAGCCAGCCTGGGCAGCCCCCTGCTCTACTAACTCTTCTACTAAGACTTCTACGCGTCTAATAAAACGGGAAATTGCTTTAATGCCATTGTCCGACCAGGGACCACCCTCGGTGAAAGCAAAGCCGAAGGCTAGGTAGAGGCGGAGGAGGTCAGAACCACCCTCCGAGACATAGGTGTCAGGAGAAATCGTATTACCCTTAGATTTAGACATTTTCTGGCCGTCAGGTCCCAGAATTACGCCTTGGTGAATCAGACGGGTGAAGGGTTCGTCAAAGTTCAGGTAGCCCATATCCCGCAAGGCCTTAGTAATAAATCGAGAATACAAAAGGTGCATGGCGGCATGTTCCTTGCCACCCACATAAACATCTACGGGGCAGAGGGCATTTACCTTTGCAGGATCAAAAGCTGCTTCCTCATTTTTATTGTCTACATAACGGAACATGTACCAGGTGGAGTCCACAAAAGTATCCAGGGTATCCGGATCCCGGAGGGCGGGCCCTCCACAGCAGGGGCAGCTAGTGTGCATGAATTCTGCAGAACTCTTTAAGGGAGAATCACCGTGAGGGGTAAATTTCACGTTATAGGGGAGCTCTACGGGCAGGTCCTCCTCGGGTACCGGCACCATGCCACATTTATCACAATAAATAATGGGAATGGGGGTGCCCCAGTAGCGCTGGCGGGAAACCAGCCAATCGCGCAAGCGGAAGTTGATCTTCTTGGCTGCCAGACCCTGCGCAGCCAAATCTGCAGTAATTTGCTCACGGGCCTGGGCTGAATCCAGTCCGTCATAGGCACCGGAATTCATGAGGATACCGTCTTCCACCCAGGGTAGGTCAGGCTCACTACCATCTTGGGCTTTAATGACCCGCAGGATTGGCAAATTGTGCTTTTGAGCAAAGGCAAAGTCCCGCTCATCGTGGCCTGGCACGGCCATAACCACACCGGAACCATAAGAAGCGATGACATAATCACCCACCCAGATGGGTACACGCTGGCCGGTCAGGGGGTGGATGGCGTAAGAGCCGGAAAAGACCCCGGTTTTTTCTTCGGAAGTGGACAGGCGGTCAATATCTGATTTGTGACGAGCGGCTTCCTGGTAGGCTTGGACAGTGGCCTTTTGCTCTTCAGTGGTCAAGAGATCACAAAGTTCGGCATCCGGTGCGACTACCAGGTAGGTGACCCCCAGGAGGGTATCTGCCCTGGTGGTGAAAACCTGCACGGCTAAGTCTTGTCCTTGGTCATCCTTTAAGATTTCCCCGTCTTTTTCTGCCTTGAAGTTAATAAGGGAACCTTCGGAGCGGCCAATCCAGTGCTCTTGGATCTTCTTGGTAGGTTCCGGCCAATTCAGCTGGTCTAGGCAGTCTAGGAGCTCTTGGGCATAATTTGTAATCTTGAAAAACCATTGGGTCAGATGCTTCTTTTCCACCTGGCTGCCACAGCGCTCACAGCTGCCGTCCGCCATAACTTGCTCATTAGCCAAGACCGTGTTACAGGAAGGACACCAGTTGACCGGTGCCTTTTTGCGGTAGGCCAGGCCTTGTTTGTAGAGCTGGAGAAATAACCATTGATTCCAACGGTAGTAGGCTGGATCACAAGTAGCTAAAGTGTGATCCCAATTGAACATACCGCCCATTTCACGCAGCTGCGTTTTCATAGTAGCGATATTATCCTCGGTGGAATCCTTGGGGTGGATGCCGGTCTTGATAGCATAGTTCTCTGCCGGTAAGCCAAAGGCATCGAAGCCCATAGGCTGAAAGACCTCATAGCCCTGCATTTTTTTGAAGCGGGCAAAAGAATCGGCCAAACTATAGTTGTACCAGTGGCCTATATGTAATTTGGCCCCCGAAGGGTAGGAGAACATCTCTAAAACATAGAGCTTTTTATCCAGCTTTTGCGGGTCAAAACTGGCC
Organism: Eubacteriales bacterium; assembly: GCA_030532185.1. The sequence goes on from JAUNLO010000005.1 coordinate 22,340, forward strand.
AATTGGTCCTGGTCCCAGCGTTCTTGCCACTTGCGGTCTACAGCTATGGAATATGACATAAGTTACCTCCCGATAAACGAAAACGCCAATTATTATAACAAATATTTATAAACTAAAGCTATGATGAGCAGATGTAAGGGATAATAGAGATAAAAGAAATATTTCTGAAGGAGCCCTGGCCGGCGGTCGGATTGGCTAAAGCGGGCAGGTAGTTGGAAAATGAGAAATACCGCGAAAAGTGCTAGCCCCTGAATATAATTTATTTCCAAAAATCCCTCCGGTAAGAGGCGGAAATGGTGTAAGAAGGGGGCAGCAGAAAGAAGCATAACATGGAAAACTGACTGGTAAAGGAGAGCGGCCGTGAATTGCTCATGCTTGGGTTTTTTCAGTGCCTGGTGGAAGAAGAAAATCATGAGGATGCCATATTCTCCATAATCGGTCTCAAAATGCCATCCTGCCCAGAGGGTCAGGCCCATGAAGATAAGCCCCAAGATCATAGCCAGATGAGGAGAGAGCTCAAAACCTAGATTGAAACGGTACTGGTGAGGAAGTTTAACCTCGCCTGGCGTATCTTGAATGGGTTCCAGGCGAACCAGGCGGTCATAGTTTCCCTTCATGAACAATTCGTAAGCTGTCAGAAAAACGACTCCCAGGGCCAGGGTGAAGAGGACGTTAGGATCACCAGGGCGGTTCATCTGCTGGCGGGCCCAGCACATGATAACTTCAGAAACCATGCCCCAGCCCAAGAGACGCAGGCCGTAGCGGAAAAAATTCTGGGTGCGCCGATAGCCCAAGGCTACGTGGTAAGCAAAGATGGGGAAAGCTAGACGACCAATCATCCGCAAAATTAGATAAAGGTCAGGAGACAGGTAGTTGATTAAGTAGGCGCCGATATGGTCTAGGGTCATGAAAAATACGGCAAGAAACTTAAGCATAAAGGCACTCCCTGTCTCACAAAATATAGTTTAAGAGGCTTATTGCAGAGCCTTGCCAATGCTGTAACAACAGCATGACTACCCTTGTTTTCCTCTAGTCAACATTGTATCATTGTAGGGCTAACTTACCAATCATGCAGGTGTGAGTGTCTGCTGAGACCTCTTCCTGTTTTCTATACAAATTAAGGGGAATCCAATGGGTTTAGGAATGAATATCGGGATTGACCTGGGTACAGCCTCAGTCCTGATTTACGTCCACGGTAAAGGCGTGGTATTAAATGAGCCTTCAGTGGTGGCAGTCCATGCTAGAACTGGAAAGGTCTTGGCGGTAGGCGAAAGTGCCTCCCTCATGATGGGCCGTACACCAGAACAAGTGCAAGCTATCCGTCCGCTTAAGGATGGAGTTATTTCAGACTTTAAGGTTACAGAAATCATGCTCAAGGCTTTTATTAGCCGGGTGCATACGGGTTTTCTGGCCCGCTATTTTAAGCCCACCATAGTGGTGTGTGTGCCTTCTGTTATTACTTCGGTTGAGCAAAAAGCCGTAGAAGAAGCCTGTAAGCACGCGGGTGCCAAGGTGGTTTACTTAATCCGAGAGCCCATAGCCGCAGCCATCGGGGCAGGTATTGATATAACGCAAGCCTCCGGCTCCATTATTGTGGACATCGGGGGTGGAACCACGGACATAGCCGTAATCTCCCTCTGTGAATCAGTCGTTGATGCCTCTATCCGGGTGGGCGGCGATAAATTTGATGAAGCCATCATCAAATTTATCCGGCGCAAGCACAATGTTTTAATTGGTGAACCCACTGCCGAGGACCTCAAGATTAATATTGGTTGTGCCTACCCCAGAGAAGAGGAGCTGTCTATGGAAGTGCGGGGCCGTAACCTGATTACTGGCATGCCGGCCACCCTGACTATCACCTCCACCGAAATGCTCGAGGCTCTAGAAGAACCGGTCAGTCAAATCTTTGAAACCGTGCACTCTGTGCTGGAACGGACTCCGCCCGAACTCATGGCAGATATTTCCCAGCGGGGTATCGTCCTAACCGGGGGTGGCGCCCAACTTTATGGTTTAGACCGCATGCTGGCCGCCAAGGTGGGTATTGAGGTCAATCTAGCTGAAGATCCGGTCTCTTGTGTCGCCATCGGCACGGGGCTGGCTCTCAATATCATGGAAGAATTTAGCGCCTTAGAGGGTTAAAGTAGAGGAGCAGCCTATGTTGGATCTCGCCAAGATTAAAGAACAAGTAGCGGCTGTCACCCAGGAAGTCCTGGAAGCGGCAAAACATACTCAGCCAGGTGACTTCTTTGTCCTGGGCTGCTCATCCAGCGAGATTCACGGCTCTAAGATTGGCCAGGACTCCAAGCTAGAGATTGGCCAGGCGGTCATAGAGGCAATTTTACCCCTCCTGCAGGAGCGTGGTCTCAATTTAGCGGTGCAGGGCTGCGAGCATATCAACCGGGCCCTAAGTGTGGAACGCGCAAGTCTCAAGAGCCACCAGTTAACGGAAGTTAATGTTAAACCAGACCTCCATGCCGGTGGTGCCGCCTCCGTCGCTGCCTGGGAACTTTTCGCTAATCCTGTTTGTGTGGAACATCTGGAAGCCAGCTTGGGTTTGGATATAGGTGATACAGAGATTGGCATGCACATCAAGCATGTACAAAAACCCTTCCGCCCCCAGACCAAGTATGTGGGTGAGGCCCGGGTTACGGCCCTAGTTTACCGGCCCAAGTTAATTGGGGGAGACCGGGCTGTCCACCTCTAAGGTTCTTCCAGCCTGAAGCTGCTTAACTCTATGCTTGCAGTCAGCTTGGCGCAGGGCAGCTGTTATATTTTTACTCTTTCATTTATGCCGAATTGGGGCTCATGCCTTTTGGGCAGAGTATTTTCTGAGTTTTATACCCACAACAACCGTGTTGGCCAGCCAGACAGTCAGGAATAATAACCAGGCTATTTTTAGTTTGGGAGCAGGCGTCTTGTTTAGCACGATGAGACCTGTTAGGGCTATTACTAGGCTAGAGACCAGCAGAAGAATAAATAAGAACACATAGGATTTTCTCTGGGTTTCTCCGAACCTGCCAATTAACAATTGCCCTATAAGGTTCAAGAGAATCACACCATAAAAAGCGAAGCTGAGAAATTTTCTGCTCTGAAAAACATCCCAGCTGGAATACATCTGATCTTTCATCTCGGCAAAAAATTGTAGTTCCCTTATATCGCCGATAAGTAGCGCCAGTACAAGGACAACACCAACCATCAGGGCATATTTTTGCCAAGGATATTTCCAAAAATTATAACTCGCTTGTTTATCCATACTCTCCTCCTTATTAGTCTCTAAAGCTATTCTCTAAATAAACTATATCAGATTATAGCTGACCAATAAATGAGGGTTAGCAAATAGGAATCAAGTCAAGCTTTCCTGCAAAAACTCCGCCTCCACGGTTTGAATATCCGCTGTCAAAATTAGCGTATCTGGGGCTAAATTTTCCGGTAGTCGCAGGCCCCAATAACTATCGCCTTCCAAAGTGTGAGTCTGACGCAAGCTACAGGGTTCGTCATGGTTGAGCCACTGGGCAGTTTGGGCCTGGTTAGCGATATTGGGCAGGGGAATCTCCTGGCCGGCTAAAGCCTGGGGATTTAGGATATGGATATATAAGTGGTGGGGGCGGTGAGTGAAGCGTAATTCAGGCGCTTCATAGACATAGTTGGGGATGGTATCACAGCCGTAGATGGCCGGGCCTACTTGTTTAAGCCATTGCCCGACTTGTTCCAGACAGGTACGTGCTCCCTGGGGGATGCGTCCCTGGCCATCCGGACCAATGTTTAGGAGCTCGTTGCCACCTCGCGCCAGGACGGTAAGGAGTTCTTGGCTGACCTCCAAGGGAGACCGCCAATTCTGGTCCGAGGCCCGATAGCCCCAGGAGGAGTTTAAGGTGGCGGGTAGCTCCCAGGCTCGGGGGATGGGCTGGGCCGGCAAACGGCGGTCCTGGGTGGTCAGGTAGTCACCTTGACCATGGCCGATCCTCCCGTTAATCAGGCAGGAGGGTTGGAGTTTTTTGACTAGCTGCCTTAGCTCACGAGCCTGGTCCTCAGTCATGGAGAGAGGGGTATCGAACCAGATCATACCAATAGGCCCGTAGTTAGTTAAAAGCTCTGTGACCTGGGGCAGGCATTTTTCTTGGAAATAACGGTTAAAATCTTTGCTCTGATCTTCCCTGTATGCTTCCAGGCCGTCGGGATGGTCCCAATCTTGGGCCTGGGAATAATAGAGGCAGTAGACTAACCCCGTTTCCGCACAGGCTTGGGCAAATTCCGCTACCAGGTCTCGACCGCAGGGTGAGGCCTCCACACTATTAAAGGAGCTGACCCGGCTGTGAAAGAGGGCGAAACCCTCGTGGTGCTTGGCCGTGAGGCAGAGATAACGAAAGCCCTGTTCCTTAGCCCAACTTGCTATAGCCAAGGGGTCAAGCTCTTGAGGGTTGAAGGACTGGGGCAGACTGCGATAAGTCTCCCTGGGAATTTGGGCATAGTGGCCAATCCATTCGGCCAGGCCGGGGATTTCCCGGCCCTGCCATTGGCCTCCTAAAAGAGAGTAGAGGCCAAAATGGATAAAAAGTCCGTAGCGGGCTTCAGAGAACCAGTTGCTATCTAGCGCGTGCAGTTCAGCCTTAGCCATGCTTATTCCTCAAAGAGAAAACAGGCAACTTCATGGCCCGGTTCAATTTCTCGCAAGCTCGGCCTCTCTTGTTTACAGCGAGGCATACATTGGGGGCAACGACTAGCAAAGGGGCAGCCTTGGGGTAGATTTAAGGCGCTAGGTATTTCTCCCTGCAAGAAGATGCGGTCCGGTTTTTGCTTGGGATCAGGAATGGGCACGGCGGAGATGAGGGCCTGGGTGTAGGGGTGACTGGGTTTAGCAAAGAGTTTTTCTTTATCTGCCAATTCCAGAATAAAGCCTAAATACATAACCGCTATACGGTCTGAAATCATTTCAACTACTGACAGGTCGTGGGAAATGAAAATATAGGTCAGGTCTAGCTGTTCCTGCAGGCGCTGGAGTAGGTGGAGGACCTGGGCCTGGATGGAAACGTCCAAGGCGGAGACCGGCTCGTCAGCAATAATTAGTTGGGGCTTTACACTGAGGGCCCGAGCAATTCCAATCCTCTGCTTTTGTCCCCCAGAGAATTCATGGGGGTAACGACTGGCATTTTTAGGACTGATACCCACCACTTGCATGAGTTTATGAACCTCACGCAGCCTCTCTGCGGGAGTCATCTGGGGCTGGTGAATGATTAAGGGCTCGACAATCAAGTCCTCCACGGTCATACGGGGGTTGAGGCTGCCCGCAGGATCTTGGAAGATCATTTGGACTTCCTTGCGTAAGGGGCGCATACCCTGCTGATCCAAGAGGTCGATTCTCTGGTCTAAAAAGGTAATTTCACCTTCGTCAGGTATCAGCAGGTGGTCAATTAGACGGCCTGTAGTGGACTTACCACAACCTGATTCCCCTACTAGAGAGAAGGTCTCTCCCGGTTGTACTTTAAAACTTATATTATTTACCGCATGGACAAAGCGGTTGGGGCGTCCCAAAAGATCCTTGCCCGCAGGGAATTTTTTACTGACATTTTTTACTTCTAAAAAGGTATTCACCTGAGCCTCCTTTATTGCTTAGCAGCTGCCAGATCTTGACTATGCCAGCATCTCACCTGATGACCCGGAACTTGCTCTTCCAGTTCAGGTTTGTCGGCCCGGCATTTGTCTGTGGCATAGGGACAGCGGGGAGCAAAGCGGCAAGCCTGGGGCATTGATAAAAGGTCAGGCACCGAGCCTGGTATCCAGGGTAGGCTGGTCCTACCTGAACCCAATTTGGGGACGGAGGCAATCAGACCCTGGGTGTAGGGATGGAGGGGAGCCTCGAAAAGTTCATCACAGATGGCGGATTCCACGATTTCGCCAGCGTACATGACTATTACTCGGTCGCACATTTCGGCTACCACGCCCAGGTCATGGGTAATCAATAAGATACCGGTGTTTTTCTCTTTCTGAATATCACGTAGCAATTCCAGAATTTGGGCTTGGATGGTAACGTCCAAAGCCGTGGTAGGTTCGTCGGCAATGAGTAGTTCAGGCTGACAGCTCATGGCCAGGGCGATCATAACCCGCTGGCTCATACCGCCTGATAGCTGGTGGGGATAATTCTTCATGACCCGGTCGGGATCAGGGATGCCGACCATGACTAATAATTTGCGGGTTTGGGCCCGAGCTTCTTCCGGCGTGGCATCTGTGTGTAGCCTGATAGCCTCCATGATTTGCTTGTCAATGCGCATGGCAGGGTTAAGGCTGCTCATAGGTTCCTGAAAAATCATGGCCATAGCGCCACCCCGGATTTGCCGCCGCTCGTCTTTGGGCATTTTGAGGAGATCCTGACCTTTAAAGAAAATCTCGCCTTCTGTAATTATTCCGTTGGAGTTAGAGACCAGGCCCATGATGGAGAGGGCAGTTACGCTCTTGCCACAGCCCGACTCACCTACCAGGCCTAAAATTTCCCCTTCTTCCATGCGGAAGTTGATATGGTGGACAGCGGGTACCGTCTTATTTTTGTCATAAGGAAATTCAGTCTGGAGATTTTTTACTTCTAATAAGGGTTTTTGACTCATGACAGCCTCCTACTTAATTTTGGGATCCAAGGCGTCTCGGAGCCCGTCGCCAAGAAGGTTAAAGGCTAAGACCGTTAGGAAAATTACCAGGCCGGGGAAGAGGACCATATGGGAAGCAATATCCATATAGTTACGGCCCTGGGAAAGCATGGCTCCCCACTCGGGATCGGTGACATCTGCACCAAAACCCAGGAAAGAGAGGGAGCTAGCCGCCATGATGGCGGACCCTATCCGCATAGTGAAGTTAACGATAAAGGTTTGCATGGTGCCGGGCATGATATGGCGGAAGAGGAGGCGGCGGTCATTGGAGCCAATACTCTGGGCGGCCTCCACATAGAGAGAGCTTTTTACGCTCAGGGTGGCACTGCGCATCATGCGGGCAAAAGAAGGTACGGTAAAGACCATGACAGCAATCCACACATTGACAATACCTGAGCCCAAAATGGCCACAATGGCAATGGCCAGGAGAATATCGGGGAAAGAGAAGAGGACGTCAGCCCCCCTCATAATAAGGGAGTCCAGAAAATGTCCGTAATAACCAGCCAAGAGGCCCAATACTGCCCCGATAGCTGCTCCCACAATAACTGAGGATAAGGCCACACCCAGGGTCAGGCGGCTACCTACAATAATTCTGCTGAAAATATCACGGCCATAGTGGTCCGTACCGAACCAGTGGTCGGCACTAGGACTCTGCAGGGTATTCATATAGTCATAGGCTTCATAATCATGAGGGGCCACCAGTTCTCCAAAGATACTGATAAAAATCAAAACTAGGATAATTAAGAGACCGAATACTGCCGTTTTGCGACGGAAGAGACGCTTAGTCACTTGCTTAAAGCGGCTACCTTGGTAGGCTTGGACGGTCTCGTCAATATATTCCTCTTGGAGCAGGTCTGAAAGTTTTTGATCTTCCTTCATGGGGGCCTCCTATTCTAAGCGGATCTTGGGATTAATGAAGCCATAGAGCACATCTACGATCAGGTTAATCACCACATATTGGAAAGCAAAGAGCATGAGCAGGGCTTGGATGACGGGATAATCACGGAAGGAAATCGAGTCTACCAGCAAACGGCCAATGCCTGGGATGGAAAATACGGTTTCCGTGAGGACGGATCCGGAAAGCATGCCGCCTATTTGTAGCCCTAGAATGGTCACAATCTGGATGAGGGCGTTAGTGAAAGCGTGAAAGAAGATAACTTTTCTTTCTACCTGACCCTTGGCACGGGCAGTGCGCACATAATCTTCTCGCATGACATCCAACATAGAAGACCGGGCATAGCGTGCTAATTCTGCCATGGCCCCAATACCCATAACAAAGGAGGGTAGGATAAGTCCCTTCCAGCCATTCATCCCGCTGACGGGCAGCCAGCCTAAATCAACAGCGAAAATTTGTATGCCCATAAGGCCCAACCAGAAGCCAGGGGCAGAGAGGCCTAAGATAGCGATAAACATGAGCAGGTGGTCCAGAAAACGTCCCCGGTGCACAGCAGACAGGACCCCCAGCAGGATGCCCAGAATAGGTGCCCAGGCTAAAGCAGAAAGCACGAGTTTAATAGTGTTCTGCATACGTTCACCTATGAGCTGGGTGGTAGGGATGCCTGACTTGTAACTTTGTCCGAAATCGCCTCCCAGGATGCGGCCCATATACTTACCGTATTGTACAAAAATGTTTTCATTCAGGCCCAGTTGTTCTCGAATGGCTTCTACCTCTGCGGCATCTGCGTCTTTTCCGGCCAAGGTACGAGCAGGATCGCCCGGAATTAAGTGGATAAATAAAAAGACCAGAATCGAGATAATCAGCATGAGCGGTATGGTTTGCAGGACTCTTCTGAAAAAATATCTGCCCACGATTTTTCTCCTCTGTTTAAACAGAAAATTTCCCTCCTCCGAAGAGGAGGGAAAGACTAAAGTTCTTGGAAAAACTTAGTGATCTAAGACGGCCTTGGAGAAGTCCATATGGCCACCTGGCATATAAACTACACCAGAGACGTAGCTGTGTTCGGCGAAAATACTATTGTCTACACCCAGGAACATCCAGGGGCATTCTTCCCAAGCCAGGCCCTGAGCAGTAGCGTAGAGCTCAGCTACCTTGTCCATATCAGTTTCTACTAAAGCGTCATCTAAGGCCTTGTCGAAATCTTTGTTAACCCAGAAGGCGGTGTTATAGCCCTTGGGAGGGAAGTATTCAGAGTGCAGGATGTTACGCATGGAGCCATCAGCCTCATAAGAGCCGGACATCCAGTTTACGTACCACATTTGAACTTCGGTGGTCTCAGCAGGTTCTGCGGTCATGTCAGCAATGGTGGTAGATTCCATGGCCTGCAGATTGACGTTAATGTTAATCTCAGATAATTGCTGTTTGACGAACTCAGCGCCCTTCATCTCGATGGTGGTATTGTCGCACCAAATATCGATGTCGAAGCCATCCTCGTAACCAGCTTCCTTCATGAGTTCCTTGGCTTTTTCCAGATCCTTGCTGTAAGGTTCTTGGTCAGCATGATAGGGTACAGGACCTGCGAAAACAGAGTTGGGAGGGGTGGCGTAGCCCTGGAAGACAACCTGGCAGTAGGCTTCGCTGTCGAAGACCCAGTTCATAGCCTGGCGGACCCGGACATCAGCTAAGGGTTGGCGACCGTCTTCTAAGGTGTAGTTATTGTTTAAGGTAACATAACGATAGACCAGGCCTTCCATGTTATTGATTTTGATGCCTTCTTCACTCTCAAGTTGTTCAACATGAGTGGGAGGTACGGGGTAGATGATATCGGCTTCGCCAGTCTTGAGCATGGCGATACGGGCACCATCTTCGGGTACAACCTGGAAGGTGAGGCTGTCAATTTCCGGACCTTCGCCCCAGTAGTTTTCGTTGCGGACCATTTTGGTGTAGCCGCCATCAACTCTTTCGGCCAGGATGAAAGGACCAGTACCGGCAGATTCCTTGGCAAGACCGTCTTTGCCCAGTTCTTCAATGGCCTTAGGACTGACGAAGGTAACTTGGGAGAATTTATTCAGGAAGGTATTGTCAGGTTTGAAGAGGGTAATTTTGATGGTAAATTCGTCCACCGCTTCCATATCGCTAATGGCTTTCATACGGGAATGGACACGCAGGGACTCATCTTCTTTACCGCGTACATAGTTGGCCACACAAGCATCAGCGTTAAAGGCTTCGCCATCGCTGAACTCAATGCCTTCACGCAGCTTGAAGGTGTATTCCAGACCGTCTTCGGACATTTCCCAAGATTCGGCCAGACGGGGTTGCAGGTCTAAGTTTTCATCAAAATAAATCAGGGTTTCGTACATGGTCAGGGTCATCAGGTTAGAGATACCATTACCAGATACGTGGGGGTCCAGGTGGGTGGCGTCTGCCTGTAGGGCTACAACTAAATCGTTGTCGGCTGATTTAGCCTCGGCCCAAGCAGGGGTGCTGACCAGCATAAGCAGGACGACTAGGCTTAAAAGGCCAGCAGCTAATTTCTTCATGTGTTTCATTCAGTTACTCCTTTAGAAAAATTTATAGCCTGAGCTAGTTCTGCAGCTGTTCTTTGACCTGGTAAGTCATGTCCGGATCCAAGGGATAAATAGGTCTGGGAACGTGACGGTAGGGCAAAGTTACGAGATCCTCATTGGTACTGCCCTGACTTAAGGCCATAATGCTTCTGGAAGCTATCTCGGAATGCTCAGGCGTGAGATATCCCAGCTTCACTATGACCAGACAAGCCTTACGGGGATCTCTACCGAGATCGAAAAATAGGCCGGTACCAGTATAACCAATGTGTTTTTCCGCTAAGACAATATCGACGTTACCGGTGCGGAAGAGGGCAACATCTGAGGGATGGCCGAAGCCGGTCCACTTAGGTATATATGCCATAAGCTTGCCTTTGCAGGTCAAGGCTTGGCTGGTCTTGTGGTCAAAGGCAGCGCCAAAGCTTAGTTCTAGCTCTTCGCCTACCCGTCCCTCAAGGGATTTGGTAGCCACGGGGTCATAAATTCCCGCAAAGAGGGCGGGCTCTGGCAACTGAGCGGTGCGGGGGTCTGCCAGAAGGAGGGAGAGGAGGCCGGTTACATCCGAGGAAGAGCCGGCTGTGGGGTTGTCACCGGAATCGGAGATGTAAATGGGACCGGCCTGGCCTTGGGCCAGGGCCTCAAAGGCTACATCTAGGGCCTCTTGTGAGGGATAGGTCTCAGTTTGGAAATCGAATTTTTCGCGGGTTTGCCAGAGTAAGTCTGCCAGATAAAGGGCTTCCTCATTGGCCTGGTCTTGATCTTCTGCCAGGACATAAACCCCGGCTCCACTTTGGTCATTGTCGGACCAGGGGAAGCCCATCAAATAGGAGGAGGCTAAAATGCCGGGCTGGCTTTCTCGCTCTTTTAAGTGGGCGATGAGGCTCTGCATGGGGTCCACCAGGGTGGAGGATTTCTCTCCAGCAATGAGCAGGGGAACCTTCACCCAAGCATGATAGGAACTCTTACCTGCTAAGGCATGTAAAAGTAAGCGGGCTGCGTGAGCGCCAGTCTCATACTGGTCAGTATGAGGAGCACATTTGTAGGCCACAAAGCCATCTGCATGATTTACCATGCGGGCGGTCATGGTCGTATGAGTGTCCAGGGCACAATAGATTGGCTTGTCAGGGAAGAGTTGACGTAACTCTTCGAGGAAGGGACCTTCTGCCTCTCCAAAATCTCGTACCCGCATGGAGCCGTGGAGGGCCAGACAGAGACCATCAATACCCTGGTCTTTGGCGGCGGCAGCCTGCTCCAGGATGGCCGCTTTTTGTTGGAGATAAAAGTCTTTATCCACTTCACCGTTAGGAACGGCGGACACTGACCGGGTGGGGACCAACTCACAATCTGCAGCTTGCAAAGTTTCAGCGATACCTCGTACTGAATTATTGTGGGGCAAGTCCTGGATCATGTCTTGGCCTATCCGGACCCGGAAATCCTTTTCCCCTGCTGTAATAGGGTTAAAGGAATTGGATTCGTGGTGCATAGCGGCGAGTAAGATACGTTTTTTCATTAGGCATTTCCTCCTTCAAAAGCCCAGCGTACGAGTAAGGTTTCCATAGCCAAATCGGCCAGACCAGACAGGCTGGCCTGTTCCCCCAGGCTGGAGAGAGCTATCTCCAAACGGGGACGCTGTGAATCCTGATTTAGTAGCTTTAAGCTTTGCGCAATGTATGGGATAAAGGGTTGGTAAGATAAGTCTAGGATAATGAGGTCGATATCCAGTATGAGGGAGAGGTTATGCAGGAAAACACCCAGGCTTTCCCCCATGTTTTGGGCCAGACGATGGGCTGCGGCATCACCCATTTTCCAGAGATTCAGAAAATCTTGATAAGTGAGCCCAGGCTTCGGCGCAAGCTCACCGCCTGCTTCCAATTGCTTTTGGTAATTAAGTTCACGTAAAAGTACCCGGATACTGGCTCGACCGGCCAGGGTCAAGTAGGTATTTTCTCCTAGTTTTAGAGATTTATATTCCCCGGTTCCTAGGGGAGGCAGACCTGTCAGGAGAAATTCAGAAATTTCACCTGCGCTGCCCGAACTGCCTAAATAGAGCTCACCATTCAGAATTAAGCCCAGGCCCAGGCCGCTACCACCTGCCACATAGACAAGATTTTCACGCGTAGCTTGCCGGAAAATATATTCTCCCCAAGCTGCGGCGTTAACGTCGTTATAGAGGAAGATTTCTAGAGCAAAATGTTGGGCCAATTCCTGGCAAATAGCGGGTAGATCCCAGTTGGCATAAAAACCGTTAACGTAAAAAGTCTGGGCATGGAGGTCCACGATACCGGGAGCGGCTACGGCCAGGAGGGCCAGATCTTCAGCGGACAACTGCTGGCTACGTAAGAGTTTATTAGTAGTTTCTTGCAGCAGGTCCAGGAGATCAGTATGGCTAGTTGTTTCATCAAAGGACAGAGGGGCTTGGGCCAAGGCTTGGCCATAGAGGTCAGTCAAAGCCAGGCGGGGTTGCACCTGCCCAAAGTCCAGGAGAAGAAGATAGCGATAACGAGCGTTAAAGGATAGGAGGGTGCGCTTACGACCTTGCCCGGGATTAGCGGACTCGCCCAGTTCTTGGCATACCCCATCTGCCAGGAAGTCATTGATGTGCTTACTGACAGTTGCTTTGCTTACCTCTAAAGCCTCAGCCAGGTCGACCCGACTTAGGCCTGTCTGGTAATAAAGGCGGTTGAGGATCTGCCAACGGCTGGAGCTGGCTAGGGCCTCTTTAACAGCATAATTTTTCGGATGATAAATAGTAATAGGGGTCTCCTCTTTTTCGGTCTAGTCCCTTTGGTGGAAGTAAGTGTAGCACAGATTTCTGCAGATGTTAAGAAAAATTTAGGCAAGCTGCTGGGCTTAGTCTTAATGATAATGATTATTACTGTGAAAGTCCGATAAATCTGTAGTAATATAGTTTACTGACTGAATTATTTAAGTAAGCTTAAATCGTTGAAGTCGCTATTGTCTCAATTTGTGGGACAACAATATTAATTAGAAATCTTGTAAAATAAACAAAAATATCACAAGATGCTTGTAAAAGAGAAAGGGAAGAACTATGTCTGACATTCTATTGGAAATTTGCTGTGGCTCTGCCGACGATGTACTGGCTGCCAAGGCAGCAGGGGCCGACCGAGTTGAACTCAACTCTTCTATGTTTTTAGGTGGAATTACTCCCAGTATTGGCGAAGTAAAAGTTGCTTTGCAAACTGGCCTGCCGATCATGGCCATGGTAAGACCTCGGTCAGGAGGCTTTTGTTATACAGAGGCGGAATTCCAAACCATGCTCTATGACGTAGATGCCCTCCTCGAAGCGGGAGCAGATGGCATCGTCTTCGGTATTTTACAAGAGGATGGCCAAATTGATCTGGAGCGGAGCCGCATTATGCGGGAACGTATAGGCCAGCATACAGCAGTTTTCCACCGGGCCTTTGACGTAGTTCCCGACTGGAAGGCCAGCATGGATCAATTAGTGGAAATTGGGATTGACCGTATTCTTACCTCTGGACAATGTCCTTCGGTCCGCGATGGTAGTAAAACCGTGGCGGAGATGATTGCATATGCTGATGGTCGTCTGGAAATTTTACCGGGTGCAGGCATTACCCTACAAAATGTTCAGGATGTCCTACGGGAAACAGGTAGTAAGCAGATTCATATTGCCCTCAATCAGGTGCGGCAAGATAGCTCTACCCAGAATAATCAAAGTATCTTCTTCGGAGGAGCCCTTTATCCGCCCGAGAATCTTTTTGAAGTGGCCGACCGAGAAAAAATCCACAGCTTAAGACAAATTATTGATGCTTAAGCCAAATTTTAGAGGCCCAAGCCAAATTATAGAGGCCAAGTCGGGGTGCCTATCAGTTATTGAGGCTTAAACCGGAGGGGCTGACCAGACGCTGGTCAGCCTCTTTTTATCGAATAATTGACATCTTAATTTTCTAGCCTATATAATGCTCAGGTATTATCTAATATTTCCCATCCCCTTTGATATGGAAAATACCCTGTTAGCTAACTAATTTGAGGAGACTACTGCATGGCGTCAAAATTCGCAGGCAAAACCAAAGCTGACTTAGTTGCAATCGCACGCATTTCCGGTTTGTTAAAAACTACGGTATCCCAAAAGATGACTAAGGCTGAGCTCTTGGCTTTTTTAGAAGAAGCAGAAAAGCACAATGGACTCAGCCCCCATCTGGCAGAGGAGGTGGAAGCTGCTCCCCCGCCCGCAGCCGGGAGCGAGAAAAAAGCCGGCCCGGCTAAAACTAAGACTGCTAAGGCTGCGAAAGAGCCTGCTGTATCTGCCGACCTAGCTCCCACCGAGCCTGTCCCAGCGGGCTCAGAAGCTGACGCTAGTCAGGATTCTGCCGCAAGCAATACAGAGCCTAGTCCGGGGGAAGCAAAGGACTCTGCTTCTCGTAAGCGGGAACAGGCTGGGCGCAGTAAGCGTTATAAATCGAATTTGGCCAACAAGCAGAGTGCAGAAAAGCAGGATGATCAGGCCGGTAAAAACCATAAAAAAGACAAGGTCCGGTCAGAAGAGGCCAAGTCCTCCAAGGCTACTAAGAATTCCACTCGCTCGGGCAAAAAGCATAATGAGACCAAGCCCCTTAACAAGCGTAAGGAGCCTGATACTAGCCCGGAACTGACGGACTTGGACCAAGCCCCCTTGCGGGAGCACCATCCGGACGAAGAGGCCTACGGCGACGAACAGGTGGCCAGGGATAAAAATGAGCGGGAGATTTCTTCTGGTATTTTAGAAATCATGCCCGATGGTTATGGTTTTATCCGTATAGAAAATTATATTCAGGGTCCCAATGACTTATACTTACCCCCCCAATATATCCGCCGCTTCAAGCTGCGGAATGGCGACCATGTCTCAGGCCCCTGCCGCCAGCAAAGGGACAACGACCGCTATCCTGCCCTCTACTACCTTACCGAAGTCAATGGCCTGCCCCCGGATCAGATGATAAATCGGCCCCACTTTGAGCGTCTGACTCCCATCTATCCCGACGAACGCTATGTCTTAGAAACGGGACGCTCCGAGATTTCCTGCCGTATCATTGACTTAGTTTCACCCATTGGTAAGGGCCAGAGGGGCATGATTGTATCGCCGCCGAAAGCGGGTAAAACTGTCCTTTTGAAAAAAATTGCCAATGCAATTACCCAAAATAGCCCGGATACCAAGCTCTTGGTCCTCCTCATCGATGAACGGCCCGAAGAAGTTACGGATATGCAACGGTCAATTAAAGGAGAGGTCGTTTATTCAACCTTCGACAAGAGTCCGGAAAACCATGTAAAAATCACTGAACTTGTCTTAGAACGAGCCAAACGCTTGGTGGAGCTGGGCGAAGATGTGGTTATCCTCCTAGACTCTATCACCCGGATGAGCCGGGCCTATAACTTAACCATCAACCCCACCGGCCGTACCCTGTCCGGTGGTCTGGATCCCGGTGCCCTCTATGGACCTAAACGCTTTTTCGGAGCGGCGCGGAACATTGAAAATGCTGGCTCCCTTACTATCATTGCGACAGCCTTGGTAGAGACCGGTTCTCGTATGGATGAAGTCATTTTTGAAGAGTTTAAGGGCACAGGTAACATGGAAGTTTATCTGGACCGCAAGCTGGCAGAAAAACGTATCTTCCCTGCCATTGACTTAATCCGCTCAGGTACCCGTCGCGAAGACCTCTTACTCTCTACACAAGAACTGGATGCAGTCTGGGGTATTCGCAAGGCCTTTAGCCATTTGGAAACCAATACGGTCACCGAAAGTATTGTCAGCCTCATGCTCAAAACAAAAAATAATGAGCAGTTTGTCTCTTCGATTAATGTTTCGATTAACGACCAGCAGCTTTTTGGCGACCTGAGGACTGGCCTCTCCAACGGTAAAACCGTCACTAATAGCTAAAGATAGTTAAGCATTTCCAACCTAAGATAAAGCCCTGAGACATGGTCTAGTTCCAGGGCTTTATGCTTTTAAATGGTCTGCTTCCAGGGTTTTTATGCTTTTAAGATGAAGAGAGCTGGTCTCTAGGCCAGACTCTTGTCTTCACCGAGCTTTGGCATGACCTGTTTAGCCTTTAAGAGAAGGGGAGTCCGCCTCTGCTAAGAAGGTCTGGAGTTTTGCTAATACAGCATCGGCATCGGCCTCCCCCTGGTCCAGATATTTTTGCATGAGTTTAGGCGAGCGATTGCCCACTTTAACCTCGATTTGCTCTTGGGGGTAAATGAGGAAAAAGCGCTGGGGATTGTCCTCAGCTAGTTGCTCCAGCTGGTCAACGAATTGGTTATACCGAGTTTCCTGGTGGAGCATGGTTTTGGCAAAATGCGGATAGTCACTGTATACCGTACTAATAGCCTTCTGCAGGCTTGCATTCATGGGACTCTGACGAAAGCCTTGAGGCCGGGTGAGGATTACTACAATTTTTTGGTAGCCATCCTCCAGAGCCTTGGTATAAAGGATAGGCTCTGCGACCCCACCATCCATATATAATTTATCGCCTAGCTTGGTAGGATTGGAAACTAAGGGTAGGGTAGATGAGGCAATGGCAGCCTGACAAATATCTACAGCATCCGACTTGCTAAAACGCACAGCTTTACCGGTTTCTAATTCTGTAGCATTACAAATAAATTCCGTGGGGCTATCCATCAGAGCCTCCAGGTCAAAAGGCTCCAATTTGCCAGGTGCCCCGGCAAACATGAAGTCAAAGTTTATCCAAGGTTTGTCTTTAACCACATTGCTCCAACTGCCTATGTACTCTTCGTCCTCAATCAAGTCCACCATGAGCTTACTGGCCCGGTCTAGCTGACCTGCTACAAAGGATAAGCCGTTGAGTGAGCCTGCAGAAACTCCCATAACACAGTCGAAGGACAGGCCGGCTTTGGCTAGGGCAACTAGGACTCCCAAACTATGTATGCCTCGCAGGGCTCCACCCTGGATAACCAGGCAGCTACCCTTAGGCGTAACCGGATGTGCCTTGCAGAAGGCCTGACTGACCTCTAAGGCATTTTCAATCTCAATATCAGCCAAATCTTCTGCCGTCAGGGCATTCTTGAACTTGTCTTTCACTTCGAGAAAAGTTTCCTTGGCCTCCCTCAGGGTAACTTTCGCATCTTTAAAAGCCTCCTTGGCGCCTTTGAGAGCATTTTTGGCATCTTTGAGGCTATCTTTGGTAGCACCTCTGAGGGCATTTCTGGCTTCTTCCAGACCGTGGAGGGTGGCATCACCTAGGGAATTTGTGGTTTCTTCCAGCCCCAGTTTATCCCAGGTAGCCTCAGCCAGATTTGCCGTAGCCTCTGTGAGGTTGCTGGCAAGATCAGGGATTTTTTGCAGGAGTTCTTTCCCCACATCCAAGGCGGAAGTAGACTTAACCACCTTGAGGGAGGGAGCCTGTGCATCAGTCCGAACATCAGCCTTAGCCTGAGCCTGAACTTCAGACTCAGATTCAGCCCGTGCCTTGGCCTCCACTTTAGTACGAGTCTGTGTCTCTGACTCGGCTTGTGTTTTAGCCTCTGACTCAGACACCAGATTCTTATGGCCTTTAACGAGCAAATCCTTATCCGCCTCAGACAGATTATTTTCGTCCTCGAATTCAAGATGCTCCATAGTGTATTCAGTCATACTTATGCCCCAATTCCCCAGCCCTATTTCGAGCTTATCTAGGCAATTATGTTTGCCTTACAAAAGATTGACCAGACAATTTCTTTTAGTCGCCTTAATAATTTAGCTACTGTGATATAGGTCGTCACCCAATGAATTTGTCATGGTTCTTATGAGATTTATGTGTCGTGCTAGGCAGTCTTAGTTTGATTATAACGCTTATGAGGAAACAAAGAACAAAAGTGACTGGCAGAACTGAGTTGTTGCCTACTGAATCTACCACTGAGAGGGTAAGCAAAATCAGAATTATACATCTATGCAGCGTTAAAATAGGTCAGCATAGAGGGAATTTTCTCCGACTCAGTAGATTCTGCAAGTTACGGATGGTAAGACCTGCCCCTAGGCATCCGTAACTTGCAAATTTGCTCACATTTCTAGTAATTTCTGCGCAAACCGAGGCTCCTATTATAGGGATCCGCCGATTTTACTTTATGCAACCATCCGCTACTTGCAAAATTGCTTGCCTAGCGGAGAATTCCCCAGTAGAGGAGGGTCTACAGCAGCCACTAGCTGGTATATGACTTGCTTCTGGAGCTTCTTAGCCCACCCCCTAGCCTTCAGGTAGACCGATCACACTCCCTAGCCCTTAACTGGCAATGGACTTAGATTGCTCCTCGTACATTTGGGCGTAGATGCCGCCTAAAGACATGAGGTCGGCATGTTTGCCGGCTTCCTTGAGTATGCCCTTATCCAAGACATAGATGGTGTCGGCATCGCGGATGGTGGAGAGGCGGTGGGCAATGAGGAGGGTGGTGCGACCTTCTTGTAATCGCTCGATACCCTGCTGAATCATGCCTTCCGTGGCTGAGTCTACGTTGGAGGTGGCTTCGTCCAGAATTAAAATGCGTGGTTCTTGGGCCAGGGCGCGAGCGAAAGATATAAGTTGACGTTCGCCAGCGGAGAAGCCTTGCCCCTGACGATTGACCGGGGTCATAATGCCTTTTTCCAAGCGGTCGAGGAGCTGGGCTCCCCCTACCTCGCGTAGGGCGGCCTCAGCCTGGGCCGGACTGATATCCTCCTTATCCAGGCTAATATTAGAATAAAGAGTTCCACTGAAAAGGAAGGGGTCTTGGAGTACAATGGCCATTTGTTGACGCAACTCTAGCAAGGGTAAGTCTTCCAGTTTTTGGCCATCGACAAAAATATCCCCGCTATCTAAGGGGTAAAAGCCTGCCAGGAGGTTCATAATGGTGGATTTGCCGGAGCCGGTGGCCCCCACGAAGGCGGCGCTGGCCCCAGCCTTAACCTCGAAACTCAAATTTTTGAGAACGGGTTCCCCTTCCAGGTAAGAGAAGTTGACATGCTCAAAACGGATTTCCCCTTGTACGGGAGCTAGTTCACCCTCCTGATACTGCACTTGGGGTAGGTCTAAAATCTCGAAAATATGATCAGCTGCCCCTAAGGACCGCTCAAGACCTCCTATACGATCCAGTACGATTTCGAACTGCTGGAAGAGGCGGCGCATATATTCGATAAAGACATAGAGGCTGCCCAGGGGGAGTTGGGTATTGCCCTGTAAGGAGGCATAGCCAAAGTAAGCTAAGATAGCGGCCATGGAAAAGCGGTTCAGGACCCCCACCACATTGGAGGAGGAGTAGGAGAAGAGCTTGGTGAACTCAAAGCTAGTTTGGAAGTGCTGGTCATTCAGGCGGGTAAACTTATCCCTTACCCGGTCTTCGCGGCCTAGACTTTGAATAATCTCCATGCCCTGGATATTCTCGTTGAGCTGGCCGTTAAGTTCTGAAATTTCCTTGCGCGACTGTGTACTGAAATAGGAAGACTTTCGCTTAAAATCTTTGAAGACCAGGTAGAGGAGGGGGAGGGGGACTAGGGCCATGAGGAAGAGGACCCTATCCACAAAGAATAAGCTAATAAAAATGCCCAAGCTGAAAATAATGGCAGAGATTAAGCGGGTAATTACCTGGGAAAAGAGCATTTTCAAGGCCTTAGTGTCGTTAGTCACCCGTGAAACTACTTTACCAGCAGCCATATGGTCAAAGAATGATAAGGGCATTTTTTGTAGATGTTGGAAGACATCCATTTGGACCAGGCGGCCTATGTTATTGGCTGAATATTGGAAGAGGTATTGGCCGGCATAACCAATGCCTGCACCAATTAAGACCACCAGGAAATAGAGGCCCAGGAGCTGCAGATAGTAAGTCAGTCCGTCTCCTGCACCGGCTAAATTTTGACTCTGCCGCATAACTTGTTCATCTAAAATCCGGCCCACCAAAAGAGGGGCCAGGAGGTTGAGGGCAGTATCCAAACCATCTAAAGTGAGGGCAGGTAAGAAGGATTTACGGGCCCGCCAAGCATAGCCTGCCAGGCGGTGATTACGTCTGTGGTTCTTGGCCTTAAGTGCCGCCTTATCCAGGGTATCCGTCTTATTTTGGGCGTTCGTCTTATCCCGTTTACTAGGCTTGTCTTGAACAGCCACCTTTTTCTGCCGGCTGCTTGTTTCTTGTAAAGTATTTTTACTCATATATGTATCCTTTGTTCCAGCTGCTGCTTGATAAACTGTTCAGCATACCAGCGGCCGGCAGCCAAGAGTTCTTGGTGGGTCCCCCGCTCTACGATGCGGCCTTGGTCGAGGACGAGGATTAGGTCACAGTCCTTAACAGCTGAGAGGCGGTGGGCAGCAATCAAAGTGACCTTGCCAGCGCGGTCCCTGCCTAGGCCCCGCAAGATGTGATCTTCGGTCAAGGCATCCACAGCAGACAGGCAGTCATCGAGGATGAGAATTTCTGCATCCTTCATGAGGGCCCGGGCAATAGAAATCCTCTGCTTCTGGCCACCGGAAAGGGCGATACCTTTTTCGCCTGTCTCGGTATCTAGCCCATCTATAAACTGGTCCAGGTCCTTGGCCAGGTCGGCAATCTCCAATACCTCCTGCAGGCGCACTTCGGCTTGACCGGTAGCCAAATCTTCATCCGTGGCACCCAGGAGAATATTTTCCCGGATAGTTTGGGAAAAGAGAAAGAATTGTTGGGGAACATAGGAAAGCCTTTGTTTGAGCTGCTGGCGGTCTATCAAGGCCAGGTCTTGACCTCCCACAAAAATCTGCTTGGGAGCCAGGGGATAGAAGTGGAGGAATTGACGCAAAAGACTGGTTTTACCAGATCCTACAGGGCCCACAAGGCCTAAACTTTGACCTGAGCCCAACTCGAAAGAAATATCCTGCAGAGCATAGCTATCCTGAGCGGCAGCAGGGTATTGAAAGGACAAATTTTCCACCTTAAGGCTAGTATTTTCGGGGTAGTCTAGAGGATTAGGGGGATCAACCACATCTAAGGGTTCATCCAGGACTTCATCTACCCGGTCCATGGCCGAAGCGCCCTGTTGGGCGTGAATCAGGAATTCTCCGATGGCAATCATGGGCCAGGATAGCATGTTGAGGTAGAAAGAGAAGGAGAGGAGATTACCCGTGGTCAGGCGGCCTGCCCGGATTTCAAAAATCCCCCCGCCCATGGCCAGGACAAAGGCCAGGGTAGGAATGAGGGTGGTCATGGGCCGGTAGAGCTGGGAGAAGCGTGAGGTGCGGATATTCTTCTGGAAAAGCTCGTCCGTTTTTTCCTGGAATCGTTTTGTCTCCCTTTCTTCTAAACTGTAGGCACGAACTAGGCGCACGCCGGAAACGCCCTCCAAGACGAACTCATTCATTTGGTCAAAGGCGGTCTGCGCCTCATCGTAAAAGATATAAAGTTTTTCCCCAATTTTCTTGGCAAAAAAGACCAGGAAGGGATAGGGCAGCAAGGAGAGTAGGGTGATACGCCAGGAGATAGCCAGCATCATAATGAGGAGGAGGGCAGGATAGACACTGGCGTCGAAAAGGGCCATGGTGCCATAACTAGCCAAATCAGAGATGGCTTCCACATCATTGGTTGCCTTACCCATGAGGGCACCCGTGGAATATTTGCTGAAAAAGATTGGCCCCTGTTTTAAGACCCGGTTAAAGAGCCGCATCCTAGTCAAACGACTAATTTCATCAGCGGCCTGGAAGATTTTGAGCCCCCAAATATAAGAAGTCAGGTAATAGACGGCGGCAATTCCCACAATGAGTAGAATATTCCGCGTTAAAACGGGCTGAGTAATATTGCCTGAGACAATGGCATCCGTAGTGGTACCCAGAATTTGCGGGGGGAGGATTACCAGAAAGTAGGTCAGGCCTAGGAAGAAGAGACCGATAATATAGTTCTTTTTGTAGTATTTAATAAACCATCGAAATTTATGAAAAAAATCGCGCATGAAAGTTCCTCAGGTCTAAAGTAGCTGCCAGCTATGGCAGGGTCCTTCAGCTTTTTTGTCTCTACCCTTAGGTGGCCCAGCTAGGCCGTAAGCTCTAGAAATCCCAGCGACAAGCAGTAGAGAACTAGTCGGATTGAGCCGTGAAAATAGCTCTTTCGGTAATCACCAGGTCCAGTTTTTGGTCGTAGGCGTTGCGGGGGATGTAATCTAATTCTTGTACGGCGTAGGCCACGCCCATCCGGACGACCTGGTCAGGCATACGGGCGATATAGCGGTCATAGAAGCCGCCACCATAACCAATGCGGTAGAGGTCAGGGTCGAAGCCCAGGAGGGGTACCAGGGCCAGGTCTATAGCGGCTGGGTCTACTAGCTGGTCTAGTTGAGGGTTGGGAGTAGGAAAGCCATAGGGGTCAAGGTCCATGTGGACACGGTCCCGGGGTATGTAGGCTTCCATCCTGCCTTGCTTAAAGGTCACGGGGAAGCAAAGTTGCTTGCCTGCGGCCTCCGCCTGGTCAAAGAGGCGGTCGACTTGGATTTCTGTGGCCATGGGGTAAAAGCTAAAAATCAGCTTAGCCTTCCTGTAGGCCTCATGATCCATAATCCGGTCCACAATCTCTTGGGAAGCCTGATCTCTATAGTCTGCAGTCAAGGCATTGCGTTTTTGTTTGAGTTCCTTACGTAGGCCTTTTTTTATTTGATCAAGTTCAGTCATATTCATCTTAAAACTCCTATTCTCTAACAACGGAAATTTGCTCAATCCCGTAATAGTCCAGGATTTGCAGGGTGGGGGCTGCCAAGATTTCGCCGGAAACCGCCAGGGGGATAGCAGGCGGACAAGAGGCAGTAGGGGCAGCACAGATACGACCTAAAGCTTGTGAAATAGGCACAGACTCTTGGGGGGCAAAGACCGCCCGGCGAATGGAGAGGACCTGTGGGGGCGGCTCTTGTTGTAGAAACTGAAGATCTAATTTACCGTCCTGGCGGCCCTGGATTTGTCCTAGAGAGCCTAGGGCTAAACTTAAGCGGTCTAGATCTTTAGGATTATTCTGAGGACTGAGCATCAGGACAACATAATCACGGTCTGCATACTCCACAAAAATCTTGTGAGTCTGCAGAATCTGGGCCAGATGCAGGCCGCTAAGGTCTAAGGGGGCGTGCAGAGTGAGCTTTAGGGGTTCGCTGTCCTCTACCTGCCAGCCCTGGGAGCGCAGCTCAACCTTCATAGCATCCAGCTGGCTTATACACTTGCGCAAGTCTTGGGGGTAGTCGCTAGCCAGATAGCGGTTGGCTAGGTCTAAGGAGGCCAAGCTTAGGTAAGAGGGACTGGTTGAGCCAAAAAGATTGAGGGCGGTCTGGGCCTGGTCGCCGAAGAAGGGAGGCAGGCTCTTCCCCAAGTGCAAATAGGCTCCGCCGGTCAGGACCGGCAGGGTCTTATGGGCGGAGTCACAGCAGATATCGGCCCCTAGATCCAAGGGGTGGCTAGGCTGGTCTAAAAAGTGCAGATAGGCCCCATGGGCATTGTCCACAGCCAGCAAAGTCCCGTACTGGTGGCAGATTTGGGCCAAGTCCTTAATATTGGCCTGGCCTCCCAGGTAGTCGGGGCTGGTAAGATAAACTGCGGCCGGCTTGCGGGGAGCAGCTTGGAGGGCGGCCTCTAGGGCAGAGCCCGTAATTTTTCCAGAACAGATGGAATCGGCTTGATCTGGCCACAACCAGTCAACCTCTCCATCCAGGAGGGCCAGACTGTAAATGAAGGCCTTATGGGCATTGCGACCGGCCAAAAAGTAGGGGTGGTAGTCCTGCCCCGGCTGTAGCCTTGTTTCTTTTAAGTTGGCATAGCTGGCCAAGAGAAAGAGCATTGCCCGGATACTCTGACTACTGCCACCAGTCACGTAGAAAGTGGCTTGTGAGCCGAATAGCTCGCTTGCCTGACCTTCGCTCTGGGCAATGATCCCTGTGGGCTGGCCCAGGTCATCCGCCCCGGGAATCTCCGTGATATCCCAGCCCTCACAGCCCAAAAATTCCTGGCCCTTGTGGCCTGGCATATGGAAACGCACACTAGCGCTAGCTTGATATTGATTTAAAAAATCATAAATGGGCGTTTCCATGGGTCTCCTCTATGCCTCAGAGCCTTCCTCGCGGCTGGCTTTGGCGGCTTGCAGCATAATGGCAGATTCGATTCTCTTCTTGAAAAGCTCACAACCCGCCTCATAAATTCCTAAGATAGAGCCCGTGGCATGGTAGGCATTAGCCGCACAGCCTCCCGAGCAATAAAGTTGAGCCCAGCATTCACGGCATTCCGGCCTTGCATAGGCATTACAGGCCCGAAATTCTTCTCTAATTTCTGGCTGAGTCACTCCCTGCCAGATATCGCCCAGTTTATATTTTTCTTCGCCCACAAATTGATGGCAGGGGTAGAGGTCACCCCAAGGTGTGACGGCCATATATTCGGTACCGGAGCCGCAGCCTGAGATGCGCTTGTAGATACAAGGTCCTTGGTCCAGGTCCAGCATATAGTGGTAGAAGGTGAAGGGGCGACCTTCCCGGTCCCGCTTATCCATCTCTTGAGCCAAGATTTCATACTGGTCTTTCACGATTTCCAGGTCCTCCGGGCTCAGAGCCATGGGATCGCCGGGAGCAGTTACTACGGGTTCCATGCTGAGCTGACTAAAGCCTAAATCTGCCATATGGAAGACATCTTGGGTAAAGTCTGGGTTGCGGTGGGTAAAAGTTCCTCTAATGTAGTAATCCTTATCCCCCCGGGCCTGCACGAACTCTTGGAACTTAGGCACGATGCGGTCATAGGAGCCCTGCCCCTGGTAGTCTACCCGGCTAGCGTCGTTAATCTCCTTGCGACCATCCAGGCTGAGGACCACATTGGACATTTCTCGGTTACAGAAGTCAATCACTTCTTGGTCGATGAGGATGCCATTGGTGGTGAGAGTAAAGCGGAAATGCTTGCCCTTTGCCTTTTCTATGCTCCGAGCATAGGCCACCAGGTCCTTGACCACCTGCCAGTTCATGAGGGGCTCGCCACCAAAGAAATCCACCTCCAAATTATGGCGGTCAGCGGAATTTTCTACCAAAAAATCTAGGGCCCTTTTACCCACTTCGTAGGTCATGAGGGCTCGGTCACCATGGTACTTACCCTGGCTGGCAAAGCAGTAAGAGCAGTTGAGATTGCAGGTATGGGCTACGTGCAGGCAGAGGGCCTTGACCACATTGCCAGACTTAGCTTTAAATTCTCCTGCTAGGGGGGCATAGGTGTCTTGGCTATAGAGCTGGCCTTGGGCCTTTAGCTCCTCGATATCGTCGGCTAAATCTTCCAAATCGGCCAGAGTTAAGTCTGAGTAGTCGTGAGCAAGACCTTCCCGGGCTGACAGAGCTCCAGTCTCTGCTTCATCTGTAGCGGGACCTTCTCCCAGCTTATACTTGCCCCATACTTGTTCAATTGTTTGGGCCCGCCCCAGTTCAGGGTAGAGGGCGATAAAATCATAGGCAATTTCATCCACGACATGAATGGCACCGGAGCAGGTATCGAGGACAATATTGTAGCCATTTTGTTTATATTGGTGTAACAGAGTGTTTTCTCCTTCGGGGTTATTTTATAAGTAAGTAGGACTTGCTGCCCTATCTGTCTGAGCTTTTCGCAAAAAAAAGGAGGCTCTGCGGCCTCCTTACTTGCACGTTACTGCTTACTTAGTCTTCCTGGTGTTCGCAAGATTGATTGGCTACACCGCAGGAGGTCTTGCAGGCGGACTGGCAGGAGGTTTGGCATTCGCCGCAGCCACCGTTTTGGGCGCTGGCGCAGAGATTGCGAGTTTTCAAACTTTTAATTCTTTTCATAACATTTCTCCTATCTATGGGCTAAAACAAAGTTTATAGGCGTCTTTACAGACCTAATTAATAACATATTAAGCTTAGGATTTCAATAGAAATGTCCTAGTCTTGTCCAAGCTACACAAATTCCGGGGACTGAAGCCAGAGCCCTTAAGTGATAGGGGCGAGGCTGCTTAGACCCCTTTTTAGTCAAGCTCTATGGTCCCCACGTTCAAGTCGTAATAGCGGCCTTGCTGGGCCATTAACTCGTCGTGGTCACCCCTTTCCACAATTTGTCCACCCTCCAGGACCATAATGGCATTGGCATCGCGGACGGTGGAGAGGCGATGGGCGATGACAAAGGTGGTACGACCAGCCATTAGCTGATCCATGCCGCGGGCAATCTGCATCTCTGTCCGGGTATCCACGGAGGAAGTGGCCTCATCCATGATGACGATGATGGGGTCGGCGATAGCCGTACGCGCGATCGAGAGGAGCTGGCGCTCACCTTGTGAAAGTCCATCCCCCTCCCGTACGAGTTCGGTGTCATAGCCTTCTTCTAGACGAGCAATAAAGGGGTGGGCATTGGCCGCCTGAGCCGCCTCGATGACCTCGGCATCCGAGGCCTCTAAACGGCCGTAGCGGATATTTTCCCTGATGGTTCCGGAAAAGAGATTAACGTCCTGGAGTACCACTGCAATAATTGAACGCAGGTCGTATTTGTTAATTTCGCGGATATCAATACCGTCAATGGTGATATAACCCTCTTGGATATCGTAGAAGCGATTAATCAACTTGGTAATGGTAGTTTTACCAGCTCCGGTCGAGCCCACAAAGGCGATTTTTTGTCCCGGTTTGGCATAAAGCGAAATGTCATGGAGGACGGTTTGCCCAGGCACATAGCCGAAGTCCACCCCATGAAAACGCACGTCACCTGCTACAGGGACTAAGCGGTAGCCTTGGTCTGTTGTTTTGCCTGGTGAAGTCGACGCAAGAGCTTGCGATTCGTTCAGGGCAACTTTGTCCTCAGCCTCCAAAATTTTTACGGAGTCGGGGACCCACCAGCAGAGGTCTTTTTTTCCGTCACAAGAGCCAACTAAACGCACGGGACCTTCCATTTCTTCTTCGTCAGCAGCTAGGAGACGGAAAATTCTCTCTGCTCCTGCAATAGCGGCAAAGAGGCTATTCATCTGCTGCGAAATCTGCGTGATGGGCCGGGAAATGACCCGAATGTATTGAAGAAAAGCCACAAGATTACCAATACTCATTATTTCACTAATGACTTGCATGGCTCCTAGCATGGCTACGACAGCATACATGACAAAGGAAAGATTCCGCATAACCGGCCAAGTGACCACGCCAAAGCTGGAGGCCTTAGTGGCTGAACTGCGCAGGGCCTCAGCTCTCTCTTCAAAGGCTTGGATGGCCCGGTCCTCATAATTAAAGACTTTGACCACTTTTTGGGCAGTCATCATCTCCTCGACATAGCCGTTGAGTCGGGCGGTTTCCAGTTGCCGTTCCCGATAAAAACGTCCTGAACGTTGGGCGATAAAGCGGGTGACCAGAACCATGAGACTTAAGAAGACAGCAACCACTATAAAGAGCTTCCAGGAGAGGATCAGCATCATGACTGCGGTACCTAGGAAGGTAATGATTGAGGTCATGAACTGGGAAACGGCCTGGTCCAGGGTTTGGGAGAGGGTATCAATATCACTGGTGAAGGTAGACATGACTTCCCCGTGGGTCCGCGAGTCAAAGAAGGACATGGGCAGGCGTAAGACCTTGGCAGAAAGGTCTTGACGGATGAGATTAATGCTGCGCTGTGAGAGGACAGCATTGGCTCGGTTGCCCAAGTACATGAAGGCAGCCTGGGCGAAACCTATGCCGGCCAAAATCAGCAAGGACCGCACAAAAGCTGCTTGATCAAAATCCCCTGTCACACTGTCGATAATGGGCGCCAGCATGGCGTTCAGAGCAATGGAGGTGAGGGAGGCCAAGCCTACACAGATGATACCGGTGAAAAAGAGCAGTTTGTTGCTGCGGAAGTAGGAGAAGAGCTGCTTAGTAGTCTTCCAGGGATTTTCTGGCCGAAATTTCTTGCCCTTAGGGCCACCTGGTCCTCCAGCTTTAGCTGGTCCTTCTGTGAACTTCTGCTGGTCAGAAGGGGGCGACTGCTTCTTAAGCTTTGCCTTTGTTTCCTGATGCTGAGAATGCTTACTCATGCGGGCAGCCCCCTTTGCTGAGACCGGTAAATCTCCTGGTAAATATCCGATTTTTCTAAAAGTTCCTCATGGGTGCCCAAAGCCTCAATACGGCCCTGGTCCAGGACGAGGATGCGGTCTAAATCTTTTACGGAAGAGATGCGCTGGGCAATCATGAGGAGAGTTACCTCGCTTAAACTTTCCTTAAAGGCCTTTTGCAGCTTGGCGTCCGTAGCCATATCTACGGCAGAGGTGGAGTCATCAAGGATGAGGATTTTGGGGTTAACGAGGAGGGCCCTAGCAATGGTTAGACGTTGTTTCTGACCTCCAGAGAAGTTGCTGCCACCCTGTTCAACTTTATGGTCCAAAAGATCTTCGTATTGAGAGACAAACTCCCAGGCTTGAGCCTGCTTTAAGGCCTCAATAATTTCTGCATCGCTGGCCTCTGCCTTGCCCCAGAGCATATTGGACCGGATAGTGCCCGAGACTAGGGTGTTTTGCTGGAGGACCATGCCAATGGCGGCCCGGAGGTCCTTTTTACGGTAGTCCCTGACATCCTGGCCTCCGACCAGAACGCGTCCTTGTTCAGGATCATAGAGGCGGGGAATCAGCTGGACTAGGGTGGACTTAGAAGAACCGGTAGGCCCGATGATACCTAAACTTTCACCTGGGGCAAGTTCCAGATTGATATTCTCCAAAATTGGCTCCTTATAGCCAGGATATCTAAAATAAACATCCTCGAAACGGATGCTGCCATCGGCCACTGCCGGCAGGGGATTGGAGGGGTCTGTCATCTCCGGCTTGGTCTCGATAGCCTCCTGCAGGCGCTGAAAGGAGGTTTTACCAAAGGTTAGGTTGACGACATAGCCTGCCAGCATCATGAGCGACATCATGATTTGGGTATTATAGGTGATGAAGGCAATGAGATTACCTGTAGGCATGCCCTCGTTGGCGACTTTCAGACCGCCAAACCAAAGTATGGCCAGGAGACAGGCATTAACCACTAGGGCCATGAGGGGCATAAGGGAAATCATCACCATGATAGCTTGAATAGAAGCCATCTTCAGAGCTTGGTTACTTTCCGTAAATTTTTCGTAAGCGTGCTTCTGACGATTAAAGGCTTTGATTACATCAATCCCCGCCAGTTGCTCCTGGATAGTGGCATTCAAGCCATCAAATTTTTTCCGCATATTCTTAAACAGGGGTATGGCCCGGTTGAAGAGGAGAAAGACGAGCAGAGCAATAATGGGGATGACTACGGCAAAAATGAGGGCGAGTTGACTGTCGATACGGATAGCGGCAATCAGAGCAAAAATCAGCATAAAGGGCGCCCGAATAGCCATGCGCAGAGACATCATGGAGACGGTTCCTACCGTCTCTGCATCAGAAGTCAATCTGGAAATGAGGGAGGGAATAGATATTTGATCCAGATTATTGAAACTGTAATTCTGGATAGACCGGTAGCTGGCCTTGCGCATTTCATAGGCAATTCCGTAACCCGCCTTGGCTCCACAAAAGGCCGAGGCAATCCCGGTAGCCACCGCAAAAAGGGCCAGGGCAATCATCAGGCCGCCCTGCTGTAGGACTACGGAAACATCGCGATTGGCAACCCCGGCATTAACCAAACGTGCCATGGCTAGGGGAATGAGGATATCCGCCACCACTTCCAACATCATAAAGAGGGGAGACAGGATGGCAGCAAGGCGGTAGGGCCGCACATAAGGTAATATCTTCTTAAACATCAATACCTCCCGATGCATACATGTAATATATTTTAACAGGCCGAGCCGTAAACGGGTGGATGAGTTGTTGCGGCGACTCAGTAAAAACTAAAGCTTGGGTGTATTATCTTTGATCATGCGCCACAAAGTCGTGCGACTAATTCCCAGACGTTGTGCCGCTTTTTCCCGGGTCATACCCTCCTCTTGCAATACCTCACGTACTATTTCTCGGTTAATTTCTTCTAGACTGAGATTAAGGTTCAGGGAGGGAAGTTTGGGGCTAGGAGATGTAGCTGTAGACAGTTGCTGTTCTTCTTTAAGCAGTAATTCAACAGTCCTCAAATTTATATAGGGGCCGTCTGTTAAAGTAACCAGTTCTGTGAGGACACGTCTAAATTGGCCAAGATTCATAGGCCAAGAGTATTCTTTAATTCTCGCAGCTGCCTCTGCTTCAAAGCCAAGAACTTGTTTACCAAGTTCTAAGTTGAGTTGGGCGATATATAGCATCGCAATGCTTTCAATGTCCTCTTTCCTTTCTCGGAGCGGAAGCAAGGGAAGATGTAGGCAGTTAAGGGTATTCAAGCAAAATTCTCTAATTCCTTGCTTATCGTCATCAGGAGTAACCATCGAAAGTATTAAACGATGTCCACTTATTAATCTAGAATTCTCAAGATGGGTACATATATTATCTAGTTCAATTTGGCCTAATTTTTCAATATTTTTGAGGTGGATTGTGGAATCAGAGTCATTGAGAGGAGAGCCTTCTTGTGTGATAAGAGCTTGCCATTGCTCATGCTTGAGCTTGCTGCAATCGATTACATAGTAGGGGCGGTTGCTGTTTTTACTATAATGGTATAAGAGCATAGCCGCCTTTTCTTTACCTACGCCTATTTCGCCTGTAATTAAGACCGGATATGATGTGGTCGCGTATTTTTCTATGAGAGTATTAGTCTTGCCGATAAGATTTGCACTATTCATCGATGAAGTCTTACCTGATATGAGTTCATCTGGACCATTATAAATAGATACGGCCTTATCGGCTCCGACAAGAATAGTCGGTTTATGTGATATTTTTAAAATAATGTATGCTTCATTTTCGACTATAATTTGCCGACTTTCTATACGGGAGAGACCAGCTTGCTCAGCAACCACACTTATTTTATCTCCACTCAAATAATTCACAGGATCTTTCCTTATATTTTCTGCGATTGCTGCATTTTGTGCTTGGAGAGCTAGGGATGAGCAAATAAGAGAATTTTCCTTATCATAAATAAGAACCGAACTGTCGTCATTAGCCAGCGCAGCCCCCAAAAGTTTATTCTGCAACTGGTAGCGGGCATTGACCTGAATAATATCAGCTGCATTTTTGAGAGCTTCTTGTACGCTTTCTACACCTGATAACACGAGTAAAGCATTTAAACCAAGGGATTGTGCTACGTCGTAGCTAATCATGTCACAGATTACTAGGGAATAGTCCTGGTTCTTAAGCTTCCGCAAAGCAGGCAAGACTTCTGAGGGGTTATGCAAGGTGATTATTCTTAAATCCAAACGCAGAATATCGGAGAGAATCTTTGCAGTTTCCGTGATGGTAGAGTAGCCGATTATGGCAAATCTGCCGGAGTAATTCTCTGCCAATTTAAGACTTCTCAGCATGTCATAAACGGATAGAGATATATCTACAACGGGTATGTCTAGTTCCTTGCGCAGTAACTCTGCCGTACCGCCACGTGAAATAAGGGCATCATAGTTATTTTGCTTTAACAAAGAATTTGCTATTTTTAACCCTTCATTAAGGTTACCCACACGTACGGTTAACTCAAGCTCGTCCTGCTTATCTGCTAAAGATTGGATGACTTTAGCCAGTCCTTCGTAAGGAGCGATAGCTAGAATCGATTTCTTTTTCACTTTACACCTCAAAACCTGGCTAAGTATTTAATATGTTGCATTATGAAACGGATGATGAAAAAAATCAAATATGAAACGAAGTTATCTATATATTGCACAAAATATGTATGCGGAATTTTGTGTAAAAAGTAGAAAAACAATAATTGGTTAAAAATGAAACGTAAAATAGGGCGTACGGTCTTGCTTATGCTAAGAACTTTGTTAAAATACAGTTAAACGAAACAGTATTCGTTTCAAAGGTAAACGAAATTTTTTGTTTCAGGAGGGAATATGAAAAAATTTACTGCGGTAACCATTATGTGCTTGTTGCTTACTATGGCGATAGGGCTTATGGGGTGTGGAAGTGCTGATACTCCACAAAAGACAGAGAAAAAGAACGTTGAAGAGAGCACCTCTATGAGTGCGGATAAACCGGAAGAGGAAAAGAAGGTAGGGAAATTTGAGCTTACAGAACCTGTAACTCTCACCTTTGCAGCTCAAGAAGTAGGCACCGCTGCTTATAATTATGCTACTGCATTGCAGACAGTCATGCTAAAAAAACTTCCGGAGGGTTCAAAGATTAACATTACGACAACCTCTCCAGGCGGTGTCGGTGCACCAATAATTGTAAATGGGGCTGAGCAATGTGACATTATTGCATCCAATGGTGTTCCGGCCAAGCAATCTTACGAGACAGGAATTCTCGGCAAGGAAGCCACTAAGGAAATTGCGGTACTTGCTGGTGGTCTCGGTCATGATTTCCTCAATGTAATGTTCACCAAGAAGTTTGTTGACACAACGGGAATTAGTACGGTTGAAGAACTGATTGAGAAGGAGTATCCCGTCAAACTTGTTATTAAGAAAAATGGTACTTTCGGTGAAATGAGCGCTGAAAATCTATTTAAAGCTTTCGACTTGACGCTTGATGACATTGTCGCCTGGGGTGGTGTTGTTGAGAAAACGGGAGGAGATGCTATTAAATCTGGCTTGCAGGATGATCTCTACGATATGACCATTGATCATATTGGTGCTGGCCAATCCAACACAACAGAGCTTTGTTTGACCCACGAAATGGTGGATGTACAGCTGGCCGAAGAAACCTTGAAGAAGCTTGAAGAGATGGGTTATGAGCGCACAAGCGTTGAGCCCAATACCTGGAATGGCCAGACTGAGGAGATTTTTACCGTAGGTTCTCAGCAGAACATTCTTGTTTCTACCAGCATGGATGATGCGCTGGCTTACACCCTAACCAAAGCAGTTTGTGAACATGCTGATGAACTGGGTGACGCTGTTGCTGCCATGAAGTTCTTTGATCCTGAAACAGCCGGGATTCCTGCCAAAACTGGTGCTCCGCTCCACCCAGGTGCACAAGCCTACTATGAAGAGATGGGTTATCCCACAAAATAGCAAACATGCTTAGGGGGTGGCACTACCGCTACCCCTTTTTTCATTGCCCAGCTTTACGGCCTTTGGAGACTTTGTTGCTGTAGAAAGAGGTTATAGATGACATTAATTAAAAACAAACTTACCAGTCGGCAGATAGCACTCATTGTTGTTACAATTGCATTTTTCCTATTTCAACTGTATCTCGCACTTGTGAAACAACTGACTCCGATGTTGCAATCACCGAGCCATCTTTGTTTTGCTCTGGCCATTGTCTTTTTAGCTAACCCTGCAGATGGTAAATACAGAAAAAGAATTACGAAGGAAGCAGAGGCGCTAGGCAAAGAACCTGACCCGCAAATATTAAATAAATATAAAATGTGGAATTATCTTGACTTGATATTATTTGCGGGAATAGCTTTGCTATTTTACTACACAATAACTCATGGCACTCGCTTGCGGGACTTTGTTCAATTTATCGATCCTGTCACTAGGCTGGATAAAATAGTGATGGTTGTAACAATTATCGTACTTTTAGAGGCAGTGAGAAGGACACTGGGTAACGTCCTGCTGGCTTTTATCTGCCTATTTATTCTGTACGCCTGGTTGGCTCCTTATTTGCCCGGCATACTTTTCACCAAAGGTAAGCCCTTGGACCAAATGCTTGATCAATTTACTACCGGTATGACCATGACAGAAGCCGGAGTATTCGGGACGCCGCTCTATACCTCAGCCTCCTCCCTGTTTTATTTCATAATCTTTGGATGTTTCTTCAGTGCGTGCGGAGGCGGGCAACTACTGATTGATATGGGCATGAAATTTTCCAACAAATCGTCCGGTGGCCCCGCAAAAGCCGCAGTTATTTCTTCCGGTTTGATGGGTATGGTTTCCGGATCAGCGGTTGCTAATGTTTCTACCACGGGAGTTATGACTATTCCCATGATGAAAAAAATAGGTTATGAACCTGAGGAAGCTGCAGCCATTGAAGCAGTAGCATCCACTGGTGGACAAGTAATGCCTCCCATAATGGGCATAGGTGCATTTATTATGGCGGAAATGCTGGGTGTATCTTATTTCCGTATAGCTTCAGCAGCAATCCTTCCGGCACTTGCCTACTACTTTGGTGTATTTGTTCTCGTAGATCGCCTAGCAAGAAAAAGAGCTGTACATAGTGAAAATGGTAGTGAGGTCAAAATAACTGTAGACCAAGCAATACTTCCTAGACTTTATTTAATCGTACCTGTTATTTTACTTGTCATATCCATTGTTAGTGGCAACTCCTTAATGCGATCTGGCATGATAGGTATATTTTCCTGTCTCCTTCTTAACATGGTCAGCCGTTTTGTTAATGGAGGACAAAATTACGTTGATCTTAAGGGTCTAGGTAAAGCTTGCATGACAGGGGCGAAACAGGCCGCTGAAATAGCGATTCCTACGGCAGCCTGTGGAATTATCATTAACGTAGTAACTGGCCAGACCTCACTTGCGACCAACTTATCTAGCGTAATTGGCAATCTGGGTACAGATTATCTATTCTTTGCCATGCTGATTGCCATGATTGGCTGTATGCTGCTGGGCATGGCCCTACCAACGGTAGCGGCATATTTAGTTGGCGTTATTCTCTTCGTTCCCGTAATTAGATCCTTGGGTGTAGGGGCACTCTGTGCCAACATGTTTGTATTCTATTACGGAATTATGGCTCAGATTACACCACCAGTTTGTGTGGCTTCATACACAGCTGCCGGCATTGCCGATGCTAATGCTATGAAGACTGGACTTAAGGGTATGACTTTTGCCTTGGTTGGCTTCCTGGTTCCCTTTGTCTTCGTATACAATCCTGCAATCCTTTTAGAAGGGAGTATTACGGAGATTATCTTGGGTGGTGCTCAGTTATTGGTGGGTACTTACTTCCTAGCCATTACTGTAGCTGGTTTTTTCCAAAGCAAATTAAAAAACTGGCAGAGGGTACTTTGCTTTGTCGCGGCCTTCGGGATGATTATGCCTGAACTTTATACCACACTTGGTGGCCTTGCCTTGGGAGTGTTTGTCTTACTAGCTAATGCTAGGGAGGCGAAAGCGGCCATTAAGTCGTTTGCCTAAAACTGATTACACCAGGAATTTTTAACTCAAAAGTTAGGGAGTAGCTGAATGGCATATATACAAAAGACTGATCTGACTCAAAATGGGCAGATCTATATTGATAATATGATGGGCACGCTAGAGGCCGTAATTCCTCCTAAAGAATATAAATCTCACCATGCACCGGCACTTCTGGAATTAGCTAATGGTGACATCCTTTGTGCTTGGTTTGCGGGATCATTTGAAGGAAGTGCAGATGTAAGTATTGTTTGTGCGCGACTGCCCCAGGGCGCGGAAGCCTGGGAGGAGCCCATTCAAATCTCGCACGATCCTCACCGCTCCGAACAAAACCCCTCTTTGTTTTTAGATCCTGATGGGGTGATTTGGGCTATGTATACTGCGCAAAAGGATCGAGAAATTGGCAAAGACAATATGCAGTATACATCGCAAATCAGGTGCCAAAAATCCTTTGACAACGGGCGTACCTGGTCTGATTATGAGACGGTATTTCCAGAGGAGGGGACTTTTGCGCGTCAGCCAATCCAGGTGCTTTCCAATGGTAGGTGGATTTACGGTAACTGGATTTGCCAAGATTCCCCAGCTGGATTAGCGGGAGATCCCAGTGCCTTTCGTATCTCAGATGATGAAGGAAAAAGCTGGTACCGGGTTGATATGCCGCATAGTCAAGGCTGCGTTCATCCCAATGTTGTGGAATTAGACTCGAACCATCTGCTTGCTTTCATGCGGAGTCGGAAGGCTGATTATATATATGTGTCACATTCCTATGATTTTGGAGATACTTGGACACGGCCCATTCCGTCAGAGCTTCCCAACAATAACTCAAGTATCAGTGCGCTTAAACTTAAAAGTGGAAGAGTAGCTATTGCCTATAACCATGCTTCTGCACCCGAGTTGGCAAAATCTGGGGTGGCTTGGCCGGGACTTCGCTGTCCGGTATCAGTGGCACTTTCTGAGGATGGTGGAAAAACTTTCCCCTTAATTCGTCACCTAGAATTTGGAGAAGGCTATGCCGGCAGAGAAAACCGCTGGAGCAACAGTCAATATGAATATCCCTATTTAATGCAGGCTAGCGATGGTAGTTTACACCTTGCTTTTGCCTACCGAAATCGCCTGGGCATAAAGTGGATGAAGTTTCAGGAAGAAGATGTGATAGGCAAAAAACGCGGTACAGGAACCTATAATCCCACCTCTGGTGAGATGCTATAAAAATGCGATAGGAAACTGATGTCACTTATGTGCTACACACTGAGCTGTACACAAATAGATGAGGATTGACAACAAGATGGTGGGAGAATCTCCAGTGATTAAACTTTTAATTATAGCGGACGATTTTACTGGCGCCTTAGACACGGGAGTCCAATTTTCGTCAGCAGGCTTGGAGGTAAAGGTAGTTACCTCCAGGGAATATGATCTGGCTGATTACAAGGTAGATGTCTTAGTTTTAGATAGTGAAACCCGACATCTGGGCAGCGAACTTGCCTATAAAATAGTGTTTGATATCGTTAAAAAGGCAAGAGCTTACGGGGTACCCTGCATCTATAAAAAGACTGACTCCGCTTTGAGAGGAAATATTGGTAGTGAACTGCAGGCCTTGCTAGATGCGAGTGGGCATAAACAGCTCCCCTTTCTTCCTGCTCTGCCAAAAATGAGCAGAATTACCCAGAATGGAGTTCATTATATTGATGGAGTCCCAGTACAAGATAGCGTATTTGGTCAAGACCCTTTCGAGCCTGTGCTTCACTCCTATGTCCCGGACATAATTCGCCTTGGGACTCAGGTGAAGGTTACTTGTGTACCGGAAGAATCAGAACAAGCTTATTTTAAAGATAGCGATGAGGCTGACGAACCGGAAATTTTGCTCTATGACGCCACTACAGATGAAAGTCTGATGTCGGCAGCGGTAAAACTTAAGCAAGAGGGGAAGATGGCTATTCTTGCTGGCTGTTCTGGACTAGCAGCTACTCTGCCCGAACTTTTAGACTTAAAGGGCAAAGCACCGAGGGCAGCCTTGGAGAAAAAACAGAGCTTTTTGGTTGCCTGCGGCAGCGTAAATCCCATCACAAGTAATCAGTTGACTTATGCAGAACGGCACGGCTTCAAAAGACAATACCTTTCAGCGGAGCAGAAACTAGATCCTCTGTACTGGAGGAGCCAGAAGGGTAGGGTGGAAAAAGAAAGACTTTTAGGTAAGGTTAAGCAAAATCGACTTTTCATCCTAGATACCAATGATTTTCCTGAAAAAAATGCGACTCAACATTATGCCTCAACTCATAAAATCAAGGAAAATGAGTTGCGAAGGCGGATTACAGAGTCTTTGGGTGATATCTTGGCCAATATTTTAGACGACGGAAGCAGTAGGAGCTTAATGGTCGTGGGTGGAGATACCCTAATGGGATTTTTAAGCAAGATTGGGGTTACTGAGGTAGAGCCGGTAGCTGAAATTCTGCCAGGAACAGTGGTGTCTAGATTTCAAAGTAAAGGAAGAACTCACCAGATTATTTCTAAATCAGGAGGATTTGGTGACAAAGAATTGCTGGTGAGACTGGCAAACATAACAACAGGAATATAAGAAAGAGAAAGAAATATGCTTAGTCAATATACTTTACAGATGCCCAAATGTGTTTATGGGGGCGAAAATGCTTTGGAGAATCTTCGCCAGATTGTAAGACCATACAAGAAGGTAGCTATTTTTGCCGACCAGGGTATTGTTGCGGCAGGTCTTACGGATAGCGTTATAGCAGAGCTGGAGATAGCAGAGAAAGCATACACAATTTTTGCTGATATTGAGGCGGAACCCTCCTATCTTCAGGTGCAAAAATTAGTAGATGAATTTAAACATTCTAGCTGTGATTTTATTGTCGCTATTGGCGGTGGCTCGGTTATGGATACGGCCAAGCTGGCCTCTCTACTAGTGACAGATGACTATGGTGTGAAAGAACTGCTGGATAAGCCTCTTTTAGCTACTAAATGTGTAGAGACTCTCTTAATCCCTACGACTGCCGGGACTGGTTCAGAGGCTACGTCGAATGCGATTGTAGGCGTACCGGAGCAAGAGGTAAAGATTGGTATTGTCAATGCGGAAATGATCGCGGACTATGTAATTCTTGATCCCGTAATGATTAAAAATTTACCCCGACCCATTGCAGCCTCTACTGGTATTGATGCCTTATGCCATGCAATTGAGTGCTATACCTC
The DNA here is from genome assembly GCA_030532185.1 of Eubacteriales bacterium. Next base: position 60,627 of record JAUNLO010000005.1, read on the forward strand.
TAAGAAAGCTAACAATTTCAGCGATATGTTCGCCCTGCGTGCCTTGGACCTTATTCTTAATAACATCGAAGAAGCATGTTCAGACAAAGAGGCTATCAAGGCCAAAATCCTTATGCAGACAGCAAGTTTCTTTGCCGGAGTTGCCATTACGGCTTCTGGCACGACTGCTGTGCATGCCCTAAGTTATCCCATGGGTGGGAAATATCATATACCTCATGGGATTGCCAATGCCGTTCTTTTAATTCCCGTGATGAAATTTAATGAACCCTTTATACGGGAAAAACTTGCAGAATGCTATGATGCCTGCGTCCACGGCGAGAAAACTTGTAACAGCCTAGAAGAAAAAAGTGCCTATATGATTCAGTGGATGGAGAGCATTGTAAGGCGACTTGATATTCCAACTTCTTATAGAGAGTGGGAGGTCACTAGGGAAGATTTAGATGGTCTCGTAGAGGCGGGTATGCAGCAGCAGAGACTGCTTGTCAATAATATGCGAGAAATTACGTCGGAAGACGCACGAGCAATCTACGGCCAGGTTATTTAATTTTCCTAGGGAAAATATTCGTCAAATCATAAGAGAGCAAGAGCAAACAGGAGGAGATATGGATATGGCAAACTCTGCGATAAAAGGCATCATTGCACCCATTCTGACTCCCATGACAGAGGGAGATCAAAGGATAAACACGGACATCCTGAGGGAGGAGATTGAGAGATTAATTGCATCTGGCGTAGATGGTATTTTTTGTTTTGGTACTAATGGTGAGGGCTATATTCTCAGCGAGCATGAGAAGTATGAGCTGCTTGAGGCTGCAGTAGATCAAGTGAAAGGTCGAATTTCCGTATATGCGGGCACGGGATGTATATCTACTGAAGACACGATTCGCCTATCTAGGACAGCTCAAAAATTGGGGGCAGATATTCTCTCCATCATCACACCATACTTTGCCCTAGCTTCGCAGAAAGAACTTTATGATCATTACTCAGAAGTAGCAAAACACGTAGATATTCCCATTGTGCTATACAACATACCCGCTCGCACAGGTAATAAGTTACTGCCTGAAACGGTAGCAAAACTAGCCAAAGATGTCGATGTCATCAGGGGAGTCAAAGACTCTAGTGGTGACTTAGACAATTTACTTGCTTATATCGAGCAGACCAAGAATCTCGCTAAAGATTTTAAGGTCTTATCTGGCAATGATTCCTTGATCCTGAAAACTCTATTGGCGGGTGGAGCAGGTGGTATTGCGGGGTGCGCAAATGTCTATCCGCATGTCCTTTCTTCCATCTACGATTTATTCATGGAGGGGAAAATTGAGGAAGCTGAGCAAGCCCAGGCATCCATTGCAAGCTTCCGGGCTGTCTTTAAATATGGAAATCCCAATACGATTGTCAAAAAGGCTGTCAAGTTTTTAGGCTATGCGGTAGGTGACTGTCGCAGACCCTTTAATTACTTGTCTGAAGAAGGGGTTAGGGAGCTGAAAACAGTTCTAGAAGAGAATCAAAAAGCAGGAATGTGTTAATTAATTTTCGCTAGTAAGGAAAAGAGCAAAGGAGAAAATGAAATGATTGAGAGACCAATTCTTGGTATTAGCATGGGAGATCCCTTTGGTAACGGTCCGGAAATTACAGTCAAAGCCTTGAATGACCAGAGTGTATACGAGCGCTGTCGCCCGCTGGTGGTTGGGGACAAGTCGAGTATGGAGTATGCGTTGGCTGTAGCAAAGAAGCTTAATGGTATTGACCTAAAATTAAATTGTGTAAATACTCCTGCGGAAGCCAGGTATGTTTACGGAACTATAGACCTGCTAGATTTGGGTCTGGTGTCGGTGGATGAAATTCCTCAAACCATAAATGAGGAGCAAGCTCAGCCCTTTGGCATTGGAGCCAGTAAGCTGGGAGGGGAGGCTTCCTTCCAATATATTGTTAAAGTGATTGAACTGGCTATGTCTGGACAGATTCACGCCACAGTTACGAATGCGATTTCTAAAGAAGCCATTAATATGGCAGGTCACCACTATTCAGGCCACACTGAAATCTACGCCCACTATACTCATACCGATAAATATGCCATGATGCTGGCACATGAAGATTTGAGGGTCGTGCATGTGTCAACACATGTATCGCTGCGTGAAGCTTGCGACCGAGTAAAAAAGCAGCGAGTGCTTGACTGTATCCATATGGCTCATGAAGCCATGAAAGATATAGGTATCGAGAATCCCAAGATAGGTGTGGCGGGCTTGAATCCCCACTGTGGAGAAGAAGGGATGTTTGGCCGCGAGGAAATTGAAGAAATTCAGCCTGCTATTGATGAGGCTCTGAAGGAAGGAATAAATATCCCTGATAAAAAACCAACGCCACCAGATACAGTGTTCTCCAAGGCTCTCGGGGCTTGGTACGATATTGTAGTAGTTATGTACCACGACCAAGGGCATATCCCTCTAAAAATCAAAGGCTTTGTCTACAATAAGGAAGAGCAACATTGGGAGGCCGTAGCAGGCATCAATGTCACACTAGGACTTCCTATCATCCGAGCATCTGTGGACCATGGAACGGGCTTCGGCCATGCAGGATCCGGCCAGGCCAACGAACTCAGTCTGGTGAATGCTATGGATTATGCCATCCTACTGGGAGCACATAAGGGATAAGTTAAAAATAGGGGGTGCCTCCGGAAAGACACCCCCTATTCTGTTTACAGACTTTATTGGAGAACTTAAGACTTACTATAAGACTTATTATTCAGCAATATCTACACGAGTCTTAGCAGACCGAGCCATGATGACATCGTCTTCTACCTGGATGAGGTAGACATCATATCTCTTGCCTTTTTCCAGATTGTTTACGGTTACGCCTTCCTCACTGAAGCTAACGTCTTCATACTGAACGAATTCGCCCTTGTTTTCCGAGAGGTAGACAAAGTGGCCAGCGCCATCAGCAGGTACACCTTCCAGTTGAAGGACGATTTGATTGTCGTTAGCAGTAGCTTCGGTTACTTCGATTTTTTCGGCGAATTTAAATACGCGGAAGGGTTGGGTGAAGGCTAGGCCAGTTTCGCTTTCGAGCTCGGCGCGGACATAAGAGTTAACTTCGGTACCAAAGAAGTCGTCCAGGTCGATCATTTCACCGGTAGCAATAACTTTACCGTCAGCAATCCATTCGATTTTGTCAAAGTCAGTCCCTTCGATGGTGATGGTTTTTTCAACCTGGTCTACTACGATATTGGTGATAGCAGGAGTGGTCTGCTCGAGCATGTACAGGGTGCTTTCGTTACCGGAACCAGGAGCTTCACTACCATCAGGCAGAATAGCGTTAATGCCTTCGTTACGAGCTACGCGGGTTACACCGTAGAAGGCGCCATTTTCCATGGCCTTGCGGGTTTCTTCAATGGACAGTTCGGGCATCAGGAGCATATTGAAAGCATAGCCGGTGGAGTTGACATGGTGGGTATCGTCGTTGGCAAAGCCCCAGACATTGCGGTTCTCAGGCATGAGCTGCATGAGAATATTGTCATAGAGAGCGCGGTCGTTACGAGATTCATTGTCAATCTTGTTGATGATCTCCATACCAACGGTGGCGGGGTGCTGTCTCAGCAGGTGGACGTATTTAGCAATGGTCTCGGGATCATGAGACATGTCAGCGTTCTTATTGCCGCCAGTGTAACGGCCCATGTGGTTGATGTGGGCAATAGCACCCATAGCTTCAACCTGGTTGAGGGTAGTGGCCATGTTAGCTTCGGCGCTATGTTCTTCGGGGAAGGCTTCGTTATTGAAATCCAGGTTGAAGGTGTTGATATGGTCAGACTTGGACTGCTCATTGCTGAAGGACATATCCAGCATGCCGCGGCCATCTCTATCGGTACCGGCTTCGATTTCCTGCTTTCTTGCCAGCTCCATGGCGCCTTCATCAGCATTTTCCCAGCCTCTGGTCACATAGTTGTGGTCAGTCATGGCGAGAATATCGTAGCCCTTAGCATAATGGTCCTCGACCATTTCGTAGGTGAGGTTACCACCGTCAGAGTTAGTGGAGTGGGCGTGGAAATCACCCTTGTACTGTTTCCAGTTTTCCCAATCAACTTCTTCGTAGGGGTTGTTAATCCTGTAATCAGGCTTAAAACCTGCTTCTTTGCCATACTCATCGGCATAAGGGGCGGCGGGCAGGCTGGTTAGAGCCAGAACTGCGGATAAAGCGAAGACAGCGACCTTCGATTTAAAACCATGTTTCATCTTTTTCTCTCTCCTTAAAATACTGAGGGTTTGGCTACCAAAATTAGCAGCAGTTTCATCTTAAGGGTGCTGTGTTAGAGAAAAAGTAAGCGTCAAACCTAGCCGCGTCCCTTGAGGGAATCGCCTAGATTTTTGACATA
>JAUNLO010000009.1 GCA_030532185.1 Eubacteriales bacterium
AAATAATGTTTTAGAAAGGCAATTACAAATTTACACACTATTGTGGACTTGACTCCCGTAAACATCCGTAAGTTGCAAAATTTACTGAGTTCAGGAAATAATATCTGTATTGGGTGGTCTTACAAGCTAGCCACAAAGGTGTGGACCCACAAATACAAGTATCAACGTGTAGAGCCAGTCAATTTAGAGGGAGGTCTAGCCAAGCATGATGGACAAAAGACAAAGATTTGAAAACTTCTTAAATAACGAACCTGTTGATCGGGTGCCGATTGCCTTTTACCACCACTATTTAGGCAACATGATGCTTTACAACATGAATCAGGGTTTAAGCAAGCCTAAATTGTACGAGGAAAATATCGCTGGACACCGGGTTTCCAAGCAGAAATACGACCCCGACCTGGTGAAAATCATGAACGATTCCTTAATGATTATGCCCCTAGATATTTCAGGTGTGCGCAAGGTAGAGGACTTAAGCAAGGTGAAACCCCAGGCCGTGGACTCGCGCTGGGCAGACCTTTCCATTGAGCTAGCGAAAAGGGTTAAGGAAATTTATGCCGATACTGATGCGCCTGTCTTCTACACCAGCTTTGGGCCTGCCTACATCATGCGGGCTAACTTTGCAAGAATTGGTAATCTCATGGCGGGAACTCGCTTTTTTGAGCCGAAGATTTTGAAGTTCATGGAAGAAAATCCTGCAGCGGTGGGAGAATTGGCAATGAACTTGTCCAAGGGGGTAGCGGCCTTTAACCAAAGGCTCTTTGAGGAGGCCAAGATTGACGGGATTTATTATAGCGTCAACAACCAAAATGACTTTTTCAGCAAGGAAAACTACAGGAAATACATCACACCGGGGGATAAATTGATTTTGGCCGAGGCCAACCGGGTCAGCGAGATGAACTTACTCCATGTTTGTGGCTATCGGGGCAAGGCCAATGATTTGACGACCTTCGCGGACTATGAAGCCGCTGCCTACAATTGGGCGGTCCATGCGGAAGGTGTCTCTTTAAGCGAGGGGAAAAAGCTCTTTGGTGGCAAACCAGTCTTTGGCGGTTTTGAGCAAGCAGCTGTCATCGCCAAGGGAAGCCGCGAGGAAATTACCCAAGAAGTCTACAAAATCCTGAACGAGAGTGGTCAGATCGGCATCATGTTGGGTGCCGATTGTACCGTGCCCACTAACTTTGATGATGCCAGGCTCAACTGGGTGCGGGAGGCCTGCGAATCATACGTTGAGCGAGCCTAGTATTGAGTTAGGCCTCAACCATCTCCGCCTTAAAGACCATTATGACATCGGCGTCCGAACAGCAGAATTCGGCGCAGCCTTCAGGCTGACCCGGCAAGGAGCCGCCGTAGCGCAGAATGTCGATATAGGGGAAGCCGCAATGCATAGCCATGGGGCAAATTTGTCCACGCTCGGTATCGTAATCATAGCTGTCGCCGATTTTATGCCCACGGTGGCAGCCTCTCTCTCCTCGGCGGTCGGTTACAGTGATTTTAATTTTGGGTCGTTTTCCACGGTTCATTGACTGACTCCTTACTAAATTACATGGAACTTGCTACAGTTATGGCAAATCTTCTGCAGATTTTCTAACTGTCTACTTCAAGTCCCCTACTGGCGCTGTAAGTCTTTTGTAGGTCACTTTTCCAGCTTCATGCAAATATTTCTTGAAGATTCCCTTCAGGCTTCCTACAAGTCTGTGCCTAGGGTGATGATGCCGAAGATTTCGTCGCGGAGGCTGATGTACTCGGGGGTGATGTCTACACGGCCAAAGGCGTTGTCGCCTACGCAGTGGGTGAATTGGGGTTGGAAGCTTTTGACGATGGTACCGGGGGAGCTGGACATGACCATGACTTTGGTGCCCAGGGAAAGGGCTTCGTCAATGTCGTGAGTAATCATGAACATGGTGGTGTTATTCTTTTGCCAGAGGCCACGCAAGAGGGCTTGCATTTGGATGCGGGTCAAGGCATCCAGCTCGCCTAGGGGTTCGTCCATGAGGATGACTTCAGGTTCGTTGGCCAAGACGCGGGCTAGTGCTACCCGCTGCTTCATACCACCGGAGAGTTCGTAGGTCTTTTTGTCGGCATAGGAACTAAGCTTGACCTGGTCCAGATAGTGGTCGGAGAGCTTGCGAAGTTGGTCGGCTCCCAGTCCTTGCATGCGGGGTCCAAATTCGACATTATGGCGGACGTTCATCCAGGGGTAGAGGGTGGAATGTTGGAAGACCACTCCCCTATGACGGTCGGGACCTACAATGGTCTCACCCCGCATGGTAACGCTGCCCTGGGTCGGCTGGAGGTAGCCGGCGATAAGTTTCAGGATGGTGCTCTTGCCACAGCCAGAGGGACCTAAGAGGCAGACAAATTCCCCTGCCTCAATGTCGAAGCTCACATCCCGTACGGCTTTAATCTTACTAGTCCGGGAGTTGTACTGGACCGACACGTCCTGGAGTTTAATCAGGGGCTGAGCCATTATTGACCACTCCCCTGCAAGGATTTTTCGATAAATTCAGGATTGATAAAGGCATCTACCTCTTCTTTGGTGGGCAGACGGTCGATATGTTTTTGGGCTAAGAGGAATTCCCCGGTGGAATAGAAGACGTCGGCGAAGGCCCCCCGTTGTTCGGAGTTACCTAAGAATTCGGGAGAGATTTCTTCTTCCCCAGTCAACCAGCGTGAACCAGACATTTGGACTGAGGTTACTTCGGAGCTAATATCTAGGCCTTTAGCGGTAATCTCCGCACCCTTGGCGGGGTCAGCCCGGTAAATATCTCCCGCCTTGCGCAAAACCGTGATAAAGTCAGCGGTCAGGTCGGGATAGTTTTCTAAAAATTCCTTGCGACCCAGGCAGACATTGGCAGTGATTACGCCTTTTTCGGCCATACGCTTGCTGTCCATGAGAACCCGGCCACTTTTCAGTATTTCGCCCAGGGTAGGCTGCCAGGTGTAGGCGGCCTCGATGTCACCCCGTTCCCAAGCGGCCACGATATCCGGAGTCAGCATATCAAGCAGGGTCACCTGGTCTTCAATACCCGCTTCACGCAGGGCATGCAAGAGGCTGTAGTGGGAAGTCGAAGCAAAAACGGTGGCCACGCGCTGGCCGGCCAGTTCTTCAACCGATTGGATAGGAGAATCTTCCTTGACCACTAGGGCTTCAATTTCACCCAGGACCTCGTGGATCCAGACTAATTCCACGGGCAGCTTGCGCGAGAGGGCGATGACCGCGTTGGTATGACCCATGGTGGCAAAGTCGATACTGCCAGAGAAAAAGGCCTTATTGGCATCTACTCCCGAGTCAAAAACGATAAAATTGACTTCGATTCCCTTGTCTTGGAAATACTCCTGAAAAAGGTTCTCGGTTTTGGCAATCATTTCATCGTTAGGGACGCGGAGGATACCTATATTCACCGCTTCAGGCTTATCGGCAGGGGTAGAGGCGGTAGGTCCACAGGCCACAAAGGACAGTCCCAGGAATAAAATCAGGCATAAAACAAAAACTTTTTTCATAAACTGCTATTCTTCCACTCTTCTAAATTTTCAAAATGTTCTAAATATTTGTTTCTAACACAATCCATCAGTCATGGATATTTTTGGCTTCAGTTAACTGCAATGTTTATTGCTAGCTTAAGTCCATGTGCCATGGACACTTCTGGCTTAAATCAAACTGCAATTTGTATTTTGAGCTCAAGCTCTTCTATGTATCTATCTAACTGGCTCAAGCCCACCTGTGCAGGCAGGCTTAGCGTATGTACGAAATTTAAACGTAGGTCTTCCAGTCTACTAGGTATTTCTCAATCAGACGCATGACTAGGTCGATGATGACGCCGGTCAAACCCATGATTATTATACCGACAAACATGACTGGACTGTTCAAAAAGCGTGAGGCGTCAATTACCATCCAGCCGATGCCCGAGGTGGCAGCGACCATTTCTGCGGCCACTAGGGTGGTGTAGGCTACGCCGATACCAGTGCGTAAGCCGGTAAAAATTTCCGGCAAACAGGCGGGAGCCACCACATGGATAAAGACTTGCTTGCGACTAGCCCCTAGGGATAAAGCGCTCAGCTGATAGTCAGCATTTATCTTGCCCACGGCGGACACACAAGAAACGTAGATGGGAGCCAGGGCAGCTAAAAAGAGCAGCAATACTTTAGACTCCTCGTATATGCCAAACCACAAGACCAGGAGGGTGTAATAGGCTAGGGGTGGCAAGGGCCGGTAAAACTGGATCAGGGAATCGACCACAGACCGCACACCGGAAAAATACCCGCTCAATAGTCCTAGGGGGATGCCAATCAGCATAGCCAGAAAATAGGCTAAAAAAAGACGGGCAAAGCTAATCCCCAGATGGACGGATAGGGGGACATCGTTGTAGCCCTCACGCAAAATTTCGACAAAAGTACGACCCACGGTTATGGGTGAGGGCACTAACACTGAAGAGATTAACTCTAGTTCAGTAACAAAAAACCAAATCCCCAGGATTAGCAACCAGGTGGAAATGGTTAATACACGGTTTCGGATAAACAAGCGTTTGTTATTTCTCATCGTCATAAAAAGCCGTTCCCGCCGGAGCGGGAACGGCTACGTTCTAGTTAGAGCCGATTAGGGTCTAAGTTTTTTGGCAGCCATGTTGCCCAGGGTGCCACCTACCACCAGCACGATCAGGAAAACCCAAGCAGAGAGGGAGAAGTGAGCAATGGGGGTAAAGAGGGCGCCGGCATTACAGCCGTTGGCTAATCTACTACCAATACCCATGGTGAAGCCACCCAGCATATATACCAGGACCTCACGCGGGGTAATACGGATTTCTTCCATGACGGTCTCTTTGTAAATGTTCATGAGTAGGAAGGCCACTAAGGTACCAACCACAATACCCATGTTCTGTACATTAACACCGTTGGAGAAGAAGGGGGTGTCGAAGAAGCCCGGTTTAGCCTTGGTGTAGGCTTCCAGGGCCTCAGAAGATACGCCGAACAGCTTGAGGAAACCACCGAAGGCATAGCCGAAGGGGGTGGTTACGCCCCAGCCGGACTTGAAGAAGTACATGAGGGCGACATAGCAGAGGGCGAAGGCCACAATGGCTTGGTTGAGGGTAAAGGGCTTGGCAAAAATTCTATAATACCAGCTCTTATCTTGGTCCAAACCTTGGGCGATTTTTTCCTGCATAGCTTCCGAGCCAGGCAGGCTGAAGGTGTTCTGCTTTTTCCGGTAATTCTCATAGGCTTTAGACAGGTAAATGACTAAGCCCGCCAGCAGGAGGGTTACGACCAAACTAGCCAGGAAGCCCCGCATGGGGTCCCAAGGGAAGAGGTCAGGTAAAAATACGCCTTTGCCACGGCTGCCGCTGGTCACCCAAGAGGTGGTAACCCAGCTGGCAGAGTTTTGCAGGGGATAGCCCACGAAGACCCCGATGCAGAAGAAAATCAGGGTGGTGCCGCCACGCCAAGGGCTGGCCACCAGGTCCGTCAAGGAACCGGAGGCGCAGCACATAGACAGGGCCATGCCGAAGCCGAAGAGGAGACCACCGACCAGCAGACCCAGGTTAATCGGGTTGACACTTAAGCGGTAGATATACTCCATCTTGTCGGTCTCAGCATTGAGGGTTCCCACATCGTTGTAGACAAAGGCGATGGTGATAATTGCACTGATAACGAACAGATACATCAGGCTACGCATGAGTTTGGTAGAACCTGTATTGTAGGCTCTGTTAACGCTACCGGCAAAGCCAAAGAAGCCCCTAGTTAAGATATAGCCGATGGCCATACCAATGAAGAGGCGGGTGTACATTTTTTGTTCGAGAAACACCAGGCCCAAAATGACAGCGACTACAAAAACAATCGCCCCCAAGATAGGCTCTTTAAAACTCTTTTTCATAAATCTTCCTCTTTTACTTTTTACTTTATCTTCTACTTAGCTTTAGCAGAGGAATCTTCTGCTGACTATTAGCAGCTTTTTCCTCTGCTTAGCATTTGCAGCTTTTGCTTCTAATGAGCTTTGGCAGCCCGAAGACTAGCGTGAACGACAATTAGTTAAAGTTATAGTCTGTCACGATAGGCTCGCGGCCTGTAATTTTATCATTAAAGTATTCGTAGAAGCTAATGCCCAGGTAAGAACCCATGATGTTGTAAATATTGTCGAAGCCCAGTTGGCCTAAAGCACGAGCTACATTGTAGCTTCTCTGGCTGGAACGGCAGTGGACATAGACAGGTTGATCCTTGGGAATCTCGTCCAAGCGTTGACGGAATTCACTCATGGGGATATTGACGGCAGTCTTCAGGTGGCTAAGAGCATATTCCTCAGGTTCACGTACGTCAATAATGAAGGCCTTTTCTTCCACCAGTCTTCTTACTTCGGTCACGGGGATTTGCTTGAATTCGCAATTAAGGATATTCAGAGCAACCAGGGCGGCGTGGTTAACGACATCCTTGGCAGTACCGTAAGCGGGAGAGTAGCAAAGCTCGAGCTCGGCTAAGTCTTCCAGGGTACCGTGCATCATGATTAGAGTGGCGATAACGTCGATACGCTTATCTACTGCGCCCTTACCGATGGCCTGGGCACCGAGAATGCGGCCGCTGGGGGTCTCGAAAATCAACTTGAAGAAGAGGGGGTGGCAACCAGGCATGAGGCCTACTTTGTCGCCGGGAATCAGGTAGACATAATCGTAAGGAATGCCTGCGCGCTGGGCTTGCTTCTCGTTAAAGCCGGTCCGTGCTGCATTGTAGTCAAAAATCCGGACCACGGAGGAACCGATTACGCCGGTGTTTCTATGGGTTCTACCATAGAAGTGGCCAGCTGCTGCGCGGGCTTGACGTTGGGCAGGACCAGCCATGGCCAACTTGGTGGGAGCACCGGTAAAGAAGCAGTTTACTTCTACGGCATCGCCTACGGCATAGATGTTGGGGTCAGAGGTTTGATAGTTGTGGTTGACCTTGATAGCACCGGTCTCTCCGATTTCCAGGCCACAGTCTTGGGCAAGTTTGGTTTCGGGACGGACACCGATGGACATGACCACGACATCTGCGGGCAATTTCTTACCACTGGCCAGGATAACTTCCTTATCAGCTACCTCTACCAGCTGTTCGCTGAGCATGAGGTTAACGCCCTGATCGTAAATTTCCTTGTGTAAAATCTGGGCCATATCATAGTCAAAGGGGGTCATGATCTGATCCATAGCTTCGACCAGGGTGACATTACGGTCAGCCAGGCGGAGGTTTTCCATAACCTCGAGACCAACAAAGCCGCCACCCACGATAACTACGTTTTTGGCATCAACTTCACGTACATATTCGTCTAAAGCCACGATATCTACGACATTGCGGACCGTGAAGACATGAGGCTTATCCAGGCCTTTAATGGAGCCGGGCATGATGGGGTTGGCACCCGGAGACAGCATGAGAATATCGTAGGCTTCCTCACGGACTTTGCCATCTTTGCTTTGTACGCTAACGGTCTTCTGCTCACGGTTGATAGCTACTACTTCTTCATCAACGAGGGCATCGATATTGTACTGCTTCTTGAATTGCTCGGGATCCATCAATACCAGATTGTCGCTTTCCGGAACAATCCGGCTTAGATAGAAGGGCAGGCAGCAGTTAGAGAAAGAAACATGGGGGCCTTTCTCGAACATCACCACTTCTGCGCTTTCGTCCAGCCTTCTGGCTCTAGCTGCTGTGGATGCGCCACCGGCTACGCCGCCGATAACCAAGATTCTTTTTGACATAAACATACCTCCAGAGTTTTAATTTCTGCTTTGAGAGTGCCTACTAGTGGAGTCTCTTAGTGGAGAGCCAACTCTTGTGCAGTCACCGCTGGGGGACTAAGCTCTGATGGCTTAACTCTCCTAGAGTCTCCTTTAAGAGTCACTTTGCGTCTCTCAACTATAATATATTTTACAGTTTCTTTCTATATATGCAGGCCCACTTAGGGAAAAAGCTTGACCATTGCTAATTGCCAAAGTAAACAGGACACTAAAGAAACCCAGCTCTCACTTTAGTT
>JAUNLO010000001.1 GCA_030532185.1 Eubacteriales bacterium
ATAACGATATGTCCAGGATCAGCTTAACTAAATGTCCAGGGGAGGAAGAGTTTTGAATAAAGTCATGAAATTATTGCTGAAACTTTTTTCTTCCTCCAAGTTGGATGTGAAGAAAAACTATCAAGCAGTCCGAGATTTTCAAGATTTTCTCACGCCTTCTCCCAAGCAGCGGGACCCCATAGAGGACTACTATTTGCCATCTTTGGATCCTCAACGTAGTATCCCGATACGCATTTTTTTCCCTAGTGAGACCTGGCGGCCGGGAGCCATTATCTTTTTCCATGGTGGGGGCTGGGTCATCGGCAACATCGATACCTACACCCCCATCTGTAGCCATATGGCGGAAGTTATGGGACAGGTGGTGTTTTCCGTGGACTACCGGCTGGCTCCGGAGTACCCCTTTCCTGCAGGTTTAGAAGATTGTCTGACGGCAGCCCACCTCTTAATAGACTATTACTATTCCCGCGAACTCTCAGATGAAGGCTTGGTAACCTTATGTGGTGATTCCGCAGGAGGTAATCTGGCGGCAGTAGTCTCCTTGCTACTGAGAGATGCGGGAATGAGGCCTGCTGACCGGCAGATTCTCTTCTATCCTGCTACCTATGGCGATTACAGCACTCACAGTCCTTTTGCCTCCCTGCGCACCATGGGTGAGGACTATGGCTTAACCTGTAAGAAAATCCAGGATTACATGGACCTTTACCTGCCTGACCCTTCTAGCCGCAAGCGGCCGGAGGTCTCACCCCTCTTGGCCCACAGTCTGCAAGGACTACCTGCGACCCTGATTTTGACTGCTGAGTATGATCCTCTGCGTGATGAAGGCGAAAGTTTTGCTCTAGCCCTTCAACAAGCTGGTAATCAGGCGGAGGTCTACCGGGTCCTGGATGCTCCCCACAACTACTTGGCTTACCCTGATTGGTCCGGGGCTATCGAGGAAAGCTATGCCAGGGTCTTGGCTTTCCTGGGATACCACCGTACCTCGATCAAAGATATAGGGGAGGATAAGGAGAAAGCAGTATCACGTAAGCTAAGCCAGGAAGAAATACGAGAACGGGAAAGCTGGTTAGAGCAGATTAGTAGGGAAAAGGCCCCCTTGGAGCAGACTCCGTTTAAGGTGCCTTTACAGAACTTGCGACATCAAAAATTTGCCCAGCAAAAGTCAGGCTTGGATTCGGCCCTGGTGCAAGCCAGTCAGAAACGAGGCTGGTTGGATTTAGATAATGCCTCGAAGATTTTTCCTGCGGCTATCACAGATACAGATACCAAGGTCTTCCGCTTTACAGCTACCATGCAAGATGAGGTGGATCCCCTCCTCTTACAGGAGGCACTGGACCAGGCTTACGAGGATTTTCCCCTCTATCATGCGGTCCTACGCCGTGGCTTTTTCTGGTATTACTTCCAAGATAGCAACCTTACCCCACGGCTTAGACCGGAGGCAGAGGTCCCTATGCGCGGGCTCTATCAACTGGACCGCAAGAACTTACTTTTCCGTGTTATTTATTACCATGAACGCATCCATTTGGAGGTCTTTCATGCCCTTTCGGATGGCAACGGGGCAGCGGATTTTTTCCGCCTGCTCCTCACCCATTATGTAAATTTACGCTACTTGGCAGACAAGGAGGAGGCGGCAATTCCACCTTTGCTGTCTGCCCAGGCTAAGGAGCAGGCTGTAGCCTTGCAAAGCGAAGATTCCTACAGCCTGTATTTCGCTAAGCCACAAGATAGGGACAAGCGCAAGCTGTGGCTGGCCAAAAAAAGGGAAATACAGGCAAAAGCTGCTGCCCTCAAAGTCAACTGGCCCCAAGTTCACCATCTGAAGGGCACTCTAACTCCGGATCATCGTACCCAGATTCTGGAATGTGATATGCCCCTAACACAGATTCTGCACCTGGCTAAAAGTCAGGGGGTCAGCCTCTCGGTCTACCTCACCGCCTTATTTATTCAATCGATTTATCGGGCTAAAGTGGAGGCGGAGCCAGTTAAGCAAGATGCGCCAAGAGAGCCTCTAAGTATCACCATCTCGGTACCGGTCAACCTTCGCAGCTTCTTTCCTTCACAATCTTCTCGCAATTTTTTTGCCACGATAACCATTGGTTATGGTTACGAGGGAACAGAACCTAGCTTTTCCGAGCTTTGCCAAGCCGTTAAAGACCAATATAGCTTACAGGTCACCAAAGATAATCTAGCCGCCAAATTGTATAGTTTCTACGAATTTGAAGAGAATCTGGCCTTAAGGCCTATTTTGCGTCCCCTTAAAGACTTGGTACTGAAGCTTTCCGCTAAGCTGGAAGACCGTAAACATACCACTGCCCTGTCCAATATGGGCAAGTTGCGTTTACCGGAGGAAATTTCCCCTTTTATTAAAAAAGTGGCCCTGGCAATCTCGGCCCGCCGTCCCCAGTTTGTCTGTATAAGTTATGGAGACAACTTTAATCTGAGCTTTTGTTCTCCCTACCGGGAGACCGATATCCAGCGACATTTTTTGCGTTTCTTGCGTAGCCAAGGAGTAGACATTATGTTGGCTGCCAATAATATAGTGGAGGAACGTTGTTAAGATGGCTTACTGTCCGGAGTGTCACATTGATATTAAGGGCCAGCGGATTTATTGCCCCCTCTGCCATGCACCCTTGGAGGACCGTGATGTATCTAGCAGGGGGGAGAATTTAATCCGTGATAGCTACCCTTTGATTCCCCTGCGCTATAACCAGCATTTACTTGCTAAGGTGTTCGCAGCTCTTTCCCTGGGTCTCCTCTTATTCCTCTGGCTGCTGAGTCTTAGACGGCCGGACCTAGGTCTAAGCTGGCTGCATATCGCTTTAGCCCTTCTAGGTTTTTGGTCACTGGCCACGGCGGTAGTAAAAAAACGCCGCAATCTTGCTAAAAGTGTCCTTTATCAGCTGGCCATCCTGTCCTGCTTTAGCCTGGCTTGGGATTATCTTAGTGCTTGGGAAGGCTGGTCAGTGACCTACGCCATTCCTTTACTATCTGCTTTAGCTCTTGTGGCCATCCTGGTCAGTATGCTCCTAGTGCGCTACCAGTTGGGGGATTATATTCTTTACCTCTTAGCTACTTCCTTGCTGAGCCTGCTGCCCCTTCTACTCTTAGCCTTCTTTCAGTTGGAGCCTTGGTGGCCTGCCATTGCCAGCGCTGTAGCTGGTGCTTTGGTTTTCCTGCTCACCCTGGGTCTCCGTTACAAGCTGATTATCTTTGAGCTCAAGGTACGTTTTCATATCTAATTTCTGCTAAAATAGGGTCTAGCAAAAGCGATTTGCTTATTTGTAAATTATGGGGTAAACTCTACTAGTTATGGCCCTATGGTCAAGCGGTTCAAGACGCCGCCCTCTCACGGCGGAATCAGGGGTTCGATTCCCCTTAGGGTCACCAGATAAGCTCTGTAGCCACTTCGCTACAGAGCTTATTGCTTTCTCCCGCTTGCTTTTTCCTCTCGGCTTGACAGATGTGCTATCCTGGTTTTAGCACTCGTAGCTAGAGAGTGCCACACTTATTTCGTAATTGTTACCAAGTTATTCACGGCAGTAGGATAAAATATTAGCGATGAAAGATGTCATAAGAATAGTTGGTGCCCGTGAGCACAATTTGAAAAATTTTAATATAGATATTCCCCGTAACCAGCTGGTGGTGATTACGGGGCTTTCAGGTTCTGGCAAGTCTTCTCTGGCCTTCGACACCATCTATGCGGAAGGCCAGCGTCGCTATGTGGAGTCACTCTCTTCATATGCCCGGCTCTTTCTCGGTCAGATGCAGAAACCCGATTGTGATTCCTTGGAGGGGCTCTCACCCACCATTGCCATAGACCAGAAGACGACCAGCCGTAACCCGCGTTCTACGGTGGCTACAGTCACGGAAATCTATGACTATCTCCGCCTGCTCTACGCCCGCCTGGGCGACGTCCATTGTCCCCAGTGTGGTCGCCTGATCCAACCCCAATCTCTGGACCAGATGCTGCAGAAGATTATGGCCTACCCGGAGGGTAGCCGCTTAATCATCATGGGGCCTCTAGTGCGGGACCGCAAGGGAGAATACCATAAAGAAATCCAAAAGCTGCGTAAGGATGGCTTCGTAAGAGCCCGCATCGATGGTGAATTGCTAGAGCTGGATAGCCTACCGGAAGATTTTCGCTTGGCCAAAACCCGTAAGCACGACCTGGATGTGGTAGTTGACCGTTTAGTCTTGCGGCCGGAGGTGGAGTCCCGCCTGGCTGACTCTTTGGAATTGGCCCTGAGTTTGGGTCAAGGCTTGGCCCAGATCTTAGTGCAGGAAGCCCGGGAAGACGGGTCTGGCTACGAGGAGAGGGAAGAAGTTTTCTCTATGAACTTTTCCTGCCCCCACTGCAATATTAGCTTGGCAGAGGTTTCCCCCCGCCTCTTCTCCTTCAATAACCCCTTGGGGGCCTGCCCCCACTGTTTGGGTTTAGGCCAACTTACAGAAATTGATCCGGATTTGGTGGTACAAAATCCGGCCTTATCCCTGAATGAGGGGGCCATTAAGGTAATTGGTTGGAATTTTGCCGACCGTAAATCTTGGGGTAGGGCCTTCATTGAGGCCTTGTCATGCGAATATGATTTCTCCTTGGATACACCTTGGCAAGACTTGCCCCCGGAAATTCAGGATATTGTCCTCTTCGGCAATGGGGGTAAACGCATGGAAATTGATACCTCCCAGACTCCCTACCAGCGTAAAAGGCCTTATTTCCGCTCTTGGGTTGGGGTGGTCCCTTCCATGACGGAACGTTTCCGAGAGCGTGGCTCGGAGGATTACCGCGATGAATATGCGCCTTATCTAGCCATTAAGGACTGCCCTGTTTGTCAGGGTGCCAGGCTAAAGCCGGAAGTGTTATCCATCAAGATAAAAGATTTGAATATATATGAATTTACGCAACTAGCTATACGGGAGGCCCTGAAATTTTTGCAGGGCCTGACCTGGTCAGCCTATCAAGAGAAAATTGCAGCTCCCATCATGCGTGAGCTCACTAACCGTCTGCAATTCCTGATTGATGTGGGCTTAGACTATCTCACCTTGTCCCGGGCAGCCGGAACTCTTTCAGGCGGCGAAGCCCAGCGTATCCGCTTAGCCACCCAAATTGGCTCAGGCCTTACGGGGGTAGTATACGTTTTAGATGAACCCTCTATTGGCCTCCATCAGCGGGATAATCGTAAACTCTTAGCCAGCCTCAAGCGCTTGCGAGACCAGGGCAATAGTGTCATTGTAGTTGAACACGACGAAGAAACCATCCGCGAAGCGGATACTATTGTCGACATAGGACCGGGTGCCGGTATTCATGGTGGCCATTTGGTGGCTCAGGGATCGGTGGAGGACCTCGAGGCAGTTCCGGATTCTGTGACTGGAGCCTATCTGGCGGGTCGTCAATCCATAGCCGTGCCGGAGAAACGTAGGCAGCCCGGCAAAGAATACCTGCGTTTTTACGGATGTAGAGAGCACAACCTTAAGGACTTGGATATCGCCATCCCCCTCGGGGTCTTTACCTGCGTAACGGGGGTATCCGGTTCGGGTAAATCCTCTTTGGTCAATGGCATCATTGAAAAGTACCTAAGGTCTAGCCTTAATATGGCGCGGTCCAAGCAGGGAAACTTTAGTAAGGTCGAAGGGGTAGAGCATCTGGACAAGGTAATTTCTATTGACCAGTCTCCTATTGGCAGGACTCCCCGCTCTAACCCCGCCACCTATACCGGGGTCTTTGATGACATCCGCAAGCTATTTGCTGCTACACCTACTGCTAGGGCCCGGGGTTATGCCGCAGGACGCTTTTCCTTCAATGTGAAGGGGGGCCGTTGCGAATCCTGCAAGGGCGATGGGGTAGAAAAGATTGAAATGCACTTTTTGCCGGATGTTTATGTAAAATGTGAGGTTTGTCAGGGTAAACGCTATAACCGAGAAACCCTGGAAATTAAGTATAAAGATAAGACTATAGCCGATATTTTGGAAATGACAGTAGGGGAAGCCCTCATCTTTTTCCAGAATATACCCAGCATAAAACGGAAGCTGCAAACTTTAGTGGATGTGGGCTTGTCCTACATTCAATTAGGACAAAATTCCACGACTCTCTCCGGAGGGGAGGCCCAGCGCATTAAGCTAGCTACGGAACTGGCCAAGAGAGCCACGGGGCGCACTTGTTATATCCTAGATGAGCCTACCACAGGCTTGCATGCTGCTGATGTCCACCTCTTAGTTGATATCCTGCAGCGACTGACCGAGCAGGGTAATACGGTTTTGGTTATTGAACATAATTTGGACGTAATTAAAAATGCGGATTATATCATTGATTTAGGTCCCGAAGGCGGGGAAGCTGGTGGCCAGCTAGTGGCGAGCGGCAGCCCGGAAGAAGTAGCCCAAGCAGAAAATTCTTATACGGGACAATATCTTAAGGAAGTGTTACTGCCCTTAGTAAGCAGATAAAGGAAGAGAACTATGCCTAAATGTCAAATTTGTAAAGTAAATGAAGCGGTGATTATCCTCACGCGTATTGAGGGTGAGAAGCGCATTAGTGAAGGTATTTGTTTAGAATGCGCCCTTAAAAAGAATATTGGAGGCCTGGAAGAAGCCTTTGCCAGGTCCGGTATTACCCGGGAGAATGTGGGCGAGATTCAAAGCCGTATCAATGAGATGATTGACCAAATGGGGGGAGATCAGGCGAATTTCCTGCTCAAATCCCTGATGGATTCTAATTTCAATATAAATGATGCCTTGGATGGCTTGAAAAATCTAACCACTTCCCTGACGGGAGATGGCGAGGAGGGCTTGACCAATTCCATGACGGCCATGGGTGAGTTGATGAACGCACCTACGGCCCGGGAGGATAAAGAGTCCAGATCCCCTGCCACTGACCAGCTTCATCCAGGCCGGCGGTCTAAAGAGCGGGAGCCCAAAAAGAAATTTTTGAACCAATTCGGTACTAACCTTACTCTGGAAGCCCAGCAAGGTCGTATCGATAAGATTATCGGGCGGCAGAAGGAATTAGATAGAGTAGTCCAAATTCTTAACCGCCGTACCAAAAATAACCCGGTGCTCCTGGGTGAACCCGGGGTGGGTAAAACCGCTATTGCCCAGGGTTTGGCCCTGCGCATTGCTGAGGGTCAGGTTCCGGCCAAACTTCTGGATAAAGAGGTCTACCAGCTGGATATGACGGCCATGGTAGCTGGCACCCAATTTAGGGGGCAGTTTGAGAACCGCATGAAGGGGGTTGTGGAAGAAGCCAAACGTTCCGGCAACGTTATTTTGGTAATTGACGAGCTCCATAATATCATGGGGGCAGGCGATGCCGAAGGTTCCATGAACGCTGCCAATATCCTCAAGCCAGCCCTGGCCCAGGGTGATATTTCGGTCATTGGGGCTACTACCCTGGACGAATACCGACGTTTTATCGAAAAGGACTCTGCTTTAGAGCGGCGTTTCCAAAAGGTCATCGTGGATGAACCCTCAACGGAAGATGCCCTGGAAATTCTCAAGGGCATTAAGGGCTACTATGAGGACCACCACCAGGTACACTATTCCGATGAGACTTTAGCCAGCGCTGTTCGCCTGTCTGCTCGCTATATTCAAGACCGTTTCCTGCCGGATAAGGCTATTGACCTCTTAGATGAGGCGGGCTCCAGGGTTAACCTGGATAATCAGGATTTAATCACTATACAAAAAGAAGGTGATCGCCTGGCAGAAATTAAGGAAGAACTGGATGAACTCAATGACCAGCTGCGTGATAAGTTGGCCGAGGAAGACAGGCTTAAGGTCTTCGAACAACAGGCCAACCTGCGTTCGGAAGAAATGCGCTTAAGCACGGAATTAGAAAAATTGCAGGCAGGCCTTAAACCCGTGGAGATCAGTCAGGAGGATATCGCCTCGGTGGTAGAAATGTGGACGGGTATTCCAGTGAAAGCTATTACAGAAAGTGAAGGAGATAAGCTCTTACGTCTGGAACAGCGCCTTCATAAACGGGTTATTGGCCAGGAGGCGGCGGTTACGGCCTTGTCCAAGGCCATCCGCCGCAAGCGGGCGGGCTTTGGTAAAAAGGACAAACCTGCCTCCTTCCTCTTCGTAGGACCTACGGGGGTGGGTAAAACTGAATTAGCCAAGGCCTTGGCTGAGGTTCTCTTTGAGGATGAAAGTGCCCTCGTGCGTCTGGATATGTCGGAATTTATGGAGGCGCATACGGTCTCCAAACTCATAGGCTCGCCTCCGGGCTACGTGGGTTACGACGATGGGGGGCAGTTAACGGAGAAGATTAGACGACATCCTTATTCCGTCATCCTTTTGGATGAAATAGAAAAAGCCCATGCCGACGTCTACAATATGCTCTTGCAGATTTTAGATGATGGCCGTCTGACCGACAGCCATGGCCGGGTGGTCAACTTCGCCAACACGGTGATCATCATGACCTCCAATGCCGGAACTAGCCTGAAAGGACAAGGTCTGGGCTTTGGACAAAATAACGATGTATCTATGAAGGCACGTGTGGATA
The DNA here is from genome assembly GCA_030532185.1 of Eubacteriales bacterium. Next base: position 8,492 of record JAUNLO010000001.1, read on the forward strand.
GTGTACTTAAGGACATTTTCCGCCCTGAGTTCCTTAACCGGATTGATGATATCGTGATTTTTGAATCTCTGAGCAAGCAAGACCTCCGCCAGATTGTCAGCCTCATGTTGAAAGAAGTGGAGAATTCCATTCAATTGGCGGGTTACCAGTTAGAAGTCACCCCGGCTGCGAAAGATGCCTTGTCGGAACAGGGCTATGATCCTAAATTTGGAGCTAGACCCTTGCGTAAGACCATTCAAAAGCAGATTGAAGACCACTTATCTGATCTTTTATTGCAAGGTAAATTGGATAACAAAAACGGAGTTAAGGTGGGTTACCGCCAAGACGACTTTTATTTCGACATTAACTAAACTTAGCCTGCCTAAGTTATACTAAGAGGGCCTCGGCCCTCTTTTTTTTAGGGCTGAGTAGGGTCTGACACAGAAAGGTAAAATGGATAATGTTAAAGCTTGATGTGAAACACTTAGAGCAGTTTTTAGCCCCTCATGAATTAGAACAAATGCAGGGTCAGGCACAGGCTGCCTGGGAGCTCGTGCAAAATGGGGGAGGACCGGGTGAGGAGTTTCTCGGCTGGTTTGATTTACCAATTAATTACGACCGTGAAGAATTTGACCGTATTCTGGAGGCCGCTGCTAAAATCCGTGATGAAAGTCAGGTACTGCTGGTGGCTGGTATCGGTGGCTCCTACTTGGGGGCCAAGGCCTTCATTGAAGCTATGGGCCCCATCTGGGAGAGTCAGGCCGCTAGACAGCAGCGCCAGGTGCCAGAGATTCTCTATGTGGGCAACAATCTTTCTCCCAGTTATTATCTTGACCTAATAGACTATCTGGGCGACCGCGATTTTTCCCTCAATATCGTGTCCAAGTCCGGAGGAACTTTGGAGTCTGCCCTGGCCTTCCGCTTACTCCGCCAACTCATGGAAGAGAAGTATGGGGAAGAGGAGGCAGCAAGTCGTATTTATGCCACGACCGATAAAGCCAGGGGTAAACTCAAGAGCCTAGCTGACGAAAAAGGCTATGAAACTTTTGTTATCCCTGACAATATTGGTGGTCGCTACTCTGTCCTTACGGCCGTAGGTCTCCTCCCCATGTCTGTGGCCGGCCTAGATATTAGAGCCATGCTGGAAGGGGCCCAAAATTTTAAGCTTCAGGTAGAAAAGCAGGGGCTAGAGTCAGACCTTATCCGCTATGCTATGATCCGCAATGCCCTGTATCGTAAGGGTTATCGTATTGAAGTCTTAGCCTCCTTTGAGCAGGAGTTAAGGAGCTTCAGTGAATGGTGGAAGCAGCTTTTTGGTGAGAGTGAAGGTAAGGATCAGAGAGGTATCTATCCAGCCTCGGTCTCTTATTCCACAGACTTGCACTCCCTGGGTCAATTTATGCAGGACGGCTCGCGTATCATTTTTGAGACCTTCTTGGTTCTGGGGGAAAGCCGTCGCGATTTAGCTATTCCCAGTGATCTGGAGGATAAGGACCAGCTCAACTATTTGGCTGGTAAATCCCTGGCGGAGATTCAGGCTATCGCCCTGGAAGCTACGGCTCTCGCCCATGCGGATGGTGGCGTGCCTAATCTCAAGTTAACCCTTGACCGCTTAGATGAAGTTCATCTGGGAGCCCTCATCTTCTTCTTTGAAACAGCCTGTGCTGTTTCAGCCTATCTGAATGCCATTAACCCCTTTGATCAGGAGGGGGTAGAGGCCTACAAGAAAAACATGTTTGCCCTCATGGGTAAACCGGGTATGGAAGAATTAGCGGAGGAATTACGTACCCGCATCTAAGGGGCTGTCTTCCTAAGTTACCAAGCACTTATGTTATAATTGAAGCTTGCCTCCAGGGGCAGACTTCTCAAGCTAAAGGAATGGTCTATCCCTGTCCTGGCTGCGGCCTTGACAGGGATTTCATTAATAAAGTGTCATGGAAAAAGTTGAATTAAGTCGTCAAGTCTTACGTCAAGTAGAAAAGCCCGCCCAGTATCTAGGCGGGGAGTGGAATATGGTGGAAAAAGCTGATCTGGATGCCCAAGGCCAGCCCCGCATTCACTTCGCCTTTTGTTTTCCAGATATTTATGAAGTGGGCATGTCCAATCTGGCCCTGCGCATTATCTATGGCCTCCTGAATGCCCAAGATGATGTCTACTGTGAGCGGGTTTTCTCACCCATGGCAGATATGCGGGACCATATGCGCCAGGCTCAGCTACCGCCCTTTAGTGTGGAAACCCAACGTCCTTTAGGGGCTTTCGATATAGTGGGCTTCACCCTCCAGTATGAACTTTCCTACTCAACTATTCTGGACATGCTGGCCCAGGCCGGCATCCCCCTTTGGCAAAAGGAGAGGACCGACCAGGACCCCCTCGTGGTGGCGGGAGGACCTTGTGTATACAATCCGGAACCCGTGGCAGATTTCTTTGACTTGATTATGATTGGTGAGGGTGAGGAAATTTTACTAGAGCTCCTAGACCTTTACCGGCAGGCCAGGTCAGAGTCTTGGAATCGCAAACGCTTACTCCTAGAAGCCAGCCAAATACCTGGTATGTACGTGCCTTCTCTTTACCAGGCGCATTACGATGACCAGGGTAATTTTGCCAGCTTGGAGGCCTTGAACCATCAAGCCCCGGCCAGGATTCAAAAACGCATCATCAAGAATATGGACCAGGTTTTCACCCCCCTGGATGTCCTAGTACCCAATATAGAAATCGTCCATGACCGTATTTTCCTAGAGCTCTACCGGGGCTGTGCCTCCGGTTGTCGTTTTTGTCAGGCCGGCATGATCTATCGTCCGGTGAGAGAGCGTTCTCTGGCAAATCTTCTGGCCCAAAGTGAATACATGCTGGCCCATTCCGGTTATGAAGAGATAGGTCTCTTATCCCTTTCCACGGGAGACTATAGCCACTTGGATCAGCTCTGCCAGGAAATTCTTGCTCGGCATGGGGAGGACCATGTCAACCTCTCCTTACCCTCCCTGCGATTAGACTCTGTATCCATGGACCTCCTGGACCAGGTGTCTACTAATCGCAAATCGGGCCTGACTTTTGCACCTGAAGCGGGTAGTCAGGCGGCCCGTGACCGCATTAATAAGAATATTCTCAAGTCTGACCTGCTGGAGACGGCACGATATGCCTTTGAATTGGGTTGGGAGCGTCTCAAACTTTATTTCATGCTGGGTTTACCGGGAGAAAGCGATGAGGATGTGGAAGGCATTGCCGACCTCTGCTACGAGCTCCTGGATATCTGGGCAGACTTTTGTCGTCGCAAGCAGAAAAAACGCCGCCTTAAAATAACGGTGTCGACCGCAATTTTTATCCCCAAACCCTGGACCCCCTTCCAGTGGGAGGGGCAAATTTCCCTAGAGCAGATGGATCATAAGGTTAAAATCCTCCAGGAAAAACTCCGCCACCCGGCCATAACTTATCAATGGCATGGCTACGAGTCTTCACGGATTGAGGCTGCCTTGGCTAAAGGAGATCGGCGTATGGCTCAAGTCCTTTACTTGGTTCACCAGGCGGGAGCCTGGCTGGAGGGTGAGCGCCAGTTCTTCTCCTATGAGCGCTGGTTACAGGCTTTTGATCAAGTAGGCCTGGATTTAGACGCCTTAGTTAGCCATGAAATTCCTGCAGGGCAAGCCCTGGCTTGGGACTTTATCGATCCGGGAGTCCACAAGGCCTATCTGCTCAGAGAAAGGCAAAGGGCCTTAGAGGGGGAGACCACCCCCTCCTGTCGTCAGACCTGTAATCTCTGTGGAGCCCAGCAATTTGGTACGGGCATTTGCCGGGAAGTGAGGGTACGGCATGACTAAATTTTCTTATCTCTTAAGCTTTGCCCGTGAGGGTACTCCCTCCTGGTTGGGTCACTTAGACCTCATGGTGATTTTTGAACGCTCTTTAAGACGAGCGGACTTACCCATGTTGTGGAGCCAAGGCTATAATCCTCGCCCTGCCTTGGTTTTTGCCCTCCCCTTGGGTGTAGGGGTCGAATGCCGACGGGACCTCCTAGAAATAAGCCTAACGGTAGAAGTAGATCCTGCCCATATACAGGAAGCCCTCAATGCTGCTTTACCTAAAGGCTTAAGTATTGTGGCTTGCCAAGTTAGGCCGCCTCACGAAAAATCTTTGATGGCCTTGGTTCGTGCTGCAGCCTACCGGATTGAAGGGCCGGGCTTAGGTCAGGCTTGGGCAGAATTAGCCCAAGGTCTGGACCAGCTGGTGGTGGAGCGGATCCATAAGGGTAAAAGTCGGACGCTCGAGCTCGCTTCCTATATCAAGTCCTGGGAGCAAATTGATGCGAACAGCTTTATCTTCGCCTGCAAGGCAGGGTCTGCAGAAAATTTAAGACCTGACTTGCTTCTCAAGGCTTTAGCAGAATATAAAACAGAGTATGCGGAGGCCAGCTGGGGAGCTAGGATTATCAGGGAAGCCCTCTATCTGGAAGGCCTCCCGCTTGACCTTGCTGGCCCTTGGGCTGGCCTATATAATAATTTTTAGTTTGCGGGAAAGGATAGGGTGAGAGATGTCAAAAGTAAATCTTAGCCTACCTGCCTGGTTTGGTGACCATATGGTCCTGCAACAGCAGGTCAGAACCCGCATTTATGGTACTGCTGCGCCATCGGAGCAAGTCACTATTAGCCTGGAGCGTTTTCCTTCGGGCCGGCTTTTATCCTCTCTGGAAGCGGAATATGGTCTGATTTTCCAAGAAAAAGACTATGCGGAAGCCGACGGCTTTTTTGAGTTTAAGCTCCCCATGATTGAGGGGTCTTATGATAAATTTCGCCTAACCCTAGAAGCTGGAGGGGATCGGCTCGTTTTTGACGATATCCTCTTCGGCGAGGTCTGGCTGGCTGCCGGTTCCTCCAATATGTCTATGGCCGTCGAGCATACAGATGTTGCCCCTCTGGTTAAAAGTCTGACTAATGATTCCGGTCTCCGCTTTTTCACGCAAAATGAAGACGGTTTGCGCATTGGCAGCAAGGAATATTCCTACGACCCCGTGGGTAGCATCTTCGGAGGCCACTGGTACCAGGCTGGTGAACATGCCTCTATCTTGAAGCTTAGTGCTACGGCTGTAGCCTTTGCTTTGGACCTGCAAAAGGCTCTCAACCTACCCTTGGCCGTTTTCTCCTTACCCTGCCCGGCCTCTTATATCCACTCTTGGCTACCCCGGGCCATTATTGAGTCCGATGCCATTATTAAGAATCATGTGCGGGAAATTCGTCACTATCGGGACAAGTCTAATTGGAATGAATTACCCCCCGAAGAGAAGGCAGCGGAGCGTTATCTTAAAAGTCAGTCTTATGCTAATAAGGATAAGGCGGCACAAAACTTGCCCTTTTCTCTCCATAACCAACCGGGGGCCCTATTCAACCACAAACTGGCTCCCTATACCAGCCTTAGCTTGCGGGGCATTTTATGGTACCAAGGGGAGGAGGACCTGCAATATCCGGACTATTACATGCGGGCCTTACCCGCTCTCTGTCAGGTCTTCAAGGAAATGTTCCAAAGTCCCCTGTCGGGCTTGAGCTTTGTTTACTCTCAGCTAACCCCCCGTCTGGCCTCAGATTTAGATCCTTCACGCCTGGCCTACTTTAATGAGGCCCTGGCGGCTATTCGCCGTCGTTTACCCCTTAAGGCCGGGATGATTACCAATTATGACCTGCCCCTCAGCTTCCGTCAGGGCTCCGGTTACTATGATAGTCCCAACACACCACGGGCTAAATTTGAAATAGGTCGGCGGATGTCGCGGGTGGCCCAGGGCTTGGCCTACCACTTTGACTTGCCCGACTCTGCCCCCGAGTGTGTGGGTGCAGAAAATGTGGGCAATAAGTTGCTTTTGACTTTTGATAACGCTGGCAAGGGCATTCGCCTCCGTAACGGAGAATCACAGCTTAAGGGCTTCAGCATCTGTGGGGAAGATAATCAGTATGTATTGGCAGAGGCTAAAGAGCTTTACCAGCTACGGGTTATTGTCTGGCATGATGAGGTCAAGAATCCCCGCTCCTGCTCCTATGCCTTCTGGAATTTTAATTCGGAAGCCAATCTGTGTGGCTCTACCGGCATGCCCTTAGTGCCCTTCCGACTGGATAGGGAGAACCGTCCCTCAGAGAAACCGCGTCCCTGGTCCTATTGTGACAGCCTTGAGGCCTTTAAGTTTCCCATTACCGATCCGCGTAGCCCCCGGATGGGGGGGAGAGCCACGCCGGGTACCTACCCCCTTTGGAAGCTTTATTCGGGTCGGGCTAGCTTTCAACTCGAGGCCGATAACAAGAGGCGAGGCAATGCCTCGATTCTGATTAAATATAGTAAGGCGGATGAAAAGCCCCTGAGCTTTGGACCGGTCCTGGATTATGCCTCAGACTACCCTCCTCTGGACCTTCATATGTGGTCGGAACTGCATCTGCAGGTATTCAACACCGAGCACCGCATTAAAACCCTACGTTTGCTCCTGGAGGATGTAAATAACCTGGAAACTGTTTCGGAGCCTTTAGAAATCAAGAATGTCCTGTCCTGGCAGACCCTGGTCTTCAAATTGAAGGATGCCCCCGTAGACCTCATGCGCTTGCGCAGGCTAGAATTTTTATTGCTGGATAAGGAGGCCGAAGGCTCCATTTATCTGGATCAAATTGAATTTAAGGAACTCAAGCTAAGTTAAGACTTAAGGAGATAAGCTAGGCAATGGCCTAAAAGGAGATATTATGGCGAGAATTGATCGTGTACCGGCCCACTTCGTGGCTCAGGAGAGAGAACAAGAGATTTATCAGTCTTGGCTAGACCAGGATGCTTTCGGGGCAGATGCCTCTTCGGACAAGGAGCCCTTTTGCATTGTAATGCCACCGCCTAATATCACAGGCAACCTGCATATAGGCCATGCCTTAGACTTGGGCCTGCAGGATATGCTCATCCGGCAGAAGCGTATGCAGGGCTTTGAAACCCTCTATCTCCCGGGCACAGATCACGCTTCCATAGCGACAGAGGTAAAAATTGTCGATGCCATGCGGCAGGAAGGCTTGACTAAGGAAGACTTGGGCCGGGAAAAGTTCTTGGAACGGGCCTGGGCCTGGAAGGAACAATACGGTGGTCACATTGTGGAACAGTCCAAAAGATTAGGCCTGTCCTGCGACTGGTCCCGCCAGCGCTTCACCTTGGACGAGGGACTGTCTAAGGCCGTCACCAAGGTCTTCGTTGATATGTACAAGGAAGGTCTGATCTATCGGGGTGAACGCCTAATCAACTGGTGTCCTGACTGTCTTACCTCCATTTCGGATGCGGAAGTGGAGCATGAAGAAGAACACGGCTCCTTCTGGCATATCCGCTATCCCTTAAGCGACGGTTCTGCTTATTTAGAAATTGCTACCACCCGCCCTGAAACTATGCTGGGTGATACAGCCCTGGCGGTTCACCCGGAGGATGAACGTTACCAGAAATATGTGGGCAAGACGGTTATCCTACCCCTGGTCAATCGGGAAATTCCGGTGGTGGCAGATGTTTATGTAGAGAGAGATTTTGGCACCGGGGTGGTCAAAATTACCCCTGCCCATGACCCTAACGATTTTGAAGTGGGTAAACGCCATAATCTTCCTATCATCAACGTCATGGAAGATGATGGCCGTATCAATGGCGAAGGCGGTAAATATGCGGGCTTAAGTAGGGAAGAGGCGCGCAAGGCTATTGTACAAGACTTGCAAGAGCAGGGCTTCCTGGTAAAAACTGAGGATATGGTCCACCAGGTGGGTCACTGCTATCGCTGCCATACGATTGTGGAACCCCGCCTCTCCAAACAGTGGTTTGTAGCCATGGAAGAACTGGCCAAGCCTGCCCTGGCAGCGGTTAAAGAAGGAGATATTGAATTTGTACCTGAGCGTTTTAACAAGGTTTATTACAACTGGATGGAAAACGTCAGAGACTGGAATATCTCCCGGCAGCTCTGGTGGGGCCACCGCATTCCTGCCTGGTACTGCCAAGCCTGTGGGGAAATAACCGTAAGTGACCACACACCGGAGGTCTGTGAACATTGTGGATCTAGCCAACTCGTGCAGGATCCGGACACCCTGGATACTTGGTTTTCCTCTGCCCTCTGGCCTTTTTCTACTCTAGGCTGGCCAGATCAAACTCCAGATTTAGCCAAGTTTTTCCCTACCGATGTTTTGGTGACCGGTTACGACATCATTTTCTTCTGGGTGGCCAGGATGATTTTTTCCTCCCTCCACCAAACAGGGCAGATACCCTTTAAGCGCGTATCCTTCCATGGTTTAGTGCGGGATGACCAGGGACGTAAGATGTCTAAATCTCTGGGCAACGGCATTGACCCCTTAGAGATGATTGACCTCTACGGGGCAGATGCCCTGCGCTTCACCTTGGTCAATGGGGCCTCGCCCGGTAACGATCAACGTTTTTCTAAGGAAAAGATTGAAGCTGCCCGTAATTTCAGCAATAAAGTGTGGAATGCCTTCCGTTTTGCAGTCCTGAATTTTGATGAGGAGATGGACTTCTCGGATATCACACTGGAAGATTTAGAGCGAGAAGACCGCTGGATTATGCACGAGGCTCAAGCCCTCTTGCGCAATGTTAATATGAACTTTGCCAAGTTTGAATTGGGTAATGCCGTGGGCAACATTTATGCCTTCCTCTGGGATGACTTCTGCGATTGGTATATCGAGATGGTTAAACCCCGCTTGCGCCAGGAGGGTAAGAGTCGCCGGGTGGCCCAGTATGTCCTCAACTATGTCCTGGTCTTAGGTGTAAAACTTCTCCATCCCTTCATGCCTTATTTCACGGAGGATATTTATCAACATCTAATTCATGAGCCTGGTCAACTGATTAGAGCCAGCTGGCCCCAGGAAGATCAGAGTTTAGATTTCCCGGAGGAGGCCTCCGAGATTAGCATCCTGCGTGAAGCTGTGCGTTCTATTAGGAATATTCGGGCCGATAAGCAGGTAAGTCCCAAGAAGGCCCTCAATATTATGGTAGTGGCTGAAAGCCCTCAGGTGCGACAGATTTTTGCGGACAACCCGGCTATTTTGGCCCACTTGGCCAATATTGACCAGGTCACAACCTTCGCTGATGACAGTCAGTTACCCCTCAATGCTGTGTCTGCCCCCTTTGGTCCCGGCACAGTCTATTTAGCCTTGGAGGACCTGGTAGACCTCGCGGAAGAGGCCGCCAAGCTAGAAGGTGAAATCACCCGTTTGGAAGGTGAAATTAGTCGCGGTGAAAAAATGCTGGCTAATGAAAACTTTACCTCCAAGGCACCTGCTGCGGTAGTAGATAAAGAAAAAAATAAGCTACAGGCTTATCGCGATGCTCTGGCGGCCAGCCGGCAACGCTTGGAGCAGATTAAACAAAGCTAGGCCCTGCGGGCTTGGTTGGAAACGAGGCATGCGTGTCAAACCGCAAGCGTGATCAAGAAGAGTTAAGAGAACTTCGAAAATATCTGGAAGAACTCAACCACGCCTACTACGACTTGGATGACCCCCTGGTCAGTGACCAAGAGTATGACCGGGCCATGCAAAGGTTGAGAGCCTTAGAAGCTGGATATCCAGACTGGCAAGACCCCGAGTCCCCCAGTCAGAAGGTGGGGGGACAGGTATCCTCGGACCTCCCCCCGGTACCCATCCAGTTTCCCATGCTCTCCTTGCAGGATGTTTTTTCTAGTGAAGAGGTCATCACTTTTGCGGAGGGTATTAGACGCAACTATGGCCCTGTAGATTTCACGGTGGAGGAAAAAATTGACGGCCTTTCTCTGGCTCTACGCTATGAGTATGGCCGTTTAGTCCTGGCCCATACCCGCGGTGATGGACACCACTTTGGTGAAAATGTGACTGAGCAGGCTAAAAGATTGCAGGGCCTGCCCTGGGAGCTCCCCACCACGCTGCCCTTGCTCCAGGTTCGGGCAGAGGTTTATATGCCTTTTGACCAATTTAGCCGCCTCAATGTGGAACAAGAGGCTAAGGGAGAGAAAACTTTTGCCAATCCCCGCAATTCGGCAGCCGGTACCCTCCGACAGCTCAATCCCGACTTGGTGGCCGCCAGGGGGCTGACCTATTTCATTTTTGATATTTTGGCTATAGAGGGGCAAGAATTTTCCACTGACCTGGAAGGTCTGTCCTGGCTAGCCAGCTTGGGCCTGCAAGTAATTCCTCAAATCCAGAAATGTAAAACTGATCAGGAGATCCTAACTGCTATTCAGAAGATTGGGGATCTGCGGGCCCAACTGCCCTACGGTATTGATGGTGCGGTGGTCAAAGTGGACCAGCTGGCTCTACGTAAAGACCTGGGGGCCACGGCTAAGGTCCCACGTTGGGCGGTTGCCTATAAATACCCCGCCGAGATTAAGGAAACAATCCTGGAAGATATAGGCCTGCAGGTGGGGCGGACCGGTAAGGTTACCCCAGTAGCCTACTTAAGTCCGGTGCAGATTGCGGGATCTACAGTCAGCCGCGCCAGCCTACACAACCCTTCCATAGTTAAATCTCTGGACTTGCGGAAGGGCGATACAGTGCGACTTTCTAAGTCCGGGGATGTAATTCCTCATATCATCTCAGTTAATTATGACCTGCGTCCACCTACCGCCTCTACGGCCTGGGAGGAGCCCAGCCATTGCCCGGTTTGCTCCAGTCCTCTCTTCCGAGAAGATCAGGGGGTGGACCTTTACTGTGTGTCACCCCAATGTCCTGCCCAGGCCCTAGGCCGCCTGATTTACTTTGCTTCAAAGACGGCCATGGATATCCGAGGTCTGGGTGAACTTACAGTGCAAGCCCTCTACGAGCGGGACTTCCTCAAGAACATTCCCGATATTTACCGTTTATCGAACCATAGAGACCTACTCATTGCAGATGGCTTAATCGGCCGTGAAAAGCGGGTAGGGCAAATTCTTACAGCCATAGAAGGGTCTAAGTCTAATGATTTATGGCGGCTCTTAACGGGTCTAGGTATTAGACATGTGGGACCGCAAGCAGCCCGGCAACTTACCCAAGCCTATCCCAGCCTGGAAGCCTTAAGTAAGCTCTCTGTTGAGACCTTACAGGAAATTCCCGACATTGGTCCCGAAACCGCCCAAAGCCTAGTAAATTTCTTTAGCCAAGCTGCCAGCCAAGACTTGTTACAGCAACTGGCATCTTTAGGCGTCAAGCTAGAGGCTAGTCCCCAGGAAAAGAGCGAAGCCAACGGAGTTTTGGCGGGCAAGAGTGTAGTTATAACTGGAAATTTTGGCAGCCTCAGCCGGTCAGACTTGGAGGAACAATTAAAGGCTGCGGGGGCCACGGTGCGCTCCTCAGTATCTTCTAAGACAGATTTTGTACTGGTTGGCGAACGTGCGGGCTCCAAATTAGCTAAGGCCCAGGAATTGGGCATAAAACTCGTTCCGGCCCAGGATCTTATGCGCTTTATCAAGGGGGAACTATGAGCTATTTCTTCCTAAGTCTGGTCCTGGCCCTCCTGCTGGCCACTTGCCTCTTCCTCCTACTGTTACGCAGGTTGCGCATCAATTGGGCCAAGCAAAACCGGCGTAAGGCTAGTTTCCTTCTACCTAGTGTTTTAACCTTGCTCTTAGTTGCATTTACCATTTTCGAGCTCAAACCCCGTCTTTTAGACACTTTAGACATCCTACAAAATAATCTGCACAGTTTTAGTGCCAGCTCCCAAGACCTGGTTTATGCGGGGGGCAGGCTTCAGTATGGAGACCGGACATTCATACTTAGTCCCTGGGCCCCTCCCTTGCAGACTGAAACTATTTATCGCGTGCGTTATGCTAAGTATTCTGGTCTGGTTTTAGGGGTAGAGGTTCAGGTCAGCGAAGAAAATTTTAGCCCAAATAATCAGCTATAACAGAAAATTCGACAAAAATTTCCGATATTCGAAAATTTTCCTCCGATTTTTCAGGTATTCTTGTAAGTGAATAGCTTGTTAAGCAAATGCTTCAAGAGGAGGAAAATATGGGGTATTTTGATGATGAAGCCATAAAAAGTCTCGGCTTTTTTGTAGCAGGCAGTAACTCAGAACTTTTAGACCGGATTAATCAGTTGCTGGGTGATAAGGGTCACCTGGGTATTTGCGATCCCCAGGGCCATTACCATTATGTAATTGATGGTCGCAAGGGTGCCCCCTTTGCCACGAGAAAAATTGAAGGGGTGGCTCAGAAGTTCTTACAGGATTCGGAACGTAAGCGGAGTGAGGAAAAGTTTAATGCGGAATTTTACGTAGACACGGTACTTTCTTGCTATGCTTTTGATGAGTCTCTGAAGGGTTTTCATTTTTTACGCTATATCCTAATTCAAATTACGCTGGACCAAGGCCTATCGACCTCTTTGTCCAAGATGCTTTATCCCATGACTGCTGAACATTTTCAGGTGGCAGTCAGCCAGGTAGAACGCAATGTGCGCTACTGCTTACTGAAGCTGCGCGAACTGGAAGACCAAAACACCAAGTTCAAGCATAGGATGTTACCCTTAACCGTGCGTGACGGTAAGGCAATTTTTCAGGCCGTGAAGACTCGCAACTTAATTGAAGGTAAGTCTCACTATACGAATTCGGAAGCCGTAAGGGTTTTGTCTGCAGAAATTCAGAAGATGATCAAAAGGGACCTCTTTCCCGACTTAGAGGAGGAAGAAGGAGCTGATAATTCGTAAGAAATTAGAGGCTTATTTCCCCTAATTTATCCAGGTGAAAAAGCCCAAAACCGGCTTGGCTCTTGACATTCAGAGCTCTACTTAGCATAATGCTCAGGAATCAAGTCCTTAAAGGAGGCTCATATGAACAAAACTGAACTAATCGCTGCTGTTTCCGAAAAAACAGAGCTGACCAAAAAAGAGAGTGAAAAGGCTGTTAACGCTGTCTTTGATGCAATTGCTGAGAACTTAGAAAAGGGCGAGAAGGTTGTCCTCGTTGGCTTTGGTACCTTTGAAGTACGTGAGCGCGCAGAGCGTATGGGCCGCAATCCCAGCACCAAAGAAGTCATCAAGATTCCTGCTTCTAAAGCCCCTGCATTCAGAGCTGGTAAAAACCTCAAAGAACGCGTCAACGGCTAGTTCGTTTTTGGCATAGAACTTCTTAGCCTGTCATGCTGGCAGGCTTTTTTTATTGGCAGAATAAGCTAAAATTGAGTTGTATGCCTTGTGTTTTAATTTCGCCAGCTTATTTTTCCTATTTATCGCGCTATATTACGGGCGTCTTCTTTGCCTTGGCCGCCTTGCTTCTAGTAGTTGCGGCCTATAGGCGCCTCAGGCAACGTCTAGTTTTACATAGGCATGGTGTAGACCACTACTTTCTCCTCGGTGAGCAGGAGGGGCAAGCAGATGGCATAATCCATTATCCCCTTTACTTTTCCACCTCTTTGGGTAAGGCAAGGTCTTCCGATATTCAGCTCAAAGGCCGGGGCATCCAGCGGCATCATGCCATAATCTACTTATACAAGGGGGCCTGGTATTTAGATCGATCTTCCGCTAGGGCCCTGGTCAAGGTTAATGGCCGAGAGGTCAAACGTCGTCAGCGGCTCCGCCATGAGGATGTAATCAGCCTGGGCCGCCATGATTTGTCCTTCTTCGATGAGGCTAAGGCTGCTAAAAAATCCGGCCTTGCTTTGGCCAAGGTCGAGGAGCGTCTGGCCTTAGACCATAACCAACCACCTAGTATAGCTAGCCTCCTCTTGGCCCTATACTTGCCTTTGGCTATCTTGCAGGTGGCCTTCGTCCTACCCAGCGCACTTGAGAGCCTCCTGCCGAGCTTACTTTTACTCTCGGGTCTTTTTATGCTCCTCATTCTATCCTCGGCCCTGCTCTGGCCACGCATCTTTGGACATTTTGATAGCCTGGCCTTTACCTGTTTCGCCCTCCTCATGTCGCTTGGCTTTGTGATACAAATGCGGCTGTCTCTACTTAATCGCACTATGCCCGTGAGCCCAGACTGGCATGAAGGTAGATGGCTAGACTTTCTCCAAGCAGACATGCTAAAGCAAGCCCTTTTTCCCTTACTGGGCCTGGGCATCATGCCGGTCATTATTCTGCTGGTGACTAGGACTAAATTACTCGAGCGTCTGGCCCCCTTGAGCCTTTTTTTGACTCCCTTATTTTACCTCTCCAGTATTGTCCTGGGTTCTGATGTAACGGGGACCGGTACCAGGCTATGGATTCGTTTGCCTATGGGGCTGACTATACAGCCCAGTGAATTTGCCAAGATTACTTATCTTCTAGTTCTGGCCTGGACCTTCAAGGTTCGCTTATCCTTCAAGCGGCAGTTACTCTTCTTTGCTTGGGCTGCGGCAAACTTCTTCTTAATTTTGCTTTTGCCTGACCTAGGTTCTCTCATGATTTTACTGCCGGTCAGCCTCGTGGTCTTTCTGGTTATGACTTCCGAATACCTTGAGACAGCCCTCCTACTCCTGGGAGGATCTGCAGTTTTCTTTGTGGCTTATCAGATTTTTCCTTATGTACAACGCCGTATATACGGTTGGTTGACCCTCTGGACAGAAGTTAATGCCCAAAATGATCAAATTATTCGCGGACTCAAAGCTATGGCTCGTGGGGGCTTAGTGGGTCTGGGTTGCGGCCAAGCTGAACCGCGGGCTATTCCGCTAGCGAGTTCTGATATGATTTTCCCTTTTTTGGTAGAAGAACAGGGGTTACTAGTGGGCCTGGCCATTGTCGTATGCTTCATGGCCCTCTGGCTCCGGGGGGCTCACGCTTTCATTGTGACTAGAGACAGCTTTTCTGCGGCCCTTATCTTGGGTTTGGCTTCCTCTTTCTTTTTCGAGGCTGCGGTGGTTATAGCAGGATCTACGGGCCTGGTCCCCCTGACTGGCGTAACCTTACCCTTTATTGCTCGTGGTGGTTCCTCCATGCTAGCCAAGTACTTAATGGCGGGACTTCTCCTGGGTCTAGCTAACCGTCAGGCCGAGGTAGCGCGATGAAACAATTAATTCGCAATCTGCTATTTGTCAGTGTGGCCTTTATGGTGGTTTTTGCCTTCCTGGTGGCGGGCATAGTTTTACAACAAAACCGCAGTAGAGAGAATTTAACAGGGCATGGGGGGGAGAATAAATTAGCTTTAGCTGACCAATATGCCCGGGCGGGACAAATTCTGGATCGGCATGGCTTGGTCTTAGCCTCCAGTCAAGGGGGGGAGCGGACATATGCCAGTGATCCCTTGCTGGCTTCCAGTTTAGTTCAGACGATTGGAGATTATAGTCATAATATTGCCAACACAATTGAAGAGCGTTACCAGGCTGAACTTACGGGGAGTAACCGTGGCCTGTTTAAGCAATTCATGCTTGACCTCCAAGGGCAAGGCTTTAGAGGAGCGGACCTCCGCCTAACCCTGGATGGGGATATCTGCCGCAAGTCTGCCGAGCTGCTACAGGCCTACACCGCCTCCCTGGTGCTCTTAAATTATCAAAGTGGCGAAATCTTGGCCCTGGTCAATACTCCCTTGGTCGCTCCGGAAAATGTAATCCGCTGGGAAAACATAAGCGAAGGTTCTCTTTTCAACAAGGCTTTATTAGGGCAATATACGCCTGGTTCGACCTTTAAACTCATTACCGATGCAGCCTGGTTGACTTCCGACCAGTTTCAGGCAGATTACCAGCTTATGTGTAAGGGTAGGGAACCCTTGCTGGGGCCAGGATCCGTCTTAGAAAACCGCCAGGACGCCGGCCATGGCCTGCTTGATAGGCGACAAGCCCTAGCCAGCTCCTGTAATCACTACTTCGGTCAGTTGGCAGTCAATATTGGGAGCCAGCAACTCTTACGTACGGCAGAGAATTTTGCTTTTAATGGGGATTGGAACCTAGGTAAATTAAGTGTTCAGCCTAGCCGATTAGTAATCAGTCCCCAGCTAGACGATTTTACCCTGAGCTGGTTAGCCATTGGTCAGCCCTTAGAGGGTCAAGAGCTCACTGTGACCCCCCTCCATCTTGCCATGATTTCAGGCGCCATAGCCCAGGGGGGACAAATGATGGAACCTCATCTCCTAGCAGCCGTGGTAAATCCCGGTCTGTCTAGCGAAGAGATTTTAGAGCCCAGAGTGGCCTACCAGGTGGGGAGTGCCGGCTCCATGGCTATCTTAGCCCAGGATATGATCTATAGTGTCCAGCATGGTATGGCTCAGGCTGCCCAAATAGGGGGGCAAATAGTAGGGGGGAAGACCGGTACTGCCGAGCATCTGGGGGGAGAGGGGAAGAATCAAACAAATTCACTTTTTACAGGCTTCTTGCAAAATCCTGACCACCCCTTGGCCATTGCCCTGGTGGTAGAAGATCAGTGGGTAGATGTGTCCAGCCTGGCAGGTCAGGTCTTGGCCTATGCTTTAGACAAGCCGGAATAGATAACCTACACTAGGCATAAAGCCCAAGGTCTTAACGCAGCGGAGGTAGATATGAGCGGAGAAAAAACTTTACAGACAGCAGACCTCTTATTGATAGATGGTAATTCCATTTTGAACCGTGCCTACTATGGCATTGGACGCAATCAGCGCCTCACGGCACCGGATGGTACGCCCACGGGGGCAGTTTTTACATTTTTTAATATGCTGTTCAGCTATCAGGACTTACTTAAGCCCTCGAGAACTTGTGTCTGTTTTGACCGGCCGGAACCCACCTTCCGGCACGAGCTCTACCAGGACTATAAGGCGGGACGTAAGCCCATGGATGAAGATTTGGCGGTACAATTTCCCTTGCTTAAGGAGGGCCTCGCCTATATGGGACTGCAGCAGGTAGAACTGGCAGGTTACGAGGCAGATGACCTAATTGCCAGTCTGGCCAAGCAAGCTACGGAGGCAGGTGACCACGTCTATATTTTGTCGGGAGACCGGGATCTTTGGCAACTCATTTCTGAACAGATCACCGTGGTTTACCCATATAAAAATAAGGGGGGAGCCGGCAAAGATATTATGACTCCCGAGGAGTTTAGAGCCTTGTATGGTTTTGCACCCTCCGCTTTTCTAGATTTCAAAGCCTTGAGGGGAGACCCTTCTGACAATATACCTGGGGTTAAGGGGATTGGGGATAAGACGGCCACAACTTTAATCCAAAAATATGGCAGCCTGGACCAGGTCTATGCACAACTGGAAGAGATAGGAGGGGCCCAGGCGCGTAAACTTGCAGAAGGTAGGGAGGCCGCCTACCTGTCCTATGATTTAGCCAAACCCAATTTTTCCGCCCCCTTGTCCGCCTGCCCAGCCCCGCAAGAGCTAGATTTGGAGGCACTTGATCTCTACCTACAAAGATTAAACATCAAGAGCTTCCGTGAACGTTTCCAGCTAGCAAGTCCCGACCTAGTCTCTGCCCAAAGTTTAGAGGCTAAATGGACCCGGGTGACTACTTGGCAAGACTTGAATTTAAGCCCTGAGCGAAAGCTGGCCCTGCTTCCTCTAGCCGAGGACGTATGGGGCTTTTTAACTGACCAGGACTACCTACTCCTCTTGAATCCCTTGGAGCTTAATTTTGTGTGGGAGCATATCCTGGCTCAGGAAGCCCAACTGCATTTTTGGGCCGGTAAAGAGCTTCTGCGCCAGGCCCAGCTCAGTGTTCCGCCCCAGACCTACTATGATGGTGAGATTGCTGCTTACCTGCTGAACGCAGGTGACCTAACTCAGGTCTATCCGGCCTCCTTCCTTTCGGCCTGGCAGGCTGTGGGAGGGGAGGATATCAAATTCCAAGAAATGGCCGGTCTAGCTGACCCAGACCGGGAAAGAGAGGCCTACTTCCGCCTAGCCAGTCTCTTTAATTTTTTTGATATGGCAGATAAGGCCCTGGGGGCTTTAGGCTTGGACAAGCTGGCCACTGACCTAGAGTTTCCTCTAGCTCGCGTCCTGGCCCTCATGGAAAAGCAGGGTATTGCCATTGATCAAGCTGGCTTGAATGATCTCTCGCAGGCTATGGCCGGGGAAATCCGCGACTTGGAGGACAAAATTTCAGCCTACTTCCCGCATCCCATCAACCTTAATTCCGGTAAGCAATTAGGGGAGATGCTTTTTGCTGAGTTAGGCCTGCCCGGTGCCAAGAAAAATAAGAATGGTAGCTATTCTACGGCCGCAGATATTTTGGAAAATCTGAGGGATAGCCATCCTGTCATCCCCTTAATCCTCCAATATCGCGAAATTAGCAAGTTGAGATCTACTTTTGTGGAAGGCCTGAGCAAGGAGATTGCGGAAGATGGCCGTATTCACACCCATTTTAAGCAAACCCTCACTAGCACCGGACGCCTATCTTCGGCCGAACCTAACCTGCAAAATATTCCTGTGAAATCAGAGCGGGCCCATGATATTCGCAAACTTTTTGTGGCTCGCCCCGGCTATAGCTTTGTAGATGCAGACTATTCACAGATTGAATTACGCCTCCTGGCCGCCATGAGTGGGGATGCAGAATTGCAGAGGGCCTTCCAAACCGGTAGCGACATTCACCGGACTACGGCAGCCCGTATATTCAATAAGCAGCCAGAGGAGATAAGTAGTAAGGAGAGACGAGATGCGAAAACCGTAAATTTTTCCATTATTTATGGCATTTCAGATTTTAGTCTCTCCCAGGACTTGGATCTGACTGTACCAGAAGCCAGAGCCTATATAGAAGCTTATTATAGCCATTATCCTAAGGTTAAGCCTTGGATGGAGGCCCAGGTAGACCAGGCTAAGAAACTAGGTTATGTAGAAACCATCCTGGGCCGTCGCCGTTATATCCCGGAACTTAAAAGCCGTAACTTCCACCAACGTAAATTTGGTGAGCGGGCTGCTATGAATGCCCCGGTCCAGGGCTCGGCCGCCGATTTAATTAAAATTGCCATGGTCCAGGTGGAGGCAGCCTTACGTGCTGCCGGCTTGCGTAGCAAGTTAATCTTGCAAGTACATGACGAACTCCTCTTGGAAGTACCAGATGAAGAAGTGGACCAAGCAGCCGCCATGCTCCGGCAAGCTATGGAATCTGCCCTTACCTTGAGCGTCCCTCTCAAGGTAGACCTAGCTGTGGGTAAGAACTGGGGGGAAATGACTGACTTGGCAGAAAGTGGAGACTAGGCCCAAGTGCCCACTACATTGAGGACTTTTCGTGCTAGACTTAGAAGGTCGTCTGGCCACTGAGGGAGAGTAGACCTTGACAAAATAAGAGTATAACAGTAAAGGTGAACCATGAAAGTAGGAATAGTTGGACTGCCCAATGTGGGCAAAAGTACCTTATTTAACGCTATTACCCATGCGGGTGCCGAGGTGGCAAATTATCCCTTTTGTACCATTGAGCCCAACCATGGTGTGGTGGCGGTCCCAGATGAACGCTTAAGTTGGTTAACTGCCCTGAGCAAGAGTAAAAAGACGACTCCTGCCACGGTAGAATTTGTAGATATCGCTGGTTTAGTCGCCGGTGCCTCAAGGGGAGAGGGTTTAGGCAATAAATTTTTGTCTAATATCCGTGAGACTGAGGCCATTCTGCACGTAGTGCGGTGCTTTGAAGATGGAGATATCACTCACGTGTCAGGTGCTGCTGACCCCTTACGTGATGTCAGTATCATTAATTTAGAGCTAATTTTAGCGGATATTGAGTGGTTGGAACGTCGCAGGGAAAAGATAGCTAAAATGTCCAAGTCAGGTAACAAAGATCTCTTGGCCGAGTTGGACTTCCTGGACCGCCTCCGGGCTCACCTGGAGGCAGAACAGCCTGCCCGTTCCTTCCCCTGGACAGAACAAGAACGGGAAGACTATGGCCCTGAGCTTTTCCTACTTACCAGCAAGCCCGTTCTTTATGTGGCCAATATTGCGGAAGATAAAATCGGCCAGGACTTGCCGGAGGTTAAGGCCCTAGAGGAACTTGCCGCCAAAGAGTCCGCCTCCGTCTTGGCTATTAGTGCCCAGATTGAAGAAGAAATATCTAATTTGGAAGAGGAAGAAAAAGCTCTCTTCTTAGAAGACTTGGGCTTGGAGGAGCCTGGTCTCAACCGGATTATCCGCGCCTCCTATGAGCTTTTAGGCCTTATCTCCTTCCTGACTACGGGAGAGGATGAGTCCCGTGCCTGGACCATTAAGGTTGGTACCAAGGCTGCCCAGGCTGCGGGTAAGATTCACTCGGATTTGGAACGCGGCTTTATTCGGGCAGAACTGGTGGCCTTTGATGATCTTAAAGCTCTCGGTTCCATGAAGGAAGTTAAAGATCAGGGCAAACTACGGTCGGAAGGCCGTGACTACGTGATGCAGGATGGGGATGTAGTCCTTTTCCGCTTTAATGTCTAAATGTTTGTTATCGGTGTAACAGGGGGAATTGGAGCTGGCAAGTCGAGCTTTGCCGGACTCCTGGCCGAGGCAGGTCTGCCCGTATTGGATGCAGATAAGATTTCGCATGAACTGACGCAAGCGGGTGGGCGGTCCATGTTGGCCATTGAAGAGGCTTTTGGTCCCAAGTATCTTAAGCCCGACGGTAGCCTGGACCGTCAGGCCATGTCTGCTTTGGCTTTTCAGGATAAAAAAAGTCTGGACCGTCTGTCAGCAATTATTCATCAGGATGTCATCCTTACTATGGAGGAGGGCTTGCAGGCCCTGAGTAAAAGCCAGGCCCAGGCAGCGGTCTTGGATGTGCCTATCCCGGTAAAACATGGTTTTTTAGACCGCAGCGACCTAGTTATTTGTATCTGGGCTGATGATGAGATTCGTCTCAGCCGTCTGGCCCAGCGGGGCATGGCTCAGGCAGAGGCCCAGCGGCGGATGGCGGTTCAACTGTCTCGGGAGGAGTATGCCAAGCTGGCAGATATGCTAATACTAAATAATGGCAGTTTGGAAGACTTGAGGCTGCGTGCCCAAGAAATTCTTCAAACGGAGCTGGCAGCCCGGGGCATTAAATTTAAAGACCTCATTTAGCAAGTTAAGCCTAGCTTTGGCTCTAGCCTAAGCGACATATTGTCGGCCTTTGCCTGTCTTTGTTGAACTTTAGCTAAAAATTTTCTGCTTACTTCACGTATGCTGACCAAGGAAGTGGAGTAAGCTATGTATTCAAAAATTAAAACCTATGTACCCCAAGGGATGGAAGCGGTGCCGGCACTTGTAGAAGCCAGTATCCTGCCCGGCCTGCCTTCTTTTGCCTTGTCAGGCTTGTCCTCCGGTAAAAGCCGGGAGGTGGAGAGTCGCTTACGGGCCGCTATCTTGGCTGTGGGCCTCAAGTGGCCCAAGGGCAGGATAATCTGTGGTATTAGTCCCGCTTGGCTGCCCAAAGCAGGGAGTCTTTATGACCTGGGCCTTGCTCTGGCCCTCATTGAAGCTTCTAACCAGCTTGGTAGTTTCCAATTAAGCAGAGACTTTTGTGTCATGGGGGAATTAGGTTTAGATGGCACGATCCGCCCGGTTCCCGGTCTTTTCCCCAGCCTGGAGGCGGCGGCTCAGGCGGGCGAACTAGTCTTCCTGCCTGAAGAGAATGCCCCAGAGGCCAAGCTTGTTGATGGTCTGACCTACCTTTCCCTGCGCAAGCTGGTAGAGGTCCTAGACTATCTACGTGGGGTACGAGCCTTCCAAGCCCAGGAGAACACTTGGCAGGACCTAGCTCCACCTCCCATACGAGAAGCTGACTTGACTGCTTTTGCAGCCTATCGGGGGCAGCCCCAGGCGCGTCGCGGTTTAATGCTAGCCCTGGCCGGCCTGCACCCCCTGATCTTGCTAGGGGCACCGGGCTGTGGCAAGACCATGCTGCTCTCCCTGGCGGCCTCCCTCTTACCAGCTTTGGAGAAGGAGGAATTACAACTTCTACGGAAAATCTATAGTGTGGCCCAAATCCCGGAAGATGAGGTGCTAACTTTGGGACGGCGGCCTTTCGTCGCTCCTCATTTTTCGGTAACCCCCACGGGCTTATCCGGGGGTGGTCAGCCTCTTAAACCCGGTCTTTTTAGCTTGGCCAATTCCGGCATCCTCTTTTTAGATGAACTAGGTGAATATTCTACGTCGAAATTAGAACTCTTGCGCGAGCCCATGTCGTCACGACAAATTTATCTGGTCCGGTCCCAGCAAAGATTAAAGCTACCCGCTAACTTCTTGTTGCTGGCTGCCGCTAATCCCTGTCGTTGCGGTTACGCTTTAGAGGATGACGGGCGCTGCCATTGCTCAGACCAGGCCATTGCCAACTACCTCCAGTCTATCTCAGGAGCCTTGTGGAATCGTTTTCATCTCATGGTTCTCATGAAAAGCCAGTCTTTTAACTTCGGGGAAAATAAGCAGGCCTTGGCCAGTAAGAGTGCTCTTTTAAAGGCGAGAGAGACCATAGACCAGGCCTGGGCTATGGCCAAGTCACGCTTGCCGGCCCAGGCGCATTTGTCAGGCTTTAGCTATCAGAATGGTGTGAATCCCTATTTTACGGCGAACAGGCAGTATGGCTTCAGTAAGTCAGTTTTACAGCAGGCTAATCAACTAGCCAATGAGAGGCAGCTCAGCATGCGGTCTTACCAGCAGTTACTGCGGACCGCACGGACCCTGGCGGATTTAGAGCTCCGAGACAGTATCAGCTGGGAGGATATCGCGGAAGCCCTCTATTTCCGGCCTGACCCTCAAAAGATTATGTAAGAGAGGTGTATATGTCTACAGCGGCAGCGAATCCTGAACTCTTAGCCAAGGCCTTGTTTTTAGAGGACTTAGCCTGGACCCACAAAATTTCTTGGCAAGACCGCTATAAGCTCTACCAACAGGGGCAAATTCTTGACTTGGATATAGAAGAAATCTTTGAACGGCTTGCCCTCAGATTAGGAAGTCCCCCTCAGCTTAAACCGGCAACTTGGCAAAGTTTTATCGAGCGGGGGGAGGTGTACAGCCAAGAGGGGCTCCGGCTTTGCTTTAAGGGCCATGAGGCTTGGCCCACTTATCTCAATAGCATAGCAGACCCACCCCTTTGGCTCTGGTTTAAGGGCGTAGTCCCGGCCTCCCTGAATGGCCGGTCTAGTGTGGCCCTGGTAGGTGCAAGAAAGATTCTACCCTACTCCAGTTTTCTCACCCAAAGGCTGGTGAAAGCTTTAACCCAAAAGGGACATCCCATTATTTCGGGTTTAGCTAAAGGGGTGGATAGCCTGGCACATAGGACATGTTTAGACCTGCAAGGATTTACTGCAGCCCTACTGCCATGTGGCCTGGATACTTGTTATCCGCCTAACCATCAAGGACTTTTAGAGGATATCTGCCTAGGTGGAGGCTTTGTAGCCTCCGAGTTTCCTCCGGCCTATCCTCTGCGACGAGAAAATTTCCACTATCGTAACCGCCTCATCTCGGGTCTGGGTTTAGCCGTCTTTATTATTCAAGCGGGTGCACGCTCCGGTAGCCTCATTACGGGAAGGCTAGCCGCAGAGCAAGGGAGAGATGTCTATGTCGCACCGGCAAGTATGGAATTTGAGGCTTACCGGGGTTCCCTCCGCCTTATTGCTGATGGGGCGCGTATTTTGGATTCCTACGATCTCTTGGACGAGCTCCTAGAGGAAGGCTCGGACCGCCTGGCCGCCTATAGTAAGAGTCAGGATGTAAACTTGGCTAAGTCCTGGTCGCAGCACCGGGAGTCTGGGACAGGGGACCAGCCCGCAGCTCAGCCTACCACCCCGGCTCCAGCAAGGGAAAATTCCCCAATAAAGCAAGGTTCAAGACCTCAACCCCAAGTCAAGTTAGGGTCAGACGATTTAGTATTATTGCAGGCCATTCATACAGGTATTAATAGCTGGGACAAGCTAGAGGAGTGGCAGGGTCAGGCCCCTGCTGACCTGGTACGACGAGTGGCCCGCTTGGAAAGCCAAGGTTATCTGCAGCGGTCCCGGGGAGACATATTTTTGACAGAGACTGCCGTATCCTGTATATATTACAGGGTGTAAGACTTAAATAAAGCCTGGTTGGAGCCGCAAGGTTACCACAGCATAATCTTATATTAAGGAACATACATGGCAAAAACTCTAGTTATAGTTGAATCACCGGCCAAGGCCAAGACCATTGGCCGCTATCTGGGCAAGGATTATGAAGTGGCCGCTTCGGTGGGCCACGTGAGAGACTTGCCTAGATCCACCCTGGGCGTGGATGTGCAGAGAGACTTCCAACCTATATATATCACCATGCCGGGCAAGGAATCTGTAATTCGGGATTTAAAAAAGAAACAAGCAAAGGTCGATCAAGTCCTTCTGGCTACGGACCCGGATAGGGAAGGTGAGGCCATTGCCTGGCATCTAGCTAAGGCTTTGCGCCTGGACCCAGACTCTAACCTCCGTATCTCCTTTAATGAGATAAGTAAGCATGCGGTTACTGAAGCTCTAAAGCATGCACGTCCCCTAGATATGGACTTGGTTAATGCCCAACAAACCCGGAGGATTCTGGACCGTTTGGTGGGTTACGAGCTCAGCCCCTTGCTTTGGGAAAAGGTTCTTAAGGGCCTGTCTGCCGGCCGTGTGCAATCCTTGGCTACCCGCATGATTGTCGATCGGGAACGGGAAATTTTAGCCTTCGAGCCTGAAGAATATTGGTGGCTTGATGCCCAGCTCCAGACGGCAGCAGGAGAAAACTTCCGAGCTCGCTTCCATGGCCTCTGGCAGGATGAAAAGGTTTCAGTAGTTAAACTCCATGAAGAGGCTGAGGTTAAAGCCCTCATCCAGGAATTGGAAGGCCAAACTTTTCAAGTTAATAGCCTGAAAAAACGCAAGTCTAAACGGGCCTCTTATCCGCCTTTTACTACCTCCTCTCTGCAACAGGAGGCCTCACGTGCCTTGGGTTTCTCCGCAAACCGTACCATGCGGGTGGCCCAGATGCTCTATGAGGGGGTCAGCATTAGTGGCCAGGGACAAACCTCCCTAGTCACCTATATCCGTACCGACTCCCTCCGGGTCAACCCAGAGGCCGTACAAGAAGTACGGCAGTTGATTTCTGAGCGCTTTGGTCCCGATTATTTACCGGAAAAGCCTCGCTACTTTAAAAACAAAAAATCTGCCCAGGATGCCCATGAGGCTATTCGTCCTATTCATTTCGATTTAAGTCCTGACAAGATTGTTGGCGATCTCACAAACGAGCAATACCGCCTCTACCGTTTGATTTGGAACAAGTTTATGGCCTCACAGATGGCTGATGCGGTCTTTGACACGGTAAGCTGCGATATTTTAGCCGGCCAGGACAAGCTCTTCCGGGTCAAGGGTGAGACCCTGCTTTTCCCCGGTTGGATGAAAATATATGAACAAAACACCTCTAAGTCCGCGGAAGATAAGGAAGAATTGGATAAAGAACAGCTTCCCGACCTCAAGAAGGGGCAAGCCCTCCAGCTCTTAAAGCTGGACCCTCAGCAAAAGTTTACCAAACCCCCGGCACGCTATACGGAGGCCAGCTTGATTAAGGCCTTAGAGGAGGAGGGGGTAGGGCGTCCCTCCACTTACGCCCCAACCATTTTTACTATCTTGAACCGCAAATATGTGGAAAAGGAAGAACGGTCTCTCAAACCCACCCAGCTAGGGGAGGCGGTAACAGAGCTTTTGGAAGAAAACTTCGCCAATATTGTCGACACCAAATTCACGGCTAAGATGGAAGATAAGTTGGACTTGGTTGAGTCAGGTGAAGCTTCAGGAGTAGAGATCCTCAATGACTTCTATCCCGGCTTTCATCAGCAAGTGGAAAAGGCTGATGCCGCAATCACCGAAAAAGTTCTCAAGGATAAGGAAACCGGGCGAACCTGTCCTAAGTGTGGGGAGGGACAACTGGTCATTAAGCATGGCCGTTACGGGGAGTTTATTGCCTGTAACCGTTATCCCGACTGCGACTATACGGAGAACATAGAGGTCAAGGCCCCGGGCAAATGTCCCCTCTGCGGTTCTGGTCTCCTGCAAAAGAAATCACGTAAAAGGGGAGCTGTCTTCTATGTTTGTGACAAGAAGGGGACAGATCCCAATTGTGAATTTATTTCTTGGGATCTTCCCTTGGAAGAAAAGTGCGAACTTTGTGGATCCCATATGGTAGAAAAACGTTTTAGGGGCCGAAAATATAAACTCTGCTCTAATAAGGAGTGTCCTAACGGCCAGGCCAAGTCACGTAAGGCTAAGAGCAAAAAGTCCGCCTCCAACGGCCAGGAAGCCCAGGACGCAGAAGATAAAAAAACTAGTTAGGGACTGACCATGGCAAAAATATGTGTGTTAGGTGCAGGTCTAGCTGGCTCGGAAGCGGCTTGGCAGCTGGCCCGTCGCGGTTTGCCTGTAGACCTGATTGACATGAAACCGGGCAACTTGAGCCCGGCCCATGAGCAGGGCAACTTTGCGGAACTGGTTTGTTCTAACTCTCTGCGCTCCGAAAAACTTACCACTGCTAGCGGACTATTGAAACTGGAGCTAAAGCACTTCCATTCCCTCATCATGGAGGCAGCGGAAGCCTGCCGCCTGCCCGCAGGTAATGCTTTAGCCGTGGACCGCGAGGCCTTTCCCCGCTATGTAACAGAAAAGCTGAAGGCTGAGCCCCTCATTAGGCTGCTAGAAGCTAAGATTGATAATCTGGAAGAGCTTAGCCAAGAATATCAAATCATTGCTACCGGTCCTCTCACGGCAGGTGGCCTCTTTGCCTCACTACAGGCGGTTTCCGGCCTGGACAATCTCTTCTTCTTTGATGCTGCCGCCCCTCTTGTAGAAACGGATTCTATAGACTTTAGCAAAGTGTATCGGGCCAATCGCTATGAGGAGGGAGGGGGCGACTATCTCAACTGTCCTCTGACAGAAGAGCAATATCGGATATTTTATCAAGCCTTGTTGGAGGCAGATCGGGCGGAACTCGCAGGATTTGAACGACAATTGCTCTTTGAAGGCTGTAAGCCGGTGGAAGAACTGGCCCGAGATGGCTATGATACCCTGCGTTTTGGTCCGCTAAAGCCGGTGGGCTTACCTGATCCTCGTACGGGTAAGGAGCCCTATGCTGTAGTACAGCTACGTCAGGATAACTTTGCCCAAGAACTCTGGAATATGGTAGGTTTTCAAACCCGCCTGAAGTTCCCGGAACAAACTAGGGTCTTCCAGCTGATACCTGGCCTGGAGCAAGCCCGTTTTGCCCGTTTTGGGGTCATGCATCGGAATTCTTTCCTTAATTCCCCTCGCTTGCTGGGTGATTTCTTCCGCAGTAAGGCCCAGCCTAAACGTTTCTTTGCCGGGCAGCTTACGGGGGTGGAAGGCTATTTGGAATCAACGGCCTCAGGTTTAGTGGCAGCTTTAGCCCTAGCTGATGATCTCGATCGCAGTTCAGAAGTCCAAAAGCTACAAGAGCGGACTACGGTCTTAGCTGGTCTAGCTGCTTACGTTAGCCAGTCTAATGCGGACAATTTCCAACCCATGAAGGCCAATTTTTCCCTGCTCCGTCCCTTGGAGGGCCAGGAAATCAAGTCTTACAAACAAAAATATGACTTAAAAATACGGGGGCGTGCCCTTCGACGTACGGTTTATAGTCTAAGGTCCCTGGAGACCTTAGCCTGGTCTCCCGCAGATATCCACTCCCTCCTGGCTTCCGAAAACAACTAGGAGGCCTTGCGGGTTAGCTTGGCCTGGACAGACTGTTAAGTCGCGCGCAGATGAGTATAATACAAGAACTGACTATTTTCCCTGCCCGCTAGGGCGGGCAGGGGCTTGAATTGCCTGAATTTACCAGATGGAAGAAGTGAAAAATGCCTCCTAAACCGCAAGTAACTACTGATCAAGATCTGCTCCTGCATGCCTATAACTATGATTTACCGGAGGAGCTCATCGCCCAGGATCCCCTAGAGCAGAGGGACCAGTCCCGCATGCTAGTTTTGCAAAAACATCAGCCCTCGGTCCACCAGCATATTTGGGATATTTTGGACTACTTAAAGCCAGAGGACTGCCTGGTCATCAATCAATCGCGAGTTATCCCGGCCCGCCTTTACGGACAAGTGCCCGGCCAGGAAAGTAAAATTGAGGTGCTCTTAATTCGGCAATTGGCAGAGAAAACTTGGCGCTGTCTAGCTAAGCCAGGCAAAAAGCTGAAGCTGGGTCGTCGCCTGGTTTTCCAGCCAGGTCTCCTAGAGGCGGAGGTAGAGGCTATAGAGGAAGACGGCTCCCGCATCCTGCACTTCACTTATGAAGGAATCTGGGAAGAAGTTTTGGCCCAGTTGGGTGAGATGCCTTTACCCCCCTATATCCACCATAAGCTCCAAGACCCAGATCGTTACCAAACTGTCTATGCCAATCGGGATGGTTCCGTGGCAGCACCCACGGCAGGTCTGCACTTTACCCCTGATTTACTGGCAGCTATACAGGCTAGGGGCACGGCAATAGCTGGTATTCACTTACATGTGGGTATTGGTACCTTCCGCCCCGTCAAGGAAGACCATATTTTGGACCACCAAATGCATTCTGAAGTTTACGAAGTGAGTGCAGAGGCGGCCGATCTTATTAACCGACGCAAGCAGGCAGGGGGCCGCATTATTTGTGTGGGTACCACCTCTTGCCGTACCCTAGAAAGCCTGGCTGACCCGGAAAGTGGCTTACTGAAGGCCGGTATGGGAGAAACTAGCCTCTACATTTATCCCGGTTATCGTTTCAAACTTATGGATGGCTTACTAACTAATTTTCACCTACCGGAATCTAGCCTCCTTATGTTGGTTTCTGCTTTCTATGGACGCGAGGACATCCTGGCTGCCTACCGGGAAGCGGTAGCCGAGCGTTATCGTTTTTATAGCCTGGGTGATTGTATGTTAATCCTCCCAGAGCTTAGCTAAAGAGGCCAAGGAGACTAGCATGTTCGAATTTACTATTAGTCATCAATCTTCTGATTCTGCTGCCCGTCGGGCTAGCTTTAACACCTGCCATGGCCTAGTCCAGACCCCCATTTTTATGCCTGTGGGTACCCAGGCTTCCGTTAAAAGCTTCACCTCCCAGGAACTTGAGGAGGTCGGGGCGGAAATTATCCTGGGCAATACCTATCACCTCTGGATGCGACCGGGTCCGGATCTCATTGCACGAGCCGGTGGACTACATAAGTTCATGAACTGGCCTCACCCTATTCTTACGGATTCCGGGGGCTTTCAAGTTTTTAGTCTGGCCGAAAATCGTAAAATTTCTGAAGAGGGTGTTCATTTCAAGTCGCATATTGATGGCTCACGCCATTTTATGCAGCCGGAGACCTCCATCCAGATTCAGCAAAAACTGGGCTCAGACATTATGATGCAGCTTGATGAATGCATACCTTATCCTGCTGATTACGCTTACACCAAGTCTTCTTCTGAGCGGACCATCCGCTGGCTGGAGCGTTGCATTGATACTTGGAACTATGCAGAAGACCAGGCTCTTTTCGGTATCGTTCAGGGTGGCATGTACCAGGATTTACGTCGTAAATCCGTGCAAGAAACCAAAGCCTACGATCTGCCAGGTATCGGTATTGGGGGCCTTTCCGTGGGTGAGGAAAATGCGGTCATGTATGATATTTTGGCGGATATCGAGCCCTATCTGCCCCAAGATAAACCACGTTATCTTATGGGGGTTGGTACGCCGGAGGACCTAATTGAGGGAGTTTACCGTGGTATCGATATGTTCGACTGCGTCTGGCCTACGCGCCTGGGCCGCAATGGAACGGTAATCACCTCCCGAGGCAATCTCACCGTGCGCAACGCCAGCTATCAGGAGGACTGGAGACCCTTGGACCCTAACTGTAATTGCCTGGCCTGCCAGCACTACACCCGGGCTTATATTCGCCATCTCATTAAGGCTAATGAAATTTTAGGCCTCCGCCTTTGCTCTTACCACAATGTGGCCTACTTACTGCAATTGATTAAGGAGATTCGCCAGGCCATTGAGGAAGACCGCTACGCAGATTTCCGCCATGACTTTTACCGGAGAAGGGAAGAGGCGAAGTTACTGGAAAAAGCTGGAAAATAGCCAGCGGGACGTTTTACTGGTCCTAGGACCTATTGCTGAAGCTGGTAGACAAATGTTATCATCTAAGAGTTTAAGAAAGCCAAGTCTTGGCCAAGCGCTAGGCCCGGCCCCGGACTTGCTTGCCATTAGAGATTATAGGAGAAAATCATGACGCTTTTACAATTCATGGTCTTGGCACAAGCCGCCGCTACCGAAGCTATGCCGGGAGGCAGTATGTTGGGTATGTTTTTACCCCTTATTATCGTCTTCGGATTGATGTATTTTATCACTATTCGCCCCCAAAAGAAGAAGGAAGAAGAGCTGCGCAAGCAGATTAATGCTATGCAGGTGGGTGATGAAGTTGTTACCATCGGTGGTGTTACCGGGCGTATCTTTAATATTCAAGATGATGAAATTACCATTTCCACCAGTGTGCAAAACACCTTGATGACTTTTAAAAAGTCTGCGGTTGCCCATGTCATGAGCCCAACTGCTAAGGCAGAAGCCCAGCAACGCAAAGCAGAGGCTGAGGCCAGAGCTAAGACAGAGGAAGGCACAAAAAAGCCCTCTTTCTTGGATAAATTAAAGGGCAAGAAGGACGAGGAATAAATCCCCGCTACAAGCAAATGCACTTATCAAAGCTGCCTCACTTGCTGAGGCAGCTTTTTTAGAGGGATTGGGTAGAGAATTACGTAGTATTACTTGTAAGTCCTAGAGAAGGTGGCGAAGTTTGGCTTTTATTCCTCAAAATGATATTGATGAGATTATTGCCCGGAATAGCATTGAAGATGTGGTAGGCGACTATGTACGCCTGGACCGCAAGGGTGGGCAAAATCTCTTTGGACTTTGTCCCTTTCATGGCGAAAAGACCCCTTCATTTTCCGTAAATACCGGCAAGCAATTTTTCTATTGCTTTGGTTGTCATGCGGGAGGCAATGTAATCAAGTTTATTCAACTTATTGAAAACTTGAGCTTCCCTGATGCTGTGGCCTTCTTAGCCAAAAGGGTGGGCATAGAGCTAGACTTAGAGGATGAGCCGGAAGCCCGTAAGAAGCAAGCCGAGTACAAGCTCATGCAGGCCTGCTTGCTGGATGCTGCGCGGTTTTTTTATCACAGTTTTAAGTCCCCTCGGGGAGAGGCTGCCGCCCACTATATGCAAAAACAACGCCGCCTCAGTCCTGGCATTCTCACCAGCTTTGGCATTGGCTATGCGGTGGATTCATGGGATGCCTTAAGCTCCAGCTTGCTTAAGACTTACGATGAAAAAATCTTGCTCGACCTGGGTTTGGCCCGACGTTCCGGCAAGGGCAGTATTTATGACTTCTTCCGTGACCGGGTAATGTTCCCTGTCTTCGACCATTTAGGCCGTTTGAGAGCTTTTGGGGGCCGCATTATGGGGGCTGGTGAGGCCAAGTATATTAACTCACCGGATTCCCGCATTTACAATAAGGGGAAATACCTCTACGCCCTTAATTTTGCCCGCAAAGATAAGCGAGATTTCCTGATCCTGACGGAGGGTTATATGGATACCATAGCCCTACATGAGGCAGGCTTTACTAATACCGTAGCCGGCCTCGGTACAGCCCTGACCTCAAGTCAGGCCCGCCTTATAGCCCAGTACACCAAGCAGGTTATACTAGCCTATGATGCAGATGAAGCCGGGCGTAACGCTGCCCTGAAGGCCTTGGACTTACTGAAGCGTGAAGAGATAGATTGTCGGGTCCTCATTATGCCCCAAGGCCAAGATCCGGACGAATACATACACGCTAAGGGTAAAGACCGCTTTCAAGGCTTGCTGCAGGCCGCCTTGCCTGCTTTAGACTACCGCCTCTACCTAGCCAAGCAAAAGGCTAGCACCCCTATGGGAAGCTTGGATATTTTAGCCTATCAGGATGAAGTCACGGGCCTGCTGGCCCAGGAGGCCAGTCCTGTGGTGCGGGAACTCTATGCAGATAAATTAGCCCGAGAAATTGCAGTCTCACCTGCTAGTATCTTGCAAGTCATTGAAAAGAAGCGGGTCAAGGAGGCAAGTCCGACCCCCGCGGCTAGTAGCTCTCGGCCAGCCGAGAGTATCGTAGCTACGGCCCAAATCCAATTTGATCAAGCCAGTTTGACCTATCTTAATGCCTTAATAGAAGATAATAGCCTCCTGGAGCAAGCTGGCCTCCAGGCGCTTGCAGAAGATTTTCCCCAGGGACTCCAGCCCTTGATGACCAAGGTCTTGGCTAGAGCCAGGGCGGGTCAGTTGACCATGCCGGACTTTTTAAGCCTTGTCGATGAGGAGGCGGGAGGAGCAGATCTGTCGCGCAGGATACTGCCTTATTTTTCCCGTCTCAGCCAAAGTAAGCTGAGGGAGCGCGCAGAATACGCTCAGGAGGCCCTCCGCCTTCTGCGTGTGGATCGTTTAGATGAAGCAAGAGTTAGGGCCATCCAGGAAATTGACCAGGCCCAGGATTTACCTGCTAGGCAGAGTGCCCTAAGTAAATTAAATGAACTTAACCTAAAACTTAGTAATTTGAGAAATGAGGTACAGGATGAGTAACAAAAGCAGCAATCAAAGCAATAATGACCAGTTAGTAGCCGAGGAAGTTCAGCAAGTAGAGCAGGAGCAAGCTCAGGCCCCCGCCGAGCCCACGTCAAAGCCCGAGGATAAAGCTAAGAGCAAAGTTAAAGTAGCAGGCGTGGAAATCTATATTCCCCCGGTTAAAAAAAGACCTAAACGTAATCGGGATGAATTTAAGGGGCTCGATTCTTCTTTGGATGAAGCTAAAGAAGATGACGACGACGATGAGCTGCTCAGCCTGGAAGACCAGACGGCTAACAAGGCCTCAGCCAAACAGGTCCTGGATGTACTGATTTCCCGTGCCAAAAAACACAATAAGCAGATTCCTCAGCAGGAGGTCCTAGACTATTTTGAAGACCTCAACCTGGATGAGGAGTTTTTGGATGATGTAATTGAGGGCCTGGAGAAGGCAGGCATTACTATCTTGGAAGATGATGATACCAGCGGGGACATGCCCAAGAAGCAAACCGTAGACGATATCATCATGGTGGACGACCCGGTGCGTATGTACCTCAAAGAGATTGGTAAGGTGGATCTCTTGAGTGCCGAGGAAGAAAGAGAATTAGCTGCCCGCATGTCGGCAGGTGATGAGGAGGCCAAGCAGCACTTAACTGAAGCTAACCTCCGCCTAGTGGTCTCTATTGCTAAAAGGTACACAGGCCGCGGCTTGCAGTTTTTAGATTTAATCCAAGAGGGCAATTTAGGCTTAATTAAGGCGGTAGATAAATTTGACTACCACAAGGGTTTTAAATTTTCTACCTATGCCACCTGGTGGATTCGTCAGGCCATCACCCGCTCTATAGCTGACCAAGCCAGGACCATCCGTATTCCAGTTCATATGGTGGAGACGATTAACAAATTGGTCCGCCATCAAAGGCAGCTCTTGCAGGAATTAGGCAGGGAGCCTGAGCCCGAAGAAATTGCTGAGCGTATGGGTATTTCCGTGGACCGGGTAAGGGAAATCCAAAAAATTTCCCAGATTCCGGTTTCCTTGGAGAAGCCCATCGGGGAAGAGGAGGATAGCCAACTGGGTGATTTCATCGAAGATGAAGATGCGCAATCTCCGGCTGAGCAGGCCTCCTACACACTCTTGCGTGAACAGCTCTTTGAAGTCTTGAAAGAACTTACGCCTAGGGAAGAAGAGGTCTTGAAGCTTCGCTTTGGCTTGGAAGATGGGCGGACCCGCACCTTGGAAGAGGTGGGTAGAGAATTTAATGTTACCCGGGAGCGTATCCGGCAGATCGAAGCCAAGGCTTTACGTAAATTACGGCATCCTAACCGCAGCCGTAAGTTAAAGGATTATTTAGACTAGTGGCTGCCTCTCGCTCGATCCCGCCTAAATTAACAGCCCGGCTACAGCACATCAAGGACTTAATTAGTCCCTGTGGCCGCCTCTGGGATATCGGTTGTGATCATGGTTTTTTGGGCATCAATATGTATCTTACAGGGGCTTGCCAGCAGGCCATCCTCACGGATATCCAGGCCAAGCCCCTGGCAGAAGCTAAAAAATTAGCCCAGGCCTATGGCCTGGGCCCAGACCAAGTGCGACTAATTCAAGCTGATGGTTTGGGAGGCCAGGAAGCCTTGCCTGGAGATAGCATAGTGATTGCGGGCATGGGGGCCTACGAGATTCGCTCCATTCTCCAAGATCTGGACTTGAGCCAGGATTACCATATTTGCTTGCAGCCAACCTGGAATAGGGAGGTACTTCGGCGTTTTTTGGCCGAGCAAGGTCTGGAAATCCAGGAGAGTTTGGTCCGCGATCGAGGGCGTACTTATAGCATTTTTCGCCTGCTAAGGGGAGGGCAGCCCCGGGAGCTCAGTCTCCTAGCTGCCTCCCTAGGGGAATCTTGGTTGGCAGACAGCCCAATTTATCAGTCATACCTGGCCCAGGAGCCGGAACTCTTGCAGTCCTGGTTGGCCTATCTGGCTAGAGTTTATGGGAAAAAGCGCCTCAAATATCCGGCCTATGAGCCGGTTTACCGACACATCCTAGACCTACTTCCATAGCTACTTTATAATAGGAGCATTCCGAGTTAACCGGGCAATCGCGGGGCCCTAGCGAAAGCTGGGCCGTGAGGAAAGTCCGGGCTCCATAGGACAAGGGTGCCGGGTAACTCCCGGTGAAGGCAACTTTAAGGAAAGTGCAACAGAAAGATACCGCCAGGCTGCGGCCTGGTAAGGGTGAAATGGCGAGGTAAGAGCTCACCGGCAAGCTGGAGACAGTTTGGCCCTGTAAACCCCACCTGGAGCAACACCGTGGAGAGACATATACTGTGGTCCGCAGGTCTCGGGGAGGTGGCTGGAGCCAAGGTGAGAGCCTTGGCCTAGATAGATGATTGCCCCTGACAGAACCCGGCTTACAGGTTTTCTCGGAATTACTTTTTAAGGAAGATAGTATGCAAGGTATACATATGGTTCCCCCACAGTTTTCTGAGGCCCGAGTTTTCTATCCCCATCAGGATTTGGCTGTGGCCGCACGCAAATATTCCCGGCAAAGAAGCTTACTCGCTTTTATCATCCCTGTTGTTGTTATGTTCTTTGCCTTCGGCCTGCAAGGAGTATTCCCTTTCGGTAAGCAGCATATTTTGACGGTTGACTTGTATCACCAATACGCCCCCTTCCTCAGTGATTTTCGCCAGAAACTCCTAGAGGGAGATTCTTGGTTCTTTAGCTGGTCGGGTGGTCTGGGGGTTAACTTCTACGCCCTCTATGCCTACTATCTGGCTTCACCCTTAAATTTTCTTATCCTAATTTTCCCCGACCACTTGCTCTCGGAATTCGTACTACTTTTAGTCTTGGTTAAAATAGGTTTGGCGGGAGCCAGCTTCCACTTTTTCCTACGAGAATACTATCACCGGGATGGCCCCCTGGCCTTAGGCCTGGCGGTTGCTTATGCCTTGAGTGGCTATAACATGGCCTATTTCTTCAATATCATGTGGCTGGACACGCTTTACTGTCTGCCACTCCTGGCTTGGGGCATGGCTAAATTAATACGCCATAAAGTTTACACCCCCTATATTTTGCTGCTGGCTCTGACCTTAATCAGCAATTTTTATACAGGTTTCTTTGCCTGCCTCTTCCTCTTCTTCTTTTTCTTCGTACTAGTTTCTAGGGAAAATCTGCCTACTTGGACAGATAGATTTCTCGTTTTACTTCGGGTGAGTCTAGCTAGCCTGGTGGGCTTGGCCTTAAGTGCGATAACCCTCTATCCCACCCTCAGGGCCATGGGACTAACTTCAGCCGTGGGCGATGGTTTCCCCAAAGATTACAGTATGAATTTTGCCGGCATAGATTTTCTATCCCGACTCCTGCCTTTTTCCAGTGTCTCTGTACGTAGTGGTATGGCTAACCTCTTCAGTGGTAGCTTTGTTCTGCTTCTCCTCCTAGCCTTAGCCAAGTCGCGTAGCCTCGCTGCTCGTACTAAGGCCTTGAGCTTTGGTCTCTTATTTTTCCTGTTTGCCAGCCTAAATAATAACGTGCTAAATTTTATTTGGCATGGCTTGCACTTTCCCAATCAGCTCCCTTACCGTAATGCTTTTGTCCTGATTTTTTATATCCTCTTCCTGTCTTATGATGCTCTGCCTCGCTTACGGGAGTTATCGCATGACTTCATGATGCAGGCAGTAGGTCTATATGGCCTGGTCTATCTCCTGCTCCTCAAGCTGGATCGGGTCAGCTATGAGCAGCTGTCAGTTTATGTAGGGCTAGTCTTACTGGTGCTTTACGCTTCCCTCTTCTCGCGCTACACCCGGCGACCCCAGTCTGCCGGAACCTCAAGGTTTGCCAGCCCCAGTAGGAGACGCAGGCAGCGGCAGGCTGTTTCCTACCTGCTTTTGGCTCTCATGCTCTCTGAATTAACCGTCAATAGCTTTGTGTCTATAGATAAGTTTGAGGCTGCGGAATATTTTGGCCCCCGCGAGGGTTATAGTAACGGGGAAGAGGTGGCCCAATTACGGTCGGCCATCGCCCAGCTCAAGGCGAAGAATTCTCAGCAATTGACACGGATGGAGATTAAGCCGGATAAATGTGTTAATGATGCCATGCTCTACCGGTCGAATGGTTTGACGATTTTTTCCTCCACGGTTCCCCAAAGTCCAGTCTCTTATTTTTCTCAGCTTGGCTATCCCAATAATGGCATCAATAGCTATCAGTATATGGGGGGAAATCCTGTCCTGGATTCCCTCTTGGCTCTACGTTATGTGATTCACCGAGATGACCAGCAGGTGGTAGACGGCTTGTATGAACCGGTTCTGACCGAGGGTCCCATTCAGGTTTGGGAAAACACCCAGGCTCTGCCTGTGGCCTTTTTGGCAGATGGCTCGCATGTCCCCCTTGCGTATCAACTAGGTCAGGCCAAACCCGAAACCGCTATAGCCCAGACCGGACTCGCTTCAGCTTTTGACTATCATGAGAAAATGCTGGCCGACCTTAGCGGCTTGCCGGATTTAGATTTGTTCGAACCTCTACTTTTCGAGGAAGATTCCCACACTTTTGAGGGACTAACTGCTAGCTACCAGTATGGCAAGGTAAGCATCAACCGCAACGGACTCTACAACGCTAGCTACAAACAACCCTTTACAGTCGAAGAAGATGGTTATTATTATCTCGCTTGGAAGTTGTCCAGTCTTAGCATCAGGGAGATAAATTTGCGGGAGACTGAAGATTTACTTAAAAGGGTAGGGAGAAAGTCGCAAGGCATAGGTGAGCTAGGTTATTTGCAAGCAGGTGATGAAAGAACCCTGGAGTTTGATCTTAGTGATTCCGACAAAGTGGATGGCTCGGGCACTTTGGAATTACACGTGGTCCGCCTGAAGGAAGAGGAACTCCAGCGGGGCCTGGCCAAGCTGCAGAACCGTCAGAGTGAGCTCACTTCTTTTAGCTCTAACCGTATCCAGCTTAAAACCCAAGATTCTGAGCCAGGTCTCGTGTTTGTTTCAACCCCGGCTAATCCTGGTTGGGAAGCTAGATTGGACGGCCAAGCGAGCCCCATTTATGTGGTTTATGACGCCTTCTTAGGCATACCCGTGCCCGCCGGCGAACATGAGCTGGAACTCCGCTTTATACCACCCGGCTTCCGGACGGGTGCCCTGCTGAGTGCTTTAGCCCTTATTTTAGCTATAGGCTTGGCTGTCCTCGATCTAAGAGGCTTGCGACAGGCTAAAAGTGCTAGCCCCAGCCCCGCCAGCCCCGGGTCAGGCAAGACCCGTCAGACTCTACTGGACCCCAGTATCGAGGCTGGCTGGCCCCAACATTTTACGCCAGGAACTAGCAAAGCGCAGGCAGTTGGGTCCCAGTCTGCAGCTGCTAGCAGCAGTCAGGAAACAGGGGTAGCCTCCCAGGAGTTTGCTACAGAGGATAAAGAGCAGGCCCAGCCAGCTCAGACAGAAATAGAAAATTCAGCTAAAAAGGAAGATTAAGTATGAGTAAACGCAGTGATTACTTAAATTGGCACGACTTTTTTATGGGTGTGGCCCTCTTGGCCGCCAAGCGATCCAAAGATCCCGGTACCCAAGTAGGCGCTTGCATCGTGGATGAGGAGAATAAGATTGTTTCTGTGGGCTACAATGGTATGCCCCTGGGATGCTCTGATGATGAATTCCCTTGGGAACGGGAAGGAGACTACTTAGATACCAAGTACCCCTATGTATGCCATGCCGAGCTCAATGCTATCCTCAATGCCTCTAGCCCCAAGATGAAAAACTGTCGAATTTACGTGGCCCTCTTCCCCTGTAATGAGTGCACCAAGGCCATTATCCAGTCCGGCATCAGGGAAGTGATCTACTTATCGGATAAGTATGCGGCTTCTGACCAAATCAAGGCCTCCAAGCGTATGATGGATGCTGCTGGGGTCAAATATACTGCCCTACAGCCACAAATCCCTACACTGGAGCTTTCCTACGATCCCTCTACGATTTAGGGGGGCCAGGCTCCGATTTACTGTGCCGCAAGAGGGCTTTGAGGTCGCGGACCTCCTTAGGCGTTAATTCTCTATAATGCCCTAAAGGGAGATTGCCTAAATCAATATTCATAATCCGCCGTCTTTGTAGGTAGACAACCTGGTAACCCAGGGCCTCGCACATGCGGCGGATTTGTCTATTAAGGCCCTGACGTAAGACTAGACGAAAACGACGCGGGGAGAGGGGCCTCAGCTTGGTGGGTAGGGTGGTTTGCCCTAATATCTCCACCCCTTCCTGCATTTGCCTAATGAAGTCCTGGTCGTAGTCCCTGTCTACTTCTACCAAATATTCTTTTTCGTGGCGGTTTTGTGCCCGTAAAATTTTGTTGACTATGGAACCATCATCGGTGAGCAAAATTAAGCCCTCCGAATCACGGTCCAGACGGCCAATATGAAAGACACGTTTGGGGTAATTAAGATAAGTAATCAGGTTATCCCGTCGGCGGGGATCAGAGGTACAAGTAATACCCTGGGGCTTATTGAGGGCAAGATATACATAGTCTTCTGCAGGCGTACGGGCAGCTATGGGCTTACCGTCTACCTCTACTTTATTTTCCCGTGGACTGATTTTTTGTCCTATAAGAGCCGGTTGGCCGTCCACCCTAACTCGGCCTGCCTCAATGAGCTTATCAGCCTGCCGCCGGCTACAGTAGCCGGCATCTGAAAGAAATCGGTTCAGACGCATACTTTCCTTAGTCATTAACCTCTCCTTGCTCAGGACCGGAAAAATCGAAAACTTCCTTCATGTGGGTCTCCTTCTGCATGACTTCTGAGGCATACTGGACCCCCAAACTGAAAACTGAGCCTTGGTCCTTGCAGGAGCGTACGGCTACCGACATCTTTAGTTGCTCAGCCAGAGTCTTAGCAATGGAAAGCCCCAAGCCCGTGCCGGCCTCGTTATGGGCCTTATCGGCCTTATAAAAGCGCTCGAAGACGTAGGGTATATCCTCGGGTGCAATCCCCGCACCATTATCTTCGACTTCCAAAATCATCTCTTGCTCTGTGGGTCTGGCCCGTAGAATAATTTTCCCACCTGCCGGTGTAAATTTTAGGGCGTTGTCCAGATAGGTTAAGAGAATCTGCTCAATCCGGTCTTCATTACCCCAGATGAGGGCCAGGTCGGGGGTAAGCCCTTCCAGCTCAAAGTTGATGTCTTTTTCTTGGGTCATGAGTTCCATTTGTCCGGCTAACTCCAAGAGGAAGGGGCGAGGGCTAATGGGCCCTTGTTCAATATAGTTGGTTCCGGACTGTAGGCGAGATAATTCCAGCATATCGTCAATGAGGCGGGAAAGACGCAAGGTTTCACGGAGGATGATGTCATAGTAACGTTTGCGGTCTTCCTCGTTTTTGACCATGCCATCGCGTAGGGGCTCAATCAGGGCCCGCATAGAGGTTATGGGTGTACGCAGCTCGTGGGAGACGTTAGCTATGTAATCTCGCCTCGTTTGCTCCAGGCGGGTACTCTTAGTGACATCACGAAAGAGGCCTACGGCCGCAGAAATATTATGCTTGTGGTCAAAAATGGGATTGATGGAGGCTTGAATAATGCGCTTATCGTCTCCCAAATCAATGGGTTCGTTAACGGCCTGTCCCTTTTCTAAACTTTGTTTAAAGAGGGGAACTAAACCGGTTGAAGTGACCAATTCATCAATGCTGTAAAAGTCCTGGCTTCTTTGGAAGAGCTCCCAAATGACCTCATTTGTCTGCGTGATATTTCCGCTGCTATCTACCGCAATTATGCCTTCACTGATACCGTTGATAATTTCTTTAAGCTGGTTGCGTTCCAAGTTGAGGGCTGCCAGAGTGTGGCTGAGGCTCTCACTCATGTGATTAATAGAGCGAGCCAGGTCAGAAATCTCATCACTCTTTTCAGGATTGTAGTTTACGTTTTGCGTAAAGTCTCCCTTGGTAATGGACATGGCAACCTGACGGATATTATGTAAAGGCTGGACTAAACGGCGGGTTAGGTAAAAGGCTGGAATTAGCAGGAGTAGTCCACAGCCCAAAGAGGCCAGAAAGAGGGAGAGATTTAAGCTGGAGATGGACAGATTAAACTCTGCCAGGGGCTGAATCATAATGACCGTGCCCAGGGGCTGGCGGCTGAGCTGGCTATAATATTGGGAAAAAATTGGCACCAGGACGTAGAGGTATTCTGCGTTAGTGGACTTAAGCACGATGGTGCCATGTTGGCCCGAGAATTTTTCCGCCACTTGGAGCAGATTCTCTCCCGATCTAGCTCGTTCTTGTAGGCTGGCCGCCGGGAAGCTGTCTAAATATTCCTGATTGAGGACCAGGGCCTGCTGGAGGAGATTATCCTGGACATCCTGGGTCAGCATATTAGGCAGAGGGGTGGCTAGGGTCCTGCCATCAGCAAAGCTTATCATGGTCCAAACATTAAAGAAGTTGTAAGAAATATTGACCATGCTTTCCACCAGCTCATCTTCCTGGAGGAAGTAGGGGTCTGCCCTTTCGGCAATCCAGCTGGCCTGGGGGAAGAGGTCCTTGGAACGGTTGGCCACCAGGAGAGGACGCGAAATCATCGTGAAAAGGGCATTGGTAGCCAAGGCCCAGACCAGGAGGGAGAGAATCAGGATACTGATTATCCTGCGGAAAAAGAGGCTGTCAGAAAATTTGAACATGCGGGCCCGAGTTTACTCCTTAGGACTTTAGGCCAGGATCAAACTTATAACCTACTCCGTAGACTGTGAGCAGAGAATAGCTATGGTCATCGCAATTGATTTTCTGCCTAATTCGCTTGATATGGGTATCCACAGTCCGGGTGTCTCCAAAGTAGTCATAACCCCAGACGCGAGACAGGATGGTCTCGCGATCGAATACCTGGCCGGGATTGGAAGCCAAGAGATAGAGGATTTCTACCTCCTTGGGGGTGAAGGCCACAGT
Source organism: Eubacteriales bacterium (assembly GCA_030532185.1). The sequence goes on from JAUNLO010000001.1 coordinate 49,686, forward strand.
TTTACCATCGACTAGGACCTGGTAGTTACCTAAATTAATTTCTAGGCCATCGTAGCGAACCAGGTTGCGTTCTTCTTCACTGGCCGAGTCGTTGAGGCGGCGGAAAATAGCCTTAATGCGCGCTATGACTTCACGGGGGCTAAAGGGCTTTACGATATAGTCATCAGCTCCTAACTCCAGCCCTAAAATTCGGTCAATTTCTTCCCCCTTGGCCGTAAGCATGATGATAGGCACCTTGCTTTCCCGGCGGACTTCTTTGCAAACATCAATACCTGATTTTTTAGGCATCATGATATCGAGGATAATTAAATCCACACTTTGGCTATGGAAGGCCTCAATGGCCTCTTCACCGTCAAAAGCAGAGACGAAATCAAAGTTTTCTTCTTTAAGGTATAAGCCGAGCGATTCATGCACCACACGTTCATCGTCAGCGATTAAGATTAAGGGCTTAGAATTCATGTCAACCTCATTTCTAAGTGTCCCCACTACAGGAGCTCAGGGATCTCTTGGGCAAATTATATAACAAGGCAGCTGGGATTGCAGGCCCCGGAGATGCTATGCTATGTGGAACAAAGGAGTCCTTATGCCGATTATCGAAACCTACACCGCAGAATTTGCCCCCCAGTATCCGGTACCCATCCTCTACGAGGATAACCATCTGCTCTTTGCCCTTAAGGCACCGGGTTTACTCTCCCAAGAAGATAAGACTGGTAAGGCAGATATCTTACGGATTTTGAAGGCCTATCTGGTGGAAAAATATCATAAGCCGGGCAAGGCTTGGTTGGGTTTAGTACACAGGCTAGACCAGACGGTGGGTGGCGTAATGGTCTTTGCCAAGACCTCCAAGGCGGCATCCCGACTTTCCGAACTCATACGTCGTCAGCAGATGACCAAGACCTACCGGGCTATAGTGCGGGGTAGGGTAGAGCCGCAGGCCGGCCACTGGCAAGACCGTATCTCCCAGGCCATGCGGGGCGGACGTTATGTCGTTGATTCTGGGGGGCGCCCCTGCAGTTTAAACTATCAAAGATTGTCCTACCAAGAGCTGCCGCAAGTGGGTGGACTCAGTTTACTAGAAATTGAACTCCTTACTGGGAGAAGCCATCAGATTCGAGTGCAGACTTCAAGCCGCCACTGGCCCCTGGCCGGCGACCGGCGCTATGGCCTGGGGGACGAGTTTGACCACAGCTTGGCCTGGCCCAGCCTCTTTGCCACGAGTTTGGCCTTTATACATCCTGTAAGCCGGGAAACCATAAAAGTAGAGGCTCCCTTGCCCCGGACCACACCCTGGACCTATTTTACATCGGCACTTCTTAGTGGAGAGGACAAAGCGAACCGTCTTGTTTAAAAATATGCTTGGCCTCTAGAAAGCCTCGGAACATGGCTAGGGGGTAAACGCGGGCTTCCGGGCCAATCAAGCTCCCTGGATTCAACACAGCATTGCAGCCAATTTCTGCAGAGTCGCCAATCACAGCCCCGAATTTCCTGAGACCTGTATCTAGCTTCTCCTTCTTTAGCTTAATGGTCACGTTTGAGTGGTCAGCTTTGAGGTTGGAGGTAATGGCTCCAGCGCCTAAATGGGCGTGCCTACCCACAATTGAGTCTCCACAATAGTTGAAGTGGGCCAGAGTGGCCTCCGGCAAGAGGAGGGCGTTTTTGATTTCTACGCTAAAGCCCACCGACGATCCCGCCTCCAGCAGGGCCGTAGACCGAATAAAGACATTAGGCCTCAGCTCTACGCCGGGACCGATGATGGTGGGTCCTTGGATGATGGACGAAGGTGAAATCCTGGCACTTGTATGGATGTAAACGTCTTTTTGCGGGCCGTAAATTTGGTAATCAGTGGGATTTAGCTGCTTTTGAAGGCCAAGTATGAAAGTTTTTAGCTCGGGTAGGGCCTCCCAAACTCGTTCATGTCCGGCCAAAAGGTCCTGGGCCCAGGTACCTGCTAAAGTGAAATAATATGCGGGGCGAGCATCAAACACAGGCAAAGCCTCCTCAGCTTTTAGGAACTAGCATTGGCATATGCTGCTTCTATTCTAGTTTTCTAGCTACTAGCTGGCAAGGACCAGCGAGGGCTCCCTTTGTAGACAAAGTAGCAATAAAAAAGTGGTGCTGCTAAGTTTGGCTTAGTAACACCACTTTCTGGTCGAGGTGACAGGACTTGAACCTGCGACATCCTGCTCCCAAAGCAGGCGCGCTACCACCTGCGCTACACCTCGTTACAGCTAGCTATCATAGCGGTCTGACCTCTAGCTTGTCAATAAAGAGGGGCTGCCTTGATAGGCAGCCCCTCTAGCTGGTGGGGGATGGTGGATTCGAACCACCGAAGTCGTTGACAACAGATTTACAGTCTGCTCCCTTTGGCCACTCGGGAAATCCCCCCTGTGCCATATTAACCTGTGTTGGTGGGCCATCAGGGACTTGAACCCCGGACCGACCGGTTATGAGCCGGCTGCTCTAACCAACTGAGCTAATGGCCCATGCTTGTCGTTTTTTCGAGCGACGAAAGCTAGTATAACATAAAAATGTGCCCTGTCAACTGATTTTTTTTAGAAAGGAATTTTAGCTGCTAGACAGAGGCTAAAAGTCTGGAGACCACCTGCTCGGTGGGCCCCAGACTTTCTAACTTAATTATCGGCGTAGGAGTCAAAATAGCCTTGAATGTAGACAAAGGGGGTACCCTTGTCTCCGGAACCCGAAACTAAATCGGCCATAGATCCCAAAAGGTCTGTGTACTGACGGGGGGTAGTACCCTCAGACTGCATCTTACCCTTGAGGTCATCGTCTTTATGTTTGATGCTTTCCACAATCTTGGCCGCCTGTTCAGTAGAGGAGAGGCCTTGGAATTGAGAGTCTGCCAGATATTTAATTTTAATTTCATTGGGTTTCCCGGCCAGGCCCGCTGTATAGGCGGGCGAAACCACTGGGTCAGCCAGCTCCCAAATTTTGGCCACCGGATCCTTGAAGGCACCATCACCGTAAATCATGACTTCAATTTGCTTGCCGGTCTGCTGGCGAAGTTTGGCTGCCAGTTGGTCCACCAGGGGCTGACAATCCCGGGGGAAGAGCTTTACCCGTTCTTCATCGGCCTTGTTAGAGCCTAATAGCCCGTATTCAGGGTTGTAACCGTGATCCGGACTAGGCACATTGAGGAGGTCAGTTAAATCGAAAACTTGCTCAGCCCCGCCTTCCAGGAGACGCTGCTTGGTAAGCTTGCGGGTATGAATATCACAGGCAATCACTTGTTTGGTGTATTTAAGGATCACCTGAGGATTGTTAGCAAAAATCAATTTAGCCTTAGCCCCGGCAGCTTCGATGGTTTCCCGATAAAACTTAAGGTAATCAATACCTGTGAAGGGATGGAGGCAAGAACCAAAGTGGGCCCTAATGGACTCTTCATCCAGGACATCTTGCCAAGGATTCACGGAACTTTGGTAGAGGAGTTCGGGATTAAAGATAGCATTGCCTACTTCATCTGCAGGGTAGGAGAGGAGGAGGACAACTTCTTCAGCTGCAAGGGAAAGGGCCTTGAGTAAAATGGCGAAGCGGTTGCGGCTCATAATAGGGAAAACTAAACCCAAACTTTTAATTCTGGGGCTAGCGAATTTTTGCCTTAAATCAGCGGCAATATCCTGGATACTGGCATAGTTACCCTGGGCCCGGCCGACAATGGATTCGGTGATACATATAACGTCACGGTCACGGAAATTTAATTGGCCCGTATCGCCTGCCTCTTGGAGGAGCTGCGGGATAATCGTAAGTAAATCATCCCCTTCATTGATGATGGGACTGCGCAGTCCACGCGCCACGGTGCCAAAATAGCGGTTCATAGAAAAACCTCCCAATTCAGGTTGTCTATCTCTCAGAAAAGAGACATTTAATTATAACATATAGATAGAGAAAAATTGGGCTAAAGTCTTAGAGACTGGTGAAGAGCTTAAAGAGGAAATTGGCGGCAATACCTGCCCCCAGTCCGCCGACAGTATGAGAAAGAATGGCTTTAGAGGCCAGGTCACGGGCTTTGAGGCTGTCCATCATGGCGATATGGGTAGATAAATAGCCGGACCAGCACATACAAATGGCGGTGAAAACAGCCACATCATTAGCGGCAATGAGGGCCTTGTTTACGAGAACGGGTACCAAGGCCAGAGAGGCTCCAGCAGAACCTAAGGCGGTGAGGGGAACTGACAGGGCTTGCGGAGAAGTAAAGCCGAAGAGGGGTTGGATGATAAAATTCAACTTGTCCCCAACCCAGGGGATTAAGGCTACGCCGGGAAATTTATCCTCAGGACCATTGGTGAAGAGGATCACCAGGGTACAAATGATTACCACACCCGGGATGATAGCTAGTCCAATTTCCACCCCGCTTTTTCCCCCTTCCAGTAGGGCATCCATGACTCGTTGGAAGGCATTGCCAGGACGTACCTTGCGGAGCTTGTGCAGGCCGCTTTCTTGAAAATCGGGGTCTACCAAGCTGTCTTCGGCCTGGTCCCCGTAGAAGTTTCGGGTGGCCCTCAGCATTAAGCGTGTAGAAATAATAGAACCCACGAAGGCCCCTAAAAAGCCTGCTAGGACAGCGGCACCGATATTGGCAATTTCTAGGGCTGCCATGTAGGTAATCACCACCATGCCCATGCCAAAGGAAGTCCCTAGGTTACAGAGGGCAGGTAATTGATAACGCTGAAAGCCACTGCGGAAGGAGGCATTGGCCGTCAAACTTAGGATGGCGGGATTATCGGAAAAGAAGGTAGTAATGACACCGAGAGCTGCAGATCCGGGTAGATGGTAGAGGGGTTTCATGAGGGGGGAGAGGATGACATTGAATAAATCAATAATGCCAAATTCGGCTAAGATAGCAGCCAAGCCTCCCATAATCACACAGATAGCCATCAGGAAGAGGCAGGTGTTAATCAGCAGGTCAAAGCTAAGTTGCATGATGGTTTGCATGAGGGTAACCGCCCCCAGCTTATAGCTTAAAAACCCGAATATCAAAAGAATAAGTCCCAAACACACATAGGTTTCGGGACTTATTTTTTGCTTATAGCCTACTGGTACATTTTGCTTATGATTACCCATTTACGGCTCCTCTAAGGCAATGGGAAGGCCCGCCTGCCTTAAAATTGGTGCTGGTGGTGGGACTCGAACCCACACGCCCTTGCGGACAACAGATTTTGAGTCTATCTCGTCTGCCGATTCCGACACACCAGCAACTTAGTGTACCAAGCGGGCCACTGGCTAAAAATTCTAACAAGGCTGGCGGGCACTGTCAATCAATTTTTCATGGCACATTTGGGCATTTGCACAATAAAAAACAATTACTTGCTAAATTCTTCAAATCTTTGTACAATTGTGAAAATCTTCCCGAGTTTGGCCCTTGCTTAGTTAGCTAAAGTATCAAGCAAAAAAGCAAGAAAACTAACAAAATGTGCAAACTTGGGGAAAGCTCAATAAATGAGAGGAGAACAAGGCATGAAAAAAATTCTCGCCCTAGTAATGGTAGTAGTGATGGTGGCAGGCCTCTTTATGGTCTTACCAGTCAAAGCCGCTGACGAAGGTAACGTGGCAGGGGATACCATCAAAATTGGCTGGATTGGTTCCTTAACCGGTGACCAGTCTGTCTTTGGTATCTGCGAACGCGACACCATTAAAATGTTAATTGATCAGGTGAATGAGGAAGAAGGCGGTATTGCCGGTAAAAAAGTTGAATTTATTGCTTACGACACCAAGGGTACTCCTGAGGAAGCCGTTAACGCAGTAAACCGTCTGGTTACCAGCGATAAGGTACAAATCATCCTTGGACCTAACTCATCTGGTTTGGCTATTCCCATTGCTTCCATTTTGGAAAAGGGCAAGGTTGCAGATATTGCTACCGTAGCTACTAACGAAAAGGTTACCGTAGACAGAGGCAAGCTCAAACCCTACAACTTCCGGGTTTGCTTTATTGACCCTTACCAGGGTGCTGTTGCCGCTACCTACGCTTTCAAAGAAGCAGAAGCTAAAACTGCTGCCATCTTATCTGACATTTCTGACGAATATTCCCAAGGTATGGCTGAATATTTCAAGAAGACCTTTGAAGAACTTGGTGGTGAAGTAGTTGCAGAAGAAGCCTTCAAAACTGGTGACACCGACTTCCGTGCTCAGCTGACCAAAATTAAAGAAAAAGAACCTGAGGTAGTCTTCCTGCCTTACTTCTATAAAGAAGTAGCCCTCACAGTTAAACAGGCTGACGAACTCGGTATCAAAACCACCTACATGGGCGGTGACGGTTGGACTTCTGACCAGCTTATGGAGATGGCCGGTCCTTATCTGCAAGGTTGCTACATCGTAAACCACGTAGACTTTGATGACCCCGACGTCCAAGACTTTAAGGATCAATTTGCTGAAGCCTATCCCGATGCTCCCATGCAGTTGAATGCTTACATGGGCCACGACGCCTTTGTTACAGCCAAAGCCGCTATTGAAAAAGTAGCTGAAGAAAACGATGGCGTTATTTCTTCTGCTGCCATTGCTAAGGCTTTAGAGGGTATCGAAGTTCAGGGTATCACCGGTAAGATCCTCATCTCTCCCGAAACCCACAACCCCGAGGGTAAAGAAGCGGCTATCATCACAATCGATGGCGAAGATTACAAATTTGTACGTAAATACTCCGCTGACATTACTGATGATGAAGAAGTTAAGGAAGAGAAATAAAACAGTCTTACCTGCTTATCTGGCAAGTCTATTAGTTCAAGCGTACTTAGTTTGACGATAAAGCTTAGTAGTAAATCCTCTGCCGGTCAACGGCAGAGGATTTACAAAGTTAGGCAATTTTCAGCGGCAGCGGCCAACTTTTTCTAGCAGCTGCCAGCTTTCCCCAGACTTTGCTTTACCCACTGGAGGGAAAAATGCAACAATTTATACAACAGATCGTTAATGGCGTGTCTGTCGGTAGTATCTATGCCTTGATGGCTGTAGGCTATTCCTTGGTTTACAGTATCATGAACTTCAGTAACTTTGCCCATGGCGGGGTAATTATGCTCTCAGCCTACATTGGGTACTACGCAATCACCTTGCTAGGGGTCAATTTTATTGGTGCGCTCCTCCTCACGATTTTGGCAGCCACCCTAATTGCAGGTTTGATTGAAAGGCTGGCCTACCGTCCTCTACGCAAACGCAATGCGCCGACCCTGTACTTTATTATTTCAGCCATGGGTATGTCTATCCTGTTGGAAAACCTAGTTATTGCGACTATTGGGCCACAATTCAAGACCTACCCACCTATTTTTGAAAATAACTCCCTCCTCATTGGAGGTATCACCGTAAGTAAGATTGACCTGCTCATGTTGGCCATTTCTGCTATCGCCTTGCTAGCCCTAGTAATCTTTCTTAATTACACTAGGTCGGGCATGGCGGTTAGGGCAGCCACTTATAATGCGCGTGCCAGCCAGCTCATGGGGGTTAATGTAGACCGTATTGTCTTCATCGTCTTTGCCCTGGGTGGTGCCCTGGCGGGTATTGCCGGTGTTTTCTTTGGCGTTAAGTACACGGTTTATGCTCAAGCGGGAATTATTACTAACAAGGCCTTTATCGGTGCCGTCTTTGGTGGACTGGGTAGCTTACCTGGTGCCATTGTCGGTTCGATTCTCTTGGGGGTCATTGAAACTCTGGTAGCTTCTGTCCGGTCTCAACTCCGTGACCTCATTGCCTTCATCATTTTAATTGGAGTTTTAGTCATTAGGCCCACAGGCCTCATGGGTAAAGCTACTGAAGACAAGGCCTAGGGGGTTAGTATGCAATATATTTTAGAAGTATTAACTTTAGCTGGTATCAACCTCATGGTAGTGTTGGGCTTGGGCCTCTTAACTGGCTTTACTGGGCTTTTCTCCTTTGGTCATGCCGGCTTCATGCTGATTGGTGCTTACACCTCTGCCCTTTTAACGGTGGACTATGGGGTACCTTTTGTAGTTGCTTTACCTTTAGCGGGTTTGGCTGCAGGTCTTTTAAGCTTACTCTTAGGCAGTATCACCCTCAAACTCAAAGGTGACTACTTCCTCATTGCTACCCTGGGCTTTGGCGAATCCATGCGCTTGATTTTTGATAATATCGAGCCTTTGGGAGGAGCGCGTGGCTTCTCTTCCATCGAGAAAACCTCGAATTTTACCAGTGTGTGGATAGTCTGTGTTCTGGGTATCTTTTTCCTAAGTCGCCTCATTAATTCCCGCTATGGCCGTAACTTCAAGGCGGTTAGGGAAGAGGAACTGGCATCTTCTACCGTGGGCATTGATGTATTTAAGACTAAACTCTTAGCCCTCTTTATCAGTGCGGTTTATGCAGGCATTGGTGGCTGTCTATATGCTCACTATATGACCTTCATTAAGCCCATCAACTTCCAGCTGATTAAATCCACCGAATTAACGATTATGGCCATTATTGGCGGCCTGGGCTCCATTTCAGGCTCAGTCATTGGTGCCCTGCTCCTCACCCTCTTGCCGGAATTCCTGCGTTTCATTGCAGACTGGCGGATGGTGATTTATGGGGCAGCTGTAGTCATCTTAATTATTGTGCGTCCTAAGGGGATTGCAGGTGGTAAAGAGTTCAAGGACTTCTTCTTTGTTAAACCTTTTACCAAGGGCCTGAGAAAACTCCTCAAACTCAAAGATCCCATGGAAGAAATAATTCGCGAAGCGGCAGAGAAAGGCGGTAAATAGTGAAAATCCTAGAAGTAAAACAGCTGACCAAGAAATTTGGCGGCCTTACCGCGGTAGATAATCTCAGCTTCGAAATTGAAGAAGGCGCAATATACGGATTGATTGGTCCCAACGGGGCCGGTAAAACGACGGTCTTTAATATGTTGACCTCAGTTTATACACCCAGCTCCGGCGATATCATTTTCAATGGCAAGAGCATTGTGGGTCTAGGTTCCCATGAGATTGCCCGCGCCGGTATCACCCGAACTTTCCAAAATATCCGCCTCTTTGGCGATATGACCGTTTATGAAAATGTCTTGACTGCCTGCCATCTCAATACGGACTATACAGTCCTGGACAGCTTTCTCCACAACGGTAAGTTTAGGCAGGGTGAGAAGCAAATCATGATAGAAGCCGAAAGGCTCTTACAGAGGATGGGCTTAGCAGACCGCCGCCACATCATTTCTCGGAACCTTCCTTATGGTGACCAGAGACGGCTGGAAATTGCCAGGGCCATTGCCCTGCACCCAAAGCTCCTGCTCCTGGATGAACCGGCAGCCGGTATGAATCCCGACGAGACCCTGGCTTTAATGGAGACCATTCGTAAGATTAGGGATGACTTTCAGTTAACTATTCTCTTAATCGAACACCATATGGACCTGGTTATGAATATCTGCGAGCAGATGACCGTCATTAACTTTGGTAAAGAACTGGCCAAGGGTACTGCCGATCAGGTGCAGAATAACCCACAGGTAATTGAAGCCTATCTAGGCAAGAAGGAGTAATTTATGTCCCTATTGCGAGTTAGAGACTTACATGTCTATTACGGAGGCATTCACGCTCTGCGCGGCATCAATATCAATGTCAAAGAGGGGGAGATTGCCACCATAATCGGATCCAATGGGGCCGGTAAATCTACCTTGCTCAATGCCTTGTCGGGAGTAGTACCCTACGCCGAAGGCAGTATTGAGTACAAGGGTCAGTCTTTGCCCAAACAGGCAGATAAAGTTGTGAGATTGGGGCTTTCCCAAGTCCCTGAAGGGCGACTTATTTTTGCCAACCTCAGCGTGAGAGAAAATCTCATGATGGGGGCTTATCTGCGTAAGGACAATGACAAGATTAAACAGGATTTGCAGACGGTTTATGATATCTTCCCCCGTCTGCACGAGCGGGTAAATCAGATCGCCGGTACTTTATCCGGTGGTGAACAACAGATGCTGGCCATGGGTAGAGGCTTGATGTCTGACCCTGACCTCATCATGTTGGATGAACCCTCCCTGGGTCTGGCCCCAATTTTGGTAGAAACCATCTTTGAAATAATCCGTAAAATCCACGACTTGGGCAAGACTATTCTCTTAGTAGAGCAAAATGCCTATAAGGCCTTAGCGGTTTCAGACTATGCTTATGTTCTGGAACAGGGGGTAATCGTCAAGGAAGATAAGGCTTCCATAATCGCCCAGGATCCGGCCATTCAAGAGGCTTATTTAGGAGCCGCAAAAAATTAGCCTAGATTTAACTCAAAAGTAGTGAGTTCAGGCTAAATTAAGATATTAATTCAGCTAAGCTGGCTGAATGAATGATACGAAAGTAGGAGGAAAGAATGCGTAATATACGTGTCGTAATTTGGGGCTTTGGCGCCATGGGATCGGGCATTGCCCGCATGATTCTTGACAAGCAAGGTATGGAAATAACTGGGGTTATTGATACCTGGCAGGAGTTGGTAGGTAAAAATATGTATGACCGCCTGGGCCTGGAAGCCCAAGGTCGTGAGCCTATCTATATCACCGACCAGCCCGAAGAAGTTATTAAGCAAGAACAATGCGATTTGGTAGTTTTGGCCACTGACTCTTTTACAGCCAAGGCCTTCCCGAAACTGAAGTTCTGTGTAGAGCGTGGTGTCAATGTGGTAACTACCGCAGAAGAAATGGCCTGGCCTTGGGCTCAGGAGCCTGAACTCTCTGCCGAATTGGATCGCCTGGCCCGCAAGCATAAGGTTAGCATTTTGGGTACAGGGGTTAACCCCGGCTTTATCCTGGACCTCTTGGTTGTCTGCTTAACCGGTGCTTGTGAGAAGGTAGATAGCATCGAAGCAGCTCGGATTAATGACCTTTCACCCTTTGGTAAGGCGGTCATGGAAGAGCAGGGCGTGGGCATGGAAGTAGAGGCCTTTAACGAGCTCAATGCTGCCGGTAAACTATCTGGCCACGTAGGCTTTCCGGAATCTGTAGGTATCATCACGGAGGCCTTGGGCTGGAAGCTTGACAAATTTGAGCAAACTAAAGGCCCCATCGTGTCTAAAGTTGAACGTAAGGCTGCCCACTTTGATGTAGAACCCGGCAAGGTAGCCGGTGTCCGTCAACAATGCTTTGCCTACGGTGAAGATGGCAAAAAGTTGATTTATTTAGACCATCCTCAACAGGTGTATCCGGAATTAGAAGGTACAGAGACGGGCGACTATATTACTATTCATACCGGCGATTACGATATGAATTTACGCATTAAACCGGAAACTCCCGGTGGTGTCGGCACCATTGCCATGATTGTTAATATGATTCCTGCAGTCATCAATGCCGATCCCGGTCTCCTCAATCTCCTAGACTTACCCATTCCTCGTGCTTATTTTGGTGACTGGCGTAAGCAAATTGTGGCCAACCAGGAACCCCACCGTCTCTATAAAGCCGGTGATTTAGTTACTATCGAGCAGGTTTCTTTACCTGCGGGAGAGAGAGCTGGCAGTGTGCCGGAAGATACTGCCCAAACCCCCCTCTTACTCTGGGTCAAGGGTGAACTGCAAAAAGATGCTTATACCGGTGAGGAAGTAGAAGTTAAGACAGAAATTGGCCGCCTGGTCACTGGCCGCCTGACCAACCATCCCGTAAATTATCAACATAATTTTGGAGAAGCTGTAGCCGAGTTGGCAGAAGTGCGCAAGCTGGTAAAGGCCGTTTTATGGGAGGAAGTATAAGTGAAAGATTTATCATATGAAGCCGTAATGGCCCGTCAAAACGAAATTATTCGCCAAGCTGTGGGTTTGGACTATGATCAATTTGAAAAAGCCGACCACACCTTTGATTACGAAGCTCTCATGGCTTCCGTGCCTTACGACCTTGAAGAAGTTTGTGAAATTCTCGACAAGATGCACGTAGGTAAAACGCCCTTAGTTTACCTTGATAATATTACGGCCTTAGCCCGCAAGGTAGCTCCTGAGGGTAAGGGGGCCAAAATTTATATCAAGGACGAGGCCGCAAACCCTTCAGGTAGTTTCAAGGCCAGGCGAGCAGCCCTCTCCGTCTATGAAGCCAAACGTCTTGGCTACAAGGGTGTTATTGCTGCTACCTCCGGTAACTACGGGGCTGCAGTAGCAGCTATGGCGGCCAAATTAGGCCTTAAGTGCATCGTGGTCCAAGAGTGCTTCGACTCCCGCCGGGTAGGCCAACCCGAAATCCTCGAAAAACAGCGTAAGTGCGAGGCCCTGGGTGCCGAGGTTATCCAACTCTCTGTAGGTCCCGAACTCTTCTATGAGACCTTAAAGCTTTTAGAAGAAACAGGTTACTATAATGCTTCCTTGTATACCGCTACCGCAATTGCTGGTGTCGAGAGCTTAGGTTATGAAATTGTCCAGCAGGGTATGGAAGCCTTTGGCCGTCATCCTGACTACGTAATTGCCACCAATGCCGGTGGTGGAAACCTCACGGGCACAGCACGTGGCTTGCGTAAAGCAGGGGCCACAGAGACCAAGGTTTATGCTGCAAGTGTTGACCTTTCTGGTTTACACATGGCCTCTGACCACGACTTCAACCGCAAGTCCTTCACCACTGGCCACACCGGCTTCGGCATTCCCTTCACCGTACAACCTGACCGTAGTGACGTACCCCGTAATGCGGCCCGTCCCTTGCGCTATATCGATAACTACATGACCCTCAAGCAGGGTGAGGTTTTCTTCATTACCGAGTCCCTGGCTGCTCTCGAAGGTATGGAGAGAGGACCTGCGGGCAACACGTCCTTGGCCGCTGCCTTTGCCCTAGCCCAGACCTTAGACCAGGATCAAATTATCGTAGTTCAAGAGACCGAATACACCGGTGCGGGTAAGCATCCTATGCCCCAGCTTAGCTTTGCCAGAGATAATGGCATTGATATTCGTCTGGGTGATCCGGAAGAAGAAGTCCCGGGCAAGAATATTATCCTGCCTGATCATCCTAGCAAGATTAAAGCCCGCTTCTGGGATATGGCTAGTTTGAGGAAATCTGCCCTCAAACGTTTAGTGGCAGCTATGGATGATAAAATCACCGCTGACCAGGCCCAATATCTGCAAGAGGAACTCAATTGTGATTTAGACTTCCTTGGCCAGGCCTTAGGCGAATTAGGTAAGCAGTTAGCTTAGTAGAGCCTTAGCCGGAGGGGCCAACCCCTCCGGCTTCCACTTTCATATTGCATATTCTATAAGGAGAATTTCATGGCAAGAAAAGATGACTATTTAGAACGCCGTCAACACCTCGCCAAAATGAGTGACGAAGAACTTTATCAGCACTTTTGGGATTTGGCCAATCAATTGGTCGCTCCCATGTTAGAGGCCGGTAAGCATTACACTACTCCCTCCGTAGAGCGCTCTATCCTCTTACGTATGGGCTTTTCGAGCATAGAGGCCAAACCCATTGTCGATGGTCTCGTCGAGAGAGAGCTCCTGAGTCACGGAGCAGGCAACTGTGTCTACCTTCTGGCTAAAAAGACCGGCTTATCAATCCGCGAAGCAGGCCTAGCCTTGGTTGAGGGTAAATATTGGGACCAGGTGGCCAGCTTATTTGAAGGGAGTAACTAGATATGGCTAAGACCTTAAATGAACGCGCAAAACTGGAAAATCTTCATAAAGACGAACGCCTGGATGTACGTAAGATCTTAGACGGCCTGGAAGACTACCATCCTGGTAAACACCCCTGGCACTGGCGTGAAGGGCGCAATGAAAAGCGTCAAGTTGGTGATTTTGAATACTACGAGACCTCGGAACCCTTGAAGCAGTCCGTACCCCTGCCGGGTAGCCGGGGCTTCGGTTATATTGATCCCCAACCAGACTGTGTAATCACCACTGAGATTGCCTCCGGTCGCTTTGAGGATGATATCCGTCGTATGCGGATGTCCGCTTGGAATGGCGCTGACCATATCATGGTTATTCGGACAGCCGGCCAATCGCATATTGATTCCCTCATCGAAGGTACCACTCAGGGAATCGGCGGTATTGCCGTCACCCGTAAACAATGTAGGGCCACCCGCCGGGCTTTAGACCTCATTGAGGAAGAAGTGGGCCGTCCCTTAAACTTCCACTCCTATGTTTCAGGTATTGCCGGACCCGATATCGCCGTCATGTTTGTGGAAGAGGGTATTTCTGGTGTTCACCAAGATCCCCAGTACAATGTGCTCTACCGCAATATTAACGGTCTGCGCAGCTTTGTAGATGCCTGTGAAAGTAAGTCCATTATCGCCTACGGCGAAATGCTACAGATTGACGGAGCCCACAATGCCAACGCCACCGCCATGGAGGCCTGGAAGGTTTATCCCGAGCTCATGGTCCAGCACGCCCTTAACTGTGCCTTCTCGGTAGGCTGCGGTATCAAACCCGGAAATATTGCCTTATCCACGGTGCCTCCTACCGCACCCCCTGCTCCTTGCATGCGGCTTGACCTGCCCTATGCTGTGGCCCTCCGTGATCTCTTCCGTGAATTCAAGATGCGGGCACAGCAGAACACAAAATTCATGGAGTCTGAGGCCCGAGAAGCCACCGTTACCCATACGCTGAATATTGTTATTTCACGCCTGACCTCTGCCGACATTCAATCCACGATTACCCCGGACGAAGGTCGTAACGTTCCCTGGCACTACAATAATATTGCAGCAATCAACACTGCTCGCCAATCCCTCAATGGCCTGGATGGCATCCGGGAAATGGTCAAACTGGACCGGGAAGGTGCCTTGGGTGACCAGGTACGTGAATTTAAGGAACGGGCTATCCTCTTTATGGAAGAAATGCTAGAAATCGGCGGCTACTTTGAGGCCGTTGAACAGGGTTTCTTTATTGACAATGGCCTTTATCCTGAGCGCAAGGGCGATGGCCTGATCCGTGAAAAGGATGGCGGTATTGGAGCAGGCACGGTAGTTGAAAGAGCCGCAGACTACTTTGCTCCGGTTTCTGTCCACTATGGTTACAACAACATTCCTGCGGAATTCAAGCTGCCTTCCGAAGCAATTGGTGGCGACACCTTTGAGGATCCTAGCAAGATTATCTTTGTGGACGAATTGGACCCCGAAGACAACGTTAATACCCGGATTAAGGATAAGGAAAAATACTACGATAATCCAAACTTAGTCAGACCTGAAGTTGAATGGCTAGGGGATGGGGTCGTAGTTCTCACCCTCATGCTGCCTTGCGATAAGCGCCGGGCAGAATTTGCCTCGCTAGAAATCGGTAAACGTCTAGGGCTGCATGATTGTACGGTCATTCATAGTCAGGTCCTTCATCCCAGCGAGGGTACCCAAATTGAAATGAAGGGTACGGTGGACTTTGATATCGACCTTAATCAATTACAGATTCCTGAGGAAATCCCCGTATTGAGTGAAAAAGAAATTCGTGACTACATTCATGAGCGTCCTATCACAGTGGTAGCCGCCACGGTAGGAGAGGATGAACACTCCGTAGGACTTAAGGAAATTCTCGATATCAAGCACGGTGGTATTGAAGGCTTTGGTATTCACTACCATTATCTGGGCACCTCTGTACCGGTTGACAAGTTGGTTGATGCTGCGATTGAAACAAACGCTGATGCTATCCTCCAGTCCACGATTATTTCCCATGATGACGTGCATATCAAAAACATGCGTAAACTGCACGATATTTGCGTAGAACGGGGAGTCAGAGACAAACTGGTCTTGGTTTGCGGCGGTACCCAGGTCACCAATGAGATGGCCCTGGAAGCTGGCTGTGATGCAGGCTTCGGACGTGGCTCACATGGTATTGATGTAGCCTCCTTTATCGTGAAAACCATACAGGCTAAGGAAGAAGCTGAGGCATAAGGCTGAGGACTTAGCGGAAGATTAGAAAGACTTAATACATGACCATCGATGCTTTAGTAGCAGAAATTGGGAGTACCACTACTGTAATTAATGCCTTTGACCGTTTAGACAGCGACGAACCTGTATTTCTCGGTCAAGGTCAAGCTCCCACCACTGTCGAAGCCGGCGATGTATCCCAGGGCCTCCAAGAGGCCCTGGCTTCTTTACGCAAGCAGCTGGGAGTCTCCGAGCTAAGTTGGCGTAAAATGTTGGCTTCCTCCTCTGCAGCTGGTGGACTGCGGATGACTGTTCATGGCTTGGTTTATGACATGACGGTCCGGGCAGCTCGCGAAGCCTGTTTGGGTTCTGGCGGGGTGCTCAAATATGTGACCTCCGGCAAGATGCGTAAGTCGGACTTACGTAAAATTGAGGAGATTCGCCCCAATATTATTTTCGTAGCGGGGGGCACAGACTATGGGGAAAGAGACACGGCCCTCTTCAATGTGGAATTGCTCATGCAAAATTTCCCAGATATTCCCTTAGTCTATGCGGGTAATATTGCCAACCACGAAGATATTGCTGACCTGGCCCAGGAATATGGGGTCAGGATCCACATAACGGAGAATGTTTATCCTTCCCTGGATGAACTCAATATTTTACCTGCCCGCGGCCTCATCCATGAAGTGTTCCAGGAAAATATTGTGCACTCACCTGGCATGGAACATATCCGGGACCTCGTAGATGGAGCCATTATGCCCACCCCGGGTGCGGTTATGGAAGCTGCCATGCTCCTGCAAGCCTATCTAGGTGACCTCCTGGTCATGGATATCGGAGGGGCCACGACTGACCTCCATTCCGTGGCAGAGAATAACCCCAACAATGTTGAGTACATGCTGCAAGGGGAGCCCTTTGCCAAACGTACGGTAGAAGGCGACCTGGGCGTTTTTGTCAATCGTTTCCAGGTCTATGAGCAGTTCTCAGATAGTGAAAAGCACCAAGCAGGGGATTTACAAGAGGCTTTAGCCAAGATGCCCAAAATTCCCCAGACCACTGAAGAAATTAAACTCGCAGAAAGTTTAGCCCACAAGGCCGCCGCCCTAGCCCTGGAACGTCATGTGGGTTACTGGACTGAACTCTATACCGTGTCCGGTATGCAGCGCTTTATTAAGGGCAAAGATTTAAGCGGTATTCGTTATGCTATTGGGACCGGTGGGGCCTTGACCCGCTTACCACAGGGGGGGCAAATTTTACGGCAAGTCCTAGAAAAGCCACGGCGTAAGCTCCTGCTACCCAATGAGCAAGTAGAAGTAGCTCTCGACCACGACTATATAATGGCCTCCCTAGGCGTACTTTCTACGACCTGGCCCCAAGCGGCCCTCCGCTTGCTCATGCAGAGTCTAAGACTAGATTCCCGTGAGCAGGCTAGGGTAGAGGCTCAATTAAGGCAAAATGAGAAAGAGGTATCATATGCAGAATCCCTGCCTGAGAATTAATAGCAAGAAATTTTTAGCAAATGCCCAGGCTCTGGGAGCCGCCTTCGAGAAGTATGACAAAAAGGTTCATTTCGTTACTAAATGTGTATGCGCCTATGAACCCCTAGTTAAACTCCTGGCCGAAAATGGCTTTACCCATTTAGCGGACTCCCGTTTAGAAAATTTTGAGGTCTTAAAAAAGTACGCAGAAGATAGTCTGTTACTACGCCTGCCCATGCTCTCGGAGCTCTCCAAGGTAGTCAGCCTCTGTGATATCAGCCTCAACTCCGAGCTTGCAACTATAAAGGGCCTGTCTGAGGCCGCTTTAGTCCAGCAAAAACTTCATAAAATTATCCTCATGCTGGAATTAGGGGATAGGCGAGAAGGCGCTGATCTGGAAGAAGCCGAAGAGATTATTCGGGCCATGCAGCAGCTGAAGGGGGTTAA
The DNA here is from genome assembly GCA_030532185.1 of Eubacteriales bacterium. Next base: position 67,312 of record JAUNLO010000001.1, read on the forward strand.
ACTCGTGGGCCTGGGGGCTAACTTTAATTGCTACGGAGGTGTTATCCCTGACCAAGGTAAGATGCAAGTTTTAGGCGACTTTGCCCAAACTATGGAAGAAAAGTATGGCGTGGAACTCGAGTATGTATCGGGTGGCAATTCGGGCAGCCTTTACCTCTTGCAAGAGGGCAAGCTACCCGCTAGTGTTAATCATCTGCGTATTGGGGAAGCCCTGCTTTTGGGGCGAGAAACCTCTTACGGTCAGGACTTACCCGGCATGTATCAGGATGCTTTCAGCCTACGTGCTGAGGTGATTGAAGCCAAACGCAAGCACTCACTTCCGGATGGCAAGATCGGTCTTAATGCTTTAGGACAGCCTGTATCCTTTGAGGATCGGGGATATTTAGACAGAGTTATCCTGGCTATTGGGGCTCAAGACGTAGAGCCTTCAGAACTCCGTCCTCTGCAGGCAGGGGTAGAATTTTTAGGTAACTCCTCAGACCACAGCATCTATAATATTTCGGACTATGAGGGAGAACTAAGCGTGGGAGATAGCCTGGAATTCGGCTTGGATTATGCCTGCCTGCTCCGACTCTCTACTTCGCCCTATGTCCACAAGGAGCTCTACTAGCTAGCTTGCTTGAGGGGTGCAGGAGGAACTTATGAACACATCTTTACTAGAATTGGATGACCAGAGGGTAGTCGCAGAAATTTCCCTGGCCAATCTCCGCCATAATATACGAAATATTCGCCAAAAATTACAAGCCGGAGTCAAGCTATGTGCTGTGGTGAAAGCTGATGCCTATGGGCATGGTGCAGTTGCGGTGGCTCGGACCTGTGTCGAGGAAGGGGCGGACTTTTTAGCAGTGGCTTGCCTGAGTGAGGCGGTGGAGCTTAGAGAGAGTGGTATTAGCTCACCAATTTTAATTTTGGGACCTACCCCTGCCGCCCGCGCTCCCTGGCTTTACCGCTACAACTTAAGTCAAACTGTTTCCTCCCGTCAGGATGCCCTGGCGCTAGCACAAAATTTACAAGCTAGTTGGCAGGACCTAGCAGACTTGCCCTCCAAGCACAAAATTCATCTACACTTAAAATTGGATACGGGTATGTCTCGTCACGGCTTTTATACGGCAGGACCCGCCGAGCGGCAGCAGACCAAAGAGGAAATCTTGACCCTGCAGGAAGAACTACAAGCCTATCCCGGCATGGAGCTAGAAGGCATGTACACGCATTTTGCCACCAATCTTAGGAGCGATGCGGACTATTTTACCCGTCAGGTTCAACGTTTTGTGGACCTGGTGGAAGCCCTGAAAGTAGCAGCTTGTGAAATTCCCATAATTCATTGTTGTAATTCTGCAGCCACCCTCCTGTGTCCGGACCTGAATTTTAATATGGCCCGTGCCGGTATCATTCTGTACGGAGCTCATGACGGAGACTGGATGCCTGAAGAGATTGACCTAAAATACGTCATGAATTTTTACGGCAAACTGTCAGCCATTCGTGAGATAAAGGCCGGCGAAGGCGTCAGCTATGGCCATATTTTTGTGGCTCCCCGGGATATGCGCATAGGGGTCCTGGAGGCAGGCTATGCCGATGGCCTGAACCGTCTCCTGTCTAATCAGGTAAAATTCCAGCTTGGCAGTACACTAGTTCCCCAGATCGGCAGGATTTGCATGGATCGCTGTATGCTGGATTTAAGCGATTGCCCACAAGCCCAAGTAGGTGATCAGGTGCTCATTTTTGGGGACAGCCCACAGGCAGAACTCCAGGTAGATTATCAGGCCCAGCAGTTGGGAACAATTTCCTATGAATTGCTGTGTAATGTCAGTCCCCGGGTGCCCCGCCACTACCAAGACTAGGCAATAATTCAGATTAAATTCCTTTCTCTCCGCTCAGTATTAGCAGCCAAGCATGCTATACTGGAAAAAATTGCGGAGAGATTTTTTATGAGAATTGCCATACATGAAGTAAGGGTAATTGATCCCTTCCGACAGCTTGATCAAGTCCAAGATTTGTGGATTGAAGATGGTCTCCTGGTGGACCACTTGGGAGGACCAGCCGACCGAGAAATTTCTGGTCAAGGCTTATGGGCCTTTCCCGGCTTAATAGATGTCCATACCCACTTACGTGATCCTGGTCAAACTTATAAGGAAGACATTATAAGTGGCACGAGAGCTGCGAGTAGGGGAGGCTATGTTTTAGTCTGTGCCATGCCTAACACTAGCCCTGTCTGTGATAGTCCGGAAATCGTCCGCTATATGATTGACAAGGCTGAAGCCGAGGGCTTTGCGCAAGTTTTGCCTATTGCCGCCGCCAGCCTGGGCGAGGAGGGACAAAGTCTTTCACCCTACGCTGCCCTCAAGGCAGCAGGAGCGGGAGGGCTTACCGATGATGGAAGGCCTCTGGCCAATTCCGCCCTCCTTTTGTCTTGTTTACAAGAAGCCGCAAAACATGACTTACCCCTTATTGACCACCCCGAGGATAGTGATTTAGCTAGGGGCAAGGCAATGAATGCAGGACCGGTAGCTTCAAGGCTAGGCCTGTCCGGTATGCCGCGGGCGGCCGAAACTGTTTGTGTGGCCCGGGATATCCTGCTCTCCCTAGAATATAAGCTACCGATACATCTCTGCCACCTATCCTGCCAGGAATCTGTGGACTTGCTGGCCTGGGCTAAAAGCCTAGGTGCTCCTGTTACGGCAGATACCTGTCCACATTATTTTCTCCTGACGGAAGAAGCAGTAGCCCAAAAGGGGGCTAAGGCCAAAATGTACCCCCCTTTACGACGGGAGCAAGACCGCCAGGCTATTTTACAGGCCGTCCTGGATGGTACGGTTGAGATGATTTCTACAGACCATGCCCCCCATAGTCCTGAGGAAAAAGGTCCGGACCTGGCCCTGGCTAAGAATGGCATTGTGGGGCTGGAACATGCCTTTGCTCTCAGTCATAAATACTTACATGTAGAGCAAAAAATGCCCCTATTAGACCTGCTAGCGCGCTTTACCCTGGCTCCGGCCCAGCTCCTCAAGCTGGGAGATCGTTCTTTAAGGGTGGGCCAGCCTGCCAACCTCTGCCTTTTTAACCCTCAGCTGCCTGAGACCATAGATCCTGCAAACTTCTTTTCTAAAGGACGTAACACCCCCTTTGCCGGTATGACCACCGCAGGAGCCATCTGCTTTACCTTCTGGCAGGGCAAAATTACTTATGAAAGGGCCACACATTTATGCTAAGTTTTGCTGACCGACTTACCCGGAGAGTTCAAGAATTACACAACCCTTCACTTTTAGGTTTAGACCCCAATCTTTCTTATCTACCTAAGCACCTGCTGCTAGCCGCCGCCCAGGCCGGCAAGACCGGTCCGGACCTAGTAGCTGCAGCCTTCCTGGCCTTCAACCAAGCTATCTTAGAGGAAGTCCGTGATATTATCGGGGCGGTCAAATTTCAGTCTGCCTGTTATGAGCAGTATGGAGCAGCTGGCGAGGCCTGCCTCCGGGAATCTATCAACTACGCGAAATCTCTAGGCTATATTACGATTCTCGATGCCAAACGCAACGACATTGGCTCCACCGCGGCGGCTTATGCCCGAGCCAGTATCGGAGAGAGCCCCTTAGGGGACTTAGGAGGACCTGAACCCTCTTATCGGGCCCTAGATGCTGATGCGGTAACCCTCAATGGCTATTTAGGGATTGACGGTATTCAGCCCTTTCTCGAGGTGTGTCAGAAGGAGGGTAAGGGAGTCTTTATTTTGGTCAGAACCTCCAATCCCTCGGCCGGAGACCTCCAGGATTTAGACCTGGCAGATGGCCGCAAGCTTTATGAAGCTATGGCTGATTTAGTGGCTAAGTGGGGAGAAGGCTTAGATGCAGGTCAGGAGTTTTCCTCAGTAGGGGCCGTGGTGGGGGCTACCTGGCCCGCCCAGGCCCGCGCCCTGCGCGAGCGTATGCCCCGTCAGATTTTCCTGATTCCCGGATACGGGGCTCAGGGAGCTAGCGCCCAGGATGCCTTAGCAGGTTTTCGTGAGGGGCGAGGAGGTATTATTAATGCCTCACGTAGTCTAATGCTGGCCTGGCAGAAGGAAGCCAGCTCTGGTCAAGATTTTGCCCAGGCTACTAGGAGGGCGGCCTTACGGATGCAAGAAGACCTGCTTGCGGCCCTCTAAGATATGAGCAAGGAGTAAATTTCCGTGAGACAGCTGACCCACACTTTAGAACTTAAAGCCAAAGAAGTCCTCAGCCCTGATAGCTACCTGCTCAAGTTTAAGGCAGGGGATTTGGCGGGCCAGTTCACGCCCGGCCAATTTTTAGAGGCCGATTGTGGCGGTTACATTTTTCGGCCTTTTGGTTTGATGCATCAAGACCCGGTAGCAGGCGAGCTGTGGTTAGGGGTGAAAGTGGTAGGAGAAAGTAGTCGCTTTCTAGTTGAGCTTCCCCTGGGTGCAAAAGTAGAGGTCCATGCCCCTTTGGGCCGCGGCTTTCAAGTGGCAAACTTTCAAGAAATCCTGGCCGTGGGTGGGGGGTCGGGTATTTTTCCTCTTTACGAGGTCCTCAAGACCAGTGCTCAAGAGGGTAAAAGTACGCATCTAGTATGTGGCTTCCGTTCTGAGGCTGAGGCCTATCCTCGCCAGCTTTTTAGTACCTGGGCCCAAGAACTCTACTTTTCGTCTGACCAAGGTGGCCTAGACTTTACGGGTCATGCCGGAGCCTGTCTGGACCACTTCTTTGCTGAGCGGACTTTTAGGCCCCAAACCCTACTTATTGCCTGTGGGCCCTTACCCCTACTCAGATATGTGCGAGACTTTGCCCAAGCTAGAAATTTGGCCTGCCAACTCTCTTTAGAAGAAAATATGGCCTGTGGTCTGGGCCTATGTGCAGGTTGCAGCATTGATATTCGCAATGAGAAGGGCGAGTTGGACCGGGTACGTTGCTGCGTGGAGGGTCCAGTATTTCCGGGTAATCAAGTTGTCTTCCCCGGAGACCCCTATCCCTAGGAGGAAGGAAGTATGGATTTTAGTGTAGAGCTTCTTAATAAAAAACTTGCCAATCCTCTCATGCCGGCTTCTGGCTGCTTTGCTTTTGGCCAGGAAGCTGCCACCTATCAAGATATTAAGCTCTGGGGAGCCTTAGTTTCTAAAACTGTGACCTTGGAGCCACGGCTGGGCAATCCTGCCCCGCGGGTGGTGGAGACGGCAGCCGGTATGTTGAATTCAATTGGCTTGCAAAACCCCGGTCTGGAGGTTTTTTTACAGGAAAAGTTACCCTTCATGCAAGCCCATAGCCCCGCGGTAGTTGTCAATATTGCGGGCAATAGGGTGGAGGATTACGTACAACTCTGTGAACGCTTGGAGGGTCAAGATATTTGGGCAATCGAATTGAATTTATCTTGTCCCAATGTCCAGGAGGGGGGGATGGCCATGGGCACCCGGCCTGACCTAATCCGGCAAGTTACGGCGGCCTGTAAAGCTGTTACTAACCTACCCCTGATTGCCAAGCTGACCCCCAATGTGACTGATATCGTAGGCTCCGCCTTGGCCGCCCAAGAGGGTGGGGCAGACGCAGTTTCCTTGGTCAATACCTTTTTGGGCCTGGCCGTCGACCTGCAAAGTCGGAGGCCGGCACTGAAAAATGATACGGGTGGCCTTTCCGGCCCCTGCATCAAACCCTTAGCCTTGAGGATGGTAGCCCAGGTTTATCAAGCGGTAGATATCCCGATTATAGGCTTGGGGGGAATCAGACAGGGGCGAGATGTCCTGGAATTCCTTTTGGCAGGAGCCCGGGCCGTACAGATTGGTTCTGCCAACTTCGCTGACCCTAATTTGCCACAAAGAATTCTCAAGGAATTGCAAGAAGAATGCGAAAAATTACAAATCTCTTCTTGGGATTCATGGATTGGAGCCTTAAAATACTGGAAGTCTTGAGCAAATACACAAAAATTTGCCGACAAGCTTTTTTTGCTGACTTGTTTTCCTTATTTACCTATAATATCCACTAGTGCCCAGGTGCTTGTGCCAGGCAGAACTACTCAACCTTCTAGGAGGTTAAAATGCAAGCTCAGCCCAATATCCTTAGTCAGCTCTTTGAAACCCAAGCCTTCCGGGTAAGTCCCGCCGATCAGGCCTTTTGGTACACTTCCGGTAAGTTTGGCCCCTTTTATGTCAATACCCATTTTCTTTTTGGCTCTGAAGCAGAAGCAAAACAGCTTTTGTCCAGCATTGATTACAGCCTAAATTACCCTCTGGGCTTGGCCCGGATGATTGGGGTAGCCTGTGTCCGCCAATACCACACCAGTGTGGGCTATCGCATGACCATTGACCTTTTGGCTGAGGCAGCAGCAAATTTGGACTTTGACCTCATTTCTGGGGGGGCTCGTCGGGACTTTTTCTTTTCTTTTGCTTTAGCCGATAAATTAGGCTTAGAGCATTTAGCTATTTTGAAAGATGGTTCGGTTTACCACTCCAATCATGGTTTTCAGTCTTCCCGGGAACTCAAGCAGGGGGAATTAAGCGGTAAAAAGGTCCTACATGTAGCTGACCTGGTGACTTCTGCTTCTTCCTATTTCCGCTCTTGGCTGCCCGCCTTAGATTATGTAGGAGCCGAGATTACGGATACCCTGTGTGTAGTGGACCGTCAGCAGGGGGGAGAGGAACTTTTGGCCAAGCAAGGGGTTAAATTGCATAGCCTTTTGGCTTTGAGTCCCGCTTTCTTTGAGCAAGCAGCAACTCAAGGGCAAATTGACCAAGGGCAAAAAGCCCAATTGATGCGCTTTTTTGCCAATCCCGATCAGTACATGAAAAGCTTTCTTGAGGAACATCCTGGTTTCTTGGAGGCTGAGGCTCAAAAAGACGAACGTACTGCAGAACGTGTGGCTCGCTTCCGGGAGCTCGCCTGGGATTTAACATAGGGATTAGCATGGTCTGGGCGCTGCTATTATTCATCTTGGTCTTACTCCTATATTTTTTAGGCAGCATTGAGCCCCTAATTTGCCTAGCCTGCGCTCTTTTCGGTCTTCTTTATTTTGCCTATACCTTTTGGCAGATGCTCAAGCTAGCACGCCAAGAGGAGGATTTAAAGGCTAACTTGAGCCTAAAAGATTTAAGACCTTTTGGTCATGTGAGCGGCTTGCCCTTAATCAAAGGACAAACTTGTTTTTTAGCCCTCGATCCGGCAGATGATTTATTGATACTGGCCGAAAATTATCAAGTAAAGCTGCCGCGACAAGCTCTAATTGCCATCATCGAAGTCCGTAAACGGCAGCTAAAGCCCTTTATCCGCGGCCTACAAAGACTGGCTAGTCAGGCAGATTCTCCAAGTGCTAGCAAGGCCCAACACCTGCTTCACGCATTAAAATTTGCTGTACCCATGGCCTGGAAAGGCTTTTTTCTTCTTGAATTGAGAGGAGAGCACGACGCTAATCTGCTAATTTTGCGTCCGCTTTGGGGCAGCAGATCAGGAGAAATCTTTGACCAAACTGTCCTCTCGCCTCTACACTTGCAGTCTGACCAAGTATTAACCGAACTAAGCAGGGATAGTGAGGAGAAGCAGCGAGATAAGCTTAAGGAGGCAGGACAGGAGCTAAGTCCTGCTACTGCTCAGCCTTTCCTGCTCCCTCCTCATACTTTGCATAAAGTAGATTTAGCTAAACCTGCGCACATAGATAAGGAAGATTATTATGAAAGCTAACGCAGCTGGTTTTAAGCAGTTGAGTGCCCAGATTGAGGAAAGCCTCAATCAAGTTATGATTGGTAAGGGACCTGTCATCGAGCAGCTCCTCATCGCCCTCGCCGCGGGAGGTCATGTTCTTATAGAGGACGTACCGGGTATTGGTAAAACTACTCTGGTTTCCAGCTTGGCCAAGTCCTTGAGTCTGACCTACAAACGTATTCAGTTTACGCCAGACCTCATGCCTTCCGACGTCACAGGCTTTAATCTCTTCAATCGCAAGACTAACGAATTTGAGTTCCAACCAGGGGCTGTGATGAGCCAGATGGTCCTGGCTGACGAGATTAACCGTACCTCGCCCAAGACCCAGTCGGCCTTGTTGGAGGTTATGCAGGAAGGGCAGGTCACTGTAGATGGTGTAACCTACCGTTTACCTCAGCCTTTTATGGTGCTGGCCACGCAAAACCCGATTGAACATTTGGGTACCTATCCCTTGCCGGAAGCCCAGCTCGACCGTTTCATGCTCAAAATTAACTTAGGCTATCCCAATTTGGATGAGGAAGTGCAGATTCTCCGCCTCTATGATGAGCAGGATCCCCTGGAAAGACTCCGGCCAGTAGCAGGTGCACAAGAGGTTATTTGGATGCGAGAGCAGGCTCGCCTGGTGCATTGCTCAGATTCTGTGCGCTACTATATTGCCAGCTTAACCGCCGCCAGCCGTCAACATCCGGCGGTCAAGTTGGGAGCCAGCCCTCGTGCCTCACGTATGTTGATGCAAGCCTCAAAGGCCAGGGCCTTGCTACGCGGACGGGCATATGTACGTCCGGATGATGTACAAATGGTAGCTTCTGCTGTTTTTTCCCACCGTATTACCATGCGGCCTGAAAGCCGTCTCAAAAATATCCGAGCTGAAGACGTGGTGAGAGATGTTCTGGAAAGGACACCAGTGCCCGAATCATGAGCATAAGGCCACGTTTCTTTTATTACCTGCTATTTTGTCTGTCTGCTTGGTTTTTGGGGCATTTTGGTAACTGGGCCTGGTCCAATACCTTATTTGTCTTCCTCTTACTCCTGCCGCTAGCCTCTATTTTGGCTGCCTTGTGGCATCGGTCACGCATTAGCCTGCAGATGCAGAAATTTGCTGACCAGGTAGAGAGGGGAGAGGCGGCTAGCTGGCAGGTCCGTTTGAATTCCCGGAGCCGCTGGCAAAAACATTACCTGCAGGGAGTTTACCGATACCAGGCTGCCAGTCCCGCAGAATATTTAAAACCCTTTCCCTTAAATCCCCGGGAAGACTTAGATTTGCTAATCGAAATTGATGCTCACCATACAGGCCCTCTTAAACCTTTCTCTTTCGCCCTCAGCCTTTTAGATCCTTGTGGTTTTTTCACCCTGAACTTGGCCAATTTCCTAGCGGAAGATTTTCCGGAAGTTCTGGTCTTGCCCCGCTCTCTGATTTCCTTGCTCGAGAAGGATGAAAGTAAGGCCTACCTAGAAAGTGGTGAGTCCATTTCCAAAAAGTCAGATTTTGACCTGGATGAGATAGAATTGGTCAGGCCCATGCGGGAGGGAGACCGCATGCGGGATATTCATTGGAAGGTCTCAGCCCGCATGCAAGATTGGATGGTTCGCCAGTTTGAAAAAGCTGACGAGAACGAGTTATACCTACTTTTTCAGTTGGCTGACCTGGACCCGCACGATCTACCCAGCGAGGCAGAGCTCAACCTACGTGACCTCCTCTTGGACCAGGTATCGGAAGCGGCTCAATCTTTCCTGAGCCAAGACTTTAAGCTGGTCTTACGTTTCCGCCGACCCTGGCCCGACCAAGCAGATGCCGACAGCCTCGACCAATATGACTCCTTACGCCTTAGTTTGGCCAGCCTCCCCTTTGCCCAAAAGGTGGGCTTAGCCCAGCAGCTCAAGGAAGAAGCTGCCCAGCCGGGAGCTCGCTTTTATTGTGTCTTCTGTTCTAACTTAGACCAAGATTTAACCACAGCCCTCTTAGTCCTTGCCGCTCAGGCCCAGGGTATCCTGCTACGCCTAGTTTATCCTGGCCCCACTCCTCCGCACTCTTGGAAGACCTGGATTGAAGATCTCTCTGCAGCCGGTGTGAAAGTTGCCTTATCACGCTTCCCTGCCGGGAACTCCTTGCGAGGGAGGAAGTAGCTATGAAGCTCTTAATTAAACGTTCTAGCCAAGACTCCAGGCCCAGTTTGCAAAACAAATGGTCAAGCCAGCTGCAGGACTTTTTATGGTCTCTGCCCTTTGCCTTAATTTTTTCCCTATCTTGGTCATTTGTGGCAGTGCAAAACCTAGAGTTGGACTTTAATTGGGGAGCTAATGCCCTCTTACACCTGGTCCTTCTCCTCGTGGGCTACAGTTTAAGTCTGCTGCCCTATCTCAGTCTGGGTATTTTTATCTTGCTAGGCGGGCTGGTCCTAGTCTCCTTTGTGAGTTCTTTCCCAGCCCTGCTAGCTCTGAAGCAGACTTTACTTCAAGCCTTCTTGGCCGCAAAAAATGCTGCCTTGTGGTCTTTTGAGGCTACCCAGGCCCAAGCCAGTCAGCCCGAAAATTACCATGTTTACATAGCATTTCTGGCCTGTCTCTTAGCCCTGATTTTCTTGATTAAAAAGCCTTTACCCTTAGTTTTGGCCTTCTTTTTGCTCTTGCCCTTTTTTGGTGCTCAGGGCGAGCAGGCCAGCAATCCGACATATGTACTGGCCCTCTTGGCCGGCCTGGCAGCTTTGGTATTTGTCTTTGTTCGTGAGGGTAAACTCCAATATAAAAAACAATTTTCTACCAATCTCCCCCTTATTTTGACCAGCCTGCTTTTGCTCATAACCTTCTTGGTGCAAGCCCTCTTGCCTCAAGACTTTTTCCAAAATAAAGAGCTGGCCGACCGCATTCGCCAGCTACAGAAACGCATGCAGGCCCCGGAGATTGTAAACTACTATGAATTTAGCTTGCGGGATGCCGGCTACTATCCTCTAAACCAGAATCTGGGAGGACCTCTCCAGCTTAATCATGAGCTATATATGGAGGTTACCGGACCGGCCGCCTCCCTAAGACTACGGGGTGCCCTAGCCGAGAACTACACGGGTACGGCCTGGCTGGGTCAAGAAATGGACCCCAACTATATCTTTGATAATCTCAGCAGCCATGGTACCCAGGCTGAAGTCTTCTCCTATCCTAGCGTGCAGGGTTCTGCGAGGGCCCTATTTGAAAAGTTATATTACCAAGATAAGGTTACCATCATGCCCCTCCAACTGCCTGTGCAGGTTATTTTTAACGGCGGCCGTCCTCAGCAGATAAATGAAGCTGATAATCCTGAGCAGATTTATTATTACAACCAGGGCGGACAAATCTATGCCAGCCAAGAAATTGTGTCCCCCTATGAGGTGCAAGGCTGGTTGCCCCGGGAATTATCCAATGAAACTAAGTTCTCCCTGCTCCAGCAAGGAATTAAGGAGGGTCAGCTCAGTCCGGTCCTGCAAGAAAAATCCCAAATCTATCCTGAGCTTGTGGAAGCCTATGATCCTGCCCTTTACGATATTCTGTATAGCCAGGAATACCAAGGCCATGCCGCATTGTTAGGAGCCTTCCAAGCCCTAGTTAAGCACCTGCAGGAGAACTATAGCTACAGTCTCGACGTAGCCTATCCCGTGCCAAACGAGGACTTTCTGGCTAATTTCCTGCGGGATAAGGAAGGTTACTGTACCTACTTTGCCACCGCTCTGGCCCTCCTAGGTCGTGAGCTGGGACTTGAAACTCGCTATGTGGAGGGTTTCTTAGTTCCAGGTGTGGACCCAGACTCTTATATAGGGTCTAGGGAGGGCGGCTATATGCGTGAGGTACTCTCGGATTCTGCCCATGCCTGGGTTGAGGTAAATTTCCATAAATTAGGCTGGTATCCCTTCGATGCCACCCCCGCAGATGTCTTACAGGGTTTCACTAACCAAGAGGGCGAGGAAGAGGATAGTGCAGAGGAATCTGAAACGACCCAGCCCTCAGAAAGCGAGAAGGCAAGCCCGCCAACTTCTGAGTCTACTACGGCTCCACAACCCACGCCTCCGTCTAGTCAGCCCAATCTGCCGGAGCCTCCGGCCCAGGTGGACCCCCCTCGCCCTCTAGCTCCCTGGCTTAAAATTCTTTTGGGCCTGCTAGCTTTGATCTTCATCCTGGCCTTGCTGTTTTTCTTCTGCTTAAAGCGGGCTAAGGACTACTGGCGACGTAGGCAAGATCCCCAGTACCTGATGGACCGAATTTCGGAGCAAGGTCAAGCAGACTTATTAAGACAGATCTGGGAAGATATCAAGCACATGTATCAAGTGGCCGGCTATAGCTGGCAAACCAATCAAACCCTCCAGCAGAAATTTGCCAAACTAGATCAAGACTTGCCAGTGAGGGGCTTTAACAACTATAAGGTCTACTTAGCCCTGGAGGAAGCCTTCTTCGGTGAGATAGATTTACCCCAAGAAAAATTATGGGAGATTTTCCATTACTACCAGGCCTTGGAACTGGAGCTAAAAGACCAGCTGAAAAAAGGCCAGTGGTACCGTAAACGCTACCTCTGGCCACCAAGGACTGCACGTTATTAAAAGCTAAATAGAAGGCCCCGGCTTAGAACTTAAACACATAAAAGGCTATACCACCGATGCCACCCATCACCAACATGATGAGGACGGGGTCTAGCTTTTTTAATTTGTGATAGGCCAGGAGCGAGAGCATAAAGATGGCTAAAGAGAACAGATTAATCCCGGACCAGGCTAAAAGTCCTTCCTGAGAAGCCAGGGCCCCCCGGGTCAAAGACCAGGCTGCCGAAGCAATGAGGGCAATTACGGCAGGACGGAGTCCCTGCAGAACATGTTGCATCAGGGGCAGCTCTGAGTATTTGGCATAGAGCTTGGAAAGAAGAAGGACAATGAGGATACAAGGTGTGACGTTGGCTACCGTAGCCACAATGGCTCCCGGCAGACCCGCTACTTGAATACCCACAAAGCTCGCCGCATTGATGGCAATGGGGCCTGGGGTCATCTGTGAAATAGTAATGAGGTCGGCAAAGGTTTCCGGATGCAGCCAAGCATTATTTTGCACGACTTGTTCTTCAATCAGGGGTAAGGCTGCATAGCCACCCCCAAAGGCAAAGAGGCCTACTTGAAAGAAAGCCCAAAAAAGTTTTAGGTAAATCATTAGCGAGCCTCCTTATGTTTGTTACTAAGAAAGTAGGAAGCAGCCGCCACGAGGGCTGCCAGGAAGATAATCAAGACAACATTTATTTTTACGAAAAGGGCTAAAACAAGGGCTACGGCCAAGATTCCCAGCTGCAGGGGGTGTTTCTTGAGCCATAACTTATAGGTGAGGTCGCCGACCGTGTAGACAATGAGAGCGGCTACGGCAGCTTGCATACCCCGTAAAATGGCTCTGAGCAAGGGATTGTCTGCTACGGCAGCATAAAATAGGGAAATTACGGAGAGGATGATTAGGGGAGGGAGCATGGTAGCTAAAGCCGCCAAGAGGGCTCCTTTGAGGCCGAACAGATGATAACCCATGAGGGTAGAGGCGTTAATGGCCACAGGACCGGGAGCAGATTGAGCCATAGCGACCAAATCTAAGATTTTCTCCTCCTCAATCCAACGGAGCTCATCACAAAAACGGCGTTTTTGTAGTGGGACAATCACATAGCCTCCCCCGAGGGTGAAGGCAGAGATTTTGAAACAGGAAAGAAAGAAAGTCCATAGGGACATAGGCTGAGCCTTTGAGTCTTTTACAGGGGGCACGACGATTCCTCTTTGCAATAAATTTATTTTAGTCTTTCCTATACTAAAGCTTATAAAGGCTCAGGTAAAGCACTTACTTGCTCAGATCTAGCACGACCTCTGCATGGCAACTTCATCTTTTCTATGAATTTTCTGCTTTATAGCTTGCAAATATATGCAAAGACAAGTAAAATTTTAATACGAGTTGGCCTTGTAAGAAATGACTTATTTGGGGAGACGACATCTCGTTTTTATAGGCAAATTTCCAAATTTTGTCGGAAATATGGGGAGGGTCTATGCTAGGATACTCGATAAAACGTATTTTGCTGGCCATGCTGACTACGTTCATAGTAATAGTTATTACTTTCTTTACTATGCACGCCGTACCAGGTGGCCCCTTCAGTAAGGAGAAGGCACCCAGCCCGGCGGTACAAGCCGTACTCGAGGCTAGATTCGGTCTCGACAAACCCGTAGAAGAACAATTCGTGCAGTATCTGCAGAACATGTTCAAGGGCGACTGGGGTATCTCTTTAAAAAACGGTCGTGAAATTCGCGATACGGTAGCTGAAGGTATAGGTATCTCAGCTAGGTTAGGTCTTAGTTCGGCTCTTGTGGCCTTGGTGGTCGGATCGATCCTAGGGGTAACTGCGGCGGTTTTCCGTAATAAACTACCGGACCGCTTTATTATTTTCTTTACTACCCTGCTCGTATCCGTGCCCAGCTTCGTACTGGCTACCATCCTACTCTACTTTTTCTCGCAAAAATTGGGGTGGTTCCCGGTCTGGTCTGCTACCCAGCCAAGTTATGTCCTGCCGGTACTTTCCCTAGCCATGTATCCCATGGCCTACATTACCAGGATGACCAAGTCCTCCATGCTGGACGTGCTAGGTGAGGACTATATACGGACAGCTAGGGCCAAGGGGGTACGAAGATCTTCCGTCCTCTTCAAACATGCCCTGCGTAATGCCATCCTGCCCATCATTACCTACTTAGGCCCCATGCTCGCCTACACCATTACCGGCTCCATGGTCGTGGAAACGGTCTTCACCATGGGCGGCCTGGGCAGAATCTTTGTAAATTCTATTACTAACCGTGACTATCCCATCATTATGGCTTGTACCATCATCTTGTCCATTCTCATGGTTATTATGACTCTCTTGTGCGACCTGATTTACAAGCTGGTTGATCCGCGGATTGATTTTGACTAAGAGGTGAGTATGACAAACGAGTCTGAAGTAAAATTAAAAAATCCCTTATCCGCCCATGTGGATATGTCTGATTTTGAACTGGCCAGCCAGGAAGAAAAAGACCAACAGGTAATCATGCGTCCATCTTCAACCTTCTTGAAAGATGGTATGAAGAACTTCCGCAAAAATAAAATGGCTATGGCTATGCTGGTGATTTTGATGCTCCTCCTGCTCTTGGTCTTTATCACACCCCTGATTAATCCCTATGGCTACGAGGAAATCATTAAGATTAATGGTAAGCGTGATAAAACGGCTGCCAATATGGGACCCATGCAATGGTCCAAACTTGAGCAAGAGGCCATTGACCAAGGGGAACAGCTCTATCCCCACCTTTTTGGTACGGATAGCCTAGGTCGCGATTACTTTGTACGCTGTATGTGGGGTACCCGTATCTCCTTAACTGTAGGCTTCTTTGCCGCTCTGATCGTTCTAATAATAGGCTTAGTTTACGGGTCTATCTCAGGCTACTTCGGAGGACTCGTAGACCTGATTATGATGAGAATTGTCGACATAATTTATTCGCTACCGGATACCCTGATCATAATTTTGCTTTCCGTCGTCTTGAAGGAAGTCCTCAAAGATACCCTGGATGGCACCGTTTTTGCCAAGGTGGGTACCAATATGTTGAGCCTCTTTATTGTCTTCGGCCTGCTATATTGGGTCTCTATGGCTCGTCTGGTACGGGGTCAAATCCTGACCATCCGTGAGATTGATTTCGTGATGGCTGCTGAATCTGTAGGTACCTCCAAGCGCAGAATTATCGTCCGCCATGTTCTGCCCAACTGTATTTCTGTAATCATCATCTCTACAGCCTTGCAGATTCCCTCGGCCATCTTCACGGAATCCTTCCTCAGCTTCTTAGGTCTAGGTGTTAACTCACCCATGCCGAGTTTGGGTTCTCTGGCCTCGGATGCTAGACAGAGTATTATGTCCTATCCCTATAAACTCTTATTCCCCGCTATTTTGATCAGCCTCCTGGTCCTCTCCCTCAATATTATTGGTGATGGCCTCCGGGACGCCTTTGATCCTAAGCTGAAGCATTAAGGAGCCTGCTATGAGTGACTTGTTATTGGAAGTTAAAAACCTCAGAACTTCATTTTTTACCGAGAATGGAGAAGTTAAAGCAGTTAATGATGTCTCCTTTACTTTAGAAGCAGGTAAGGTACTGGGCATTGTTGGAGAATCCGGTTCGGGTAAGTCGGTTACGGCCTACTCCATTCTGAGGATTCTGCAATCGCCGGGTGAAACCATTGGGGGACAAGTTCTTTTTAAGGGTCAGGATTTGTTGCAGCTCTCCGAAAAAGAAATGCGTGATGTCCGCGGCAAAAACATTTCTATTATCTTCCAAGATCCCATGACCTCCTTGAACCCGGTCTTCACCATTGGCTACCAGATTGAAGAAGCTATCAAACTTCATACCAACCGTAAGGGGGAAGAGATCAGGCAGCATGCCCAACATCTTTTAGAGATGGTAGGCATAAATGAGCCCGCCAAACGCTTAAAACAATACCCCTTTGAGTTTTCCGGCGGCATGCGGCAGCGGGCCATGATTGCTATGGCCCTGGCCTGTGAGCCGGATATCCTTATTGCGGATGAACCTACCACGGCCTTAGACGTAACTATTCAAGCCCAAATTTTAGAGTTAATTCAGGATTTACAGCAGCAATTGGGCATGGCCGTCATTATGATTACCCACGACTTAGGGGTCATTGCCGATATTTGTGACGATATTATCGTCATGTATGCTGGCAAAGTCTGTGAAAGGGGAGATGTGGATGATATTTTCTATAATCCCCACCATGCTTACACCCGGGGACTACTTAACTCCATTCCTAAAGCGCAAAAATCGGACGAACGCCTCATCCCGATATCCGGTACCCCTATCGATCTCTTAAATCTGCCCAAGGGTTGCGCCTTTTCCCCACGCTGTGCTGAAGCCATGAAAATATGCCTCCGCGCATTACCTGAGGAAGTGGAGATTAACCCTGGTCATCGGGCCTCTTGCTGGCTCAATCAAAAGGCTAGCTACCTGGCTGCCCGGGAAGCATCAGAATAGGAGGACCCTGTAAATGAGCCAAGATTTAGTCCGGGTAGAAAACCTTAAGAAATATTTTGACGTGAAGACCGGCTGGTTCCAAAAGTCGCCGCTCAAAGCTGTCGATGATGTGAGTTTCACGATTAAAAGAGGAGAAACCCTGGGTCTCGTGGGTGAATCAGGTTGTGGTAAAACCACGGTGGGACGTACTCTCCTCCATCTCTATAAACCCACGGGGGGAAAAATCTATTTTAAGGATCAAGAAGTCACCGACCATAACATTCACGACTTGCGGAAAGAAATGCAGATGGTCTTTCAGGACCCTTACGCATCTCTCAACCCGCGCATGACCGTGGCGGATATTGTAGGTGAACCCCTAGATGTGCATAAACTTTATAGTTCTGCGGAAGAACGCAGGGATAAAGTAAATAAGTTGCTAGCCCTGGTAGGTCTTAACTCTGACCATGCTGGCCGCTATGCCCACGAATTTTCTGGTGGCCAAAGACAAAGAATCGGTATTGCCCGGGCTCTAGCGGTTGATCCAGAATTTATTATTTGCGATGAATCTGTCTCGGCCTTGGACGTGTCTATCCAAGCCCAAATCTTGAACATGTTCAAGGACTTACAGGCTGAATTAGGCCTCTCTTATCTCTTTATAGCTCACGACATATTAGTAGTGACCTATATGGCAGACCGGGTAGCAGTCATGTATCTGGGCAAAATTGTTGAACTAGCCAAGACTGATGAAATTAACCGTAATACAATTCACCCCTACACCCAATCTTTGTACTCGGCCGTTCCCATTCCAGACCCGGAAACTGCCCGCCACAGCCAGCGTATTCTCTTAGAAGGCGATATACCCAGCCCGCTCAATATGCCTAGTGGCTGTTCCTTCAGAACCCGCTGTGCCTACGCCACCGCCCAATGTGCAGAAGAAGCACCCCCTCTAAAAGATCGTGGTGACGGCCACCTGGTGGCATGTTGGAATAAGTAAATTACTCTAGGTCAAGCCCCTTCTCGCCCCAGACACAGAAGGCTGCAAGGCTTGGCCATAAGCAAATGTTCGTTCCTGTCTTAGGACAGACGGAAATATTTAAAATCCATGGAGGAAAACTATGAAAAAGCAACTCACCATCATTGCCCTGGCAGTGACTATGATCTTTTCTCTCCTGCTTGGCCTGGCTGCCTTGCCTGTACAAGCTGAAGTAGAAAAGCTGGACTGGACTGGCTACGATGAACTAATTGGCCAGATTAAATCTGCAACCGACTTCGTAGAACGCGAAGCCCTCATGCACCAGGCAGAAGACATCCTAATGGATAGCGGAGCCATTGTACCCCTTTATTACTATAATGACGTTTACATGGCCAAGCCGGATCTGACGGGATATTATAGCAACCTCTACGGTTTTAAGTATTTCATGCTCTCAGAAAATGGCGAATCCGACAGCATTCGTCTCTGCTTGGCTTCCGAGCCTGATAAGCTGGACCCCGCCCTCAACTCTTCCGTAGACGGAGCTTGCTTAGCGGTTAACTCTTTCTCCGGCCTCTTTGCCTATAACGATGAGGGCCAAGTAGTACCCGAACTGGTTGATACTTTTGAAGTATCTGAGGATGGCTTGGTCTACACCTTCACCCTCAAAGATGACCTCAAATGGTCGGATGGCGAAGCTCTGACTGCCAAAGACTTTGAATATTCCTGGAAACGTGCCGTTAACTGGATGACTGCCGCTGACTATGCCTACATGTTTGACTGCATCGAAGGCTATCCCGTAATCGAAGATCCCGAAGCAGAAATTACCGAAGAAATGGCTAATGAGGCTGCCGATGGTCTCAATGTTGTGGCTTCCGAAGATGGTAAGACCTTAACTGTTACCCTGAAGGCACCTACGCCTTACTTCCTCGATCTTTGTGCTTTCCCTACCTACTACCCGGTTAACCAGGCCACTGTTGAAGGTGCCAAGGGCTTCCGTGATGAAGATGGCAATATTAAGGATCCCGGTGCTTGGGCTAACGAAGCTGGCTTTGTCTCCAACGGTGCCTACATCTTGACCAAGTGGGAACACAACTCTTCCATGACCTATGAGAAGAACCCCAACTACCACAGAGCTGACGAAGTAAAAATTGAGAAACTTGAATTCATGCTCTCTGATGACCATGCAGTTATCTTCTCCGCCTACAACTCTGGCGACCTAGACTTCATTGATGCTGTACCTACCGATGAAATTAAGGGCCTCATCGAATCTGAGAACCCTGAGTTCCATATCGTGGACAACCTGGGTACCTACTTTGTCATCTTCAACGTAAAATCTCCCTTGTTTGACGGTAAGACCGTAGAGGAAGCTAAAAACCTGCGCAAGGCTATCTCTCTCCTAATCGATCGTCAATTCATCGTTGATACTGTTGCTCAAACCGGACAAAAACTGGCCAACACTTTCATCCCTGCCGGTATGGCTGATGGACATGGCGGTGTCTTTAAAGAAAATGATGAAGACTACACCTATCCCGTCGAGGACGAAGTGGGCTACTTCTCTCTGGAGCCTGACGTAGAGGCTGCTATGGAACTCTTACAAGCCGCAGGCTTTGAGTTTGAGGGTGAGATGCTCTCCGCCAATACTCCGCTCAAGATTCGCTATCTGCTCAACAAGAGTGAAGCTCACGAAAAAGTGGCAGAGTCTATTCAACAAGACCTGGCTGTTTTAGGTATTGAGATGGAAATCGAAGTTATGGACTGGGCTACCGTTCTCAACGAACGTAAGGCCGGTAACTATGACGTAGCTCGTCATGGCTGGATTGCTGACTTCAACGACCCCATCAATATGCTGGAAATGTGGTCTACTGACTCTGGTAACAACGACGCTCAGTTTGGCCGTTAAGCCCTAGTAGACAATTTAGCTTAAGCTCTTTTAAGCACGGAGGCCTCTCAAATGAGAGGCCTCCTTTGCTTTCTGAGAGGGCCTATGTGCTAAAATAAAGCCATGTCTAATTATCAAGTTCAAAGAGTTGATTACCATAATCAAGATGCTGCTAAAATAGATTTCCGCCTCTGGCTCCAGGACTACAGAGAAGGCCAAGGACGCGACCTACGCTACTTTGTCCAAACTTTTGGCTGTCAGCAGAATGAAGCAGACAGTGAAAAGATGCGGGGCATTTTGGAGGACCTGGGTCTACAAGAGGGGACAGCTTACGAAGAAGCTGACCTAGTCCTGATCAATACCTGCTCAATTAGAGAAAATGCCGACCAACGTCTCTTCGGGCACTTGGGGGAATTAAAAGCACTCCGGACCCGGCACCCCCAGCTCAAGGTGGCGGTGTGCGGCTGTTTGCCGACCCAAGCCCCCCAAAATGCCAAAATTAGAGAATCCTTTTCTTTTGTCAATCTTTTGATGGGGCCTCAGGATATCCAACGTTTACCGGAACTCCTCTTGGCTATCTTCCGGGACGAGCAAAAGCTGAATGCCGTTACTAAGACCAATGTGGTTGCCGAAGGGCTACCGATAATGCGAGAACGTAAATTCCGGGCCCTGGTCTCCATAATGTATGGTTGTAACAATTTTTGCTCCTATTGCATGGTGCCCTCAGCCAGGGAGCGAGAACGCTCACGTTTAGCTGCAGATATCTTAGCCGAATGCCGGGAGCTAGCAGCTCAAGGTATTCCGGAAGTAATGCTGCTGGGTCAGAATGTTAATGCCTGGGGTTTTGACCTCTTCGCACCAGAAAAGCGCGAACTCCGCCCCCTAAGCTTTGGCGAAACAGAAATCAAGAAGCTGCAGGCTTTGAGAGCGGGCGAGCTGGGCCCTGAGGCTATCCACAGCTTTCCCCAGCTCTTGGCCGCCCTGGGCTCCATTCCCGGCCTGCAATCCATCCGTTTTATGTCACCTCATCCCCGGGATTTTGCGGGTGAAATGCTGGCAGCCCTGCAGGTGGTGCCGGAGATAGCCAACCATGTCCATTTGCCTGTACAGTCAGGATCTGACCGGGTCCTCAAGGCTATGAATCGCCACTATAACCGTGACCGTTATTTGGCTATAGTGGAGGGCTTGCGTCAGGTAAGACCGGGTATCTCCATCACTACCGATATCATGGTAGGTTTTCCGGGCGAGACGGAAGAGGACTTTCAGGACACCCTCAACTTGGTAGAGGAGGCGAGATTCTCCTCAGCCTTTAGTTTCATTTATTCGCCCCGCCCCGGTACCCCAGCAGCCACTTGGGTGCAAATTGAGGAAGAACTGAAGCATCAACGATTTGACCGCTTGTTGGCCGTTTTAAATCGCCTATCCCTGGCCGAACATAAGGCTATGTTAGCTAGCGAACGCCGTATTCTCTTGGAAGGGGTGTCTAAAGGTGACCCCCTGGTCTTAACAGGTCGCGATTCAGAATTCCATCTGATAAATATCCGCATTCCCGCAGACCTTACTTTGCCGGCAGAAGCCTATAGCAGCCCAGGCCAGCTAAGCCCAAGTTACTTTGAGGGTAAATTTGTCCAGGCCAGGATTACGGCTGCTAAAACATTCTCTCTGGAGGCTGAGCTCCTTGGCTGATGATAAGCTTCTAACCTATGATCAAATAGACCGAGCTGCCCTCACGCCCATGATGGAGCAGTATCTCACTCTTAAGGAGGGGCGGCCCGATGCCTATCTCTTCTTTCGTTTGGGTGATTTCTACGAACTCTTTTTTGATGACGCCCTGGAAGTGTCTAAGCTTTTAGGTTTAGCCCTCACAGGTAGGGATTGTGGCTTGCCGGAGCGGGCTCCTATGTGTGGCATACCCTATCATGCAGCTGAATCTTATATTGCCCGCCTCTTGGAAGGGGGGCACAAGGTAGCCATTGCTGAGCAGGTAGAGGATCCTAAGGAGGCTACAGGTCTGGTGGAGCGGCAAATTATCCGCGTGATTAGCCCTGGCACGATTATTGACCCTGACCAGCTGGATGCCCTTAGCTATTCATATATAGCCTGCGTTTACCAGCAGGACAGCTATTATGGTTTAGCGTATGCGGATATCTCAGCCTCACGCTTTGCCGCCTGCAAGCTGATTTTTGGCCGGACCTCACAAAAACTTCTGGATGAGCTAAGCCGCATAAAACCCCAAGAAATTGTCGCTAACCAAGATTTTTTTCAAGCGGAAGTCTGCCAGCAATATAAGGACCGTAAGGCGGTTAGCCTGACTTGCCTGGAGCCGGAGGCCTTCAGCCTGGAGGCTAGGCAAAAATTCGGTATGAACCCAGGCGGGGAGGCTGATCTGGCCACCATAGCCCTCACCGGCCTCCTGACATATTTGGCAGACCAAGCCTTTGTCCTGCCGGACCCCTTACCCGAACCGGAAATTTATGAACTGGAAGCTTATATGGTCCTAGACCGCACAGCACGCCAGCATCTGGAAATCACGGAAACTCTAAGGACCAGAGAACGAAAGGGTAGCCTGCTGTGGGCCTTAGATAACTGTGAGACCAGTATGGGGTCACGCCTCTTGCAGGCATTTATCAGCCAGCCCCTCCTCAATCTGGAGGAAATTAATTGGCGGCAAGCCTGTATCCAGGCCTTTTACGATAATTTTGTCCTACGCTCAGAATTGAGAAAAGTCTTAGCGGGTGTCTACGACTTGGAACGCCTGGCAGGACGTCTGGCCCTAGCCTCTGCTAATCCCCGTGATGTATACGCTGTAGGCAGGATTCAAGCCAAAATACCGGACCTGCAAAACCTACTGGGGAGCCTGGCAGATCCTAATTTGCAGGCTCTGGCCAACAAATTGGCCCCCCTGACGGAGATTAGCCAAGAAATCCTGAGTAAGCTTGAGGAAGAGCTACCTCTGCGACTCAGTGAAGGTGGTATTTTTCGTCCGGGAGCAGATCCCCAGTTGGATAAGCTGCGCGAGGCCGCCCAGCACGGGTCGGACTGGCTTTTAGACTTTGAACAAGCAGAGCGCCAGCGCACGGGTATCAAAAATCTCAAACTTAAGTATAATCGGGTCTTCGGCTATACCATTGATATTTCGAAGACTAATTTAGATAAAGTACCTGATGACTATATCCGCCGGCAAACCCTCGCCAACTCCGAACGCTTTTATACCCCGGAACTCAAGGCCATGGAAGAGCGGATTTTAGGGGCAGAGCAGAAAATTCTCATCTTGGAGCAGGAGCTATTTATAGACTTACGTAAGCGTTTAAGTGAGTATTTACCTGACCTACAACAAAATGCCCAAGTCTTAGCTCTTTTAGATGTATTTGCCGGCCAGGCTGATTTAGCCTCCAAGCAGGGTTACTGTCGCCCCCACTTAGTGGATGTGCCTTTATGGGATGTCCAGGCCGGCCGTCACCCGGTCGTTGAGAAAATCCTGAAAAAAGGTGAATTCGTGGCCAATGACCTCTATTTAGACCAGGGTGATAAGCAGCTCATGATTATCACAGGTCCCAATATGGCGGGTAAATCTACTTATATGCGTCAGTTTGCCCTACTGGTCATCATGGCCCAAGCCGGTCTCTTTGTGCCAGCCCAGGCTGCCACCCTGGGCCTAGTTGATCGTGTTTTCACTAGGGTAGGGGCTTCCGATGATCTGGCCTCTGGCCAGTCAACCTTCATGATTGAGATGAATGAAGTCTCGCAAATCTTGCGCGAGGCCAGTCCTCGCAGCTTACTGATTTTGGATGAAATAGGTCGGGGTACCTCCACCTGGGATGGCCTCTCTATCGCCTGGTCAGTTATTGAACATGTAGCTAATCCTGATTACTTAGGTTGCCCCTGTCTCTTTGCCACTCATTATCATGAGCTCACAGAGCTGGCCGAGAGTTTAGCCGGTGTCTTCAATGCCCATGTAGATATTGTCCGCCAGCAAGACCAGCTAGAGTTTTTGCATCAGATTAAGTTAGGAGCTTCCGACCACTCCTACGGTATTGAAGTCGCCAAACTAGCCAATATTCCGGACGAAGTCATCCGGCGGGCCCGGGAAATTTTGCACATGTTGGAGGAAGAAAACCAGGGACAACGCCTCAAAATTCGTAAGGCAGCCCAGCCCATGGAGGGTCAAATTGATCTTTTCTCAGCGGCCCAGGCCTGGCAAGGCGGGGAGGAGCTTCGTGATGCTCTCTTGTCTATCGATATTAATATGTTACGCCCCTTGGATGCCCTAGCCAAACTAGCAGACCTCCAAGACCTAGCCAGAAAATTGAAGGGAAAAATCCAAGCATGATTCGAGTACTGGACCAAGTAACGGCTGATGGTATCGCCGCAGGGGAGGTCATCGAAAGACCCGCCTCTGTAGTCAAAGAATTGGTAGAAAATGCCTTAGACGCAGGAGCCAGTCGCATTAATATCGAGATTGCCCAAGGGGGTATCCGGCTCATCCGGGTAGCCGACAACGGTTCCGGTATGAACCCTGCCGATGCCGACCTGGCCTTTGCCCGCCACGCAACCAGTAAGCTGCAAAAACTGCAAGATTTAGACCATATCTCCTCTATGGGCTTTAGGGGAGAGGCCTTGGCCTCCATAGCAGCTGTTTCCCGGGTTAAGCTTTTAACCCGGACGCAGGACCAGGACCAGGGTTACTTGGTGCGCCTAGAAGCGGGACACTGCCTAGAGGCAGGGGCCAAAGCTGCAAACGTAGGCTCCGTTTTTGAGGTGGAGGACCTCTTTTTTAATACCCCTGCCCGCTATAAGTTCCTCAAACGTGATGCTACGGAAGCTGCTTATGTACAAGATCTGGTAGAAAGATTAAGTTTTAGCCGCCCCGATATCGCCTTTTCCTTAATGAAGGATGGCAAGCAAAGCTTTGTTAGTCCGGGGGATGGTAAATTAATCTCCGTCATTTATACAGTGTGGGGGCGAGAAAGTGCCGAAGCCGCCTTACCCCTGGATGAGGAGTGGTCTGGACTGAAAATCACAGGCTATATCAGTAAATCTTCCCACAGTAGGCGTAACCGGTCCCGGCAAATCTTCCTGGTCAATGGCCGTATCATCCAGTCTCCTCTCCTAAAAGTCGCAGTAGACAAGGCTATACAGGGACATTTTGTGAAAGGCAACTTCCCGGAGCTGGTCCTGCAAATCAGCCTGCCCGCTAGCAAAGTAGATGTAAACGTGCATCCCCAAAAGACGGAGGTACGCTTTGCCGAAGAAAATGAGGTCTTCAGAGCCGTCTACCATGGTCTCCAAGAAGTCCTACTGCGCCATAGTGGCATCAAGGATGTGCAGTTAACTTCTGCACCCTTAACCCAAGCAGCCCCTTCTGGACGACAAGCAGCAGGAGACCCAAGGGGAGCCGTGACAGGGGTGAGGGAAGAGGGAAGCATACCCCAGCAAACCCAGCTCCAATTAGAAGAGGTAATGTCGTCATCTAATGCTGAAAATACTTGTAATGACGATACGAAAGAGTTGTTCTTACAAGCAGGGCTTAATAGCGGTAATGACGAGTTATCAAATAAAAATACTAGTCATAACCAGAAGAATAAAGCTAGCTCAGGTCCTGCCAAATCCTTGTTTTCACCTAGACCCCAGTCCTCCACTCCTGTTACTCCTAGCTTGTCTGCTCTCTCTTACCAGGAAAGATTACGGCCTGACCAGCAAGCGGCAGTCTTTGCGGAGGCTAGCAGGAAAACTTCCGACTCTGACTTGCCCAGCGGACTTAGTTCAGACTTGCAGGAATTAGCCCAGGCCAGAATTATTGGCCAGGCCTTTAATACCTACCTCTTGTTAGAGGCGGGGGATAATCTGCTTCTCATCGATCAACATGCGGCCCACGAGCGCATTCTCTACGAGCAGTTACGGGCTAAACGCCAGGCAGCCCCTGCTGAGGGGGCCAGTCAGTTGCTCTTGCAGCCTTTGAGTTTAAAATTTAGCCCCTTGGAGCTTGTCCAGGCTTTGGACCAGGCGGCAGAGCTACATAAGATGGGCTTTGCCTTTGAAGAATTTGGCCAGGAGGTCCTGGTCTTAAGAGCCATACCCCTAGAGTTCAGCCAGTTGGGTCTCAATCCTGAGCTGGCTTTTAGGTCAATGGTTGAACAGGCCAGCCAGGGCCGTTTGGACGAAGCAGAACGTTTAGATGAAATTCTCCATACCACAGCCTGCAAGGCTGCGGTAAAGGCCCACGATATTCTTTCCTATCAGGAGATGGAGCAAGTCATCCAGGATCTGCTAAAACTCGAGGATCCCTATCATTGTCCGCACGGACGCCCGGTTATCCTGCGTTTATCTACTACAGATATAGAAAAATTCTTCCGCCGTATCGTCTAAATCCCTAAGAATTTCCAGCAAATATGCCTTCCTATTTACGCAACAAACCCGTTTTAGTCCTAACTGGACCCACTGCTTCAGGTAAATCTAGCCTGGCCATCCGCTTGGCCGCCTCTTTGGGCGGAGAAATTATTTCAGCAGATTCCATGCAAATTTATCGGGGCTTAGACATCGGCACTGCCAAGCTGCCCCCGAGTGAACAGGCAGGGATAGTCCACCACTTATACGATATTTGCGATCCCCTAGACCGCTATTCGGTAGCCGACTTCGTCCAGGATAGTAGCCGCTTGATTGTTGACCTTGTGGACCGTGGGAAATTACCCATTATCTGCGGCGGTACTGGTCAGTTTGTCACTGCCCTGGTGGATGGCCTACAGTTTGTGGATGAAGAGTTTGATCCCGCCTACCGGCATTTTTTACGGGAAAAAATCCGCCGGCAAGGCCTTAATCAAGCCTACCAAGACTTGCAAGACCTGGACCCGCAAGCGGGAGCACGTATTGCAGCTAATGATGAAAAACGTATTGTACGTTTTTTTGAGGTCTATCAGCGTACGGGCATGACCAGTTCGGAAATCTATGCCTATTCTAGGGCTAAGGGCCCGGACTTTCCCTTTCTCAATTACGTTTTGTGGCCAGAACGCCAGCTTTTATACGACCGCATCAATCGAAGGGTGGAGGAAATGTTTGACCAGGGTATAGTGACTGAGCTAACAGACATTTTGGCAAGCTACCCTAGTTTCACCGAGTCTCAAGCCTTTCAAGCCATTGGCTATAAAGAAATATTCCCCTATCTGGAGGGTAGAGCTAGCAGGGAAGAGGTAATCGCTAATCTGGCCCAAGCTAGCAGGCGTTACGCTAAGCGCCAACTTACCTATTTTCGGAGAAGAGAGGATTTCCATAAAATTACCGCAGGAGAGATCGACCAAGCTTACCAGGAGATTATCCAGGACTTCCAGAGTCGCAGTCAGCTTCTGCTTGAATAAAGTCAAGGAAGGATTTTATGCAAAATTTTAGTAAAGAAACGAGTTTGGCCCGTATCAGTGAGATGGAGGGCCGGTCTGACCGTCTAGAGCAAGCTTTCCAGCAGCTAGCCGGAGGCCTAGAGCAAGTCCAAGCAGGTTTAGCTGACTTTCAGGCTCTGAAAGACTACTACTATAGCGAAGCCTGGCAGGAGGATCGGGACTTTTCTGACCGAGCAGACTTCCCCTCCCATTTAACTTGTGGAGTCTTAAGTGAGGATGAAATCTATAACATCTTAGCAGAGGCTCATACTCAAGCCATCAGCATGCTGGAAATAGCCCTGGTCCTCTTAAAATAAAGTTAGTCTGGCCTAGGTTTGCTAATTTCTCCGACAATTCGACAAAATACCCGCTTTTTGTGAAATTTTTTCGGCTGATTTTGCTTATGATAGAGCTAGCTGAAATAGCAATACCCGGTAAGTGAGGGAAGAGGAGAAATTACATATGACTGAACAAGAGGGTTTTTATTTCAAGGACCAAGCTGGCTGTATGCGGAGTTTAGATTGGCAACCAGATTTTGACTGGAGCTGGGAAGAAGACTATAAGCATCGCTCGCGCAACTCCTATGGGCAGAAGGATTCTAAAAAGCGCTCCCATAAGCGATCCTGGGAGGGGAGACCCTACCTGGAATTAGGGGAGGACCGAGGGGGCCACAGCAGAAATAGTAGCCTGGCCAATTCCAGTAAAATCCAAGAATTATTTCTCAACTACTGTCGGAAAAACTTGGTCAGGGTGGCCCTGACTTTGGCCTCTGATCAGAAGGTAGAAGGCTATATTTTAGGTTTCGACCAAGAAATCATTGTTATAGAGGTGGAGCATAGGCAGGTACTCATGTATAAATCTGCTATCCGGTCCATCCAACCTCTCACAGAAGAGCATTGCCGGATTCTGTCCGATGACCCCCTAGTCATGGCCCGTGCAAGTCAGAGACCTAATTAGCCAACTTCGCAAAATCCTGAAGTGGCTGCACCCGGACTCTTGGGGTATAATAACAGGCACCTGTCTGCAGCACGGTATCTGGAGGAAAGGAAGTAAGTTAATTTAAACGCTATGGCGGATACTCCCAAGCAAAAGTTATCTTCTAGCCAAGCTCAGCCCAAGTCTGCTTTGGCTCCTAAAGCGGGGGCTCCAGCGGCCCAGCGTCCCACTGTGGCCAAGTCCCCAGCTAGTCAGAGACCTCCTGTAGCAAAGGCTCGAGCTAGTCAGCGTCCACCTGTGGCCAAGAGCCCGGCTAGTCCTGGTCGTCTGCCTTCAGCTCCCAAGCCTCAGGCCATGAAAAGACCCCTACAAACGGCTCTAGGATCGTCAGGAAATAATTCCCCTGACCCTGAGGTCATAAAAAAGTCTAGAAAAAGATCTGCTGGCAATTCTCCCGGTCTACATCCGGGAGCACGCTACGCCACTCGGCGCTCACAGGGCAAGAGTTCTAATGAATTAACCAAGGCCCTAAGTAAGCTCAAGCAAGACCGGCTACAAGGTAAGAAGAAGGCCCGCCTAGAGGGGTGGAAGCAAGAACAGTTAAAGGGGGCCAAGGTTTATAAACTTACGGCTTACACAACAACGGATAACATCAACAAACGCTTCCGTAATATCCATAGGCAGAGTGTAGTGCGCAAGCTGCTGGTCACTCTGATTATCATCTTGCTTCTAGCTACGTTAATTGGTTCCGTGATTGACATATCTGATACGGCTGAATTGAATTTAATTGTGGGCCAAGAGGCAGAAAGCGCTCGCTAATATCTTGTTAAAAGTGACTTGAACAAAATTAAAGGCTGGGAAAATCCCAGCCTCTATTTTTTACGGGTCAAACTGCGCAAAATTGTTATTTTGCGAAGTTGGGCTTTAAGGCCATTTATGGGGTCTTCGGTATCCCCCTTACTTTTTACTTGGCCTGAGTTTAAAGTTTACCAACTCGTCCTGGCCTTTTTGCTCAACTTCCGATTCATTCTCGCAGCTTCCTGTTCAGAGGCTAAATAGGAATTTAGTTCTATCAGGGTATCCAGGAAGATTTTTTGTTTTTCTTTGGGATGATTGAGGAAAAATTCTCCTAGGCGTTGCAAATAAGCTTGGTCTAATTTATGGAGTATGTCCCTCCCCTGCCCAGTCAGGTGCAGTAGTTTACTACGTTTATCAAAGTGGGTGGATTTGCTGATGACTAACCCCTTGTTTTCCAGGCTTCTCACCAGTCTTGAGGTGTTACCGGTATCAAAGTTAGCTTCTGCAGCCAATTCCTTTATGTGGCTAGGCTTGCTCTGGTTCATGAGACTTAAAATCTTGAGTTCACTCGCACTAATCTCATAGTAGAAAAGGAATCTCTTAAGGAATTTTTTCTTATATTCGTTTAATTGGGCAATATTTATGCGTAACTCTTGAATCATCCGACTGGGTAGCATAAGCACCTTCCTTTTTAATTCAGATAGCCTTGCTTGTATAAAAGCTCAGCTGTCAGTACCGCACCACCTGCTGCCCCCCTAATAGTGTTGGCGGAGAGACAGGAAAACTTATAATCGTAAAGCGAGTCCGGACGTAAACGGCCAATGCTAATCCCCATGCCCTGGCCTCTTAAAGCATCTAGACGAGGCTGAGGCCGATCCTCTTCTGGCAAATATTGTAGGAAGGGCTGGGGAGCCGAGGGAAGTCCTAATTGCTGGGGCAGAGGCTTATATTCCTGCCAGCGGCTGATAATGTCCTGGCTGCTACAGTTTTTTTGTAGGCGAATCCAGACATTGGCTAAGTGCCCCTCCTGTACTGCGACTCTGGTGCAGTGACTGGAAATGAGGGGTGTAGCTGAGGCTACAATACGTCCCTGGTCGACTTGCCCCCAAATTTTTAGGGGTTCTTGTTCTGTTTTTTCCTCTTCTCCCTTAATGTAAGGGATGACATTAGCTTGCATTTCTGGCCAAACGGAGAGTTTGCGTCCTGCTCCCGATACAGCCTGATAGGTGGAGACCATGACGGCTTCTAAGCCGAGGTCCCGCAAGGGCTCTAGCGCAGGCAAGAAGCTTTGCACAGAGCAGTTAGGTTTAGCTACGATAAAACCCTTCTTGGTGCCCAGGCGCTTTTTTTGACTCTCCAGAACCGCCAAATGCTGAGGGTTAATTTCGGGAATAATGATGGGGACGTCTACTGTCCAACGATTAGCCGAATTGTTGGATACGAGAGGAATTTCTTGCCGGGCAATACTTTCCTCCAGAGCAATTAAAGGCTCTTTGGCCATATCCACTGCACAGAAGGCCAGATCAACTCCTTCCCCCCACTGACTGATGGCTTCAGAACTCTGCACTCTCATGTTTTCAACAGCTTTGGGCATGGGTAAGTCCAGCAACCAACGTCCCTCACAAGCTTCCTTGTAGCTCTTGCCCTGTGAGCGCGGGCCTGCTACTAAGACAGTCAGCTGAAAAAAAGGATGCTGGTCCAAGAGAGTTACGAATCTTTGACCCACATAGCCTGTAGCACCTATTAGGGCTACGCTTAATTTTTCTGGCTTCACCTGTCGCACCTCCTTAAGATTAGGGCATATAAAGGGCAATAATTCACTATAATCTTATCATAAGCTTAAAAAGTTATGTATCTGAAACACAGATTGCCTGAAAGTACACTAAAATATACTAAAAGGGAGGTAAGCTTTTGTCAGCTCAAAGTAGGGAAAAAGTATCATTTCGTAAAAGCCAGGGACCTCTCCCCTCTTATTTTTACTATTTAGAAGAGTTTTTGGCGTATTTTTCTGGTGTGAAGGAAAGATCTGAACTCACCATCAAAGAGTATGCTTACGATCTTAGTCTCTTTTTTCGTTGGTATCAGGTCTACCAAGGACGAGCCCAAGCGGACACAGACTTTGAAGATATTGATATCTCGACCCTTGATTTAGAGGACTTAAAAGCAATTAAGCTTTCAGATTTTTACCGCTTCATGTCTTGGCTGGCCCAAGAACGTGGTGTGGGCCCGGCCGGCCGAGCTCGTAAGGTCTCTTCTCTGCGTGCTTTCTTTAACTTTCTCACGACTAAAATCCACGTCCTAGATCACAACCCCGCGGCGGAGCTGGAGTCACCTAAACAGATGAAGGCCTTACCCCAGTTTTTAGATATTGAAGAGAGCCGCGCCCTTCTGGCAGCTGCTGCCTCCTCTCAAGAAGCCTACGCTGCCCGGGATTATTGTATTCTGGCCCTATTAATCAGCTGTGGGCTCCGCCTTTCTGAACTCTGTGCTATTGATGTGCCGGATGTAGAGGGCGAGCAGTTGCGTGTCCTAGGTAAAGGTTCCAAAGAACGCACGGTCTATCTGAACCACTTGGTGAGAGAAGCCCTGGACCAATACCTTCCGGTGCGTTTGGCCGGTAAGGCCGGTCATGAGCAGGCCCTCTTCATTTCCCGCAACCGGCAACGCATGTCACAAAGAGCCGTAGAAAATGTAGTAAAAAAATACCTGCAAATGGCTGGCCTAGACAGCAGGCGCTACTCTACCCACAAGCTGCGTCATACTGCTGCTACCCTCATGTACCAATACGGAGGGGCCGACCTGCGCAGCCTCCAGCAAATTTTAGGCCATAGTTCTGTGGCCACTACAGAAATTTATACCCATATCTCTGACCGCATGCTCCAGGACACTATTGACCAACATCCTCTCAATACTTATTCCAAAGAGGATTTTACGGAGCTGGGCCAAGAGATTTTAGACAAGGCAGACCGGACAGAACCCTAAGCAAATTCAGTCTATAAGTAAAACTGGCCCCTAGCCAAAGCTAGAAGCCAGTTTTTTGCTTATATTCTCACTAGACCGAGCTGAGTGGGCTTGCCGGGGCTAGGCATAGCTTAGCCCGCTATTAGCTATTATTCGGCGTGCTCAAAGAAGGCTTTATAGGCACGGTAGGTGTTATATACATCTAGCTTGGCCGTAACTTCAAAGCAAGAATGCATGGCCAGTACGGGTACGCCACAGTCAATTACATTCATGCCCTTATTAGCAAAGAACTTGGCAATGGTGCCACCGCCGCCTTCATCTACTTTACCCAGTTCCCCAGCCTGCCACGGAATCTCATGGGCTTCAAAGAGGCGGGTAATCTCATTAAAGTATTCCGCATTGGCATCTGTAGTGCCACCCTTACCACCGCCACCAGTGTACTTGTTGATACCGATACCATAGTTGCAGTATGAGCTGTTAAGGGGTTCATAAACTTCTGCATAGCCGGGATCATAAGCAGCGGTTACGTCAGAGGATAAGAGCTTAGAGCGCTCCAGCATCTGCTGTACTTCAAGGATACTAAGGTCTCGCCCCAACATCTTGCTTGCCAGTTCATTCAAGGCAAAGAAATACAGATCCGACTGAGCACCGGTATTACCATCTGAACCCACCTCTTCCTTATCAAAGAGCAGGATGGCCTGGGTCTTGCCCTGAGGGGCAGCATCCAGGAGAGCTTCCAAAGAGGTCCAGGCGCAAACCCGGTCGTCTTGGCCATAAGCCCCGATGAAAGACCGGTCGAGCCCTACGTCACGGGCCTTATGGGCAGGTACAACTTCTAGCTCACCGGTAACCAGGTCACGTTCCGTAATCCCGTATTTATCATGCAGGAGGGAAAGGATATTCAGCTTAAAACGATCTTGCAGATCTTCGTCCGGATAGGGTTTAGAGCCAACTAAAACATTGAGCTTTTCTCCCTCAATGACCTCTTTGGCAGGCTTAGCCATTTGCTTGCGGCCCAGGTGAGGCAGGAGGTCAGGAATCGTGAGTACTGGGTCTTGCTCGTCTTCACCGATGCAAATCTCCACCTTACTGCCATCTTTTTTCAGGACTACGCCGTGAATGGCTAATTGGGTAGAAACCCATTGGTACTTCTTAATGCCACCATAGTAGTGGGTCTTGAGGAGGGCGAATTCATTTTGCTCAAACAAGGGATAGGGTTTCAGGTCCAAACGAGGAGAGTCGGTATGGGAACCTACCAGGAGGAGACCCTCGCTAGGGGATTTTTCACCCACAATAGCGGCTAACAAGCCCTTATTATGGATAGACCGGTAAACCTTGTCCCCTACTGCGAGTTTTTCGACTTCGGCTAGATTCTTAAAGCCTGCAGCTTCCAGCCGGGCCAGGGTCATATCATGGAATTCCCGCTCGGTTTTACCCTGGTCTAAAGCCTTTTTGTAGTCTTCATTAAACTTGTGGGAGGCTGCTTCTAATTCTGCATCGGTGGCATCCCACTGATTCTTAAACTTGAAGCTAAGTTCTTCCTGCAGTTTTTGACCTGCAGTCTTTTCGCTGGCCACTTGTTCTTTTGCCATAAATTTCTCCTTCGTAGTTAATGCTTTAATTTTCGCTTTTTTCAGCCTGGTCTACGTACTCGTAGATGGAAGGCCCTGCGTGCTCATCCTCTTCGTGGAGGATGGCGAAATATTTCTCACGCTCTGCTGTCATCTTACCATTTTCTTCCAGATACTTCTTGAGGGCGGTCTTAACAGCTTGCTCAGCTAGGACTGAGCAGTGCATTTTGACAGGAGGCAGACCATCCAAATTTTCTGCCACCGATTTATTAGTGAGCTCCAGCACCTCATCCAAGTGCTTACCGATAATCATCTCGGTTGCCATGGAGGAGGTGGCGATAGCGGTGCCACAACCAAATGTTTTGAACTTAGCATCTGTCACGATGTCATCTTCAATCTTGAGGTCAATCTTCATGATATCGCCACAGACCGGATTTCCTACCTCTCCGGAGGCGGTGGCGTCGGGGATTTCCCCCATATTACGTGGATTCATAAAATGATCCATAACTTTTTCTGTATATTGCATAAACTCTTATCCTTTCTTTGGCTTCCCAAGCTTACATGCTGGCCCATTGCGGATCCAGACGGAGGGCCTTTAAATCTCGCTGTAAACGGGAATTAGAGACCGTTTAATTTTACCCTTTTCCCAGTCTTCCCAGAGGGGGGACATGGCCCGCAGGCGTTGAATAATAGCCGGCAGGGCCTCCGCCAGGGCATCGACATCCTCTTGCTTATTTTCTCTACCCAGGGTAATCCGCAAAGAGCCGTGGGCAATTTCATGAGGCAAACCCATAGCCAGGAGTACATGGGAGGGGTCGAGGGAGGCAGAGGTACAGGCAGAACCGGAGGAGCAGGCAAAGCCTTGGGCATCTAAGAGCAGAAGCATGGCCTCCCCTTCAATAAACTCAAAGGAAAAGTTGATGTTGTTAGGCAGACGCTGGCTAGGATGACCATTGAGCTTGGCATGGGGAATACTGCTAGCGATAGCTTTAATCAGACGGTCGCGCAGGGCAATTTGCCTGGCAGCTTCTGCTTCTAAGTCGGCTACAGCCAGGTCTAGGGCCTGGGCGAAGGCCCAGATTAAGGCCACATTTTCCGTACCCCCTCGTTTGCCTCTCTCTTGTGCCCCACCATGCAGGAGATTATCCAAGCGGTTGCCCCGCCTTACGTAGAGTGCCCCTACCCCCTTGGGCCCATAAAGCTTATGGGCCGAAAAAGACATGAGGTCAACTCCCAGATCTTCCACATCGATGGGGATAGCTCCTAAAGCCTGCACAGCATCCGAATGGAAGCGTACCTTGTGGGCCTTACAAATTTGACCAATTTCCTTAATGGGTTGAATTGTGCCCACTTCATTATTGGCCATCATGATGGAGACTAGGATAGTATCTTCGCGCAGGGCTGCTTCAACATCTTCCGGTCTGACCATACCCTGCTCATCCACATCCAGGTAAGTAACTTCGAAGCCCTGTTTTTCCAGCCATTCTGCCGTATGAAGAATGGCATGGTGCTCGATTTTACTGGTAATGATATGTTTCCCCTTGTGTTGCAAGGCAAAGGCGGTGCCCTTTAAGGCCCAGTTATCCGCTTCGGTGCCACAGGAGGTAAAGAATATCTCGTCCGGCTTAGCCTTAATATTTTGGGCTACCCGGTCACGTGCCTCCTTAAGCAAATCTTCGGCTTTATGACCTTCCAGGTAAAAGCTGGAGGGGTTACCATGGTAATTTTCATAGACATCGACAATGCTAGCTAAGACTTCCGGCCTGACCTGAGTCGTCGCCGCATGGTCAAAATATCTGCGTTTTTGCTGGCTCATATTTACTCCATATTCTCAATTGCGCCTAGCTTTTACCAAAGCTAGACTGCATTACGTACTACAGATTAATTCTAATTAAGGGCGAGTAAGCCTCAAGTAACGCTAGTTACTTGTGGGGGCCAAAAGCTTATCTACAAGGGCTCAGAGCGGCTACTGGCCGACAGAATTTACAGGGCAAACTTTGGCCCTGAGACCGACCAGCGGTCTCTACTTACCGAGATAAGGGGCAATCTTGGCTAGCCAGGCCTGAATTTGCTTTTCATAGCCTAGGTCACCAGGCTCGTAGTAGACCTTATCCCTCAGAGGAGGGGGTAAATATTCTTGCTTAGACACGTGCAGGGGAAAATCGTGACTATAAAGATAGCCCTCGCCGTAGGAGAGATTCGCCATGCCTTCTACCGGGGCATTACGCAGATGATAGGGTATCTCGCCTAGCCTCCCCTTTCTCACGTCCCGGAGGGCCTCATCAATGGCCAGATAGGCTGAGTTGGACTTGGGTGAACTGGCTACCAAAACTACAGCCTGGGCCAGGATAATCCTCGCCTCCGGCATCCCTACCGCCCTCACTGCATCCCAGGCAGACATACAGAGGCCCAAGATTTGCGGATTGGCCAAACCTACATCCTCGGCCGCACAAATGACGATACGGCGGGCAATGAAATTAAGGTCTTCCCCACTTTCCAGCATGCGAGCCAGATAATGTAGAGCCGCATCGGGGTCCGACCCCCGCATCGATTTGATAAAGGCCGAAATGGTATCGTAGTGGCCTTCCCCATCCTTGTCGTAACGTAAGGGAGACTGTTGGAGGCAATCGCCCATAATCTCCAGACTCAGTTCCCTAGTACCTTCGCTATTAGGAGGTGTAGTGGTCACCGCCAACTCTAGGGCGCGCAGGGCCACACGGGCATCGCCCTGGCTAGCCTCTTGCAGAAATTCTCTGGCAGCTGGGTCCAAATTTATGGACAGTTGGCCATAGCCTCTTTCTTCATCCGCTAGGGCCTGATCAATTACTTGCCCAATTTCGTCCGGGCTTAAGGGGTAAAGTTGAAAAACCGTAGACCGAGATAGCAGGGCCTTATTTACCTCGAAAAAAGGATTTTCGGTGGTGGCCCCAATCAGGATAACCGAACCCTCCTCTACCGCTGGTAAGAGGGCATCCTGTTGGGCCTTATTGAAACGATGGATTTCGTCAATGAAGGTGATAGCCTTACCTTCGGGACAAATAAAGGGATTGCGGCTATCCGCAATGACTGCCTTAATATCAGCAACTCCCGAGGTAACCGCATTGATACGGTAAAAGGGTCTAGCACTATTTTGGGCAATCACCCGGGCCAGAGAGGTTTTACCGGAGCCCGGAGGGCCAAAAAGGATGATGGAGGACATTTGATCAGACTCAATCATCCGCCTCAGCATTTTACCCTCAGCTAAAATATGACGCTGGCCGATATACTCGGCCAGCGTCCTGGGGGCCATACGAAATGCTAGAGGTTCTTGTTTAGCAGAACCTGAAGGCATAATTCTTAGTTAAAGTCCTTGTAGAGAGGATATTTGGCTAAGAGTTCATCAGCACGTTTGCGGATTTCTGCCTCTTTATTGTCGAAGTCAAAGATGGCTAAGCTGATGAGGTCAGCGATCTCATACATATCGGCTTCCTTCATGCCACGTGAAGTGACAGCGGGGGTGCC
Organism: Eubacteriales bacterium; assembly: GCA_030532185.1. The sequence continues at coordinate 103,967 of JAUNLO010000001.1, forward strand.
AATCCGCAGACCAGAGGTGATGGTCGGCTTTTCTGTATCGAAGGGAATACCATTTTTGTTAGCAGTGATATGCACCTTGTCCAGGTTTTCTTGCAGGGTCTTACCAGTTACGCCCGTACCGGTCAAGTTAATCAGCAGGAGGTGGTTGTCAGTGCCGCCGGTGCAGAGGTCGACCTTGCGGTCCAAGAGGCCCTTGGCCAGAGCCTGGGCATTGGCGACTACCTGCTTTTGATATTCCTTGAATTCCGGCTTCATGGCTTCGCCAAAGGCTACGGCCTTACCGGCGATAATGTGCATGAGAGGACCACCTTGTAGGCCGGGGAACACAGCAGAGTCAATCTTTTTGGCCAGTTCTTGCTTGCAAAGGATGATACCGCCACGAGGTCCCCGCAGGGTCTTGTGGGTGGTAGAAGTTACGATATCGGCATAGGGTACGGGATTCATATGAAGGTCGGCGGCTACCAGACCTGCGATGTGGGCCATGTCTACCCAGAAGTAGGCACCAACTTCATCGGCGATTTCCCGGAACTTCTTGAAGTCAATGGCCCGGGGATAAGCAGAGGCACCAGCTACAATCAGCTTAGGTTTGATCTCATGGGCTTTTTGACGTAAATCATCATAGTCAATCTCCATGGTGTCACGGCGCACCTGATAGGAGTGAGCCTCGAAATATTTACCGGAGATATTGATCTTCATACCATGGGTTAAGTGGCCACCGTGAGCAAGTTCCATACCTAAAATTTTGTCTCCGGGCTGGCAGAGAGCAAAATATACAGCCATGTTAGCATTGGCACCCGAGTGGGGCTGTACGTTGGCGTGATCACAGCCAAAAATTTCTTTGAGCCGGTCACGGGCAATATCTTCAACCACGTCTACATACTCACAACCGCCATAATAACGCTTGCCAGGATAGCCTTCAGCATATTTGTTGGTGAGTACAGAGCCGTTGGCTTCCAGAACTGCTTCGGAAACAAAGTTTTCAGAAGCAATGAGCTCGATATGGTCTTGTTGACGCTGGAGCTCGTTCATGATTGCTTCATAAACTTGGGGATCTGCGGATTTAATGTGTTCGTACATGGATTGCCTCCTAATGATTTATGCAATGGGCTTATTCTAACATATTTTCTGTGTAATCTAAGCCTATTGCCTCTGATTTAGCTAAATTTTCAGCCTGCTTACTAGTAACTTGTAAGGGACGAGTTTAGGCGATTTCATCTTTGAGCTTGAGATGGAGCTTTTCCGTTTTCGCTACAGCTTCTAGTGTCAAAGTCTCTAGGTCTAAATTGCGCTCCGCCCGGCTGGCATCACCCAAGCGGGGGTGAGTTTTGGGATGCTTGGCCACAAAAACGGTACAGCAATCTTCATAGGGCAAAATGGATGTCTCAAAAGTACCAATATCCCTGGCTAAAGCAATGGTAGAGTCCTTATCCATGCCGATGAGAGGACGGAAAATAGGCATTTCTGCTACTTGGTCGGTACATACCAGGGCTTCCAGAGTCTGGCTGGCCACCTGCCCCATGCTTTCTCCCGAAATTAGAGCGGGAATTTTGTTATCCTGGGCGATTTTTTGTGCTATCCGAATCATCATACGTCGCATGACTATAGTCATCATATCCTCAGGGCAACTTTCATTTAAGGCTAATTGCGTACTGGTGAAATCCACGATATACAAGTCTATATCACCTGCGTAACGGGTCAGAATTTTAGCCAGGTCAATTACCTTTTGTTTGGCCTCCGCGCTGGTATAGGGATATGTATGAAAATATACGGCCGAGAGGCGCATGCCACGGGAGGCCATCATGTAGCCTGCAACTGGGCTGTCAATGCCCCCAGACAACATAAGCATAGCCCGGCCTCCCATGCCGACCGGTAAACCCTTGCGGCCAGGCAGAATTTCAGTGTATAGAAAGCATTCCTCCCTAACTTCAAGGTAAAAGGTCAACTCAGGTGTGTGTACATCCACACTAGCCTGGTCCGGGAAACTATCAAGAATCAAGTCTCCTAAATGTACAGCTAGCTCGTAAGTTTTCAGAGGGAAGCTCTTATTGGTACGGCGAATCTCCAACTTAAAACTGTGTTTTTGTCCATCGGCAAATTTATCTTGAGCCAACTTAAGTAGGTTCGCTTCAATTTGCTCTAGCTCAGCAGGAAATGACCGCACAGGGCTGGCAGAAACATAGGCGAAAACATCTCGAATAGCGGTCAAGGCAGCAGGGGTGTCAAGTCTTGCCCCTTCCTCCCCTGCAGCAATCCAAATACGGGAATCTGCCCGGGATATTTGGAAGGAGCCCTCATGTTGTAAACGATACTCTAAATTACGTAAGAGCTGTTTTTCAAAACGCCCACGGTTTAAACCCTTCAGGGCTATTTCACCTATACGGACCAAGATGAGTTCACGATATTTTGCTTCAATCTCTTGCCTCACGGCTCTTCTCCCCCTTCTCAGAGACATATTTTTATCATACACAATCGCAGGTCGGCCAGGCCAGACCGCCCCCGCTCCTGTCTAGGCTAAGCCAAATTCTTTAACTGCTCCGGCCACCCTGCCTGCAAGTTCTACTACTTCTTCTGAACTATGACTGGGACTCAGACTAATCCTTAGGAAATGTAAACTTTCTTCAGCATTAAGGCCCAAATCCAACAAGGCCTGAGGTGCCTTCTGCTTCGTGGAGGAGCAGGCGGAACCTATCCCCACTTCCCAGCCGGCCTCCGAAAGCACAGTCTGAATATTTTGAGCTCGTAAGCCCGGTAGGTAGAGGGGGACTATATGCGGAACAAAGTTTACTTCAGGTGCTAAGACTTGATAAGTGAATTTTGCGTCAATTTGGTCATGCAGGGCTGCCAGGAAAGTCTGGCGCAGTTCGGTAACCATGGTCAGGGACTCGGCCTGGCCGGCTACAGCCTTCTCTATGGCCAAGGCTGAGGTTAAGGCCAAAGCGGGATTCTCCGTAGAAGACCTTCTCCCCTCCTCTTGTCCGCCGCCATGAAGCAGGGGCACAAAACGTTTCTTCTGATTTGCTAGGAGAAGGCCCGAACCCTTAGGGCAGCCTAGCTTATGTAAACTGAGAGAAAGGTAATCTACATCCATGGCGGCAAAATTTATTTCACACTTGCCCAGGGCTTGCACAGCATCGATATGGATACGGGCCTGGGGAGCTTTTTTTCGCACTAAAGCTGCCAAGTCTTGGACGGGATAAATGGCCCCGGTCAAATTATGCACATATACCGAGCTAACTAAGTCCACCTTTTCCTGGTCTAGATAGGTCTGCCAGGCTTCCAAATCCAAGTTTTTATCCCGGAGGGGCAAATAAGCAACGCGGCGTCCCAGTTCTTTAGCGGCAAACTCCAAACTTTCCCTCGTAGCCGCATGTTCGGCTGCAGGTGCCAGCAAGACACCGGCCCGGGTCTTGCTTTGCCAAGCTACACTCTTGATAACTGTGTTAATCGATTCGGTAGCCGAAGAGGTAAAGATAACTTCTCCGGGCAGGCAGTGCAGAGCCCGGCTAATCCTTAATTTTGCCTCTTCCAGGGCCGCCCTGGCCCTTTGACCGCTAGCATAGTGGGTAGCAGGATTGGCAGGGAAATCACACAGGGCTTGCATATAGCAGTCTAAGAGCTCCCGGTCTAAATCACCGGTGGCAGTTTGATCAAAATAATGTGACACTAGTTAACCTTTCAAATAGGAGGGCCAGGAAAAACCTGGCCCTAATAATCTAAAATAGTGGCTTTTTACCCATGTAAGAAAACCTAACAGGTCCTTAACAGGTCCTTAGTTAATTTCCACCCCTATGAGGTCAGGTCGCATAATGATGCGTAGCACCTCACACACATGTCCTGAACGGGCAAAGAGGGGGCCTTCCATAGCCAAAATAATCGAACGTCTGGGTAAGTCCAAGAGGGAAGCTTCTTTATTACGGGCGGGACGGGCCACCAGCTTAAGGCTGCCTCTTTGAGGGAGGTAGGCGTATTTGTTAGATTTAATATCCACCATCCTCTTACCTGCCGCAATAGCCTGACCCAGATCTGGAAAGAGCTGAACGGGCACAAAGGATTGGCAAATGCCCACCAGTTGATCATCGTAAGGCATGGGCCATTCGGCCTGCCAATAACCCGGATGACTTTGGTTCTCCGGGACTTGGAAGATTGCGTCCAATTCTTTATCGGATTCTAGGAGTTTGATAGGCTTGAGATCAATTTGCTCGTAGGAATTTAGGTTGAGGAAAGAAAAAGATAAGGCCGTGAAGCGAGGTACAATCATACGATCGGCTTCGCCTGCCACAAAAGTGCCCTTACCCTTACGAATCTCTAAGACTCCATCTGCTACAAGCTCCGCCACCGCCTGCCTTACTGTAGGTCTGGACAAATCCAGTTCCTTACAAAAATCCATTTCTGAAGGAATCTTTTCGCCCGCAGCATAAACACCCTCTTGAATCCGCTCTAAGATAACTTCCCGTAACTGAGCGTAAAGCGGGATGCTGGAATATCGATCAAGTTTCATGGAACCTCCTAGTCATACGTATGCCGTCTTTACATCATAGCATAAGACGTTAGCCTTGCAAAGAAAAATAGAGGTAATTACAAGTAGACAACAGGGGCTAATCTGCTTCAAAAAAGCGGATATGCTGGAGTTGGCCCTGACTATTAAGCTGACAAGCGGCCAGAAGTAGGCGCAGCTTGGCCTCCTGCCAGCCCCTGCTTTCCGCATAATATTTGGCAACTAGGGCGTATTTGCGGCGTTTTGACTTGTCAAAAGCTGCCAGAGCCTGACTTTCCCAGGATATACCTGCCTGGTCTTGCCGGGCCTTTACCTCGATAAAAAAGAGTTGTCCTTTTTTGCTGACAATGAGGTCTACCTCGGCAAAGGGGGGCAGCTGGAAATTTTGTTCCAGGATAGTGAAGTCTTGAGCCCGTAAATGTTGGGCTACCTGGGCTTCCGCGCTCCTCCCCTTGACCTGGTCGGGCGTAACGCTGCTTTGTCCCGCCTGCAGCTTCTTGAGGAAGCTAAGGCGATGGAGGGGGCAGAGGCCTTGCTCAGCTATGCGGTCATAGTGATAGCGGGTCCCATATCCCTTATGCTGGGCAAAGCCGTAGCCAGGGTAGTCTTGGTCAGCCTGGACCATGATCTGATCCCTGTGGGTCTTGGCTAAAATGGAAGCGGCTGCAATACAGTTGACCTGGGCATCTCCCTGGATGACAGATCTTTGGGGTAGGGCCAGGTCTTTAAGAACAATAGCGTCTAAAAGCAGCAGGTCCGCCTGCAAGTCTAGCTGGGCCACCGCCGCAGACATGGCCTCTTTGGTGGCTTCCAGGATATTAATTTCGTCAATGCGGGCTGCTGGGACCTGGCCATAAGCATAAGCTAAAGCCTTTGCTTTAATTTCTTCAGCCAGCCAGGCCCTTTTCGCAGGGGAGAGTTTTTTTGAGTCATTGAGGCCATAAATAGGATTGGCCGGATCTAAAATACATGCGGCTGCCACTACCGGCCCCGCTAGGGGGCCTCGCCCCGCCTCATCCAGGCCGGCTACAGCCTTAAAACCAGCCGTTCGCATCTCCTGCTCCAGTTGGTCCATGCGGACAAAGCGTTCTTGGTCTAGGGGGCCTAGGCGGGGTTTGTAAGTCATAGCTGAGGCTGCTCCAGACTGAAGCGTCCCAGCCTAGCCTGGCGGAATTGTCTGAGGGCGTGGTCGGCGGCTCGGTCTAAGTCCATCTCCCCACCTTGCCTTAAGAAACCCAAATCTTCTGCCAATTGGCTCAAAATTTGTGTGTTAATCTCGAACTGGGATTTACCCTGATAGCGGTCAGCCTTAAGACCGTAATTAGCGGCCATCTGCGCGGGATAAAGTTTACTTAAGAGGTATAGGAGTTCACCGGCCAATTCCTGGCGAGCCATAATTTCATCGCGCACCGCCCCTGTAGACCCTAAGGCTATTTGGGCAGCCCGTGATTCCAACTTGGGCCAAAGGAGGCCAGGTGAGTCCAGCAGCTGCAAGTCTGAACCCAACTTCCACCACTGTAGCTGCCGGGTTACTCCCGGTTTATTGGCAGTTTGAGCCCGACTTTTGCCGATTAGGCTATTAATCAGGGTAGATTTGCCGCAATTGGGGATACCGGCTACCAGAATACGCAGGGGACGCGAGATACGGCCCCTAGCTTTGGCCCGGGCTAAGATGTCCGCACTCAGGTCCTTGGCTAATTTCTGCAAATTCTTGGCAGCTTTAGCCTGTCTTGCATCTATAGCTAAGGCTGTCTCGCCCCGGTCAGCAAAATACTGCAGCCAAGCCTGACTTACCTGGGGGTCTGCCAAATCTTGCTTATTGAGGACTAAGATTTTTTGCTTGCCGGCAATAATCTCTTGTAACTCTGGGTTGCGGCTGGACCTGACAATACGGGCATCACAAACCTCCACGACTAGGTCGCAGAGCTTGATACTTTCTTTAAGCTCTCTGAGCGTTTTGGCCATATGGCCGGGAAACCATTGTATGTCAGGCATTTCTTCTCCATAGTAAAGAGGAGAACCCTTGGGGCTCTCCTCCTTGATAGTGCTTAAAACTAATCGTTTTTGGTGGCCAGTTTTTCTCGAACTCTGGCTTTCTTCCCCACGCGATCACGTAAGTAATACAGTTTAGCACGTCTGATTTTACCCTTACGAACGACCTCGAGTTTCTCGATGCGGGGCGAATGGACGGGCAAGACACGTTCCACACCAACACCATAAGACAGGCGGCGAATGGTAATCATTTCTCCTAGTCCGGAACCCCGGCGGGCAATAACGGTACCTTCAAATACCTGAATACGGACGCGGTCACCCTCGCGAATTTGCAGGTGAGCTTTGACATAGTCACCAATTTCTACATGTTCCTGCTTGTCGCGTAAATAATCTTGCTCAATAGCTTTTACAATGTCCATATTGCGTATCCTCCTCTCTTTTTAGGTGTTCTTACACGCAATTGCAGCGGACCACCCCTACTTAACCTTTGAGATATTAGCTTGAACTCGACATAAAGTCAAGTAAATCTTGCCATTCTTCCTCACTTACCGGATAGGCTGCTAGCAGGTCTGGCCTAGACTTTAGAGTGTTGTATAAGGCAGAAGCCTTACGGTAGGCTTGGATTTTGGCATCATGTCCCGAGAGCAGGACGGCAGGCACCCTGCGGCCTCGCCACAGCTCCGGTCTAGTGTATTGGTCTTCTTCTAAGAGGCCTGAGGCATGTGACTCGGCCTGCCAGGCCTTTGGATCCGGTAAAACCCGGTCCAACATGCGGATGACCACATCAATAAGCACGGCCGCAGGTAATTCTCCGCCCGTTAGGACATAGTCACCCACCGAGATTTCCCGGGCTCCTACTTCTTCCAATAGCCTTTGATCTACTCCCTCATAGTGTCCGGCCAAAATGATGAGATGATCGAACTGGGCCAAGTCATAAGCCATAGTTTGATTTAAGACTTGACCACGCGGGGACATGTAAATCACCTGCTCCTGTGGCTCCAGCAGCTCTGGGTGGTCAGACCGAAAACTTGCCTTGAGGTCTTGGATAGTCTGATAGATGGGTTCCGCCATCAGCAGCATCCCGGTCCCGCCTCCGTAAAGAGCATCATCCACCTTACCGTAGGCGTTGATAGCGCGCTCACGAATTTGGGCATGGACTATCTCCGCCAGACCTTGCATTTGAGCCTTAAGGCCCATAGATTCATCGGTAGAAGCCCTGATAATCTCCGGAAAAAGGCTGAGGGTAGAAAAGCGCATCTTAGCCTCTGTAAAGCTCGTAGAGCCCTTGCGGCAAGCGCACCCGCATAAAGGACTGGGCCGGATTGACTTCCAGCAGGAGGGCTGGCACATAGGGCATGAACAAGTCAGCCTGGCCAGGCTGACTAATTTTCATTAAATTCTGGCCATTTTGCAGATAAATATCTGTAACCTGACCCAAATCCCCGTGTTGCTCGTCCTCCACCCGGCAGCCCACAATATCAGCCACATAGTGCTGGGCCTCGTTTAGGCTTTGCGCCTCAGAGCGGGGTACGGAGAGATAATGATTACTGAGGGCAGCGGCTGCTTCGCGACTGTCTATACCAGCAAAGCGGAGGTAGACCCGGTTACCGGCCAGCTTTACCCCTACTACTTCAAGTTCACGGAGGGGCTCGCCCTTACTATTCTCCAGGAAGCAGGTCCGCAGCTTACGATAGCGTGCCAAGTCATCGGCATAGGGTTCTAAGCCGATTTCTCCCTGGAGGCCCCGGGCCTTCAGCAACTTGCCGGTTACCAGTAAGTCCTGCACGAGCCTAACCTAATCTACAATATCCAAGAGAATGCGCTCATCTAGGGCATTTCCCTTGGCCTTCATGATGGAACGAATGGCTTGGGCTCTTTTGCCGCCCTTGCCAATCACACGTCCCATGTCTTCGGGATGGACTCTGAGCTCCAAAATCGTAGCACGATCACCTTCCACCTGGCGGATATCAATATCCTGGGGATGCTTAACTAGAGGTTCTACTAAACTTTTTAAGAGTTCTTCCATGTTAAGCCCCTACTACTTTTCAGCTGGGCTTTCTGCAGGCCTTTCTTGGACCATTTTGATTAAGCGGCGAACCGTATCTGTAGGCTGGGCACCCTTTTTAATCCAGGCTTCTGCTTCAGCTAAGTCTAAGCGGATTTCTGCAGGTTCTACCCGAGGATTGTAGTAACCAATTTCCTCGATGAAACGTCCGTCCCGAGGGAAACGAGAGTCGGCCACAACTACTCTGTAGTGGGGTTGTTTGGTCTTACCAATACGTTTAAGTCTAATTTTTACAGCCATGATAATTCCTCCTCTGCTGTGTCTGTTGTAATCTATATCTAAAGAGCTGGAAGTTTGATAATTTACTAGCTCTTATAGATGCTATGGTTTGTATTTAGAAGGGTAATTTGTTACCCAAGAGGCTCTTTAGCTTACCCAAGCCTCCCTTGCCTTTACCGGAAAACTGCTTCATGAGTTTCAACATTTGCTCATATTGGCGAATCAGTTGATTGACTTCCTGCACCGTGGTGCCAGAGCCTTGGGCTATGCGTTTGCGTCGGCTGGCATTTAAGAGCTTGTAAGCATTGCGCTCCCGGGGGGTCATAGACCGAATAATGGCCATGTAGCGGTCAATCATACTCTCATCAAAGGCTCCGTCCGGCAGGCCGCTTACCCCGGGCATCATGCTGAGCATCTTGCCCATCCCCCCCATTTTGCCAATTTGCTGAAATTGGGCCAGCAAATCATCCAGGCTGAACTGGTTGCGCTTCATGCGCTCCAGACTCTGCTGGGCTAACTTTTCATCCAGCTGTTGTTCGGCCTTCTCAATCAGGGAGAGTACGTCACCCATGCCCAAAATACGCGAGGCCATACGGTCGGGATAGAAGGCCTCAAAGTCTTCTAATTTTTCACCCGTTGCAATCATCTTAATGGGCTTACCCGTTATCCGACGGATGGACAAGGCGGCACCGCCTCGGGCGTCACCATCCAACTTGGTCATGATGAAGCCGTCGATACCAATTTGTTGATTAAACTCTAAGGCAATATTAACTGCCTCTTGACCAATCATGGCATCCACAATAAGCAGACGTTCATCTGGGGCGACCTGGGCATTAACGGCCTTTAACTCATCCATCATCTCCTGGTCGATGGTCATACGGCCGGCGGTGTCCACAATTAGGGTATCGGCTAAGAGATAACGGGCACGTTCCTCACCCTTCTTAGCAATATCGATAGCGCTAGGATTGCTGGGTTCGATGTAATAGGGTACGTCCAGGGATTCGGCCAGGACCGCCAGTTGGTCCTGAGCGGCCGGTCTATGCACGTCTACGGAAACCAGGAAGGGTTTCTTGCCCTGGTCTTTGAGATATTTGGATAATTTACCAGCCGTGGTAGTTTTACCTACACCCTGCAGACCGTAGAGGATGATTTTCGTAAAGCCGCTGGAAGACACAGCCAGCTTTTCTTGCTCACCACCCAGAATATCTATCAGGGCATCGTTGACGATTTTGACGATTTGATTGCCCGGGGTCAGGCTTTCCATGACCTCCGCGCCCTTGGCCTTTTCAGAGATCTCGGCGGTAAAGTCTTTAACTACCTGGTAGTTTACGTCAGCCTCGAGGAGGGCCAGGCGAATTTCTCGCATCATATCCTTGAGGTCTTTTTCCTTGATGCGTCCCTGCCCCTTCATACGGCGGGTAATAGCGGTTAGCTTATCACTCAGACTAGAAAACATACCGTCTCCTCTCTATAGTCCTTGAAGTATTTCTTTTACTTCAGCCTTCATGAGCTCTAACTCGTCACTTAGCAGCAGAGCTCCCAATTGTTCTTTTAATTTGGCGGAGCGGGTTAAGAAACCCAGCTTGCCTTCGTATTCTTCGAGTAGGTCACAGGCCTTGGTGACCTGCTCATGTACAGCTTGGCGACTAATCTCCAGATTGTCCCCGATCTCTGTGAAACTTAAGTCCTCAAAGAGATAGGCCTCAACCATTTCTGCCTGTCGCCTACTCAGGAGGGCACCATAGGCTTCGTAGAGACTAGCATAGTGTTCGATAGTACTTATTTCAGTCCATTTGCTTGACATCTGACTCAGGATATAACCGCTCCTTGTCTCTGTCAAGTGTTTTTCTTTACACAGCCTCAAATGGTTTGACAAGCTTTAGCTCTATGGCCCAAACTTAGTGTGAACCTGGGCCAAGCGCTAAGGACCTAGCTGGGGCCTACTTAAGGCTTACCTTATCCTGCCTCCTTGACCTGGAAAGGAAGACTCAGCATGCCTCGTTGCCGTAATTTTACTAAAGTCATTTTACTAATTATTTCTGCCTTAACCCTCAGCCTCTTGACCACCGCCTGCCAGCCCGCGGACGATCCGCCAGCTAGCCTGGAAGAAAATACTGAAGACAGTAGGCTGCAAGTAGCGGCCCTCAAAGGACCTACAGGCTTGGGTTTGCTAGCCATGATGGAGGAGCAGGCAGACTTGTACCAGCTTAGTCTCCAAGCTGCCCCGGATGCTGTGGTCCCCTTGCTTGTGAGTGGCCAAGCGGATGTGGCATGTATTCCTGCCAATCTTGCCTCTGTGCTCTACCACAAGACAGATGGCCAAGTGAAGGTTATAGGTCTTAATACCTTAGGTGTTCTTTATCTGGTGGAAAAGGGTGACAGCATCCACGACTGGTCAGATCTTAAGGGTAAAACCCTGATTTCCTCGGGCAAGGGCTCCGTACCCGAATACCTCTTTCGACAAGTTTTACAAGAACATGGCCTCAGCGATGCTGATCTCAAGCTGGAATATAAGGCTGACCATAGCTCTGTCCTGGCGGAGCTCAGCTCCGGTAAGGCTGACCTGGCAGTCCTGCCCCAACCCTTCCTGACCGTGGCTTTAAGCAAAGATGAAAATCTCCGGGTGGTCTTCGATTTAAGTGAGGAATCTGACCTGCCCGTAGTCATGGGCGTATATGCGGCTTCTGCCCGAGCCCTAGCGGACAAAAAGGACCAGCTCCGTGCCTTCTTGCAGGATGCCAAGGCATCTGTAGATTTTGTTAATAGTCAGCCCGAAGAGGCCGGCAAATTATCCGAAAAACACCAAGTAATCGCACCGGCAGCAATCGCAGCCAAAGCTATCCCTGCCTGTTCCTTGGTCTGTATAACAGATTTGCCTAGCATGCAGGAGCTGCTCCTGCCCTTCCTGGAAGGTTTACATAGCTTCGACCCCCAAACGGTGGGGGGCAGTTTAGTGGGGACCGAGCTCCTCGCAGACCTTAATAAATAGGCTCTGGGGCCTCCCGTTTATGTCACGGTCGCAGAAAATCCTGGGACTTGCCTTAGCCCTCTTGGCCTGGCTTGCCCTTTGGCACTTCTTAGCTCAAGCTGGATTTTTTGCCTTTCTCCTACCCGGTCCCCTGGCTAGCCTATCCCGCTTATGGCAGATTTTGGGCCAGTCTGCCTATCTTACGGCAGCCTGGCAAAGCTGCCTCCGGGTTGTCTCAGGTTTTCTCCTAGGTCTCCTCTTGGCCCTCCTGGCCGTCTTCTTGCCCGCAAGCCTAGGCCAGACCGGCACTCTCCATTTTTTTCTACGTTATTTTGTAGATATACCCATCAAGGTCTTGCGCTCTCTGCCCCTGGCCACCCTTGTTGTCCTCCTACTTTTCATCCTCAATCCTCGGCAAATTGCCCTTTGCGTGGCTCTGGTCTTAAGCCTGCAAGGCTACTACCCCTTGTTAAAAAGCTCCCTTCAAGAACACCAGAGTCTTAGGGAGGCTGCCCAGGTGTATCAGGTCAGCCCTTGCCGTCTCTGGGGCATATTTCATTTAGGCTCCCTCTTTAGCCTGCTTGCGGTTAGCGCCGAAAGCACTTTGGGACTTGCCTTCAAAGCCAGCCTGGCCGCTGAGCTGCTTGCCTTCACGCCAGCTTCTCTAGGTTTAATTCTGCACGAGGCCAAACTAAATTTAGACATGGAGCTGCTTTTTGCTGTAACCCTTCTAGTCATCTTCTTGGCCCTCAGCCTGACCAAACTCTTTGGCCTCCTTTGCCAACTAGGGGCCTGGTTTTGCCTGCGTAAGTTCCCCCTGCCCGGGTCCTCCCCATCACCTGGCCGCCAGAAAGCAGAACTTGAGCGTGGCACAAGCTATGTGCCTTCCTTTAGCCAGGTCTGGACGCAGCGGCAGAAAGTGACGGCCGGACCCGCACTTTCGCACCCCCAGACAGTCCAGGATTCCCCACCTAACCAGGAGACCATCCTCCAGGTAGAAGACTTGAGCTTTTCCTACGGCGGGCAGCCCCTTTTCTCCCAGCTAAATTTTACGCTAGCCCGGGGCCAAATCCTCTGGCTAAACTCTCCCTCAGGCTCCGGTAAAAGCACCCTAGCCTACCTACTAGCAGGCCTCCTACAGCCCAGCCAAGGTCAGATTCATAGGCAGGGGCGGCTGGCTATGGCCTTCCAGGAGCCTCGTCTTTTCCCCGATATGGATGCCGTGGACAATGTCTTAGTTTTTGCCGGTCATCCCTGGCGTGCAACAGATAGACAAAAGGCGCGGCAACTACTCTTGGAGCTCCAGCTGCCGGAGGACCAATTAGCTTGCCCCCTCTCTACTTATTCGGTGGGTATGAAACAAAGAGTTGCCTTAGCCACCGCCCTCTTTGCCCAAGCGGATTTACTAATATTAGATGAACCTTTCGCTAACTTAGATTGCTATAATAGGGAGAAGGCTAGCCAGATTTTGCCCACTCAGACGTCGGCCATACTGCTGATTAGCCACCAAACTTTGACTGAACTGGGGATTAAGGCTGACCTTTTGCCTCTAAACCGCTAAATTTCCGCTAGCGTCCTCCAGCCGTCAAAAAGGAAGAGAGAGAGCTAATGAAGAGGATTATCTTAAGCCTGCTATTGCTAGTGAGTGTGTTTATGAGTGTTTGTATGCCCAGTTTTACTTTGGCTGAGGAAGCCCTCCCAGCCACTACGCTCTTTGGTTTCCGTGAGGTCCGGCAAGAAGAATTAACTGATATTTCTTCCACGGCCCATGTCTATGAGCATGAACAATCCGGCGCCAGTTTAATTTGGTTAGAAAATTCTGACCCCTTTAAGGTCTTTGCTGCCACTTTTAAGACGAAACCCCAAGATAGCAGCGGGGCAGCCCATATAGTTGAACATGCCCTCCTAGGGGGTTCACGCAAGTATAAGTCTGACGACATTTTTTACGATATGTATTCGCGTTCTACCAACGCCTTTATGAACGCCATGACCTATCCCGATAAAACTATTTTCCCTATTGCTAGTCGGGATCCCCAAGATTTCTTTAATCTCACGGATGTGTACTTAGACTCCGTATTTTTCCCCATGATTTTAGAAAATCCTCAGTTTTTTGCACGTGAGGGCTGGCGGTACGAACTCTTCTCCCCCGAGGAGGAGCTTAGCTACAATGGCGTAGTTTACAATGAGATGCTGGGTGCCATGTCAGATCCTATGCGCAAACTGCTTTACAGTAACTTAGCCTCGATCTTCCCCGATACCTTCTATGTCCACAACTCCGGGGGTGATCCCAACGAAATCCCCAGTTTGAGCTACGAGGAATTCCTGGACTTCTACCGTACTTACTACTCTCCCTCCAACACCATGCTCTACTTTTACGGTGACCTGGATATTCTTGCTTATCTGGAGCATATAGACCGAGATTATCTCAGCCATTTTAGTCAGCGGGATGAAGAAGTTGTCTATGAAAAGCAAGCCGCCTTTGTAGAAAGAAGGGAGCATGTCAGCTACTACAATTTGGACGATGCCGCCCCCCTGGACAATCAGGCCTATATGGTTCTGAATTATCTTACCGGCGAGGGTGGCCTACCCGAGGAAACTTTCATGAATATGGTGCTGAGCCAGGTTCTCTTTGATTCCAGCTCTGCCCCCGTTAAACTAGCCCTCTTGGATGCTGGCATTGGGGTGGAAAGCGGCTCTCTCAGCATGAATTTCAATCAGAATAGCTTGGGTATTGCTGTCTTGAATGCCAACGAGTCACAAAAGGAAGATTTTGTCCAGATTGTGGAAGATACCCTGCGCCAAGTGGTGGCAGAAGGTCTGGACCAGGAAAATATCCTGGCCACCATTAATATCCTGGAGATGGCCTACCGGGAAGCCAACGGCACTTACGGGCTCAAGGGTATGGATTATTTATCCCTAATTTTAGATTCCTATAACTATGGCGGGGATCCCTTTGCCTACCTACATTTCACCGACATTTTTAATGACTTGCGTGACAAAATTGCTAGTGGCGCCTACGAAGCCTATATCCAAGAGCGAGTTCTCGACAATCCTAGCTCTAGCCTCTGCCTGCTTCTGCCCCAAAAGGGTCTGGCAGCAGACCTAGAAGCTAAAGTAGAGGCAGACCTGGCAGCCTACCAGGCAGAACTCTCAGATGATGAAATTGCTGACTTAATTAAGCGCAGCACCAAACTCAGAGATGAACCCATCTTTGCCCCGGAGGAATATTATCTGCCCAGCCTGAGTCTGGCGGAAATCGATCCCCAGGTTAACGAAATCCCCTTCCAGGCGGAAGCCAGGGAAAACTATACCCTGGTAAGCTCCCCTCAAGTCACGGGTGGTATCAACTATGTGAGCATCCAGTTCGACCTCTCGGTAGTCGAACCCGCAGACCTCCCCTATGTAAACCTACTGGCTAGACTATTAGCTAATGTTGATACAGATAACTATGACAAAGGAGAGCTGGAAAAAGCCATCTTTATGTACACGGGTGGTATTGGCTTTAATGCTAGTAATGCCCAAAACCGTGTAAACGGTGACTACGATGCCCGCTTTGAAATATCCTCTTCCGCCACCTTAGAAAATATGGCAAAGATGCTGGAACTGGTTACCGAAATAAGTCAGCACACTCAATTTACAGACCAAAAGTGGATTGGTGAACAGATTAAAGCCCTCCGCAATACCTTAGAGGTCGGTGCTGCCTCTAATGCAGCCGGCCTGGGCTTACAGCGTATCCGTGCTTATTTTGATCCCCTCTTTGCCTACCGGGAAAAATTAAATGGACTAGACTTCATCCGCTTCCTCCAAGAACTTGACGATAATTTTGCTACTGACCCTCAGCCCCATTTAGATAAACTGGCTGCCTTAAGCAAGCAAATCTTTAACCGCCCCAACCTGGTTATTGGTCTAGCAGCCTCCGCCGACGACCTGGAGACCTTGCAAACTCAACTGGATGATTTCGCTGCCGGCCTGCCTGTCCTGGAGCAAGAGCGGGCCAAGTTCCAAGTGGAGGCCCAGCCTTTAAATGAGGGTATCGCCATCAATAGCGAAGCCAACTATGTCCTTAAGGCTGGCAAACTGGAAGACCAGGAGGGAGAGTTAAAGGCTAGCAGCAATGTACTCACCCTAATTTTAGATAATCTCTACCTCTATCCGGAAATCCGGGCCAAGGGCGGGGCTTACGGGGCCTATTCCCTCGTAGATAACTATGATAATTTTGTGGTCTATTCCTACTCCGATCCTAACATAGTGGAAACCCTGGACGCTTTTGACCAGATGGGTGACTTCCTCGCCAACCTGGCTTTGCCAGACGAAGCTTTAGAACAAATTTTAATTGGTTACTTTAAGGCTTACCCTGTACCCGGGAAAGACGCCGCCAACACCGTGGTCTACCGCTGGCTGAACGGCTTTAGCAATGAGTTTTACGCCCAAGAGGCCCAAGATGTATTAGACACCAAGCTGGAAGATATCCAAGCTTATGGTGAGCTACTCAGAGAAATTATGCAGGAAGATAATTACCTGCTTGTCCTAGGTAACGGTGGTCAGATTCAAGAAGCAGAGGAGCTCTTTAAGAATTTGACCTCTATCGTACCCACAAACCTGGAATAGCATCACGATCTTCGCGGATTGTGATTTTTAAGGAGAGAGACTTATGAACTTAGAACAGTTAGACGTGGCAGTCCTTGACCAGTCAAAACTGCCCTTGATTGATGAGCTAATTGCTTCCTACCCCGATCCGGCGGGGAAAATCATGATGATTTTGACCAAGTGCCAGGAAGTATATGGCTATCTGCCTCCCCCTTTACAGCTTTATATTGCTCGTAAAATCGGTGTACCGGCCGCCAAAATTAACGGCATTGTTAGCTTCTATGCCCTCTTCTCTGAAGAACCGGAGGCTAAATTCAATATAGCAGTCTGCCTGGGTACCGCCTGTTTCGTTAAAGGAGCAGGTGAAATCCTGGAGGCCTGCCGGCAGGAATTAGGTTTAAGTAAAGACCAACATATGACCGACGATGGCTTATTCAGCCTTAGTGAGGTACGTTGTATTGGAGCTTGTGGCTTAGCCCCGGTCATGCGGATCAATGAGAAAATATTTGGTCGGGTAAGTCCTGCAGAAATTCCCCAAATTATCAATAGTTATCGGGAAGCTGCCCATGCAGAAGGAGGAGACAAATAATGCAAAAGCTGCGTTCTCATGCGGATTTGAAGGCCTGGCGTACCGAACTACAAGACCGACTTAGCCTAAGAAGTATCATTGGCGAACATGTCATTATTCCGGAGCATATCAGCCAGCGAGAAATCCTCGTTTGCGGGGGCACAGGCTGTAAATCATCGGATAGCAGTCTGATTATTGAAAAACTTAGGGCCTCTGTAAAAGCCCATCAACTAGATGACCGGGTTAAGGTAGTGCAGGTAGGCTGCTTCGGCTTCTGTGCCCAAGGTCCCATCGTTAAAGTGGACCCCGACAATGTCCTTTATGTAAACGTCCATCCCTCAGATGTTGAAGAGCTGGTAAGCCAGCACCTGGTCCAGGATATAATTGTGGAGCGTTTACTCTATGTTGACCCCAAGAGTCAGCAGAAGATTCACCACTGTGAAGAGATGGACTTCTATAAGAAACAGCATCGGGTAGCCCTACGTAACTGCGGTAAGATCGATCCGGAAACTCTGGAAGACTATATTGCGGCAGAGGGTTATGAGGCCCTGGCCCAATGTCTCTTCACCCTGTCTCCCCAAGAAGTCATTGAACAAATCAAGGCCTCCGGCCTCCGCGGGCGCGGTGGTGGTGGCTTCCCCACAGGTCTCAAATGGGAACTCTGCGCCAAGGCAGAGGGTCAGGAGAAATACATTATCTGTAATGCCGATGAGGGTGATCCTGGAGCTTTCATGGACCGTTCTATCCTGGAAGGCGACCCCGGTAGTGTCTTAGAGGCTATGGCCATAGCTGGCTACGCCATTGGGGCCAATTATGGTCTCGTCTATATTCGTGCGGAATATCCCCTGGCCGTGCATCGGCTGGAGATTGCCATCCGTGAGGCTGAAGAGGCCGGTTTATTGGGTGAAAATATCCTGGGTTCTGGTTTCGACTTTAAGGTAGAAATCAACTTAGGGGCAGGGGCCTTTGTTTGTGGCGAAGAGACTGCCCTCATCCACTCCCTGGAAGGGGGCCGAGGTGAACCCACCCGGAAGCCCCCCTTCCCTGCTCAATCCGGCTATCGGGGCAAGCCCAGCAATGTTAATAATGTAGAAACCTACGCTAATATCCCGGTCATTATCTTGCAGGGTCCCGAAAAATTTGCCCAAATTGGTACAGAGAAATCCAAGGGCACTAAGGTCTTTGCCCTGGCCGGCAAAGTTAATAATATCGGTCTCGTAGAAGTACCCATGGGGACAAGCCTACGGGAAATCGTCTATGAAATCGGGGGAGGAATCCCAGAAGATAAAGCCTTTAAGGCTGTCCAAACAGGTGGGCCTTCCGGTGGGGTCATCACCGACCGGGATTTGGATACGGAAATTGACTACGAGTCCCTCATGTCAATTGGCTCCATGATGGGGTCGGGCGGCATGATTGTCATGAACGAAGACAACGACATGGTTAAAATCTCCAAATTCTACTTGGATTTCATTACGGAGGAGTCTTGTGGTAAATGTACCCCCTGCCGCATTGGTACGAAACGTCTGCAGGAACTTTTAGCCGACCTCTTAGATCAGAAAGCCTCCGAGGACGTCCTAGAGAAAATTGCCCGTCTCTGCTATGTCATTAAAGACTCTGCCCTCTGCGGACTGGGACAAACAGCCCCCAACCCTGTCCTGTCCACCATGAAGTTTTTCCCAGAAGAATATGAACGCTATGCCAAGAAGCAAGTATCGAGGGCCTATGCCATTGATCCTCAGCGCTGCATTGGTTGTGGTCGTTGTAAAAAGGCTTGCCCTGTGCAATGTATCTCCGGGGAAATCAAGCATCCGCATAAAATTAATCCTGACCTTTGTATCGCTTGTGGTGCTTGCTTTAATGCCTGCCCCCTCAAGCCCACCAAAGCCGTTCTCAAACCGGGGCAGCAAGCCCTCCCCCTCGATGTAAAAGCCGCAGGAAAGGAGGCTTAAGATGTCTAATACTAAAATGTTAACTGTAACTATAAATGATAATGTCGTCCAAGTACCGGAAGGCAGCGTTATCTTAGATGCGGCCAAAAAGGCCGATGTTTTTATTCCTACCCTCTGTCAGTTGCGTATGCCGGAGTTTGGGATTAAGTGTCTGACCTCCTCCTGTCGGGTCTGCATGGTGGAACTCGAAGGTCGCCAAGGCAAGCTCGCCACAGCCTGTTCCGAGCTCTGCACAGATGGTATGGTGGTCAGAACTAACTCCACCAGGGCCCTCATGGCACGCAGGACCAACCTGGAACTGATTCTCTCCAACCATCCCCCCGCCTGCTTAACCTGCCCTAAAAACCTGGACTGTGAGCTCCAGGCTCTGGCTGCCAGCATGGGTATTCGAGTCTTGGAATATACCGGCAAACGTAACATCCACCCCATCGACGACTCTTCCCAAGCCATTATTAAGGACCCCTCAAAATGCATCATGTGCCGGCGCTGTGAAACCATGTGTAATGAAGTACAGACCGTGGGTGTGCTCTCCGGCTTGCAGAGAGGTTTTGAGTCTATCGTGGCGCCCGCCTTCCACCTGGACATGGGCGATACCTCCTGCACCTTCTGCGGGCAATGTGTCGCCGTCTGCCCCACCGGTGCCCTCACCGAGATGAACCATGCCGGCAAGGTTTGGTCTGCCCTCCATAACCCCCGTAAGCATACGGTGGTCCAGGTAGCCCCTGCGGTCCGTGTAGCTATTGGTGAAATGTTCGGCTTAAAACCGGGTACGGTTACTACGGGTAAACTGGCCACAGCCCTGCGTATTCTGGGCTTCGACGCGGTCTTTGATACCGACTGGGGGGCTGACCTCACCGTAATTGAGGAGGCCGCAGAGCTGGTACACCGCATTCAACACGATGGTACCCTGCCTATCTTGACCTCATGCTGCCCGGCCTGGGTTACTTTTATTGAAACTCAGTTCCCTGATATGCTATCCATCCCCTCTTCTTGTAAATCGCCTCAGATCATGTTGGGTGCCATGGCTAAATCCTATTACGCCAAGAAAATGGGCCTCCACGCTGATGACATCACCGTAGTTTCCATTATGCCCTGCTTAGCCAAAAAGGCTGAGGCAGCCAAGCCCGAGCTATCTAAAGACCATATCCAGAATGTTGACATCGTAATTTCCACCCGGGAATTTGGCCACATGCTGCACGAACTCGGAGTAGAGTTTGATCAACTGCCTGAATCGGAATTTGACAGCCTCATGGGTGAATCTACCGGTGCCTCGGTTATTTTTGGTACCACGGGTGGGGTGATTGAAGCCGCTTGTCGTACTGCCTACTATATGCTCACGGGTGAAGATGCGGAAGACATTGAATTCACCGCCCTGCGTGGCCTAGAAGGCATCAGGGAGGCCGAATTACAGATTCAAGATAAAACACTCCATATTGGTATTGCCCATGGCCTAGGCAATGCCAGGAAGCTCTTAGAAGGGGTAAGAGACGGTAGCTATAACTTTGATGCCATCGAGATCATGGCCTGCCCTGGCGGCTGTATTGGAGGCGGTGGCCAGCCTTACCACCATGGCAACATGGACATAATCTTTAAACGCCAGCAGGCCCTCTACCAGGAAGACCGGGGCAAGAAGATTCGCCAATCCCACCATAATCCCATGATCAAGAAGATTTACGAGGAATACCTAGGTGAGCCCTACGGTGAACTAGCCCATGACCTCCTCCATACGGAGTATACCCGCCGTGAGCGCATCTAGGTGAGGACTCCCTGCCGACACTTGTCTGTCTCGGCACTTTCTCACCAAACTATAGCAAGGCAAAGGGGCCGCCATCTGGCGGCCCCTTGTGTTTGTTGCGGGTGTTGATTATCTAATTAGCCCTTTAAGGGAATCTGAAGCAGGATTAGCCCTTACTCCTGAGGCTGCTTGATTTTTTCGGGAATCAAGGAATTGATATAAGAATCCCGGTCAAAGTCTTGCAGGTCATCAATTTGCTCACCGAGACCGGCAAAGTAAATGGGGAGCTGGGCTTCTCGGGCTACAGTTAAGGCAATCCCTCCCTTGGCATTGCCATCCAGCTTGGTGATAACTAAACCGTCCAGATCGGTGACCTCATTAAAGGCTTTCGCCTGGAAGAGGGCATTTTGCCCAGTAGTAGCGTCAATTACTAGGAGGCTGGTTAGCTTGGCTGTGGCGGCTTCTCGTCCGATAATCCGGCGAATTTTGGCCAATTCGTCCATGAGATTCTTCTTGTTATGCAGGCGGCCTGCTGTATCTACAATGAGAATTTGTGCAGACCGACTTTTAGCTGCGGCAATAGCATTGTAGACTACCGAAGCTGGGTCTGCGCCTTGTTCGCTCTTGATGAGGCTGGCTCCCGACCGCTCGGCCCAGACTTCCAACTGCTCAATGGCTGCTGCCCGGAAGGTATCCGCAGCGGCCATCACTACCTGGTAGCCTTGTTGCCGGTAGGCCCAAGCCAGCTTACCTGTGGTCGTGGTCTTGCCCGTGCCATTTACCCCCACCATGAGGATGACATTTAGGACCGTAGGATCAATTTCGAGCTGGACAGATTCACCCAAGGCCTCTGACATGGCAGCTCGAATGACCTCAATTACGGCTTCCACGCTATCATCCCCGGTAGCCTTGATATGAGACTTAACCTTGTCCAGGATAAAGTCACTGGTAGCCACAGAAACATCTGCCTGAATCATCAACATGGAGAGCTCTTCCAGCATCTCTTCATCAAAACGCCCCAAGCTGCTGGCAATCTTGGTAAAGCCTTGCGTAAAAAAGTCACGGGTTTTCTTGAGACCAGACTTAAATTTGTCGAATAAAGCCATGCAATAATCCTCCTAGTAATGCCTTAATTAGTATAATGTTGGCCTTCGGCTAAGGCCAGGGACAGAATGCTAGATACACCGCGCTCCTTCATGGTAACCCCGTAGAGGCGTTCTGCGGCCTCCATGGTCCCCCGGCGGTGAGTAACTACGATGAACTGCGTTTTATGGGCATAGGCTTCCACAAATTCCGCAAAGCGAATGACATTAGCCTCATCTAAGGCTGAATCGACCTCGTCCAGGACACAGAAGGGGGCTGGACGCTGGCGGAAGATGGCAAAAACTAAGGCTATAGCCGTTAAGGCACGCTCACCACCGGAAAGCAAACTTAAGCGTTGTAGACGTTTACCCGGGGGCTGGGCCCGAATTTCGATATCTGCTTCTAAAATATCCCCTTCGCTAAGTTCTAAAGTGGCGCTACCACCTGAGAAGAGGTCTACAAAGCAGGCTTGGAATTCCCGCTTTATTGCTTCTAATTGGGTCATAAACTGCTCGCGCATGGCCGTTTCCAATTCCTCAATTACAGCCAAGAGTTGCTGGCGGGCCTTACGAATATCGGCAGCCTGCTCCTGCATTAAGTTATAGCGTTCTTGCAGGTCCTCATAGTCCTGAGGAGCAGAGTGGTTAACTGGCGGCATTTCGCGCAGTTCATCCTTGAGCTGTTTAAGCCGCCGCTTAGTGGGGTTTTCTAAATCAAGGCTGGCTGCCAGCTCTTTGGCTTGATTGTAGCTGAAGCGGTATTCTTCCCAAATACGGTTTTTCTCAACATTGAGCTTTTCCGACAAGCGGTCTGCTTGCCCTTGGGCCTTAGCCTTCTCCCCTTCTAAACTACTGAGACGGCCATTCAAACCTTCGAGTTGGGCAAAGATGTCCTGCTCTGCCTGACTACTGGCTTCATGGCTGCTCCGCAAAGCAGCCTGGGCCTGTTCCAGGTCCTGGAGGACCTGCTTGAGTTCGGCCTCCTCCGCCAGCCTGTGCGTCTCACGTGCCGCCAGGTCTTCCAGTTTTTGCTGGAGCTCTTGCTTTTCACGGGCCAGGGCTAGCAAGGAGGCTTGCCGTTGTGCCTGCTCCAGCTTGAGCTGGTCTTGTAATTCCAAGATAGCCTTGAGGGCTTCACTCACCGAGCCCAGACTAACCTTATAGTCGGTAATTTCTTCTCTCAGGTCCAGCAAGGTTTGGCGGTCTCGCTGGTTACCCTGATCTAGCTGCTCAGGTAGCTGCTCGAGTTCTTGGAGCTCTGCTTCTTGTACTTTTAGCTTTGCCTGGCACTCCGCCTTCTGCTTGTTACTCCTAGCGACCAGGTCCTCCTGGGCCAGCTTTTCAGTCTCTAAGCGTTGATAGCTAGCTGCCAACTGGGCGGCTAGCTCACTGGTGTACTTAACTTGTTCTTGTTTCTTGGCCCGCTCCTCACGCAGACTTTGTAAGTGCTGACTAGCCTCCTCCTGGCGGGCAGCCAGCGAATCTTCCTCGCCCACCCGTCCGGCCAGCTTACCCTGGTTGGCACTGAGCTCCACTTCTAGCTGGGAGATTTCTTGACTGATTTCCTCGATTTCTCGCGACCGAGAAATCAAGCCGGACAGGCCACGCTTGCTTTGGCCCCCGGTCATAGATCCTCCGGGATGAATTAAATCTCCCTCCAGGCTGACAATCTTGAAACGTTTATGGGTCCGGTCAGCTAAGTCTATAGCGGCAGGTAAGTCTTCGGCCAGGAGAATGCGGCCTCCCAGATAGGACGCCAGGGGGTAGAATTCGGCAGGGCAGTTGATGTGCTGGTCTAGGGTACCCAGATAGCCTGGAGCTTGCGCCAATTCTTCCTCTTCCCGTCGGCTTAAAGACCGGGCCTCTATCTTGTCTAAGGGCAAGAAGGTCTCGCGTCCCGCCTTCTCTCTTTTCAGCCAAGTAATGAGACGCGTGGCTACCTGGCTATCCCGGGTCACTAAATTGTGGAGGGCAGGACCCAGGCTCATTTCCACCGCAGTTTCATAACTGGCTTCGACCCTAATTAGCTCAGCTACCGGGCCTAGCAGACCCTCCCCAAAGTGGGGATCCCTATCCGCCTCACGGCCCAGGGACTTGACTGCTTGGTGGTAGCCTTCCCTATTTTCTTCCAAACGCTTAAGGGTTTGCAGCTGATAGTCTTTTTGCTTAATACTTTGCTCCAGTTCGCTCAGCTGAGCTTTGAGCAGGTCGAATTTTTTCTGGAAATTGGCTTTTTCCGCCTGCAGCCTCAGGGTGATTTCCTCTTGCTGCCTAATCGCCTCTTCCATACTCTGCAGTTCTAGCTGAAGTTCTGCGGCTTGTTCTTCTTGGCCGCCTAGCTTCTGCTGGACTTCTGCCAGTTCCCTAGTCAAATCGTCCCGTCTTTCTTGGGCCAGGCTGAGCTCGCGGTCCAGGGCAAAAACTTGGCTGCGGGCTTGGAAAATATCTTCTCTGCGCTGCAGGATCTCGGCCTTACGGGCGGCTTCTGCCCGGTCTTGTGCACTGAGCTTGTCTTCCAGTTCTCGCGCCTTAGCTTCCGCTTGCTCTAATTGCCTCCGGAAAGTTTCCTGCCTTTTTTCCAGCTCAGCTTGCCTGTCCGTTCTTTGACTAAGCTTGGCTTCCAAACCCTCTGAAGCGGTGGCCAGGTTGGTTTCTTCTAAGCCTATATCCTGCAATCTCTGCCTGGCCTGACGCTGCCCTTCTCCCGCCAGGGCAGCTTCCTCGGATAAGGCAAAGAGGGCCCGCGATTTTTCCTGAAATTGAACTTGAAGACTGGTACTTTGTTCGTCAAAGCTTTTTCGGTCAGCTAAAAGTTGCCGCCTCTTTTGGTATAAGAGATCGCGTTCACTAGTTAGTTGGGTAAATTCTGCAGTCAAATCAGCCAGGAAGTCGGCTTGTTTTTGAGCCTTATCCTCAGCCTCTGCCAAATCTTGAATAGTGAGGTGGATATCCAGGTCTCTCAGCTCTGCCGCCAATTCTCTATAGGCCAGGGCCTGTTTGGCTTGGCGGGCCAGAGGCTTAAGATTCCTTTCCATTTCCTGGCTGATATCATCCAGGCGTTCCAAGTCCTCGTTGGTGCGCGCCAACTTGCGGTCTGCTTCCTGCTTCCGCATTTTATACTTAACAATACCGGCGGCCTCATCAAAGACCTTGCGGCGGTCATCTGAGCGGTCGGAAAGAATAGCATCTACCCTACCCTGCTCGATGATGGAATAGCCATCCTTGCCTAAGCCTGTATCAGCGAAAAGCTCCGTAATATCCTTGAGCCGACAACTGCGCTGGTTAATCAGGTATTCCGACTCACCTGACCGGTAATAACGCCGGGTCACCACAATGGTGTCGTAGTCCAGGTCATAGTAGTGATCGGAATTATCTAGGTGGAGCGAGACTTCCGCCATGGCCAGACGTTTGCGGGTGGAGGTACCATTAAAAATGACATCCTCCATTTTATTGCCCCTGAGGCTCTTGGCAGATTGTTCACCTAAAACCCAGCGCACAGCGTCCGTGACATTAGATTTACCCGAACCGTTGGGTCCCACAATGCAGGTTAAGCCTGGCTGAAATTCAATATATTGGCGTCCTGGAAATGATTTGAAGCCTTGGATTTCTACAGCTTTGAGAAACATGACTAGGAGGGCTCTCCTGTCAAGTGGATCAGGGCACGAGCAGCGGCAGCCTGCTCCGCCTCCTTCTTAGAGCGCCCCTCAGCTCTTGCTAGCTCTTGGCCATCCCAAAAGAGGGCACAAGTAAAGCTCTTATTATGGTCGGGCCCCTGGCTAGCTACTATTTCATACTTAATTTGAGGCTGAGGATTGAGGGACTGCACATATTCTTGCAAGACCGACTTAAAATCGTAATGCAGTCTACCGGCCAAAGCTGCCTGCCTATAGGGTTCCATAACCTTCATAATCCAGGCGTAAACTGCAGCATAGCCCTGGTCCAGATAAATAGCTGCAATCAGGGCTTCTACGGCATTTGAGAGGTTAGAGGGCTTAGCCCGCCCACCCGAAGATTCCTCGCCTTTACCTACAAGTAAAGCAGAGCCCAGGTCAAGGTCCTGAGCTATCTGGGCGAGGGTCTCCTCGCGTGTTAGCAGGGAGCGTATTTTGGTCATTTGACCTTCGGGTAGCTCTTGGGCTAAGCCATAGAGGGCCTCGCTCACGCAGAGCTCTAACACCGCATCCCCCAAAAACTCCAAGCGTTCATTACATGCAGACTTGCCCAGCCCACGCTCGAAAGTCCAAGACGAGTGGGTCAACGCTAATTGAAGGAGTTGAGGATTTTGAAAGGATAAACCTGCTCGCTGACTAAAATCCTGAGCAGCTTTAACCATTAAAGATTATCGGCAATATAGTTTACAGCATCGCCGACCGTTTTGATTTGTTCGGCTTCGTCATCAGGAATGGAAAGGTCAAACTCATGCTCCATCTCCACCACTAAATCGACAATATCCAGAGAATCTGCATTGAGATCTTCAATAAAGTTAGCGTCCATTTCAATGCTCTCGGGATCTAAACCTAATTCTTCCGCCAGAATTTGGCTGACTTTTTCAAAAATTTCCTCACGTGTCATACGAGATGCCTCCTTTTCGCAATCAATTACATTTTTAATATTCAAGCCTCTAAAGTCAAGCGTTTTTAAAAAGCCCACGGTACTTGATAAAGTAATCTAAGCCAGATGCCACTGTCAAAAGTAAGCTAAGGCCAAGTAGGATATTGCCCCATAATTGCCAGGTGGTCAAGTCACCCCCCCAGCTTTCAAAAAGGAGCGGTTCAGCCAAGAGGTAAACTAAGGTTACCATCTGGCAAGCAGCCTTCCACTTGCCCCAGGGCCCGGCTGCAATCACCAAACCCTTGCTGACCCCCACCTGGCGGATACCCGTGACCAGAAGCTCTCTTGCCAAAATTATCAGCACTAAAAAGGCATGTACCCGGCCTAGTTGAATAAATACCAAAAAAGTTCCCAAGACCAAAAGCTTGTCGGCTAGGGAATCCATGAGCTTACCGAAATCCGTAATTAAATTATATTTACGGGCAATTTTTCCATCCACAAAATCTGTGAGGGCAGCCACGATAAAGAGGAAGAGAGCCAGACCTCTACCTCTTGAGCTAATCACAAAGTCTGCCCAGGCTCCCTGGCCTAAGGGTAAGAGAAGAAAGACAATCGGTACCACGAGAAAGATACGGAGCATAGTTAATTTGTTAGGTAAATTCATGCTAACCCTCCTATAGACTGATGGCCGTTAGGCTATAGGTATCCGCATCCACAATTTTACACTTTCTCACCTGACCCGGAGCTAAATCCGGATCTTGAGCCAGGACCAGAATTTCCGGATCGATATCGGGGGCTTCGGCATAAGAACGCCCTACAAAGTAAGGCCCCTCTTCAGATGTGCCCTCGATGATGACTTGGCAAATCTCTCCCAAGCGGGCTTGGTTAGCAGCAAGGCTTATCTCGGCCTGGCTAGCCATGACTTTGTCATAACGGGCTTGAGCGATGTCCGCCTCTACCCTATCCGGGAGCCGGGCGGCCAAGGTGCCTTCTTCAGGCGAGAAGATAAAGCAGCCCAGGCGATCAAAGCGAATCTCTTGGATGAAGCTCAACAATTCCTCAAAGTCGGCCTCACTTTCGCCAGGGAAGCCCACCATTACGGTAGAACGCAGAACTAATTTGGGTATGCGGGCTCTGAGTTTTTGAATGAGAGCCCGCATATCTTCCTGACTCTCCCGCCTCCGCATGGCGGTGAGTATTTTATTAGAAGCGTGTTGAATGGGCAGATCAATATAAGGCAGAATTTTTTCTTCACGGGCTATAAGGTCAATTAAATCATCCGAAAAGGCATCCCCATAAACGTACATGAGGCGGAGGGGTACCATGCCTCGCACAGCTAAGAGGGCCTGGAGGAGGTCCACCAAAGAGTTTTTACCGTAGAGATCAGAGCCATAACGGGTGGTGTCTTGGGCCACCAGGATTAATTCCTTATAGCCCAAGTCAACATAATAGGAGGCCTCACGCACCAGATCTTCGATGGGACGGGATTGCTGACCACCCCGTATAGAAGGAATGGCACAAAAGGCACAGGCATTAGAGCAACCCTCAGAAATCTTTAAGTAAGCATAGGAACGACCCGGAACAGGTGGATGCAGGTTCTGTAAATGGGCCAGAGAGCCTCTACCCTCGGGAATATGGGGCTCATAGCTACCTTCCTCTAAATTTTTACAAGTCTGGAGGATCTTCTGGTACTCAGCGGTGCCTAGGCAGGCATCCACCTCAGGTAAGTCCTGGTAGATGTCCTTAGCAAAGCGCTGAGACAGGCATCCAGTAACCACCAGATAGGCCTCTTGCCCCCGGTCTTGTCGCTCCGCCTTGACTTCTGCTAAGTCTAAGATGGCAGAGATTGCCTCCTCTTGGGCCGAGCTAATAAAACCGCAAGTATTTACCAAGAGGAATTTGGCCTCCTGGGGGTCTCTTACAGCCTCATAGCCGGCTTGTGTGAGCTGGGCCGACATGGCTTCGGCGTCCACTTCATTTTTAGGACAGCCCAGAGATAGGAGATAAAATTTATTGGTCATGTGCTTCTTTCAACCGCCTTATGCTGCTTTGTATGAGACCCGGCTTATAACCTCTTCCCTGCAGGCGACGTACTAAGCGAGCTTCTGCCGGTCCTCCCGCCAACTCCTCACTGGCTAAAATTTCCTCAAGGGACTCTTGATCACTGGGTAACTTGTCCAGATAAGCCTCAGCACTTGCTCTGGCCACTCCCTGCTGGAGAAAAAGCGCTAGCATATAGGCCCGCGACTTAGCCCGCTTGCCCTGATGGCGGCGCACTATCTTGGCACAGGCCCGCTCATCATCAATATAACCCAGATCAGTCAGGTCGCAGACCACCTCCTGGGCCAGGGCAGAACTGTAACCCTGCTTACGCAGGCGGTCCTGCACCTTGCCGGAAGACTTACCTTTATCCAAACCTATGTAACGTACAGCTGCTTCACGGGCCTGCCAGTAAGCAGCTTCTCCCTGGACCACTGGGTGAGAGGGAGCTGGCTCAAGCCGGTCAGGCTCTGACAAAGAGTCTTTCGAGCTTGCGGGCTTGGCCCCCCTCTCTTTCGCCCCAGTCTCCTTAAAGTCAGCCAGGATGGCGCGGGCGGCGGCTAAGCGGGCCGCCTTAGCCGGGTCTGTATCCTGACCCTTGAGCTTAGCTTGCTGGTCTGAGCCTAGTTTCTGCATTAAATATCCAGATTTAGTAGTTCATCTACATCATCAGTCCCGGGTGCAGAGCTGGCACCGGGAGCTTCTTTACCTGCTTCCAGCCCCGCCTCACCCGGCTCGCCTTCTTCTTCCTCTGGCATATAGTGGGCGATAATCTGCTGGCGAATATCTGCTGCAATCTCAGACTTTTCTTCCAGCCAGGTCCGGGCATTATCGCGTCCTTGACCCATTCTTTCACCCTGATAAGAGTACCAAGACCCAGATTTTTCAATGATGTCTAAGTCGGTGGCCATATCCAAAATGGAGGACTCATCAGAAATTCCCTTGCCATATAAGATATCGAATTCGGCCTCTGTGAAGGGCGGGGCCACCTTATTTTTAACTACTCTTACGCGGGTACGAGAACCAATGGAGTCCGTGCCATCCTTGAGGGTTTCGATCCGGCGTACATCCATACGTACGGAAGCATAGAATTTAAGGGCTCGACCACCTGTAGTAGTTTCAGGGTTACCGAACATGATACCGATCTTTTCCCGCAACTGGTTGATGAAGATGACCGCAGTTTCAGACTTACCCAAAACGGCAGCCAGTTTCCGCAGAGCTTGTGACATAAGTCTGGCCTGCTGACCGGGCAGGGAATCTCCCATTTCTCCGTCAATCTCCGCCTTAGGCACCAGAGCAGCCACGGAGTCTACCACGATTAGGTCCACAGCCCCGGACCGGGCTAGGGCTTCCGTAATTTCTAAGGCCTGTTCTCCATTATCAGGTTGGGAGACAATCAGGCTATCCAAGTCCACCCCAATTCTTTCCGCATAGCTGGGATCGAGGGCGTGCTCTGCATCAATGAAGGCAGCAATGCCGCCCTCCTCTTGGGCTTCCGCAATCACATGCAGGGCCAGGGTGGTTTTACCGGAAGACTCCGGGCCATAAATCTCTGTCACCCGTCCCCGAGGAATTCCACCAATGCCTAAAGCCACATCAAGTGCCAGAGCCCCGGTAGAAATGGCGGCTATACGCTCCCGGTGTTCATCACCGAGAATTTGAATGGCCCCCTTGCCAAATTGTTTCTCTATCTGATTTAAGGCTAAGTCTAAGGCCGCTTTTCTGGCCTCAGAGCTAACCGGTTCTACCTGCTGGGAAGATTTTCCTCCACGTTTCTTTGCCATATGAAATCCTCTCTTTCTTCTGAGACATTAAAATTATAGTAAAGTCGCAATCTTAGTGCAAGTAATTTCATGCGACAAGGGTCGACATTCACCGACTAAGTTCACCTAAAGGCTTACTAGCAGGCTAAGGGCGCGGGCCATTCCTTCTCGACAAGCCGCGGCCTGCACCGAAACCCGATCTCCCGGGAAATGCGAAGTCCAGGTCTCTAGACGTTCACGATAGCTAAGGGCAAAACAGACCGTCCCTACAGGCACCGTAGGCGTAGCTCCCCCCGGGCCGGCCAGGCCGGTTACCGCTATGGCTAGCTGGGGATGGAGGCAGGCTTGCAGGCCTTGGACCATCTCTGCTGCCACTTGTTCACTAACTACGCCATAGTTGTTAAGGCTGGAAGCGGCCACCCCAAGGAGGGCCTGCTTCAGCTCTACCGTATAGGTTACTAGTCCGCCCAATAGTGCCAGCGAGGCTCCCGGTATGCGGCCCAGGGTGGCAGCAATTAAACCCGCCGTGCAGGACTCTGCCGTAGCTAAGCTTTCATGCCTTTGGCTAAGTAGAGAGAGGACCTGGCGAGCCAGATCCTCAGCATCTTCTAAAATAGCTTTTTCTCCCGCAAAATTATTGACCGCTATGTTCATGGTAGGCAGCCAGAGTAGCTTGCAGCAAGACGGCATTGGTTACAGTACCCACGCCGCCCGGTACCGGGGTAATGGCCTTAACCTTACCTTCTACGTCAGCAAAGTCTACGTCCCCGCAGAGTTTACCTTCTTCATCCAGGTTAATCGCCACATCGATAATAATCTGGTCGGGGTTGGTGTAGCTGCTATCCACCAGCTTGGCCTTGCCAACAGCAGTGACTAGAATATCTGCCTGCCGGGAGAGACCAGGCAAATCTTTAGAGCGGGAGTGGCACATGGTTACTGTGCAGTTGTCCTTCTGCAGAAGAATAGAAACCGGCTTACCCACTACATTAGAGCGACCGATAACTACAGCATGCTTGCCTTCGAGGGGAACCTGCATGGCGTGGAGGATTTCCATAACGGCCTGGGGGGTGCAAGGTACGAAGCCCTTATCGCCCACAAACAGCTTACCGGCATTCACAATGGTCACGCCCTCAACATCTTTTTCAAAGGCAATTTTTTCCGTGACAGTTTTAATATCAATGTGCTTGGGCATGGGCATCTGGAGGATAATACCGTCAACATTGGGGTCCTGGTTGAGCTTGTCCATCTCCTCCAGCACCTGGTCTTGGCTGAGGTCCAAGTCTAATTGATGAACGGTGCAGATAAATCCCACCTTCTCACCCGCCTTCTGAATGTTGCGCACATAGGTGCCGGAAGCCGGATCATCATTCATACGTACAATGGCCAGACCGGGGACACGCTTACCCTGGGCCTTCAGTTCATCAACATCTGCTTTGATTTTCGCCTTAATTTCATCAGCGATAGGCTTACCTTTGATAATTTCCATTTTTTCCTCTTTCTGCTAGAAGTGTATCCCTGCATCGGGGGCAGGCGATTACAGTTTTTATTCACAAGGGCTTGGTACAAGACTGCCCCAGTTTAACTATTTAACTCTATAATTTCTTGAGCTTCGGCCCGGTCGATAGTTAGCTTGCGGGGCTTACTACCCTCAAAGGGGCCAATCCAACCCCGCTCATGCATGGTATCTATCAGGCGGCCTGCCCGCGGATAACCGACATTGAGTCGTCTTTGCAGCAAGGAGGTGGAGGCGTAACCACTATCGAGGACCGTTTGCAGGGCCTCGTAGATTAGATCATCTTCCTCCTCATCCTCGCCCCCACTGCCACTAGTTTCCACCTGGGGATTTGCTACTTTATCCAGGTCTCGTTTCAAGGACTCATTGTATTCTGTACTGTATAGCCCCTTCAAGTAAGACACGACCTTCTCCACCTCCCCATCGGTAACAAAGGCGCCCTGACCCCGCAAAGGCTTGGCTGCCGATTGAGGGTAATAAAGCATATCCCCCTTACCCAAGAGTTTCTCGGCCCCCACCATATCTAAGATGGTGCGCGAGTCTACCTGGGAGGTAACGGCAAAGGAGATGCGCGAGGGAATATTGGCTTTGATGACCCCCGTGATAACGTTAACGGAGGGTCGCTGGGTGGCAATAATCAAGTGAATACCTGCAGCCCTGGCCATGGCAGTAAGGCGGGCAATAGCACTTTCTACCTCCTTAGCCGTGGTAGCCATGAGGTCAGAAAGTTCGTCAATAACCAGTAAAATTAAGGGCAGATGCTCGCCATCCTCAATGGCTTCTTCTTGAACTAACTCATTGTAGGCCTTGAAATCACGCACAGAATTATCTGCAAAGAGTCGGTAGCGTCTCTCCATCTCCTGCACAGCCCACTCTAAAGCCCCATAAGCTTTTTTGGGGTCGGTAACTACAGGGGTCTCTAAATGAGGGATGCCGTTATAAACCGAGAGCTCTACCACCTTGGGATCAATCATAATGAGGCGGAGGTCACGGGGGGAGGCCTTGTAGAGTAAGGAAATCAGTATGGAGTTTATACAGACAGATTTACCAGACCCGGTAGCCCCCGCAATCAAGAGGTGGGGCATGGAGGCCAAATCACAAAGGATAGGATCTCCTTGAATATTACGGCCTAAAGCTGCCGTGATGAGGCTCTTGCTTTGCCTAAATTCCCTGCTCTCCAAAAGATTGCGTAAACGGACTGCCTTGGTCTTCTTGTTGGGAATCTCGATACCCACAGCTGACTTACCCGGTATAGGAGCTTCGATCCGCACGGAGGTGGCTGCCAGAGCTAAGGCAATATCATCTGATAGTTTAACGATATTAGACACCTTGACCCCGGGTCCGGGTTTCACTTCAAAACGTGAAATGGTAGGGCCGGTCATAAAATTTACCACCTTGGCCTCAACGCCGAACTCGTGCAAGGTTTTCTCCAGTTTGGCCCCTAAGAGGCGAATTTCTTCCTTATTTTCTGCTTCCCCTTCCTGCTTATCCGCTATCAGGAGATTGGTAGAAGGTGGTAGATATGGCGTAAAAATATCAGTTTGTCCCGCCTTGGTCTTGCCTTTGCTGCGCTGAGAAGGGCGGTCTGCCGCCCGGTCTTCCCAGTCCTCACGGCCGTGTGCTCCCAGATTATCCTCACCTTCCTGAATCCGGGCCGCAATTTGCGCTAAGTCTCCTCCCTCAGCTTTCAAGTTGGGAGCCGGCTCCCTCACCCCCTGGCTTTCTTGTTTACCCAAGTTTGACTCTGCCTCCCTAGTCTCCCCTTGGGCATACATGAGATAGTCTTCCTTAAGAGGGATAAAGGCTGCTCGAATGCCTACTTCTGGCTGAGTGGCCTCAGGCTGAGCCGGGTGCCCAGGAAACGGGCGGGGGCGGACCCTCTCAGGACGCCTCTCACCTTGCAGGGTGTAGGCTAGGCTGGGCGGGTTGCCAAAATCATCTTTAAGCCAATTGCCTTGGGGAAAGTCAAAGGCTAATTTAGTCGTTTCCGCTGCCGGTGGGGGCTCCGGGACGACAGTCTGAGCTTGACCCTCCCCTTGCGGGTCGACTCCAAATTCAAAATCGGAAGCCTCCTCGTAGTCCGAGGCTTGCCTCGCTTCTGCTTTAGCTTCTTGCATGGTCTTTCTTTTCTCCCTTACTTCTTTGCCCCAACTACCCAGAAGATGGCCGGTTTGGCTTACCTTATTGGCCGTGACCAGAAAGGTCTTACGCCAGGAAACGCCAAAAATGAGGATGGCCAAAGCCAAGAGCATAGGTATCAGAATAATGAGGCTGCCTGTCTTTCCTACCAGGGCAATAAGCCCTGCTGCCTGCAAATTGCCCACTAGGCCACCTGACCACCAGGCATAACGGCTGAGCAGCCCTGGTTTGCTACCGGACTCCCAGTAGAGTTTGACAGCTTCCCAGGCCGATTGCCTCCCCTCCTTGAGGCTGGCCGTAGCCAGGAGGTCTAAGTCCAGGCTGAGGACTGACAACAGGCTTAGGACCAAGAGGATAAAAATAAGAAGATAGAAATATTGTTTACCTAAGCGAGCCTTGTCCTTCTGCCAATAGGCTGTCCCCGCCAAAAATAGGAAGAGGAGAGGCAGGGCCAAACCAAAGCTACCTAAAAAACCCAAGGCCAAACTGGAAAAACCCCGACCTAGGGCACCGGTTACCCGAGAGGGGGCCCAGAGGAGGAAACCCAAAAGCAGGCCTAAGCCCAAAAGGAGTATGGCAAAAAGTTCCGACGTTTTGTCGCCAGACTCCTGCCGGCTGTTTAAGTCTACTTGATCCTCTAGGGTGTCTTGAGAGGGGCGCTCTCTTTCTTCTCCTTGTTTAGCCTTAGGCACCGGTGCCTCCCTTCCTGCGCCTTAAGCAGTCTTGGGCTGCTAAGATACCGCTTAGGGTTTTAGCATCTTTAATTTCTAAGTCACGGCATGCCTGCAAGGCCTGATCCATAGACATTTTAGAGAGGTTGAGAAATTCATCTTCATCCAAATTTTGTTGGCCAAACGACAAATCTTCTGCCAAATAGAGATGGATTACTTCCGTAGTGTAGCCAGGTGAGACAAAAAACTCTGCCAGCTTGCACCAGCTATTGGCATGGCAACCTGTCTCTTCCGCAAGTTCCCGTTGGGCAGCCTGCAAGGGGTCTTCTCCAGGCTCTAGGCAACCCGCAGGAAGCTCTAAAACGACCATGTTTGCCGCCAGGCGAAATTGGCTCACGAGGAGAATTTCTTGGTCCTCAGTCAGGGCTACAATAGCCACCCCCCCACCATGATGGACTATTTCTCGCTTAGCGGCTTTACCGGCCGCCGTTTTAATCTCGTAGTGGTGGACATCAATAATACGTCCGCTAAAGATAGGCTCATCCTTAATTATTTCTTCCCTCAGCTGGGTAAAATGCTGGACCGGGACTTGTCCCAAGTCGTCACCTTTCCCCCCTACTCCAGGCGAGGCTGAAGAAAGAGCTTGGCTGGAAGCAGGCTGGACAGGAGTATCAGGCATGGTTTCCTGGCCTACCACCGCATCTGGGACTGGCATGGAATCTCTGTGGGCCTTGATAAGGCCACGCGCTAGTTCATCGCAACGATTATTGTAGTGATTATCCGCATGGCCCTTGACCTTGTGCCAAGTGACCTCGTGCTGTTGGGTTAAACTGAGTAATTCCTGCCACAAATCCATATTGCTTACAGGATTACCCGCGGCATTTTTCCAACCCTTGGCCTGCCAATTAGCTAGCCAACCCTTATTAAAACCGGAAACTAAGTAGGCAGAATCTGAATAGAGGTCAACCTTGCAGGGTTGTTTGAGGGCCTTTAGCCCCTCCACAGCCGCCTGCAACTCCATGCGGTTATTGGTCGTCTCTGCCACAAAGCCGGATATGGCTTTTTCAATTTCCCCGAATATCAAGATAGCAGCCCAGGCGCCGGGTCCCGGGTTACCGGAACAAGCACCATCTGTATAAATTGTTACTTGGACTTTATCAGACTTCATAGGCCTCCTTTTAGTGCTGCCAGTCTTGCTAGAGCCTGGGCGCAAACTCTTTTAATTATAACATAGTAGCCCTTTAACTCATCTGCCCCTGCCTTTGGCAGAGCCCCGCAAGCCTCCCTCCCTGCTCTCCCCTCGCTAGACTTCTCCCAGTCTCAAGAAGTATTTGACTAAGAACTTTTTCCTTGCTATCATAAGTTGCGTTTTAGACATAGGGGAGTGGCTCAACGGTAGAGCAACGGTCTCCAAAACCGTCGGTTGCGGGTTCAAATCCTGTCTCCCCTGCCATAAATCCTGGCCCTGGCTGCCAGGATTTTTCTTTTTAGAGACTAGTACTCTATCCTGAGGGCATTTTCTTAATTCTATATATATGTTATTTTGTGATTAAGCAGGATTAGCCAGGACCCCTACAGGTGAATTACATGTCCAAGTCACAAGAAACCAAAGTCCTTATAGCCCAAGCTTTAAAAGAGCTCATGCCTGAGTTGCCCTTTGACAAAATTTCGGTGACCAGAATCTGCCAAGAAGCTCAGGTTCATCGTAAAACCTTCTACTATCATTTCCAAGATAAATACGACCTAGTCAATTGGATTTACGATACCGAGGTAGCGGAGTTAAAGCAGCTAGATCAAAACTCCAGGGACCCCGAGGAAGTTTTGGCCTTCTTTAAAGCTATCTGCCACTATTTGTACAATAATAGGGCTTTCTACCACAAGGCCCTCCAGATTGAGGGGCAAAACTCTTTCCTAGACCACTTCTACAGCCTGACCCGTCCCCTGGTACGTGAGAGGCTGGCCCTCCTGATGGGCACGAGCAAGATTGACGATTTTACTACAGATTTCTTCACGGATGCTATTGTAGCAGCCCTGGAAAACTGGCTCTTACAAAAACACCCTATGACGGCAGATGATTTCATACATAGAGTGCTGCGCATTATTCATACAAGTGCCGAAACCATTGCAGCCTTAGACCGTAAATATGCTTACGAATTAGAGTTTGGTTTAAAGAACGACCAGCCCGACTCTCAAGGCTGAATTTTTCACCATTTTGTTACAAGTGGCTAAAAATAACCTTTTTTACTGGAATAATCAACTTAATTTGTAACACTTTCCCCTAATTGGCTAGCTAAAGCTTTAGACAGCCCCCTCCCAGCTT
This sequence comes from Eubacteriales bacterium, assembly GCA_030532185.1. Next base: position 140,624 of record JAUNLO010000001.1, read on the forward strand.
TTTAGAATTGAACTTAGTCCTTGGCCTCTGGACTTGTAGCTTCGGGCTCTTTCCTGCTGTATCAAGCACATTTCTCGGACAAGGACTTAAGAAAGGAGTGGGTTTGCCCATATCTCCTAAGCCATTACTTAGGGTTCTCCCAGCTTGTGGCAAGCCTAAAGTAGTTAATGAGTAATCTTCGGGAAAACATCGAATTAAAACTAGTCTCCAAAGCGGTTGATCATACCCTTGACGTCTTGCGCAAGGATGACCCCCGTCCTAGCCTGCGCAAGCTTCTCCATACCTTCTGGCGGTTCACAGGTGATACCTATCAAGAATCCAGCTACGACAGCCTCAGGGCTGCCATTGATGACCCCCAAAATGACCGCTGGGTCCGCCTCCTACAAAGGGGAGCCAGGGATATCGACCCTCATATCTTGCATAGCAACTTCATGAATTTTGGCTATTGGGGGTCCGCCCACGGCATTCAAAAAAATAATCGCCTTAGTGAAGAAAATGCCTGCAATATCCCCAATATTATCCTCTTCGACCCGACAACTGCCTGCAATATGCAATGTAAGGGTTGCTGGTCTGCCGAATATGGTCATAAGTGGAATATGTCTTATGAAACCATGCAGAAAATTGTACGTGAAGGTATAGAAGTAGGCTGCTACATTTATTTCATGACGGGTGGCGAACCCCTAGTCCGCAAACAAGAAATTTTAAAACTAGCAGAAGAATTTCCCCAGGCCGCTTTCCATATCTACACTAATGCTACCCTCATCGATGAGGCCTTCTGTGAGGAAGTCAAGCGCTTGGGCAATCTCTCCTTCGCAGTTTCTATAGAAGGTTTTGAGGACATGAATGACTCACGACGCGGGGAAGGCTCCTACCAGCGTATCATTGAGTCTCTCAAGCTCATGAAGAAGCATAAATTAGGTTATGCCGCCTCGATTTGTTATACCTCAGCCAATTACCGCCTAGTTACCTCCGATGAATTTCTACGTTTCCTCATCGACTTAGGTGTAGTGCATGTCTGGTACTTCCACTACATGCCGGTTGGAGTTAAAGCAGCACCCGAGCTCATGCCTACGGCAGACCAGCGTGCCTACATGATTAAGCGTATTCGCTACTTACGTAGTCCTGCTTGTGACCTGGATATCTTCGTTGCCGATTTCCAGAATGACGGTGAATTTGTAGGAGGCTGCATCGCTGGTGGCCGCAACTACATCCACATCAATGCTAAAGGTGATATCGAACCATGTGTCTTTATCCACTACTCCAATTCTAATATAAACGACACTAGCTTGATGGAAGCCATGAAGGCCCCCCTCATGATGGCCTACCATGATAATCAACCCTTCAACGATAACCATTTCCGCCCCTGCCCCATGCTGGAAAATCCGGAAATACTACCGCGCTTAGTTAAAGAATCAGGGGCCATTTCTACCGACTATGTAGCCCCGGAAAAACCGGAAGACTTGGCTGCCAAAAGTGCCCCCTATGCGGCCCAATGGGCAGACCGGGCCCATGACTTATGGGAAGAATTTGGCAAGGGGCAAAATATTGCCCAACGTCCTGACTACGCAGACCTAGTTGAAGAACAAAAACAGCAGCAGGCCGAATTACATGACCAGTTGGTCCAGCTCAATTTACATCCCTAATAATTAGCTAACTAAGCCCAAGGCAAAGGGGGTGTCTCAAAAAGAGACGCCCTCTTTTTCATTTAAGATGCTCTCCTTAGACCAAGCCAGTGCTCCCCCTTTGTTGGTGGGTAATTTGAACTTTTGGGCATAACCAAGCACTGGCTCTCCTTAGACCAAACCAGTGCTCGCCCTGTGTTGCTGGGGAATTTAATTTTTCGCTTCAGCCGGAAAGCAATTGTTTTGAAAAAGCATTTGACAGGCGGCTTTTTTTCCTTATAATGGATAAAGCGTTTCGGGGTGTAGCTCAGGTGGTAGAGTGCTTGCTTGGGGTGCAAGAGGTCGCTAGTTCAAGTCTAGTCACTCCGACCAAACGCGGGGGTTGCCAGTTGGCAGCCCCCACTTTTTTACAAGCCAGCGTATTTGTCGCTTAGCGAGATGCTGCCGAAGTGGCTCAGGGGTAGAGCAATTCACTCGTAATGAATAGGTCGTGGGTTCGATTCCCACCTTCGGCTCCAGAGAAAAGCCCTGAAACTAAAACGTTTCGGGGCTTTTGCTTTATAAAAATATAGGACTTGTAATTAGATTTGTCACTCGTTTTGTCCCCCTGCGATGCTTTTGCCACAAGTGGGGGTAAAACGGGATTCTGCGTTAGCTCTAACCCTCTTGGTCCTCTTGCATATGGCAGTTCTTGTACTTCTTACCTGAACCACACCAGCAGGGATCATTGCGGCCCGGCAGCAGCTTTTTCACCACAGGTTCCTGCTTAGGTGCACCGGCTTGGGCAGCCTGGGCCGAGCGAGCGGCCATTTGGGCCTTGGCCTGTTCAACCGCATTGGCCTCACCCTTACGGCCCGAAGAGAGCTCTTTCTGGGGAGTCTGGGTTTTAGCGGCCTCCGGGTCGTAAACTTGAGCCCGCATAATCAAACGGATGGAATCCTCCTGGATAGCCCGGTTCATGGCTTCAAACATTTCAAAACCCTCTTTGCGATAGGCCACCAGAGGATCCTGCTGACCATAGGCCCGCATGCCAATGGCATCCCGCAAGGCATCCATGGCGTCAATATGGTCCATCCAATGATTATCTACTACCGAGAGCAGGACATAGCGTTCGGCCTCCCGCAAGTGTTCAGCCGAACCGAAGATCTGGGCGCGGCCCTCTAAGCTTTGACGGGCCTGGGCTTGCAAGTCAGAAATTAGCTGCTGGGCCTGGACACTGCCTGGCGACTCCAGCTGGGCTAAGATGGGCAAGTCACCTAGGAGGTCAGCCAGACTAGCCCTGAGGGCAGATAAATCCCCGGTCTTCTCTGCCCCGTCTGCCATAAACATGTTTACCTGGTCGGCAATTAGATTATCTAAGGTCCGCAGATAGTATTCGTGCAGGTCTTTACCTTCTAAGACATCTCGACGTTGACGGTAAATCAGCTCACGCTGCTGATTCATGACATCGTCATATTGTAAGACAGACCTACGAATAGCAAAGTTCTGGCCCTCGACCTTACGCTGGGCCGATTCTATAGCCTTGGTCAGCATGCCATGATTGATTTCCAAATCGTCTTGGACCCCTAAGCTCTCAAAAAGACTATGGAGACGTTCACCCCCAAAGAGTCGCAAGAGATCATCTTGCAGGGAGAGATAGAATTTACTACTACCCGGGTCTCCCTGCCTTCCCGACCGACCGCGCAGCTGGTTATCGATACGCCGGGATTCATGGCGTTCTGTACCCATGATACACAGACCACCTGCGGCCTGAACTTGGGCTTTTTCCTTGTCTGTTTCTAGGGCATAGGCCGCTTTCAAGTCCTGGAAATGCTGTCTGGCCTTAAGGATTTCCTCATCTGTTGTTTCATTGTAGGCATCCGCCTGCTCAATCAATTCTTCTGAGAGGCCTTCCTTGCGCATGGCTTGCTTGGCTAAATGCTCTGGGTTGCCCCCTAGCATAATATCCGTACCGCGACCCGCCATATTAGTGGCAATAGTGATAGCACCCAGACGGCCAGCCTGAGAGATAATCTCTGCCTCTTGGGCATGGTGTTTGGCATTTAGGACATTGTGGGGCAGACCGGCCTTTTTAAAGGCTTGAGAATAATACTCACTCGATTCTACCGAGACTGTACCTACCAGGACAGGTTGGCCGGTGGCATGGACTTCAGCTACATCGTGAATTAAACGCTTAAGTTTACCCGCTTTAGTTTTATAGACCGCATCATCCAAATCTTGCCTCTGTAAAGGTTTATTGGTAGGAATGGTAACCACATCTAGGCGGTAAATAGTCTTGAATTCATCTTCCTCCGTCATGGCTGTACCGGTCATGCCGGACAGCTTCTGATACATGCGGAAGTAGTTCTGGAAGGTGATGGTAGCCAGAGTTTTGCTTTCCCGGCGAACATTCACCCCTTCTTTAGCCTCTATGGCCTGGTGGAGACCGTTACTGTAACGTCTACCCTCCATGAGCCGGCCCGTGAAGTCATCCACAATGACAATTTCGCCATTCTGTACCACATAGTCTTCATCTCGGTGCATGGTACCGTTGGCTTTGAGAGCATTATTTATATGGTGGTTAATCTGATAGTTACTTTGGTCAGCTAGGTTATCCAGTTTAAAGAAGGCCTCGGCTTTTTGAATGCCTTTCTTGGTCAAAACAGCCGTTTTAGCTTTTTCATCGACAATGTAGTCGGCATCGCCCTCCAACTCCTCAGATTCTTCATAGGCCATTTTGGTATCCACCTGGCGGAAAACCTTGACCTTTAAGCGCGAGACAAAGTCTTGGGCATGTTTATAGTTATCCGAGGATTCGGCACCAGAACCTGAAATGATTAAGGGGGTACGGGCTTCATCGATTAAAATTGAGTCAACCTCGTCTACGATGGCAAAGTTAAGGGGCCTTTGTACCAGCTTGTCCAACTCCGTGACCATGTTGTCCCGCAGATAGTCGAAGCCAAATTCATTATTAGTGCCGTAAGTCACGTCAGCTGCATAGGAGGCACGACGTTCCGTACTGGACTTACCATGGATAATTAGTCCTACGTCCAGGCCCAGATAGCGGTAAACCTTGCCCATCCACTCGGAGTCACGCTTGGCCAGATAATCGTTGACCGTAACTACATGGACTCCCTTGCCGGGCAGGGCATTTAAGTAAACTGGCAAAGTAGCCACCAGGGTCTTACCTTCACCCGTTTTCATCTCTGCTATCCTACCTTGATGGAGGATAATGCCACCAATCAGCTGGACATCAAAATGCTTCATGCCTAAAACCCGGTTGGAAGCTTCCTTAACGGTAGCAAAGGCTTCCGGCAGCAGATCATCGAGGCCTCTACCCTGGTCTAGTTCTTGGCGAAAACGGACGGTCTCCGCTTTAAGAGCTTGTTCAGACAGGCCTGCATAATGCTGTTCTAAATTATTGGTAGCTTGAATAAGGGGTTTAAGTTTTTTTATTTCTCTAGTAGAAGAGGTGCCAAATAAAGTGCGCAATAAGCTCATGGTCTCATCCTTTGTTGTTTAAAGCTACATTTATCATACCTTATGCCTCTAGTTCTGGCTATCATTTTGGGGACTCTCCTCATAGCGGTAGGAATGGCCCAGCCTTTTGACTTCCAGCTGTATACCCTGGTTGAAGGCCATATCCTGGAGGCGGTCCCAGAAAGCCGCATCATATTTATCCGGGCTATTTTCAGGAACAATTAAGACTAGGCTTTTACGGGTGATATCTCCGGGTCTAATATCTGGTAGAGCGGCAGAATTGCTATGGTGGCTGTGGAAGTCCGCCAGACGGGTAAGGTGACCACGAATTTGCATAAAGGTATAGTCCCGGTCCTGGTAACTGGGGGCGGTCAAGTCCATAGATTTAATGGCCTTGGCTGTGCCTTGACGATAATAAGCAATCACCGGGTAGTTTAAGGGTAGATTGGCTCCCTCTCGTTCGCGGAAGTAGCGTCCCCGACTGAAGTTATCAGCAGACCATATACTGTCCTCCTCCCGCTCCTCTACTTCCTCTTTTGTTTCACCCTGACCCTGGCCCGGCAAGCGCTGGGACCAGAGGGGAATTAAAGCGGAAAACTCTTCTTGGTAGTCACCTAAGAGGGTGGGAATCGTAAAGTACACCTTGACCCTGAGACTCTTACCCCCGCTTCCCCAGTGAAGGTCCAGCTGCCTGTCATGGCGGAGGACAGGGAAACCCCCTCCCCCCGTCTTACGCTCCAACCAATGGTCCAGCCTTCTCTCCATAAATGGCCCCAAGAAGAGCGAAGAAGCATAGTCGCCAGCCAGCTGCCCCAGCTGAGAACCCTCCTCTCCTTGAATTATGCGGTCCAGAATCTCTTTGGCCTTGCCGGAACTGCTATCCAGAGCCTGGTCTGCTACGGGGAAGATGACAGCCAATTCTTCTGCTAAGTTCTCAAGGGCATAACGCACACTTAAAGTCATAAGCTTGGCGTATAAAAGAAACAGCAAGCTGGTCAAAATCAGGAGGCAGGGGGCCAGGACCAGGGCGGCCTCCAAGCTGAGGCCGCCCTGGCTTTTAGCCGGACGACGCCTTCTCCTAATCAGCGAGATAGGCGTAGTCATATTGGACCTCTTCTTGGTTGATTTCTAAACCCACGCGGAGGCTGGTATAAAAGGGGCCAGGCTCTTGTGCCTTAATCAGGCGGCTGAGGCTGGCTGCCAATTGCTCTGCAGGCTTGGTATACATAAGTAGACGCATATAATCTCGATAGTAAAAAGAGATATTGTATTGGCCTGACTTATAGCTGGACATGGCTTCTACCGGCCAAAAGGGCAGACCAAATCCTGCCTTAAGGTCCTGATAGTCTTTTTGAGCCAGCCTCAAGCTATCAGCTGCCTGGATAAAGTATTTCAGAACCTGAGGGGGTATCTGAAGTTCTCCCAAACTGAGCACGGACAGGGCTGAGGACAGGAAGTCTGCCCAAGCTTGATAATTAACTTGCCGATTAGGGCTGCGCTGGCTGCCTATATATTGCGGTATAAAGCGCATGCCTGTAATCATGGCTCCACAATAGGTATCTGCCAGCTTTGGGTTTTGCAAGCCGGAAGCAATCTGTTCCAGCTCTAGAGGCCGTTCCTTAGCTAAGTCCTGCAGGTCTTTACCCTGAGGCGTATACAGATGAACCAGGGCCCTGGGTTGACGTTCTAAATTGATGGCAGCTGGGAAATACAGTTGACTATACTCAGCCAGATTCATAGCCTCACTGGTTACCCCCAAACCGCGATCCAAGAGACCGTCTAACTTACCTGCCAGATTCTCAATGAAACTTGGATCAAAAGCCGTGTCTTCACTTACCCCCTGGGTACCCATGGCCTCGTAGACCGGGAGCATGTGGCGGGAGAAATGTCTAAGCAGAGGAGCCAGGCTTTCCAAGCCCGCCGTCATATCCTCTTCCGACCAAACTTCCAGCTGGTCTGGAGGAGTGGCCAGCTGCCCAGCTTCCTCCGAATCCGCCCCCGTCTCGCCTCTCAGCGCATCAGTAGTAAGCCCTCCGGACTGGCCCTGACTCGGGTCTTCTTCTGCTCCTTCCGCCGCCAGGTATCCCTTAAGGTCGGCCAGCTGACCCTGACCCTGCTGATAGGCCTGGTAGCTCTGCATCTGCTGGTGTCCCTTTTGTATGGTGGCTAAGGCGCTCCCTTGGCTGAGATCCAGCCGAGACTTGGCTGCCAATTGTATACGAGCCACGAGGTCAGCTCCCATGACCACAGGTGCCCGCAGTTTCATGTAACGGTCTATCTGGTCCTGGAGCTGCCTACCCTCATAGAGGGGGGCGCTGAAGTCTATCTTGATATGTTTTCCCACCAAGTCTGGCAGCTCCACCAGGATTGTCTCGCATTCCGCCAAATCTACAGCTTCCGGCTCCACCGCCCAGAGGCCATAGTTTTGCCAGAGGGAGCGGGAATAAGAGGCCAGGGCCAGTTCTCCTGCAGACTTTAAGTTGCGTACACCGTCATACTCGGCACAACAGCGTTCTGCGTAAGCTATGCCCGCCAGTAAAGCTAAGCAGAGCAAGGGTAGGAGGAGAGCAAAGAGGAGGGAAACCGAGCCCCTAAGTTTCCTTCTGTCCCTCTTGATAAACAGCAACATCTTAGGGCCTCCTGCCTAAGCGACCGAAGCTGTTACTGCGGAGGCTGGAAGGGGGAGGCAGAGTCAGGGGCTGGGAGGCTTCCGGTAAGAGTGGTATGCCCGGCAGGTCGGGCAGGCCCGGATAATCTGGGGCTCCAGCTAGTTCCGGTAGGGTGTAACCTGGAGGCAGGGGGAGATAGTCCAAGGGCTGTAAGGCCTCACTTTGCCGTCGATTGTTTAATTTACTTAAATCCTCTGCTAGCTTGATTGCCTCAATAGACTTCTGGGGATTAGCAGAAACATAGGGCGTATTCTCCGCCTTATTTCTATAGGGATGCTGCTTGCTTTTAATTTCATAGAGGTCCTTAGAGCCGACCTGGTAGTCATTTATGACCTTTAGCTGCTGAGCTTCTCCCTTTACAGCTCGTAGAAAGGGCACTTCATAAAGCAAGATACTTAGGCTGGACAATAAGGAAACACTGATGACCAGAGCAGCTTCCAGTGAGTTAGACATAAAAAACCTCCTGCTAGACTAAATCTCACTTACATTATGACTAGCAGGAGCTGGGAAAATTTAAGAAGAGTTAGACAAGAGGCGACAAAAAGCGTCAATGTCTAAGCCAGGGCTTAACGCAAATAAGGGTTTTTCCTGAGGAGGTCGGACACCGAACTAGCCGGGCCATGGCCAGCCAGAACAGGCATATCCCCGGGCCAGGTCTGCAAGAGCTTTTGTAAGCGCTGGAGAGATTCTTGCATGGCTCCCGGATCACCTGCCAACAAATCCGTACGCCCTACGGAATTACTAAAGATCGTATCACCCGTAAAGAGGCACAGCTTTTCAGACTTACCCCCCTGCCCCTCATCAGTTAGCAAAAAGCAGCTAGATCCGGGGGTATGGCCGGGTGTGTGATAACAAGTTAGGCTATAGCCCTGGCCTAAACTTATCTTTTCTTGATCCTCTAGGGCATGGTCTGGTTGCGGGAAAATGCGTTTATCCGCAAAGAGTTTGGAGGCATTAGCGTCCATATCATCGAGGAGACTTAAATCACCAGCAGGGAAATAGAAGTCTACCCCCTCCCCTAACCAAGATTCGAGGGCTCGTAGGTGATCATAATGTCCGTGGGTTGCTATGACCTTGGCTACAGGTTGGTTAAAATCACCGGGTTTATCCAGTCCAGGGTCGATGAGGACCCCTCCGGCCAAGTCCAGATAATAAGTATTACTATGCTTCCAAGATTCGGGATAGATGGTCAGAAAATCAGCTAAGGCAGGCATTATTTTACCAATTCTCTCCAGTCTAGGTCACCACGATCGATTGCCAGGATTAAAAGTTCTGCCATGGCCAGGTTAGTGGCATAGGGAACATTTTGCTTATCACAAGCCCGCAATAAAGGATTAGGCTGCGAATAATTGGGAGCATCTTGGTCCCTTAAGTAGACAATGGCGTCTATTTCGTTATAGTTAACGCGAGCCGCTAATTGCTCAATATTGGCCTCGCTATAGGTGGTCATTGTATTAATTTCCAGCTTAGCTGCCTCGCTAATTAATTGAGAAGTATTAAACATGGAGTAGAGATTTTGCCTCTGCAAAATCTGCTTATAAGCAATACAGAAATTAATCAGCAAATCATATTTGCGCATATCAGCCATGAGTACAATTTTCATAAAAGTTCCTCAACTCTCGCTTTCATATTAAGCCGCAGCACAGGCGCAAGCCAGCCTTCTTTTAGCATTATGGCAAATTATATCGCAAAAGAAAGAGCTTTTGCAAGCATTTTGCACAAGTTTGCCCAGAAAAACCTACTAGACAGGGGACCTGTATATTTCTCAGGCTAGCCCCAGCACCGGCCCTCTCAGCCTTACTCTTTAGCTAGGGTATCCTCTTCTGCTTCCGGGGTCCAATTCTCCCGTTCATGAATAAGCAGGAATTCTTCCGGATCTTCCTCCATTTCTGCTAGTCTTTGCAGAAGTTCAGGGCGGGGCTCGAAACCATAATAGGCATCGAGGAGGTCACGGGCAATATTGGAGGAGACATCACCCTGGCCCCCATTTTCTACGATACAGGCTATGGCAACCTGGGGATCTTCGAGGGGGGCAAAGCAAACAAACACAGCATTGATATCCGCCAGTTCCAAACCTACCTCTGCCGTACCGGTCTTGGCGCCCACATTAATAGGATAATTGAGGAAGTTACGGTTGGTCGTCGTGAAGGTTGTGTAGTACTTGAGCTCACCCATGCCCTCCTTGACCAGGTCAATGGCTTCACTTGGTAAGCCTAAAGCTTGCTTGCTGATTTGCTCAGGCCTGATCAGCTGTCCCCGAGGATCTTGGATTTCTTTAATCACATGGGGCGTGACCAGCTCATTAGAAACCGCACCGGCAATCGCGCGCACCAACTGGACCATGGTATAGGCATGGTCAAATTGGCCGATGGCCGTCTGGCAAGTGTCAGCGGGATACCACTCCTGATCACCGGGAGTCATACGCGTTTGGGCTTTTAATTCGGGGCTGGGCCGAATACCCTTAGCCTCACCGGGTAGGTCGATATTACTGTATTCGCCCAGACCCAGGTCTTTACAATGCTCACTGATGGCGTCAATACCAATATCTAGGCCTAATTTGAAGAAATACAGATTGCAGGAATAACCCAAACCTTCTGAGAGGCTAATCATGCCATGGCCGGTAATTGGCTCACCGTAGCAGACCCAATTTTTATAACCAATGGTATCCTTACCCTTGCACTCATAAGAGTTTTGATTGCGATCAATCACCCCCGTGAGGATACCCGTTTGACCCGTAATGGGCTTAAAGGTAGAAGCCGGGGCGTAAATTTCACTAATGGTGCGGTTTTGCAAAGGCTTATGCTCTGTGTCTTGCAAGTCGCGAATGGCCCGCTGATAGGCTTCTGTGTCTTCGGGAGGAGCAATGAAGTCACTACTTTGGAAGGAGGGTATGGAACCCATAGCCAAAATTTGTCCGGTCTTTACATCCAGCATAACCGCAGCGGCAGAGTCACCCTTGCCTAATTTTTTCTCACGTACCGACATGATAGTGTCGTAAAGGGAGGCATAGAGGACCTTCTGCACCTTAAGGTCAGGGCAGAGATATACCGTGGAGCCGGGCTCGGCATCCACGGACCCCTCACCTTCCCGATAGACAAAGTCATCCTGCTCCTTAAACCAGGTGCCATAGGCCAGAGAACCAGTTTTGCCTTGTAAGTAAGGCTCGGCCATATACTCTACCCCGGCCTTGCCGGTATAGTCGTTGATGCTATAGCCCTGCCCCTTGAGTTGGTCATATTCGGGTGCAGAAATCTTACCCACATAACCCAAGATATGGGAAAAGTAGCGACTATCATCCGTATATTGACGGCTAAACTCCCGCTTAATGAGCACTCCCGGGTAGGTCAGCTTTTGCTCTTGAAGGACGGCCTGCAAACTGGCAGGAATATCCCGGGCTAGGAGAACGGGTTCGCCCTGCAGGAAGGTCCAATTATTCTCGAAGAGCTGGTAGCGCATTTGCATTATCTGCCAGGCTTCCCAAGGACTATAGAAAAAATTCCCGCCCGCCTGGGCATCTTCAATCTCAAAAGCTGTATATAAAAGATAATTGTAGAAGTCTTGGGGCTTGAGCTTGACTTTATCCCGTTCTGCCACCGAAGCAGTTACGGGAGAGAGATTAAAGAGATTTTTGTTTTGCTGCCACTTGGCAATCTCCTCCAAATCTTTCTTAAAGACAAAACTAGGGGCTGCTTCAGCTTCCGGATCTAGGGTTTTGGATTCACTGGATAAATCTAAATAATCTGTAAGTCTGCTGACCGGCTCCAGGCCATAGGCTTCCAGTAGTTTAGCCAGGTCCAGGAGACGACGGTTGAGCTCTTGGCTGTCTAAGCCAGCATAGGCTAGGTAGAGATCATCGCGGGAGCTAGAATAGGCCAAAACCCGCCCTGCAGAGTCTAGAATGTCTCCCCGGGCGGCCTTAATCGCCATATTACCCCCTTCACCACGCGTGAGATTGACTGGATCCCAATCTAAACCACGAAATTGTAGGATGGTAGTCTTGATGAGAATGGCCAGCAAGGCCACGATGACTACAATAGCCACCGCAGCATACCGGTTCAGCTTAAAACCGCCGGATGGTGAAGATGTGGTCAAGTTACTAGCTTCGAATTTCTTCATGTAAGCTTACGTGCAAATCCTTTCTTAAAGTAGACGCCCGGGACTGTCTGCGATTTCCAATTCCGCTTCCTGGCTCAAGAGGGCAAAATCCGGATAAAGCCAGCGAAAAAGCCCTCCGTAGGCTAAGCTAGCCAAGAAGCCGGGGACCAGGGTTTGGATATAGCCCAACCAAGACCAGGCTAAGGGCTTGCCCCCACCCAAATAAGAGGAGGGAACCGAGGGCAAGAGACTAAGTAGTCCAGCTAGGAGGAGGCGAGCCAGAAGAATCCAGGCTGCTGTGAAGATTAGGCTCCGATACCAGGTTTTGCCCTTTTCCCAGTCCAAGGCAAAGGAGGTCAGCCAGTGCACTAAGATGGCCACCAAGGCGGTCGGCCCCAGGACACTGGCAAAGAGCTGGTCTTTAAGAAAGCCCAATAAAACAAGGGTGAGTGTAGCGCGATAATCATTGAAATAATAGCTAATAAAGGCAGAAAATACCCAAAAAAGGTCAGGCCACCAGGCGGAACGACCGGGGTCTTGGGACCAAAAGGACATACCAGCAAGAGTGAGGGAGATGGCTAGAAGCCAGACACCCACAGCCTTAAGTTTCTTAGTTCTCATCCTGCACCTCAGGTGTAGCAGGCAGGTTTTCCCCCGCCGCCTCTGCCCTGCCTGTCTCTGTCTCGCCATCTGCCTGGGGAAGCAGGACGAAGAGTACTTCTTGCCCTTCCAAAACCGAGGCCGGTGCAATCTCTACCTTCCTGAGTCCCAGGCTATTAGCAGGGCCCAGCTCCAAGACAGTGCCACATAGGAGCCTCTCAGGAAAGATACCGCCCCAGCCTGAAGAGTAGATTTTATCCCCCACCACTAGGTCCAAGTCTTCCGGCACATCACTAGCTAGGAGGGTATGTTTGTCGGCAAAGTATCCTTGACCCGTAAGGGTAAAGGTTTTAGAGGGGTCTCGCTCGGCAATCACACTACAGGAAAAACCCTCATGGAAAATAGGCATCAGCTTAGAACTCAGTACATCGGAAGACACCAGGGAACCTAAAAGTGAGGCATTCTCATCTACTACCGCATAGGCAGAGGCTGACTTAAAATCTATACCCTCACTGCTTCCAACATCTAAACGGAAATAGGCGTAGTTGGGGTCCAAGGGAGCTTGCAGAACATTAGCCGCTAAAAATTTGCGGTGGGGAAAGCGGTCTTTGAGGCTAAAGGCTTGTTTCAAATCTTCATAGGCCCTCGCCGCCTGTTCGTTATCTTTAATTTCCAGGCGCAGAGCTAAATTCTCTGACCTCAGGCGGTCATTCTCACTCTGCAGCTGGGAATTCAAGCTGCTGGTGGCAAAATGGTTTTGGAAAAAATAAGCCAGGCCACCGAAGACTCGTTCAAAGGGGCGCATCACCACCGAAAGGGGGCTGGTTAAATTGCTGGAGGGCTGGTCAGGCAAAATAGAAAAAAACATAATGCTGGCCACGGCCAGGGCTACCAAAACTACGGCTAGAATCCGCTTCTTTTGATGTTTAGACATGCTGCCCTACCTTTCGACTAACTGCTTTCGTAATTTTACCACATTAGCTCCCCTGCCTTGAGTTTACACCCCCTCTCGCTTCCCCTAACTAGGTGACGGCTAGCTGAGATGTCCTAGGGCTTTTAAAGATACAGAGCCTTGCCTGGCCACAATAATGTGGTCTAATAGCCTAACTCCTAGCTCCTCCCCCATTTTGACTAATTTTAGGGACATAGAGATATCCTCAGGGCTAGGTTGATTGGAGCCGGAGGGATGATTATGACAGAGAATGATACCCGCAGCATTGGCCTTGATGGCCTGACGAAAAATATCCCGGGGAAAGATACTGGCCGCATTAAGGCCTCCCACGGCCAAGAGTTCCTTGCGGATTAGTCTGCCCTGATTATTGAGGAGTAGCATATGCAGTTCTTCCCTCTCCAGCCTCAGCATATCCTTCTCCAGGAAGCCTATAGCCGTTTGGGCACTTGCAATAGTGGGATAGCTTTCTTGCGGGCTGGGATAATTAGCCCGCAGGCCCAGCTCCAAGGCCGCCTTAATACGTACCGCCTTGGTTAAACCAATGCCTCGGAAGGTCTGTAGCTCTTCTAAACTGAGATTAACCAGCTGGGCCAAATTATGGTGGGTAGCCAACATTTCTTGGGCCAGACCCAAGGCCGTTTGCCCCTGGCGGCCCGAGCCAATAATGATAGCCAGGAGCTCGGTTTCTGTGAGGGCAGCTTCGCCCCGGCTGGCCAACTTTTCATAGGGGCGGTCAGCTAGAGGTAACTTTTGCATTACCAGGTTTTCTGTAGTCATGGTGACTCCTTTCGCTTGGGCTCAAGCTAAACAAGTCAACCATCTCAATCATCAAGCCCTAAATTTATAGCTAAAAAGAACAAAAAGCTCTGTTCTAAACTTACCTTAGGCCGCCCGGCTTGCCTCAGCGAGGTCTAGCCGGACATGGAGGGGGTAACTAAAACTAAAATTCCAGACTGCCCACGGTACGGGGGAAGGGGATTACGTCACGAATATTGGACACGCCTGTGAGGTACATAATCAAGCGTTCAAAGCCCAGGCCAAAGCCACCATGTCGGGTAGAACCATACTTGCGCAGCTCTAAGTACCACCAATAGTCGTCCATTTTCATATTGAGCTCTTTAATCCGCTCTGTCAGCTTGTCCAGATCATCTTCCCTCTGGCTGCCGCCAATAATCTCTCCAATACCAGGCACCAGGCAGTCGGTGGCGGCCACAGTCTTACCATCGGGATTTGCCTTCATATAAAAGGCCTTTATATCCTTGGGGTAATCCGTCACAAAAACCGGACCCTTGACCACTTCTTCCGTAAGATAGCGTTCATGTTCCGTCTGAAGGTCAACGCCCCACTCTACGGGATATTGGAAGTCTTTACCTGACTGCTTAAGGAGTTCAATCGCTTCCGTATAGGTCATACGGCGGAATTCCGAGGAGACTAGTTTTTCCAGACGCTCTTTTATACCTTTTTGCACGAATTTATCGAAGAAATCAATTTCGGCAGGACATCTGTCTAAGACCTGGGAGATAACAGACTTAAGCATGTCTTCGGCCAGATTCATAACATCAGATAAGTCAGCAAAGGCGATTTCCGGCTCCATCTGCCAAAATTCGGCGGCATGACGAGGAGTATTAGAATGCTCCGCCCTAAAAGTTGGACCAAAGGTATATATATTGCGGAAGGCCTGGGCATAACATTCGCCTTCCATTTGGCCAGAAACCGTCAGTTTACTATTCTTGCCGAAGAAGTCTTCACTAAAATCGACCTTGCCTGTTTCGGTTAGGGGGAGATTGTTGAGGTCCAGAGTAGTAAGGGTGAACATTTCTCCTGCACCCTCAGCATCTGAAGCAGTGACGATAGGGGTGTGAACATAGACGAAATCACGTTCATGGAAGAAATTGTGTATGGCAAAGGCCGCCTCTGACCGCACACGGAAGACCGCAGAGTAAAGGTTAGTGCGGGGTCTGAGGTGGGCTATAGTCCTTAAAAATTCTGGGCTGTGCCGCTTGGGTTGCAAGGGATAGTCAGATGGCGAGCTTCCCTCGACTTGTATGTCTGTAGCTTTGAGCTCAAAGGCCTGCTGGGCCCCCGGAGTAGCCACCAGGCTGCCTCGGATAGTCAAGGCGGAGCCTAGGCCCAGCTTGCTGATTTCTTCGTAATTGGCAAACTGTTCGCGTTCCACCACAACTTGTAGATTCGAGAAATAGCTACCATCATTTACATGGATAAAGGCAAATTTCTTCTGATCGCGCAGAGAACGTACCCAACCGGATATCTGGAGCTCTTGCCCCACATAGCTATCGGGGTCAACGAAAATATGGCGAATGAGGGTGGAACTTTGCATGGGAAAACCTCTTTTCCTAAAAGATGAACTTGGGGGCAGTGCTGCTTGCACAGACTTGCCTCTATAAGGGCCTTCTGCTGCCCTTGCCTTGTAATTCTACAAGCAGGCCCCTAGCAATTCAAGCTGGACGGTGGCTAGCTTACTAGGCCGGCTCCCCTGCCTCTAAGAGCAGGAGTTCCAGAGCGGTGCGTTCATCCAATTTACTGGACTTGATAGCTAGGTCTGTGGCAAAGCAGGAATTGCAAAGGGCTAAGAGTTGTGCCGCGGGAAAGCGCCCCGCCTGACTCTTCAAACGTTTTCCCACAAAGGGAGGGAGTTTTAAGCGCTGGGCTAAAGCTTGGGCGGAGTGGGCCTCTTGGGCACAAAGCAATTGCCGGAAATGGCGGGCCAGCATAAAGAGAATGAGAATGGGGGCTTCTTTTTGTTTAAGCAACTTATCCAGAAGACTCAAGGCCTCACCGGTGCGATGTGCCGAAACGGCATCGGTCAGCTTAAAGATGTTACCTTGCAGGTCTTCCCGACAGCAAAGATCGAGCAGCTGCATATCGATTACCTCTTGCCCACTATACAGGCAATAGTTCTCTAGCTTATTTAGCTCTAGGGCCAATTCTGACATAGAGGAGTCACAACGGAGGATTAAGGATTCGGCAGCCTCCCTGCCAATCTTTATTTGAGCTTTGGCCAGGTAGGAGGCTAACCAAGCTTTCAGGGCTCCCGCTTCTTCTTTGGGAACTTCGACTAACTGCCCACCCGCAGCCTCTAGGGCTTGCAGCTTCCGCTTTTGTCTCTTATCCACACTCTCTTCAACCAGGCACAGGCAGACCCCCTCCTGTAAGCGGGGCCAAATTTTCTCTAGGAGAGCCAGTTTGGCCTCCTGGGAACCTTGCTTACTGTTAAAAAGACCCGTGTTATAGGCAATGACCAAGCGGCGGGGAGACATGAAGGGCACAGTATCCAGCTCAGCTAGTAGGCGGTCCTCCTCTAAAGTACCGCGCAGTTTCACTAGGTCCAGACTTTCACAGCCGGGAGCAATCAGTTCCTGGCTTAAGAGTCTTAAGCCGTGGCGAATCAGGTAATCCTCCTCCCCTGTAATGAGATAACAGGGGCGAATTTGCGCATTTTCTATATCTTTACGCCAGGCGCGGTAACCAATCTTTGCTGCCATGAGTCCTCCTTGTGCTGAAGTTTATTTTAACCCAGATATATATTTTTTGCTTTTGTGGGTCCGAATCTCACAGTGGCCTCCTAAATTCCAGGCCACTTCTATTGCTCCGTCTACATCCGTACGTAAACAGACAATTTGCCTATCTCCTAGACGTTGTAAGACGGCCGGACTGGGGTGGCCGTAGGGGTTTGCCCCTACGCTGATAATGGCTACTTGAGGCTGGACCTGGTCAAGGAATTGCTCGCTACTGACATTTTGTGCCCCATGGTGGCCTAACTTGACTAGGTCTCCTGCCTCTTCCCCGGAGGCTAAAAACAGCTCTTCTTTACGGGGGGTGATATCACCCGTTAAGAAAAAGCTCGTGTTGGCCCAGCTCAGACGTGCCACCAGGCCGCTCTCATTGGCATCCCTGTATTGTTTGCTATCACTTAAGGAAGCCTGGCTAATATATAGGTCTAGCTCGGGTAGAAAGACGGGAGCCAGACCCGGACCCCGCCAGGTCAAGCGGTCGCCAGCCTCTAGGCGTGTAACGGGAATATTCAGCCTTTCCGCCCAGGCTAGTAGTTCTGACCCCGCCTCCGCTTCTCCCCGGCCCGCAGAAGGGCTAAAGTCTGTTACGGTCTCTAAGGGACGGCCTAGGTAAGAGGCTAAGCGCTCTGCCCTGCTAAATTCCCGGGGCAAGTAAAGGGCTTTAACCTTGCCCCAGGCTAAGAGCTGAGCCGCCGCTCCCAGGTGGTCCATGTGAGCATGAGTCAGTAGGGCTGCAGAAAAATGGGAGATGCCCTTACTGGCCATGAAGGGCAAAATTACCTGTAGGGCTTGATCAGAGCTACCGCCATCAATAAGTAGATGCCAGTCTCCCCAAGTCACCACTATGGCATCGCCTTGACCTACATCTAGAAAATAGATATGGGGTCTAGGAGGCCACAGGCCGGAGACGAAAAAAGAAAGTATGACCAAGGCTAATATACTGCCTCTCATAATTTTTTGTTTTCTATAAAAATTTACCCAGTGCTTCCGCCTCCGACTATAGAGCTGGAAGCTAGCTGCTAAAACTAGAGCTGTGAGTAAGAGAGGGTTTAGCCTCGGCGCCAGCATATTAGGCCAGTTTACGCGACTCAGATCTTGGCATATCTGTAAAAATAGCCTCGTTAGGAGAGACAAAATGCCTGCCCACAAGCTCCAGGGTAAGATGGGCCAAGTTAAAAGGAAGGGAGCTAGGCTCAAGACAGCCAGGAGGCCTAAACCAACACTGAAGATGATTTGGGCCAGTGCGGTCAGGGGTAACTGCCAAAGTAGGGTTAGCAGCTTAAAACGTCCCACTTCCGAGAGATTCAACAAACTTATAGCCATTTGGGTAGCCAAGGTCGCTGCCAAGGCCTGGGCCGATTCTCGACTCAAATATTTGCTGCTAGCTAGGAGTTTTCTACTCAAGGGCTCAGCAAAGAGAAACAAGGCAGCTGCTGCCGCAAAGGACCAAAGAACACCACGGTTTAAGAGAGCAAAAGGGTTGACCAGGCAGGCCAAGGCCAAGGCTAAGGCCAGGCTATTGAGTGGATCTTGGCGCAGACGCTGCCACTTACTAAAATCACTCAGGGCTAGGAGCAGGCCCGCCCGCATGAGACCGGGAGGCTGCCCCGTAAACAGATAAAAGATAAGTATAAGTGTATACTCCAGGCTTAAACTAGCCTTCTTACCCCAGCTTCTCGCCAAGGGAAGTAGGCGGAGGGGGGCCAGAAAATAGGCCAAATGCAGGCCGGATACTGCGGTTAAATGGTTGAGAGATAAATCGCGAAACTGGTATTTGTTGAGGTCAGTGAGGCCGGATTTATAACCCAGACAAATAGCCATAAGGAGGCCGACGCTTGGCTTAGGAAGCAGATTCTCCAACCTGTTTTGTAAGCAGGCAAATTGCTGGAGCCGCCACATTCGCCAAACTGCTTCTCCTCTCGCCTCTTGCAGGCTCTCTAGCTGACCCTTGAGGAAGACCCCTTGGCCCGCCAGCCAAGCTGCTTCCTCAAAGCCACCAGGGTTACTGGCTGTTTCCGGCGTACTCAAGCTAACCCTTCCTCGCACCTCCTGTTTAGCAAGCAGGGACCGGGGCAAAATCAGGGCAATTTGCTGCCCCCAGTGAAAGCGGGCTAAAAAACAAGCCTGGTCCGTGGCGGGGCTCTCCCACAAGAGCTTATCTAGGCGAAAACTCCCCTCCAATTTAGCTTCTGAACTCAGTTCTGCCGCTTGAAGGCTCCAAGCGGCCCGTCCTAGGTTAAGGAGAAAAAGGAGAGGAAGCAGGAATTTAAGCCAAGGCAAGCGCCAGAGGTAGAAGGAAACCAAGCCCAGAAAGACTAAGCCCAGCAGGACCAGATAAAGGAAGCCCCATTTTTGATAAAGCAAAAAACCAGGCAGGCCTAGCGCGGGTGCTAGGCCTAAGGCCGGTCTAGCCAGAGACAGGACAGGAGGAGACTGAGGCCTGTCCGGTCGATAGCCTGGCCCCTGTGAGTTGAGAGGGGTGAATTCTCTATGAGAGTCTTGCACACGAGCCATGACCTGCCCCCTGGTTCTTTACTGTTTTGAGGATAGCAAGAAAAGTAGGCAGGCTAGGCTAAAAAAATCGACAAGAGCCAGCAGTAGCTATCCCTTGTCGTTTCTTGATTTTAAAAATAGAGAAAAATACTTAAGTGAGACCTACACTCTGCAGGATAAGCTCTTCCAAGTCCCCTATCCCCTGGCCAGTTTCGGCAGAAACCGACAGGAGGTAAAAATCTATACCGGTTTTCTCCTGCAGGTATTGGTGAATTTTCTGCCGCATAGTCACCTGCTGATTCCTGCTCAGCTTATCCGACTTGTTGAGGAGAATGACATAGGGGGCCTCTAGTCCCTCTAGCCAGCTCAGCATGGCCAAATCCTGCTGGGTAGGCAAATGTCTAGCATCTAGTATATGTAAAATTAAATGAATGGGGCTAGCCGAATGTAAATAAGCGTCTGTCAAACGCGAGAAGCGTTGTTGTTCGGCCTTGGAAGATTTGCTAAAGCCATAGCCGGGTAAATCCACGAGATAAAATTCGCCGGCCAGGTCAAAAAATACTAAATTTTTCGTTTTACCTGCCTGCTGAGCCGTCCTAGCCAGGCGTTTTTGCCGGCAGAGACGGTTAATCAAGGACGACTTGCCCACATTAGACTTACCGGCAGCCAAAACCTGGGGTAGGCCGTCTGAAGGAAGATCCTCCAGACGGGCCACCAGGCGAGAAAATTTTGCCTTTTGAAAAATACTGTCTGCTTGAGCCTTCGACATTAGGACTTCTGTTCACCCAGGTAAGCAGCCTGGACCTTTTCATTGTGCAGGAGCTCCTGTCCTGTGCCTTCTAGAGCCAGGGAGCCTGTCTCCAGTACGTAGGCATAGTCCGCAATCTCCAAAGCCTTTTTGGCGTTCTGCTCGATGAGCAGGATGGTGTTACCTTGGGCATGGATGGTCTTGATAATTTCAAAGATTTCATTTATCAAGATAGGGGCTAAACCTAGGGAAGGCTCGTCCAGCATCAAGATTTTAGGATTAATCATGAGGCCACGGGCCACCGCCAGCATCTGCTGTTCACCCCCGGACAGGGTTCCGGCTTTTTGCCAAGAACGTTCCTCCAGGATGGGGAATAGCTCATAGGCCTTCTGTAGCCCCTGCTCAATGACTTCCTTATCTTGAATGGTATAGCCACCCAAGATGAGATTTTCTTTAACGGTGAGGTTGGGGAAAACGTGGCGGCCTTCCGGTACCAAGGCAATACCCTCTTTGACGATATCCCGTGTGTGTAAACTAGAGATATCCTTGTCATCAAAGAAAACCTGGCCTTGCGACTTAGGCACCTGGCCCATGATAGCTCTCAGGGTAGAGGACTTACCTGCCCCGTTAGCCCCAATCAGGGTCACAATTTTGTTATCCTCGATGGTCATATTAAGGCCTCTAACTGCCTTAATACCCCCATAAGAAATATGTAGATCCGTAACTTTAAGCATCTTCTACCCCCAAGTAAGCTTCAATAACCCTGGGATTATTTTGAATTTCTTCCGGCACTCCACTGGCAATCATTTGACCATGGTCTAGGACATAAATACGGTCACAAATACCCATAACCACATCCATATGGTGTTCAATCAAGAAAATAGTCAAGTCAAACTTGGCTTGGATATCCTTAATAAAAGCCATGAGCTCCAGGGTTTCCTGCGGGTTCATACCAGCAGCCGGCTCATCGAGCAAGAGGAGCTTAGGGTGGGTAGCCAGAGCACGGGCAATCTCTAAGCGTCTTTGTTTACCATAGGGCAAGGAGGAAGACTGGGTCTCCCTTTCATCCCAAAGGGCAATGGACTTGAGTAGTTCTTCCGCTTCTTTTTGCAGATTCTTCCGTTCCTGTAAATAGCTAGGCAGGTTCATCACATTGGAAATCCAGCCTGACTTCATACGGAGGTAACCGCCTATGCAGACATTCTCCAGAACGGACAACTGCTTGAAAAGGCGAATGTTCTGGAAGGTACGGCAAATACCTAAATCAGCAATTTCCTCAGGCTTCATGCCGGTAATATCCCGGGGGGCCTGCCCTTCCTCGGGCTGGAAGAAGATTTTGCCGGAGGTGGGTTCATAGATACCCGTAACCATATTAAAGGCTGTGGTTTTACCAGCACCGTTAGGCCCAATGAGCCCGATGATTTCATGCTTGGCAACCTCAATTGTGGCTTGGTTTACCGCAGTAACCCCGCCAAACTTCATTGTAATATTATCAAGCTTAAGCACGGTTCTTCCTCCTTTTGAGCTTAGTACGGCTTATAACGACGATCATGAGCAACAAGGAGAAGACCACCATACGTAAACCGGGTAAGCCATCTTGGAAGATACCAAAGTTCATGGGCTCATCCAGGAAACGCATGAGTTCCAGAGCAGAAGTTACGATAACTGCAGCTACCACAGTGCCCCAAATCTTACCCATACCACCCAGAACCACAATCAGCAGAATGTTGAAAGTGAGCTGGAAGGTAAATTGCATCTGGTTGACTGTACCAACCATTACTGCCATGAGGCCCCCACCAACACCGGCCCAGAAGGAACCAATGGTGAAAGAAATTACCTTGTAAAGATAGGCATTAATACCTACAGAACGGGCAGCAATTTCGTCCTCACGGATGGCTACCAGCGATCTACCCTTGGAAGAGTTGGTCAATAAAATCATGAAGATAATCATGACCAAAGCCACCCCACCATACAGGAAGTAGGAGTCTACCCGGGGAATACCTTTCAGACCTAGGGCACCGTTAGTTATACGGAACTGGGTCCTAATCAGTACCAAGATAATCTCGGCAAAGCCCATGGAGGCAATGGCTAAGTAGTCATCGTTAAGCCGCAGGACCGGTAAGGAAATCAGGAAGCCCAGCAAGGCTGCCAAGACACCAGACACAATCAGGGCAGGAATGAGAGGTATCTGTAAGTTCTTAAGCCAATCGTACACAGGCTCAATGTTATAGTAAGCCTCTTTAGCTTCCGCAGACATGGTCAAAACTGCCGTAGTATAGGCACCGATAGCCATGAACCCGTAGTGACCCAAAGAGAAGAGTCCCGTGTAGCCATTGATGAGGTTGAGCGACAGGGCCAAGGTAATGTAAATATAGGATAGATTAATAATCTTACGATAGTAATTATCCAAGGGCAAAACATTGATAATTAAAAGGATAAGGGTAAAAATCAGAATGCCCAGGATATTCTTACGGGAAAATACTTGAGAGCCTCTCATTTTATACTTTCTCCTTTGCAGTAGTGCCGAACAGGCCGGTGGGTTTAATAATCAGAATGAGTATGAGGATAATGAAGGCAAAACCGTCACGGTAGTCATTGAGGGAGGGCAGGAAACCGACAATCATAATTTCTGCCATACCCAATATCATACCGCCGACCACGGCACCCGTCATATTACCAATACCACCGATAACTGCGGCGATGAAGCATTTAATACCAGGCATCATACCCATGAGAGGGAGAAGCTGTGGATAACGGCAGGCATAGAGGATACCACCTACAGCTGCCAGTAAAGAACCAATTAAGAAGGTGACAGAGATAATTAGGTTGATATTGATACCCATGAGGTCAGAAGCCTCATAATCCGTAGCTAAGGCCCGCATGGCCATACCGGTCTTAGTTTTATTAACCACAAAGTGCAGGATTAAGAGTAAGACGGCAGTGACTACAGGAATAACCACCTGAATGATGTTAAAGCTGACCTGCCCAACCTTGATGGAGCGGTCCAGGATAGCCGGTACCGGGAAAGGCTGGGGACGTCCGCCGAAAACCAAAATGGCAAGGTTTTCCAGTAAGAAAGAGGCACCAATGGCGGAAATTAAAACATTAATTCTCGCTTCATGCCGCAGAGGAGCATAGGCTGAACGCTCCAGAAGAATACCCAGAAGGCCGGTAAAAATAGTTGCGATAAGGAAGGCAACCCACCAGGGTAAAGAGGTCAAGGTCATTACATAGAATGAGAGATAAGCGCCGAGCATAAAAATATCCCCGTGCGCAAAGTTGATCAAACGCAGGATGCCGTAAACCATGGTGTAGCCTATGGCTAAAAGGGCATAGAGGCTACCGAGGCTGATCCCGTTGACCAGGTTTTGAATAAAAAACGACATACGTATCCTTTCTTCTAAAAAGAGTTCTGATAAAGTGCGAGAGCCGCGCGTTGCGGCTCTCGCTTGAACACACCTCAGAAATCTCTGAACTTACAGTTAAACTACTATTTGCTTACAGGTTCAATAGTTTGCAGATATACAAAGGCGTCGTCTTTAACCTGGTTGATGACGGCAGACTTAACGGCGTCACCTTCGGCATCCAAGCTGATGGTACCGGTAGCACCAATAAATTCTTGGGTCTCAGCCAGGGCATCACGAATAGCCTGGGGATCAGCAGAATCTGCACGTTTGATTGCGTCGATAACTACCATGTAAGCGTCATAGCCCAGGGCAGCAAAAGCGTTGGCGTCTTTACCGAACTTATCCTTGTAGGTCTTCAGGAAGGCTTCAGAAACGTCGTTCAGAGGTTTCTCGGAAGTAAAGTGGGAAGAGAAGTAAACTTCTTTATTGATGTTTTCGCCACCAATTTTGATGAAGTCAGGGGATTCCCAAGTGTCACCACCGAGCATAGGAGCTTCGATACCCAGGTCACGGGCTTGTTTAATCATGAGGGCACATTCACCATAGTTACCGGGGCAGAAGATAACGTCAGGATTGGCCTGCTTAACGTTATTCAGCTGAGAGGTAAAGTCCTGGTCACCAGTCTTGTAAGAGGCTTCAGAAACGATGGAATCTTCACCATTAGCTTCCTTGAAGGCGTCTACGAAGTTCTTAACCAGACCTACGGAGTAGTCAGAAGAGATGTCCTTAACGGTAGCCGCGGTTTTGGCACCCAGTTCGTTGATAGCAAAGTTAGCCATGACAGAGCCCTGGAAGGGGTCAATGAAGCAAACACGGAAGTAGAAGGGGTTGCCCTTGGTAACCATGGGGTTAGTGGGAGAACAGCCTACGGCAGGAACTTTAGCTTCTTGGAAGACAGGACCACCAGCCATGGAGTTGGAGGAACCGTAGGAACCAATAACTGCATTAACCTTGTCTTTGTCAACCAGACGCTGGGCGGCGTTAGAGGCTTCTACCTGGTCAGATTTATTGTCAACCTTAACCAGTTCAATCTTCTTGCCTAGAATTTCGGGAACTTCAGCAAAAGCGAGTTCAATACCCTCAAAGGTTAACTCACCACCAGAGGCTGCAGCGCCGGTGAAGGGTTCGAAAACACCAATCTTGATGACATCGCCAGCGGCGTCATCTTTCTTTTCTTCAACTTTTTCTTCGTCAGCCTTCTCTTTTTCTTCGGTTTTCTCGGCTTCAGTTTCTTTAGCAGGAGCTTCGGTCTTTTTCTCTGTGTCTCCGGTGTTGCTACAGGCTACAAGGCCAAACACCATAATCAGAGCCAATAAGAGAGACAGTAATTTTTTCATATTCTTCCTCCAAATTTTGCAGCCTGGATTTTCAGGATGCTTTTCACTAAGCTGAGGGCTGAAAAAAGCTTCTTATCAACAAGCAATATTTCATCCTCAATTAGTTTGTAACTTTAGCACTTTATCAATAAATTTACAATATCAACGAGCTTTTATGACAGTATGACTATAAGTTTCCACAAGCCCCTCCCCTGTGGTTTAACTATTGATAAATGCTATACTTAAGAGCAAATTAATCTCTGGAGGGGGAGGAGACCAGATGGAAACAGATAACGTAGGCTGGAAGTCTTTTAAGTTCTGGCGATACGGTGAAAATACCATGGACCCCGTAGGTCCCATCGGTATTATCACCCATCAGCTAAACCGGACTTTTGCCGACAATATCAACAGCCGCTTACGCAGAAGGCGTGAGAACTATGTTCAAGATTATCCCAATCTCTTAAACTACCCAGCATACCTGCGCAAAGACTACCGCATCGAGGTGGACCTGGGTCGTTTCCGTACGGGTGAGGGCAAGGCTAAGCTTTTAGATGATGTGCGGGGCCATGACTTATTCATTATCACGGATGTGATAAATGACGGCATGTATATGACGCGCTTTGGCCAACCCATGTCCCTAAGTCCTGACGACCAATACATGGACCTCATTCGTCTTATTTCGGCAGCCCAGGGCGTAGCAGCACGCATAAACGTTATTATGCCTTATCTCTATGAGGGGCGTCGTTATCAACGGCAATCCCGCCAATCCACCGACTGCGCCATTATGCTGCGCGAACTTTTTAACTTCGGAATAAGCAACTTCATTACTTATGATGCCCACGATGGTCGGGTCGCCAACGCCGTACCCCGCCACAATTTCGAAAATTTCCCCACCGCCCTGCAAATTATCGAGCGGATGCTGGAAGTTTTCCCTGACCTCCAAGTCAACTCTGACAAGTTTATGGTCATCAGTCCTTCGGAGACTTCCATCAGCCGGGCTATTTACTACGCCACCATGATGAAGGTCCCCCTGGGCACTTTCTACCGCATTCATGATCGTGACGACTCCGTGGAGCGCGGTTTTTTAGGCGATGACGTAAATGGACGTGACGTAATTATCGTGGATGACCTTTTTGACACTGGCGAGGCCATCCTGGATTGTGCCAATCAACTCAAGCAGCGTGGGGCCCGCCGGGTTATTGCCGTGGCTACCTTCCCCCTCTTTAGTGATGGCTTCGTAGCCATGAATCAGGCTTACGATTACGGGATTATTGATAAGGTCTTCGCCACCAACCTCATCCGTATCCCCCGGGCCCTCTTTGATGCCCCCTGGTTTGTACCCGTAGATATGAGCGACAACTTGGCTTCGGTCATAGATGCTCTCAATCACGAAGCTTCCCTCAGTAAGCTCTTGGCACCGGACCAGAGAATCCACGAGATCCTGCATCGCTACAGCGAAAATTTACAAGCCTAAAGGAGGAGCCAGGCAAGATGAATATTTCCAATCTCAACAACCCTAATCTTAGCGTTAGCAACTTCGGCTATTTAGATGCCAAAGACCGTAGCTATAACGTATATAACCAGTCAGGCCGTAACCTCATGCAGACCCATGGTCCGGTAGGTATTATCGCCCTCACGGGGGCCGAAGACTTTGCCGCCCAGGTCAATGCCAAGCTCCTCGATCGTCGCAAGCAATACTTAGAGGGTCTAGACCATAGTGATCCCA
The DNA here is from genome assembly GCA_030532185.1 of Eubacteriales bacterium. Next base: position 167,244 of record JAUNLO010000001.1, read on the forward strand.
CCCTCTTGGAGCCTGGCTTCCTCCGGGAAGACTATACAGTTCCCGTAGACCTGGTCCGCTTCTCTTCCGGTGAAGGTAAAGCCGTCATCAACAGTACCGTACGGGGCCACGACCTCTATATCATCATCGACCCGATCAACTACTCGAAGACCTACAAGATGTTTGGCCAGGATAACCGCATGAGCCCGGATGACCATTACCAAAACTTAATCCGGACCATTCTCGCTATCTCCGGAAAGGCCAGGCGTATTAATGTAGTTATGCCCTTCCTCTACGAGAGTCGCCAGCACAGAAGATCTGCACGTGAATCTTTGGACTGTGCCTACATGCTGGAAGAAGTCTTCTCCCTGGGGGTCACCAACTTCTTAACCTTCGATGCCCACGATGCACGCGTAGCTAACTCCGTACCCATTGGAGGCTTTGAATCTATCTCTACCACCTACCAGATACTTAAGGCCATGGTCAGAACCATTCCTGATATTTCCTTTGCCCCCGACCGCATGATGGTAGTCAGCCCCGATGAGGGTGGCATTAAACGGGCCATGTACTACGCCTCCGTTCTGGGACTTAGCCTGGGTACCTTCTACAAACGCCGTAACTACGCTGTCGTAGAAGGCGGCCGTAATCCCATTGTGGCCCACGAATTCCTCGGTGAGTCGGTGGAAGGCTACGATATTCTCATCGTGGACGATATGATTTCTTCCGGCGACTCCATGCTAGACCTGGCCCGCATTCTTAAAGAGAAAAAGGCCAGACGTATTTTCTGCGCCACCTCCTTCGGCCTCTTCACCGACGGCCTGGCCCGCTTTGACCAAGCCTATGAGCAAGGTCTCATCGATCATGTCTTCTGCACCAACCTCAACTACCATAGGCCGGAACTCCAAGAGGCTAAATGGTACACCGATGCCGATATGACTAAATTTGTGGCACTCTTAATCGACTCCATCAATCATAACGCCTCTATCTCGGGTCTCCTGGACCCCTCCGCTAAGATTGCTAAACTGATTAAAAAGCACAATAAAAAGATCAAATAGCGGACCGGCTTACTTAAATAAAATCGCAAGACCAAGCAAAAAGCACCAGAGGAAATTCCCTGGTGCTTTTTTCCTGAAGACTATGTTTGAAGGTGATACTCGAAGCTGTTGCTCGAGAACGCAGCTAGGAGGACAGGTCTAGAGCCTCCTTCAGCCTCAACCTCTACTCTTCTTCCCCGCCTTAAAAACCACGGTCCTCAAGTAAATAGCGGGCAGCCGCTTCATCCAGGAGGATGGTGACATCGGGGTGGAGGTTAAGGAGAGAAGCTGGGAGCTGGCTCGCAACCTCGCCAAAAATTAGATCTAAGACAATGTCAGCCTTTTCCGCGCCCGAGGCCAGCAAGATGATTTTCTTGGCCGCCATAATTTGTTTCATGCCCATGGTGATGGCTTGGCGGGGTACATCTTCTACCTTGGCAAAGAAGCGTTGGTTGGCTTGAATTGTAGATTCCGTGAGGTCCGTCACGTGGGTTAAGACGGTAAAGAAATCCGCCGGCTCATTAAAGCCAATATGGCCATTGCGACCAATACCCAAAATTTGCAAATCGCGGGGTAGCATCTCGGCCAGGTCCTCGTATCGCAAGGCCTCATCTTCCGGGTCCTCGGCCAGACCATCTGGCAGGAAGCAAGCAGCCGGATCAATATTAATTTTTGAGAAAAGTTTTTCCCGCATAAAATATGCATAGGACTGGTCATTTTCTTCGCCTAAGCCAATATACTCATCGAGATTTAGACTGGTCACGGAGGAAAAGTCCAAGTCCTCCTCCTCATACATGCGGACAAGTTCGGCATAAAGGCCCAAGGGGGTAGAACCTGTGGCCAGACCCAGGACACTATCGGGTTTTAGACGGACCTGCGCTGCAACTAAGCGTGCAGCATGGATACTCATTTGTTCGTAGTTTTCGAAAACTTCAATATTCATTAGCGGTTTTCCTCACTTTCTTTATGACGGCGGTAGAGAAATACACCCCAACCCCCTAGGATTAGGATTAAGATTTCTATCCCCCAGAGCAGGCTAAAAAATTCTAATTGGTCACCCGAGACAAATAAATTTAAGAAAAAGATTAGGACGGTCAAGAGACAGGCTAGCAGAAATTTACCCAAGCTACTCTGAATAAAAAAAGTTAGCCAAGCCCCCCGCTCAGCCGGCGGAGTATCTTGCTGCAGCCGAGCGGAAGTTCTGCCTTTAGCGGAAGTTCTGCCCTTATTAGTTGCCTTATTTGTACTGTTTGCTTGCTTTCTAGCCATACCCACCTCTTAGGGGAAATTATAGCATGTTCTGTCCCAGCCCTTGGCTTACACCGAGGGTAACTTCGCCTCTACATAAGCCGTCTTGAAGTTTTTATAGGTGACCAAACCGGGCTTAGCCCCAGGAATGCGGCTGACTTGTTTTACAGGGCAGTAGTCTACTTCCAATTTGCTGCCCTCTCCCGTAAGATTGCCCGATGAAAAATAAGCTGCAATAGAAGCTGCTTCTTCGATGGCCCGGTCCGTAGCTGCTTGCCCCTCTAGGCGTAAGATAGTGTGGGAACCCGGCATATTTCTAGCATGGAACCATAAATCATCCTTGCGGGCCTTTTTGAAGGTCAAACGGTCGTTGGCTAAATTATTGCGCCCTACCTGCACCAAAAAACCCTCACTGGTCTTAAATTCCCGCCAGCCTGCCGTCACTGCCTCCTCTTGGTCTTTCTTAGTCTTACGCTTTTTCCCAGCCTGAGGCGGAGCCTTATATTTACCCTTCTTGCTGGGTTTACCAGGGTTAAGGATTTGCCCCAGGGGCAGCTGGGTCTGAGACTGGGGGCCTTCTCCAGCCCCCGAATCCAGTTTCTGCTCTCTGAGTTCCTCTAAGATAGCCTGGCCATCCTCCAGACTGTCCATGCGGTCTAGGAGCACCTGCAAGTTATCCAGCCAGGTCCCCTCCCACTCATCTTGGCGGAGATAAGTGGCAGCCCAACGGGCTTTCTCTTTAGCCTTGCGATAGAGCTTGTAGTAATGATTAACGTTCTGGGCAGGACTTAAGGCAGGATCTAAAGGGATCTCAATTAAAGGCAGGTCAGGTTCATAATAGTTTTCCACCTGGACCTGTTGGGCCTTAGGGGGAATTTGGTAAATCTTAGCCTGCAGGAGGTCACCGTACAGCTTATAAGTGGCAGCCTTCTCCCCTTCTTGGAGGTCGTTTAAGTGACTTTGATAACGTCTCGCATGGGTCTTTTGTAAGCGTTTAAGTTTTTGGTCAATCTTACGTCGTAGCTGACCCAAGCTCTCCGCCTGGCTTTTCTGACTATAGAAGGCGGCAAGGGTGGCGGAGAGGCTGGGATAAGTTTCCCAACGGGGAAAAATATGTAAGGGAAGACTATAAAAGTCTTTAGCCTCTCGATCGGTAGTCTGGACATAATACAGGGCCGGCCTATACTCTCTCCGTTCTAGTTTTTGGAAAAGTTCCGCCAAGCACCTACTTAGTTGGGACAGCTGGCTAGGGCTTAGGTCCTGCAACTGCAGTTTTTCCTCCAAACCCGCTTGGAAACAAACATCTTGAGCCAGTAAGGGGGAAAAGCCCGCCAAGCGGGCCACTAAATAGCGGTCGCAGGCCATATTTACCCCCTCTCCCTCTAAAAAAGGTAAGATCTTTTCTCCCTGTAAATAGGCTGGTAGGTCTTTCAGAAAACTAGAGAAGAAGAGTTTATCCTGGGGGGGCGGGGCCAGATAGGGCCTGGCCGGCATAATTTCACGGTAACGGTTGACCGAGGAATCAATATGGCGAAAAGAATCATGGATAATGCCATTTTGTCTGACCAGAACCAGGTTGGAGTGCTTACCCATAATTTCCGCAATCAGGGTATGGTCCTCCAGGTCCCCAATCTCATTACTGCCACGGAAGTGCAAGTGGAAAATTCGTTCACAGTCTGGTCCTTCCACCCCTATGAGCTCGGCCCCTTGCAGACGTTTTTTAAGGGAGAAGAGGAAATTAGACTGGTCTGCCAGGCGAGGGGGTGTCTTAGGATCCAGGTAAAGGGCAGCCTGAGCGGGATTAATAGAAATGTGTAGGCCTAGGCTATGCCCTGGCTTACGCAGCTGTAAATAAATTGCCAAATTGGCCGTTTGCCAGACCTGATTCAGCCTAGCCCCCACCAGGCTAGTTGCCAGTTCAGCACGCAGAAAATCTGCCGAAATTCCATCTAAAGGCATGGCCTAGCTCCCCCTAGCTCAGACGCAAGACTTGAGGCTTAGGGGTGTCGTCCTTGGGCTCAAAGGTTAGAAGGGACTTGCCCACCTTACGCTTAAACTGAGAATTTTTCAGAGAGATTAGGCAGCCACAATATTTCTGCCGGTAGAGTCCATCCTCTCTGGCCAGACATTGACCTTCCCGGAAGTGGTCCCGCCAGTCCACCGCTACAAAGCTGACCCCAAATTCCTCTGCTGCAGCCTCTCCGGCTGCCACAATAGCCTCCCTATCTTGATAAGGTGAAATCAAGAGTGTGGTCGTGAAGTACTTGAGGCCCAAATCTTTAGCCTGCCGGGCTGTAGCCCTCAGACGACTAGCATAGCAAAAGAGGCAACGTTCAGGACTTTCACCATAAGCTAGCCAGGTCTCCTGGTCATAATCCCTGCTCAGCAAAAGCTGGCTGGATTCAGCAGCTGCCAGCTGGGCTAAGGATTCGTAGCGTCTTTGCCATTCCTTTTGCGGGTGAATATTGGGGTTATAGTAAAACAGCAGGGGTTGAATGCCCTGCGACCGGTAGTTTTTTAGAGGATATTCCGCACAAGGCCCACAGCAGGCATGGAGCAAAAGGCCCCCTGCCTGCAGTTGCTCCCGGCTAATATCTGCATTCTGAAGTAAATCTGCCATTTTCTGTGTAAACCTCCGGGCCTAAGCCAGGTCAAAGCTCAATTGCTCACTAGCCCCCGAGTCAGAACTAGGGCCGGGACTAGAGTTGTTACTGGCGGGATAGGCAAGACCCAAATGGTCATAGGCCAAGCGGGTCAGGATACGGCCACGAGGCGTCTTGGAAATAAAGCCCAGCTGCATGAGATAAGGCTCATACACATCTTCAATGGTGCCGGCATCTTCGCCAATGCCTGCTGCTAAAGTATCTAGACCCACCGGACCTCCGCCAAACATCTGGGCCATATTTTGCAAGAGATTGAGGTCTGTAGCATCCAGGCCCAGTTCATCAATCTCTAAGGCCTGCAGGCCTTTAGTAACAACCTCCCGGTCAATAGACTTCCGCCCCATGACCTGGGCGAAGTCCCGTAAGCGGCGTAAGATACGGATGGCTACCCGGGGGGTACCCCGGCAACGGCCCGCCACTAAGGCCAGAGCCTCTTCCTCCACCCCCATTTTTAAGACCTGGGCATTACGGGCAATAATTTGCGCAATTTCTTGGGGACTATATAGTTCCAGGCGAAGAATCATGCCAAAGCGGTCCCGCAAGGGAGAGGTCAGGAGGCCGGCCCTGGTGGTGGCCCCAATCAGGGTAAAATGTGGCAGGTCCAAGCGAATAGAGCGGGCGGAAGGCCCCTTACCCAGCATGATATCTAGGGCATAGTCTTCCATGGCCGGATAGAGGATTTCCTCCACCTGGCGGTTAAGCCTATGTATCTCATCGATGAAAAGAACATCCCGTTCTTGCAGATTGGTCAGGATAGCTGCTAAATCACCTTGGCGCTCAATAGCGGGGCCAGAGGTGATTTTCATTTGCACCCCTAATTCCCCGGCAATAATGCCAGCCAGGGTGGTCTTACCTAAGCCCGGAGGCCCGTACAGGAGCACATGATCAAGAGCGTCGCCCCGCTCCAGGGCCGCCTTGATATAGACTGCCAGATTGGTCTTAATTTTCTCTTGACCAAAATACTCAGACCAGCTAGCCGGGCGCATACTGCCATCCTCCCGGTCTGAACTAATCCTCTCACGGGAAATAAAGCGGTCTTCCTCATAGGAGTCATAAGCCTCCTCGGGGTTATAAATACTGTAAAAACCTTCTTGTGCCATGCCTACTTACCTTTATATGTCACTTAGCGGATTCCAGAATAGCTGCTGGTCCTAAACTTTGGCCATGAGCTTGAGGGCCAGGCGAATAAGTTCGTCCAGACTAGGCTCCTCCCCTGCTTCCTGCAAGGCCAAACTCACCGCCCGGTTGGCTTCCTGTTGGCTATAGCCCAAGAGTTGTAGGGCCGCCAGAGCTTCAGATGTCAGGCTGGATGCCCCTCCACTACCCGCCTGTAAAGCTACGGCTAGGCCTTCGTCACTGGACCAAGACTGGTCTTTACTAATCTTATCTTTGAGATCTAGGACCATGCGTTGGGCAGTTTTCTTACCCACTCCCTTGATTTGAGTCAGGCGGGCCAGGTCATTATTCAAGATGGCTAGGGCAAATTCGGCAGGGCTAAGGGAGGCCACAATGCTGCCTCCCAGCTTGGCCCCAATACCGGAAACCGTAATGATAAGTTCGAAAAGTTGCTTTTCTTCAGCTGTAGGAAAGGCATAGAGACTTAGCTCATCCTCTCTCACGTAGAGATAGGTATAAAGCCTGGCTTCTTCCCCTAGACTTGGCATCCGCGAGGCATAGAGGGGATCATAGTTTAAGCGATAGCCCATCCCCTGCCTGAGTAAGAGCAGGTAGGAAGGGTTTTTATCTACAACTTTTCCTTCAATAAAGGCAATCATAATCTCTTCCTTTAGTCATATTTGCAAGACCTTTTGATAAGCACTTTGCAAGTCCTATTGATAACCACCCACGGCTAGGGCTTCCCGGCGGTTGCCGGAATGGCCATGGCAGATGGCTATGGCTAGAGCATCTGCCACATCATCGGGCTTGGGCACTTCCCTCAAGCTCAAAAGAATCTTCACCATGGCTTGGACCTGCTCCTTTGCCGCTCCCCCATAACCTGTAACAGCCAGTTTTACCTGCATAGGGGTGTATTCATAAATTTCCAAACCCTGACGGGCCGCTGCCACCACTGCTACGCCCCGGGCCTGGGCAGTACCAATGGCCGTGGTGATATTACGGTAGAAGAATAATTCTTCAATGGCCATGACCTGAGGCTGAAAGCGCTCACAGATACTGGAGATAGCTTGGTCTATCGTGAGTAATCTTCGGGGAAAGGGTGTATGGGCTAAGGTTTCAATCAAGCCATAGTCTACCACGCTGAAACGATCCTGGACGCAATCCAAAACTGCATAGCCGGTACGGGCATAACCCGGGTCTAAACCCAAAATACGTAAGCCCGCCCTCCTATCTCTGCTAGCTGCGTCTGCCATATCTTAGTCTCAGTTCCCCGCTTACTGCCCTAGTCCGCCTCTGCATCTCTCTGCGTGGCCCCGACAATAGCTGCGAGCCAGGCGAAGTCAATCTCCGCCAGTTGCTCTTGGCTTAAGCGTATGGTCCAGTTCTGCTCGCTGACAGATCCTGGTAGGTTAATGCGGAAGTCTGTACCCAAACCTAAGAGGTCCTGCACTGGAATAATGACCTCTTGGGCTACACTTTGGAAAAGGGTAAGGATAGCCCGCCTGCAAAGGGGATTATGGGGACCTTCCTGGCCAGGGTCCCGGGAGTCCGCAGGAATACCCAAGTAGGTGCAAACAAAGTCCCAGTGGTCCGAGCTGAGAGAACGGGCCCAGCCTAAAAGGGTGTCGTTGTCATGAGTACCGGTAAAGGCCACGCAATTAGGCACATAGGAGTGAGGGCGGTCCACAGAATCCTTATCTTCCGGGTTAAAGGCAAATTGTAGTACCTTCATGCCGGGCAGGCCGGAAGCCTCTAGGAAGGCCGTAACACCTTCGGTAACCACCCCTAAGTCCTCAGCGATGATGCTGTGAGGCGGGAAATATTTTAACAAGGGACCAAAGAGGTCCATAGCCGGTCCCTGTTCCCAGGTCCCCTCGACTGCGGTAGTCTCATCGGCGGGGACTGCCCAATAGGATTCAAAACCCCTGAAGTGGTCTATCCGCAATTTATCGCAGAAGTCTAAGGTTTTAGCAATACGATGCCGCCAGTAAGCGTAGTCCGATTCTGCCATTTTTTCCCAGTCGTAGAGGGGGTTACCCCAGAGTTGACCAGTCTCTGAGAAGTAATCCGGCGGTACTCCAGCCACACGGGTGAGGTGGCCCTCCTCGTCTGTTTCAAAAATAGATCTTTTACCCCAAAGGTCGGCCGAATCAGCAGCCGGGTAAATGGGGATATCCCCAATCAGGCTAACCTCGCAGTCATTGATTTTCTTCCTGACCTCGGCCCACTGACGGTGGAATTCATATTGTTCATAGCAATAGTAGCGGTAATCTGCCTGGTGCTCATCAATAAATTCTTCTACCGCAAAAGCATTTTTTTGCTCCAGGGACTTGTCTGGCCACTCCCACCAGGGCAAATTATGGAAGAACTTGCGAATGGTCATGAAGCTGGCGTAATCCTGCAGCCAGTAACTTTCCTCCTCCATAAATTCTTCCAAGGCCTGCTCATCCTTGGCCTTCAAGCGACCCAGGGCCAAACGCAAGACCTCCTCCTGCTTTTGAAAGAAACTCGCATAATCAATCTTCTGGCCATGGTCCACATAGAGAGCTTGGAGTTCCTCTTGCTGCAGGAGCCCCCGCCTACGCAAATCACGTGGATCAATAAAGCCGGGGTTACCCGCAAAACTGGAAGTGGCAGCGTAAGGAGAAAAGGCCGCACCCGGAGGATTAAGGGGCAAAATAAGCCATTCTTTAATCTTGGCCTTTTGCAGAGCCTTGGCTAATTCCACAGCTTCATCACCAAATACACCCGCCCCAAAGGGACCAGGCAAAGAGAAAATAGGCAGTAAAATACCGGCAGCACGGGTCATGGCAGTATCCTCCAAATCAAGCTTAGACTTATTCTAGCATAGGACAGTTTAGAGCTGGTCCGTGTCCAACCAGATGGTGAAAGGCCCTTGATTGGTAAGGCTAACCGCCATAGAGGCTCCGAATTCCCCACACACAAAATCGGGATATTCTAAGCTGACCAGGGTCTTGAAATATTCGTAGAGTTCCTCACCCTGGTCCGGTGAGGCCGACTCAATAAAAGAAGGGCGGTTGCCTCTCCGGCAGTTGGCATAAAGCGTAAATTGGGAAACCACAAGCACATTGCCCCCAACCTGGGCCAGGTTAAGATTGGTCTTCCCCTCTTCATCCGGAAAAATCCTCAAATTGGCAATTTTACGCCACAGCTTATCCGCTTCCGCCTTCGTGTCCTGGCTACCTACCCCAAGCAGCACCAGAAAACCCTGACCGATGCCCTTAGCTTGTCCTCCCTCGATAGAAACTGCAGCTTCTGAAACTCTTTGCACTAAAGCCCGCATACCTTACTCCTTTACATCAAGCTAGCTACTAACTAGCCACGTCCGACCATGTGTTTCCGCATTAACTTCTAGTCTAGTCTCTGCCAGTTCAGCCGGTACTGTGGCTATTTCCAACTCAGCTTCTAGTCTAGTTTAGTGTAACCATTATAAGGTAGAGAGGTAGAAAGCTAAATTTATCAAGCGAATTATCGGGCGTACATTAAAAACAGCCGATTTTTAATCGGCTGTGAATTCTTAAATCTATCCGCTTGCGCTATAAATTTTTAAACACTAATTTTACTGGTGGGTGTCGAAATATTCTTGCACTACTTCTTGCACATAGCTGATGCGCCAGGCTTCTAAGCTATCGCCTAAGGTGCAGTCTGCACCAATACCTACACCGACCATACCTGTTTCATCCAGTAGGCGGAAAATCTCTGCCTTAAGCTCTTCCTTAGTTCCGGTGTAAATTAAAGTACCAGGATCGTTGTTAAATCCACCAATAACGGGTTTATTGAATAAGGCCTTACCCTCTTTAAGAGAGAGGTGTTCTGCATGCGTGGCCCAGTTAACCAGATCACTAGGATAATCCACATACCAAGGAATAGGATTGGTGAAATCTCCCCAGCCACAAATGTGCAGCATTATAAGTTTGTTTGCCTCATGCATGGCCCGTGCTACTTCCAAGTCACTAGGCTTGACATACTTATTGTGCCAAGCCTCATCCGCTGCGGGGTGTTGGACAGACTGCACACTATAGTAGAAGCCATCCGCACTCCCCTCTTCGCTCAAGACTTTTACCAAATGCAGGGCATCCTGGGTGATAGCATTCAAAGCCCTCAGCATACGATCAGGATCTTCCATGAACAAGCGGGGGAATTTATCATCATCCGCCTCAACTTCCGCAAAGCGTAGACGGATGTAATTCATAGGCGAGAAGATACTATAAAAGATAACCTGGTCCGGTCCCACGAATTCCCGAATTTTTCTAACATATTCTACTTGCTGGCTAAACCAGGGATGGTCATGAGGAGCCGGTTGCAGCAAATCTAAATCCGCCACACTGTTAATTGGATGCTCCATCATGGAAGGAGGACTAAAAAAGCCATCCGACATAATCTTGATAAAGTCAGGTTGGTATTTATTGATGAATTCTTTTTGCCCTTGCAAGACCCTGGGCATAACATCATCTTGCGTTAAAGCATAATGGTGCTCAGCCGCCGGAACGAAGTGTTGGAAAAAACCTACCGGTGGCTTAGCCCCTGCCTTTTCTTGCAGAAACAGTTCAAAATTGGCCTTCTTGTTCTTAATCATGTTCACAAGTCTCTCTTTCGTTTAAATAGTATATTTACATTTAAATATATCTTTGTTCGCGACGTAAGTTAGGGTAATTGAGCTTCAAATTCATCAGCTAAAGCTTGAAAAATTAAATGCCCTACTACAGCACCTCCATCGATTATACCAATGCTTTTATCACCATAATATGCTGCCCTACCATGCACTGAGCGCATATTTTTGGTATTTTCCATACCTTGCTCCGAGGCAACTTTAGCAGCTAATAAGGCTACCACAGGATCCTCATCAGCTTTTTCTTCTAATACTTGAACTGCAGGATACAGGGAATCGACGATAGTTTTTTCACCCGGCTTAGAGCCCGCCTTGTCCATCATAAGTTCCATACCAGCTTTTAAAGCTTTTACAAAAATCTGAAAATCAACACTATTCTCATTGGCACAGGCCTTTTTTAGATATTTTCCCATACCCATAAAAATAAAGGCTAAGATTGTACCTAGAGAGGATGGGGCGGCTTCATTAAATGTCGCAGAACAGCGGAAAACTAAATTAGCAAATGGCTGATCTTGATTACCTGCAGCATAGTCATAAACCGCTTGAAATCCGTTACTCATCGAGATGCCCAAGTCTCCATCACCATTACGTTGGTCCAATTTAATCAAGTAATCTCGATTCTCTTGCATAACACGAGAAATGGCTTGAAGTCCTTGGATAAAATTATGAATTGAAACCATATTCTTTCACCTTGCTATCCAATGAACTACAGATTACAGTTTGTATAAAAAGGAGTTTTTGCAGGAGCACCTAAAAGAGACTTCTGCTCTTCTGTTAGCTTGAAGATAGTTACAGAAAGCCCCGCCATTTCCATCGAAGTAGCATACTCACCAATGTGCGGCATAACTACATTAACTTGCTGCTCTGATAATAGATGATGCAGACGCCTAAAAACGATGAGCAGTTCTTCTTTAGGCGTGGCCCCCAGACCGTTAATCATTATGGATACTTCATCATTTGTCTTTAAGCAGAGTTCTTGGTTGATTGTTGCGAACGCCGTATCTGCGATTTCATCCGCAGTCATCATTTTGCGGGTTTCGATGCCTGGTTCACCATGAATACCCATGCCAACCTCAATTTCATCATCAGCAATATGGAAGCTAGGCTCACCAACTTCCGGCAAAATACAAGGGCTAAGCGCAAAACCCATACTGCGTATATTTGCCAAAGCGGCACGTGTGGTTTCAGCTACCGTATCGAGATCGTCTCCCCGATCCGCAGATGCTCCAGCAATTTTATAGGCATAAACAAGTCCAGCTACGCCCCGCCTCTTATCTGCCTGATTTGCTGGCGATGAGGCGATATCATCCATCGCAAGTACCGAAACGGTCTTGATATCGTCAAAATCCACTTCTTCTTGCGCTAATTCAAAATTCATTTTATCTCCGCCATAGTTTCCGTATAAGCAAAGTACGCCTTTTCCTGTGTCGCAAGCTCGAATCATGGTAGCCATTTTTGAAGCCGAAGGTGAAGCAAATACATTACCAATTGCACAACCATCGATCATGCCTTCACCAACATATCCACAGAACAGGGGCAAATGACCACTGCCTCCAGCTGTCACAATGCCAACCTTATTTGTCTTATTATTTTGGGCTCGCACTAAGATTCTTTTATCTTCGTTAAGAAAGCTAACTTGATCACCATAGGCCAGGACTAACCCTTCCATAAATTCCTCTACGAAATTTTCAGGCTTGTTGAGTACTTTTTTCATATTATTCTCCTTATAAATTTTTTGCTCTAACCATATGCATTAGTTTTAAATTCAGTGCCTATAAGGAGCATTAGCCTCCTAAATACACACTTTTTACCATCTCATTTGCGAGTAAGGCCTCTCCTGTATCATGTAATACAACCTGCCCTGTCTCCATAACATAACCTCGATTAGCAATAGATAACGCCATGGACGCATTTTGTTCTACTAATAGAATGGTCTTACCCTCATCTCTTAATTTCGTAATTAAAGAAAAAATTTCTTCCACAATGATGGGGGCCAAACCCAGAGAAGGTTCATCAAGCAGAATTATTTTAGGATCCATCATCATCCCACGGCCGATTGCCAACATTTGTTGTTCTCCACCAGATAGGGTCCCAGCAAATTGTTTTAAACGTTCTTTGAGTCTAGGGAAAAGCTCAAACACATTACTTAGCAGCTCTTCGAATGTCTTTTGATGCTGTTTGGGCAAAGAGTATGCCCCGACCCTCAAATTTTCTTCCACAGTCAAATCCGGAAAAATCATACGTCCTTCGGGAACATGGGCAATACCAAGTTTTACAATATTATGAGGAGTCATATCAGTAATATCATGACCTTCAAACATAACAGTTCCACCTAGTTTAGTGGCTAAACCAGAGATAGCCATCAGGCTAGTAGTTTTGCCCGCCCCATTTGAACCAATTAGAGTAACAATTTCACCAAGCTCAACATTAAAACTAGCATTTTCTACAGCTTGAATGTGACCATAATTTACAGATAGATTACTAACTTCCAGAAGAGACATTAGGCTTCCTCCTTAAGTCGTTGGGCCATTTTAGTGCCGAAATAGGCCTTCACCACATCAGGGTTAAGTTGAATGTCCGCCGGCAGTCCCTCTGCTATTTTTTCACCAAAATTAAGAACCATAATCCGGTTAACGGTGTTCATTACAAATTTCATGTCATGTTCAATCAGAGCGATGGTATAACCCAACTCATTTATTTCTGTGATGAAAGAACTTAACTCTGCAGATTCAGTCGCGTTCATACCAGCTGCTGGTTCATCCAAGAGTAAAATTTGAGGATTAGTCGCTAATGCTCGAGCAATCTCTACTTTACGCTGTAAGCCATAGGATAGGTTTCCTGCCTTCACCTGACTGTATTTTTCAAGTTTGAGCATCTTAAGAATTTCTCTACCTTTATCCTCGGCATACCTCTCTGTTTTCTTGTATTCTTTACTATGCGTAATCGCATCCCAAATATTGGTTCTGGTGTTGATATGAAAACCTATTTTGACATTATCGAGAACACTCATAAAGTTGAACAATTTTATGTTTTGGAAGGTTCTGGTCAAACCTAGGCAACAAATCTCCTCGGGTTTCATATCAATTATTTCGTGGCCGTTTAATTTTATAGTCCCGGAATCAGGTTTATATACTCCAGAACATATATTAAACAAGGTTGTCTTGCCTGCGCCATTTGGGCCGATTATGCCAAAAATCTCTCCAGTATTTATATGAAAGCTCACATCGCTAACAGCCTTTAAGCCACCAAAACTGATGCCTATATTCTGCACATCAAGTATACGTTCCATCACGCCGCCTCCTTTTTCTGTTGACTCTTGGCGGTTAACTTCCCAGACAAGACGCTATTGGAAGCACCCACGATACCTTGAGGGCGAATCCACATAGTTAGAATGATGAGGGCACCATAAGCAACCAATCGGTACTCATTGATTGGACGCAAAATCTCATTTAACAGGTTAACAATGGACGAACCCACAATTGGGCCAAGCATAGTGCCCATACCACCAATAATGACCATTGAAAGTACATTAAAGCCCTCATCTAAAGTAAAGAGTGTTGAGTCAACGTATTGCATATATGGACCATAAAATGCACCAATCAAACCAGCCCAAAAAGTGGCGTAAATAAAATTCAACATTTTATATCTACTTATTTCTACACCAATAGACTGGGCAGCATGCTGATCTTCGCGGATAGACATCCAAGCTCGTCCTACACGAGAATTAATAACCCGATGGGTACAGAAGTAGAAGAGAACTGCTACTATCAAGAACAGGTAATAATAGTCCGATGGGCTCCGGAAAGTCTTACCAAATATAACTGGGACCGGGATACCTTTAATCCCCATGGGCCCACCTGTAACAGGTGTCCAGTTTAAAGCAACCAGGCGAATAATCTCAGAAAAACCTAGAGTAACAAAAGACAAATAAATTCCCGACAAATTCAGTGTGGGAAGAGCAACAAGTATGCCAATCAATGCAGTAATTAGAGCAGCAATAAGCATACTAAACCAAAAGTTTACACCTAGCTTTGTTTGCAAAATTACGCAGCTGTAGCACCCTACGGCAATAAAACCTGCGTGGCCAATACTGAACTGATTCGTAAAGCCATTGATAACGTTTAGGGAACCTGCCATAACCGCATAGTACACAATTTGGCACGCTATCCTCATGGTGTAATTATTTTTGACAAGTACAGGAACCACACCTAATACGATAAGTCCCAATACAATTAGAATATAGTTCCTGCTCTTATTCCGGGCATTTACACTCATACTTTGAATCCCTTCTTTGAAGAAAAACCTTTTGGCCGAATAAATAAAATTAAAATCATGAAGACAAAGGCAAAAATATCTCGGAATGAAGCTTGAGTGAAAGCGATACCAATGTTTTCGATAATTCCTATGAGTAAGCCGCCCACAGCAGAAAAGCGTGTATCAGTTAAGCCCCCAAGTACAGAAGACGAGAAGGCTTTCATGCCTAAGGGGCCTCCCATAGTTGCTTGCAGAGTTTGGTAATACAGAGATAATAGCAAACCAGCTACACCACCCAGACCGCACCCTATGATGTTGCCCAACATAGCATTTTTTTGTACGTTGATCCCCATGAGACTGGCGGCCACTTTATTTTGGCTAACTGCACGTAAGCCCACACCATATTTTGTCTTATTAAAGAAGAGAGCTAGTAAAATGGCTACTACCACAACAGTAACCACAATTATGATTTGTAGCAAAGAAATCTGTACTGGTCCGATGTGAAAAAATTTAGGATCAATAATATTGATCATTGGTTTTTGGTTTGGACCAAAGACGATTTGGGCAAGATTACTGATAACCATACTCATACCGATGGTGCAGATTAAAGAAATATTACGCGAAGCATTCATGAAACGCTCATAGCATACTTTGTAGATGATAATGCCCAGAAGTCCGGGGAAAATAAAACTGGCAATCAGTCCTAGAAAAATATTATTTCCAAACAATTGAAAGGCATAGAATGCGGAAAAGGCTCCAATCATAATAACGTGTCCGTGGGCAAAAGTAACTAGTCCCACCACACCTACAATGACAGAGTAGCCCAATGCCATTAAAGCATAAATCATACCTTGTGTTATGCCATTCAATAATATTTGCACAATGTAATTCATGTCTTCTCCTGAATAATTCTGTCATGAAGCAGACCAAAAGTGACTATATAAGAGTTATCCAGCGGGGTAACTATAGCCAATAAAAATTTGGAACAAGATGACCCATGACCCCCAAAAGTATGGGCCATCCTGTAAAGAATCTTTAGAAGTTTTTACTTCTGGTCATCAGCGTAATCGTAACCTTCTTCTAAGGCCCATTTTCCATCCTTAACCTTAGCGATTAGATATTGCCGTGTAATATCTCCAGATTCGTTAAATCTAATAGGCCCAGCCATCCCTGGATGATCAATATTTTGCAGAGCTTCTCTGATTGCCTCACGGGTTAATTCACCTTCTACTGCCCTCATAGATTCAGCGATTAAATAAACAGAGTCATAGGCCACAACCGGATGGACTGTAGGAGAAAAGCCGGAACGCTTTTGGAATTCTTCTGCCCAAAGCATATCTTTTTCATTAGCTGGGTCAAAGAAGAAAGGTGTGGAAATATAAAGGTTTTCTGCGGCATCTCCACTCAGTTCAATAAGCTGTGCCGAGGCACCAGGGCCCAAGCTTGTTAGGGTTACGTCGGTCCAACCAGATTTTTTAACTTCATTTAAGATTTTAGGAACGTTACCTTGGTCTAAAATTACAATAGTATCAGGCTCACCAGCTCTAACCTTGGCTACGACAGAGGAAAAATCCGATTCACCATCCACATAGTTAGTCTGAGACACGAGTTCTAAACCGACTTCTTCAAATGTGCCAGTTAGGGCATTATAGCTAGAAAGACCCCAATCACTATTAATATAAATTACGCCGACTTTTTTAGCGCCCAGCTTTTTGCCTAAAATATAGCGAGCAAAGAAGGGACCTTCCCCATCTTGACGCCCCATTATAGAAAAAGCATATGGACTCATGGCAGCATAGTCAGGGTTTGATGCTGTGGGAGATAGTAAAACGATACCATATTCCTCAGCAATGGGAGCATCGGCCATGGATGCGCCTGAGGTGAAGTCACCGATTATAGCCATAATATTTTTGTTTTCGCCAAATTGTGTAGTAAGGGCAGTGCTTTCCTTAGATTCTCCCTTGGAATCGGCAACTACAATTTTGAGCGGACGTCCATTTATGCCTCCTGCTGCGTTAATTTCTTCTATTGCCATTTCTCCGGCAATTTGGAAGCCAATGCCATATTCTGCATTACTACCAGTCAGAGGAGCCAACATACCAATTTCGATAGGCTCACCATCGGCAGCCGATTCACTATCCGTTTTCTGATCGTCAGACTTAGCAGTTTCCGATTCTTCTTGCTTGCTTTCTTCTTGCTCTGGCTTATCCTCTTTTTCCTCTTTCTTTGTCTCAACTTTTGTAGTCTTCTCAGCGGGAGTCTGTTCTGTTGAACAGGCAGACAATGTGCCTAGCACTAGTAACATCACTAGTAACAAGGAAACAATTTTTCTAGACATAAATTTACCTCTTTCTATACTTTGTGCGGAAGTGAACATCAGCTTCCTTCCGGCATTGACCTGAGCAATGATACCGGCACTAATATTACGTGTAATCATATCAGCGCATAAACAAATCGTCAATAATATTTACAAATATCACTGAAGACTTGTGCAATCAGTAAGTCAATTTAGAGGTAAATGCCGAGCTAAAGTTTTAACGTATACTGCGGCTCTTTAGGCACTAACTAAAAATGAATCAATATCCTGTCTTAGAAACTTAATAGCACTTTTTTTATCATTTGCTTTTATCGATTCAATGACTCCTTTATGTAAGCTAACATCAAGAGGAAACTTTTGATCATGCCAATTACTCCAATAATGCTGAGCATACGCAACATTGAGCTTTTTCAAGGTCATTTGTAAAACTTCACAATAATGAGGATCATGGAGAGCTTCGGCGATAGCCAGATGAAAATTCATATTATTAAGCCAATGATTAGTCACCGAAGCGATGGCTGTATCGGCTTGTTCACCATTTGATTCCTGGTTGGCTGCATGTAGGACTTCGAGCTTGCGAATATCCTCATCACCAATTCTTTCCCAGTATTTATCTAAATAATGTAATTCTATACACAAACGAAATTCCTTAATACAATCTAACCAATAATTAGAGTAGTAGACCAAGCGATAACCTACCCGAGGCATACTGGTCAGAATACCATCATTGCATAGCTTTATTAAGGCATCTCGAACAGGAGATTTACTCACCCCAAATCGTTCTACCAAGGTATTTTCATTGATAATATCCGTAGGAGAAAACACACCTGAAATAATGTCATGCATAAGCGTTTCGTAAATTTGATTACTAAGCGTTGAATCTTGCTTCACTTTGAACTCCTCCTATCCTCATACATAAATTGTCTGCTTGCCCTTAATCTGTTTACTAATCATATCATTGATTAGGTCCAGTGGCTATGCATATTAATTAAGGCTTCTCAGGCAAGAATAGAGCCAGCGTATTTTCTCTTAAAATATGATGCCTTATTGGAAACTTATAATTAAAAAAGACGCTAGGATTTTCTATCGCCTTTAACTTTGATATTTTGTTTTACTTATTCTCGTATGCTGGAATTTATTTAACTCTTTCATCTGTAATTATATGCTCAATTCCGGTATGGCTTGATTGTAGATATTCTTTCATAAACGATGGAAAAGCGTTATATTGAACAAGTTCAGCAATCGGTAGCCAGTGCATAGTTTCTTTAAGACCTCCCAGCGTATAGCTACGACTGTTCAGCGTTTGGTCGCCTTTAGCTTTCATCATGTAATATAAGGCAAGCTCATGGCAGTCGACGCCTTGTAAGCTGGAACTGCCTATAAAGAAATTTTCGTGTATCACTGCTAGATGATCTACTTCATATTCGACACCCGTTTCTTCAAACACCTCTCTTTTTACTGCTTCCTCCGCAGTTTCCCCCATACGAACTGCTCCGCCTATGGAATAGTAATAGTCATCGACTGCGTTGCCTGCAAATAAGACGCAATCATTTTCTACTATAATTGCTGCGGCTCTATATCTAAACCACTGATTCCCAGCTGTAAAACCACAATCCTTTTCCATTTTGTTCTCCTCACATGATTATTTCTCTATTAGGACTCCTAATAGTGACAACTATTGAGTTACGGCTTTTTCAGGCAAGAAAAAAGGCATCATATTTTTTATCAAACATGATGCCTTCTGTGGTGGAGAATAGGGGAATCGAACCCCTGGCCTCTTGAATGCCATTCAAGCGCTCTCCCATCTGAGCTAATTCCCCAGGAACTTCTGCGTGGCTTCTGCCTTGGAGCAAAATTCCGCGAGAACATTAGCTATTGTAGCAGGGCCTAAAATATTGTCAAGCCTTCAGGGCAGAAAAATCTTCTGGTTATATGTGCTGCTAATTGCCAAAGTAAACAGGACACTAAAGAAACCCAGCTCTCACTTTAGTTAGACAAATCCGCGTATCTCTTTTAATCTGACAAATAAAGTAGTGAATATCACTGTTCCTAGCCCGTTTTGAGAAAGGAGATTGCTATGCCTAGGAACAAACACTTAACTTTGGAAGAGCGTATGGATATTCTCATAATGATCAAAGCACATTGCTCTTTTCGTCATATCGCAAAGCAGCTGGATAAAAGCCCCAACTGCATAGCACAGGACAGGCACAAAGACAATATGAGACAACACTAAGTGAATGCCGATCTGGCTTCAGTTACACTCCGGAAGAAATACAGGAAATAAATGAGCTGGTGTCGCCAGGACTTAAACGTGGCCTTTCTCCTCATGCTGTCTGTGAGCAGGTCAAAAATGAGCTTATTTGCTCAGAACGTACTGTCT
>JAUNLO010000010.1 GCA_030532185.1 Eubacteriales bacterium
ATTCGTTTCCTTGAGGGCTCGTTATGTTTGTCTGCTATTCAATTTTCAAGGTCCGTTTTCTTGCCGCTCAATCGAGCGCTTGACAATACTAGCAAAGCCTTTTGGCCTTGTCAAGGATGTTTTTCCGTAGTTTTGCCTATTTCTCACACCGTAGCCGGGTGTTCTGATGCATAACCCGCAAATGCCGTATATATCTACTTTTTCCAGCGATGGTTGGCATCAGTTAGGCCCGATAAGGCGGCTCCCATGGCTGTTGCGTACTCAGCATCTTCGGGAATTAGAATCTTTTTTTGGTACAAATCTGCGAAAGCAGCCAAGGTATTTCTACCTGCTGCCACCCTAAGTAAAGAACCAACGAAGACAATATTATCCTGTTCTTCCAAACGCGAGGCCAAGATGGCTGCTGTACCGATAGACTGGAAGACTAGGTTTACGATACCCCTAGCGAGGTCTTCACGCCCTGCTTGTTCATTCATTTTGCCGAAGTTAGATGCAGTAATTTCGGCGGTCAAGCCTGGAATCTCCCGGGTGGAGAGATCAGCAATATTTAAGTCTATATTTTCCAAGCTGCCTTCGGTAGCAAGCTCTGAGATAAGGTCAAAGTCACTGATAGCCAGGATAGCTTTGGCTAAGCCCAAAAGGGTCCCTCCCCCTACGCCTGTACCTATAATGTGTCTACCACCCTGACGACTGGCGGCCACCAGGGAAGTACCTGTGCCCATGGATACCACAATGGCACTCTCCAGGCCAGATAAATAAAGGCCCCCCAGGCCTACTGAGTTAAACTCCTCCACGGTCTGCGTGGGTAAGCCGAGGACACCTTTTTCAATATAAGAGGAGCCCACCCCGGTCATGAAAACCTGCTTGACATCTTGGAGTTTCAAATCATAGAGGCTCAAAAAACGCCCTATGCCACCATAGGTAGAAGTGATGGGATCAGAGGCCTTGACCATGGCCTTGCCCAGGAGTTCCTGGCCCCTAAAGCCCACAACCTTGGTGGTGGAGCCCCCTATATCTAAACCAATTGTTACTTGCAAAATCTACACCCACTTTCCACAAATACTTCAATCATTTTACCCGTCGATTTCTGGGCTTACTAGCGCTTCCGGTCAAAATGTCTACTTAGAGAAAAACAGCATGTTGCCATGCTGTTTTTCTCAGAGGATTCTTTATTGCTTTGAAAAGACTCAAACCGGTCTCACAAGTCTTTCTGCTTATTTTTTAGTTGTCTTTACTCTTATTGATTAGCCGCTAGGACTTCTTCAGCAAAGTAGGGACCGGTTTGTCCCTTGTTCTCATTAAAAGAAGGAGCGGGGGTAAAGCGGGGGAAAGGCCGCTGATCTCGTCTACCGGGCATAGGGGTCGAGTTGTTAGCACGTTCTACAGGACGGTTGGGCCGACGACGTTCTTCCGGCCGTACAGACAGCCTAGTGGAGGCGGGCGTTACCACGAAAATTTTATCACTAATGGACTCGAGAGAACCGGACAGGGCATAGGTAGCACCCAAAATAAAGTCTAAAACCCTCTGGGCTGTCGTGTCATCAATCCGTTCAATATTGCAAATAACTGTTTTGCCGTTACGCACATGGTCACACACAACCTTGGTCATTTCAAAGTCATAGGGAACCATGATAACTACCTCTTGATCGTAATTGGGACTCATGCCCGTCCGCATATCCAGGATGCGACTTTGAGGCCGGGGGGCATTTTCCACACGTTCAGCCTTAGGCTTAGCGGTAAAGCGATTAAAAAAATTACTGGGAGGAGTCTCTTCTCTTGGGGCTTCTTCCTCAAACTCCGAATCCTCAAGATAATCTAAATCATAGTTTTCATCTGCCTCATCAGCCTCCAGGCGTCCGAAAATTTTGTTATAAAGATCAAACATTTCACCCCTCCTCTTGTCGGTTTTAAACCGTGATTGGGTAATATCCTGAATATTATAAAGAAGCCAAAAAGCCCATGTCTAGCCGATATCCGCTTAGTAAGCTGATTGTAACCTTATAGAAATATTTGTCTGAGATCTGCTGCCTCAAGCGGGTTGAGGTTTAGGAAAAACTCCTACCGGGCTTGCGCTTCTATCCTTTACCGAGATTTAAAAGCCTAGGCCTTACTGTAGTCGCGAGCACCAAAAATATGAGAACCCACTCGTACGTGTGTAGCTCCCGCAGCTATGGCTTGGGCGAAGTCTGCAGACATACCCATGGAGAGGGTGTTGATTTGCTCCTGCCCATATACTTCTTGTAACTCCCCATAGAGCTTGCGGCAGGTCTGGAAAACCGGCAAAGCATCTTCGGGATTATCAAAGGCCGGTGCCATAGTCATGAGTCCCCGTAAATGGAGGTGAGGGCAAGTCTCCATAAAATTATAAGCCTCGGCAAGCTCGTCTACTAAGAAACCATGCTTACTAGCTTCCTTAGCTACATTGACCTGCAGGAGTATATCCTGTTCCAGGTCAGATTCCGCGGCTAAACGTTCTAATTGTTTTAATAGTTTTAGATTATGGACAGAGTGGATGAGGGCGACCCGGCCTACTACAAAGCGGACCTTATTCCTCTGCAAAGTGCCAATGAGATGCCAGGCGAGGTCTTGGCCGGTCACCTCTTCCCTGGCTGCTTCCATTTTCTCTACCAGTTCCTGGACCTTATTCTCGCCAAAAAGCTTATGGCCCAAGGCCCTCACAGCTAGGATATCGCTCATAGGATGTGTTTTGGATACCGCAATTAAGTGGACCTCCTCAGGGTCACGCCCGGCTTTAAGGGCTTGCTCCTGAATCTTAAGCTTGATATCGGTAAAATTTTCACGCAGTTCTGTGGCACGGTCACTCATATGTCAAACCTTCCTTTTAGCAGTAATCCTGCTTTAGTCGGCAATCCTAACTAGTTATACTCAGTTAAAGGGTCACCCGCCTTCATGCTGTCGGGATTAAGTAAAATCATGGTAGCCAGCTCCACCGGATATGGCGAATCAGGCAAACCCTCAATAAGGGCATATTCTTCGTTAGTAGCGAGGATTTTTACCCGCACCTCCTGCACGTAACCGCCATCCACGATTTTGAGTCCGGCTTCCAAATTGCCCGGACTATAGTCTAGAAGAGCAGATTTGGGTACACGGAGTCCCCGACTTTCATTGGCATAAATGGTCAGGGGAGCCTTGCGCATAGAAACGAAAGACTCCAAATTCTGCCGCGATTGTAGAACTAAAATAGCCCCATCTGCCGCAGCTTCAAAACGTACAATATGAGCCTTATCTATATTGATACCATTGGCGGGACAATAAATGCGAACATAACCCGCCTCCTCCAGGCCCGACAGCTTGGCTAGGCTGTTCGCAGGGATGAAGCAAGCAAAAAACTGGTCGGAAGATCGCGCCAGCTTATAGAGGTCTTGCCCGGTCTCCACTTCCTCCACCATTTCCGGGGTGGGGGCCTTTAGCAGAAAAGACTTTAGCTCTTGGGCGTTTATGGTTTGTGCCAATTCCGGAACTAGATCCAGCTCCAGGCCATCCAGTTGGCGGATAAAAATACCCGAAGCCTCACTACTGAGGTTACGAATGGCATCTAAGGAATTTTCTTCCAAACGGTCTCTAATCACAATGAGGCGTTCCAGTTCCTCATCTTGGAATTCAAAAACCTGGGCATCCTCTACCCTCTGTTCCATGATAAGGCGCAATTCCATCTCTAATTCCGGCAACTTACTGTAATCATCGCCGGAAATTTGGTCATAGAAAACATGCAAGCTACGATGGATAGAGTTTTCGCCAGCTTCAAAAACGCGTGCTGCATTACCCCCCCGTCCTTCTGCCAGGAGTTCGTAACGGCGATCATTTACGTCATTATTGGCCTTGTCCATTTTGCGGATTTCTTCCAGGTCACCCGCCGGCAAAATCTGACCAATTCGAGCATTTTTTGCAACTTTGGAACCCTGAGGTATAAAAGCCCGAAATACCCCTCCCAAAGGGGCCTTGTAGACCGTCTCATCTCTAATCAAAAGGGCATCCAAACTAACTTCTTGGGCTAGCCACTCTTCGGTGAGAAAGAGAAAGCGTGGTTGGGGACGGCGTTGCCAAATTTTGAGGATAAGGAAGAGGGTTAAAGAAAGCAGGATTAAAACTACACAGGCTACGACAAAAATGCGATATTTGCCTTCTCGTTCAAAACGTAAATCATAATCCGAACGGGAAATCCCGCGCTTAACGTGTTTGGGCTTCTCTGACAAGCTGCCCCTCCTCAGCTAGGCTTTGAGCGGCCTTCATTACCGCCAAACGGCCATTAGTAAAACTCAGGCTCCCCTGTAGGTAGGCATTGTAGGGCGGCCTCAAGGGGCCATCGCAGGATAGTTCAATGGAAGAGCCCTGCACGAAGGAACCCGATGCCATAATAATATCACAGTCATAACCCGCCATGGGGGCTGGTACCGGAGCGAAAGAGGCATCTACCGGAGAAGCGAACTGAATTTGTTCACAAAATTTGATCAGAGCTTGAGGGCTACCCAAGGCAATTCTCTGGACGATATCTCCCCGGGGGTCCTGGGCCTGGGGAAAAACTGCAAAACCCAGAGCAGCCAAGAGGCCTGCCGCATGACAGGCAGATTTCAGAGCCTCTCTTACCACATGGGGGGCAAAATAGAAACCCTTAATCAGTTTAGTATTCTGACCCAAACTGGGACCTACTTCTGCTCCAATGCCCGGTGCGGTCATGGCAGCCGCTACGCGGTCCAGGAGATCTTGGCGGCCACAAACATAGCCCCCCGACTCTGCCAAGCCAGCACCCAGGTTTTTGATGAGCGAGCCAGCACAAATATCCACCCCATAGGCGGTCGGTTCTTCATCTTCAACCATTTCGCCGTAGCAGTTATCAACCATAATAGGGATGTGGGGCCAGTCTTTTTTTATAAACTTAACTAAGTGAGCAATTTGCCGATTGAGCAGGCAGGGGCGTTCGGAATAACCCAAAGACTTTTGTACATAGATGAGGCTTGTGCGTGGGGAGATAGCCGCCCTGATGGCTGCATAATCAAAGTCACCCTCTGGGCTTAAATCTACCTGCCTATGGCTAATGCCGAAATCCGTCAAAGATCCAAGATCTTGTCCCTGGTTTTGAGAGGAAAGTCCCAAGCAAGGCCTGAGTGTGTCATAAACTTCTGAAGTCACAATCAGAAGTTCTTGTCCAGGTCTAAGGAGACCCCGCAAACAGGTAGCCAAGACATGAGTGCCTGAGGAAAATTGCATACGCACCAAGGCAGCTTCCGTACGGAAGTAGCTGGCGTAGGCCGCCTCCAAGGCGTCTCTACCAGCGTCAAAGCTGCCATAGCCTGTGGAGCCTTGCAGAGAAGACTCCCGCAAATTGGCCTCTTGCATGGCCTGAATTACCCTCAACTGACGCCTCTCTGTATCCTGGTCAATTTGGGCAAAGGTTGGAGCCAAATCCTGCATGACCTGTTCAGAGAGTCGAAAGATTTCCTCGCTAATCCCATAGCTGGCATATATATTGTCCACCGCGAAACTCCTTAGAAAAGTAAAGCCTTGGAAAAAGATTTCCAAGGCTTATTGGTGCGGATGGCGGGAGTCGAACCCGCACGGTCTCCCACACGCCCCTCAAGCGTGCGCGTCTGCCTATTCCGCCACATCCGCGAAAGGCAAGAAACAATATACTCGATAGTTAAAAAAATAGCAAGCCCAAGGGCAAAATTCTTTAGCGCAGCTCTGCAACTAACTTCTGAAAAAGCTGCCCCCGCTCTTCAAAATTCTTGAAACGATCGAATGAGGTGCCCGCAGGCGAGAGCAGTACTGCAGAACCCGCCTTAGCCTCCTGGCGTGCTGCCGCCAAGCAGGCTGCATAACTAGGCAAAATTTGTACTTTGAGCTGGTCATTAAAACCTGCTTGCGCTTTCTGTGCAGCTTCTACAGCTTGAGCAATCAAGTCAGCATTTTGCCCACACAGGTAAACTTGCCGGCAACTCGCTAAGATGGCCCGGCCAAGCTCCTCATACTGAAGGTTTTTATCCTTACCCCCAGCTATGAGATATAGGGGTATGCCACGCTCTCGGAAGGCCGAGAGGCTAGCTATGGTGCGAGCAGGAGAAGAATCGATAGAGGAATCATAATAGCGGACTCCCTCCAATACCCTGATTTCCTGCAAGCGATGGTCCACCCCCTTAAAGGAGGCCAGGGCCTCTCTCACCTGAAGTTTTTGCTTTGAATTGAGCAAGTGGTCCGTGGCCGCCAGGGCAGATAAAACATTCAGGGCATTAAATCTTCCGGGCAGGGAAATAGCTTGACGTTCTAAGAGTTTTTCCTGCTCAGCCTGAGGGCTCGCTTGATAATAGAGCAGGTCATGGTCCAGGCCAAAGACCACCTGATCGCCAAAGGGACGGACCTCCGTCCAAATGACCTGCCCCCTAGCACGCAAGGCGAAGTCCTGTAAGACAGGATCAGACCCCAGCAAGACCAGGCGGTCGGTGGGGGCTTGATGGCTGAAAATTTGGGCCTTAGCTTCTGCATATTCCTGGAAATCCTTATGCACATCTAAGTGATTGGGACTAAGATTGGTAATTACCGCAGTGTGGGGGCTGGTAGCCATCGACATAAGCTGGAAGCTAGAAAGTTCAACCACTACCTTATCACTCGCTCGCATCTCCGGTAAGGAGCTCAAGAGAGGTGCCCCTATATTGCCGCCAAGCCAGGTCCGGTAGCCTGCCGTCTCCAAGGCCAAGGCGGTCAAGGTGGAAGTTGTGGTTTTACCATCCGAACCCGTGATTCCTATAACTTCACAGGGGCAGAGCTGTAGAAATACTTCCATCTCCGAGCTAATGATAGCTCCGCGTTTTCTTTCTGCTTCCAGAGCTGCCAGGTCCGGCCTCACGATGGGGGTACGAAAAATTAGATCAAAACCGTGGAGCCGGTCTAAGTAAGCAGGCCCCAGGGACCAATTAGCCCTTAAATTCCGGGCCAGCAGGCTCTCCTTCCAGGGAGCCAGTAGTTCCTCAGTGGACCTGTCGAACACCGTCACCTCTAAACCTGCTTGGAGCAGTAACTCAATGAGTGGGCGATTGGAAATACCTGCTCCAACTACGGCAATGCTCTTACCCTGAGCCCAGGAAAGGAAATTAGGCAAATTTTGTATCATCTCGTAACCCCTTAATTTTCGCACTGGAGAAATTATCGCTAATTGACAAACAAAACTCAACATTGCCAAAGTAAACAGGACACTTAAAGGAGGGGCTAGGCTCTTTGCTTTCTAACTTCAGCACGCTCTCCTTAGACCAAGCCAATGTTCCCCCTGTGTTGGTGGGTAATTTAGGTTTTGGGGCATAACCCACCAAAATGTTCTCCTTAGACCAAGCTAGTGCTCCCCCTGTGTTGGTGGGTAATTTACTTTTTCACTTCAGCTCGCTAATTGCCAAGCAAAACTCCACATTGCCAAAGTAAACAGGACACTTAAAGGA
>JAUNLO010000011.1:0-1481 GCA_030532185.1 Eubacteriales bacterium
TACTCCCACTCAATCGTGGCGGGGGGTTTGGAGGTGATGTCGTAGACGATGCGGTTAATGCCGGGGACTTCGTTGATGATGCGGGTGGAGACTTTGTCGAGGGTGTCGTAGGGGATGCGGGACCAATCGGCGGTCATAAAGTCGGTGGTGGAGACGGATCTCAGGGCCAGGGTGTAGTCGTAGGTGCGGTAGTCGCCCATGACACCGACGGATTGGGTGTTGGTGAGGACGGCGAAGTATTGGTCGGCTTCTTGGAAACCAGAAGCTTCGAGCTCGCTACGGAAGATGGCATCGGCTTCGCGGAGGGTGTCGAGTTTTTCTTTGGTAATGTCGCCAATGATGCGGATGGCTAGGCCGGGGCCGGGGAAGGGTTGGCGGTTGGTGAGGTAGGCGGGGAGGCCTAGCTCTTGGCCCAAGCGGCGGACTTCGTCTTTGAAGAGGGGGCGGAGGGGCTCGACCAGGCCGCGGAATTCGATGACGTCGGGGAGGCCACCCACATTGTGGTGGGACTTGATGACAGCAGAGTCGCCCCAACCGGATTCAATGACGTCAGGATAAATGGTCCCCTGGGCCAGGAAATCGACAGATTGGATTTTTTTGCCGACTTCTTCGAAGACTTTGACGAATTCGTCGCCAATGGCCTTGCGCTTGGCTTCGGGATCGCTGACCCCGGCCAGACGGGCTAGAAAGCGGTCTTCTGCATCGATACGGATAAAATTCATGCCCGAATCCTTGAAAGCGGCTTCTACCTCGTCACCTTCATTCTTGCGCATGAGACCATGGTCGACAAAAATGCAGGTGAGGCGGGAACCTATAGCTTGTGACAAGAGGGCTGCGACCACTGAGGAATCGACACCACCCGACAAACCCAGGAGGACCTGGCCGTCTCCTACCTGCTCGCGGACTTGTTCAATGGCAATTTTGGCGTAATTGGCCATGGTCCAGGTAGGCTCTTCACCACAAATGTCGTAGACAAAATTTTGTAGCATTTGTTGACCTTCCAGGGTGTGGTTGACTTCAGCATGGAATTGGAAACCATAGATTTTTCTCTGATCATCTGCGAAGGCGGCATAGGGGCAATTGCTGGTGGAGGCGATGGCGGTAAAGCCCTGGGGTAGAGTCTCTACCCGGTCAGCGTGGCTCATCCAGACCTGACTAGGCTGGGCCACACCTTTGAAGAGGGGATGATCCTCATGGTCCAGGTTAGTTTTGCCGAATTCCTTGAACTCTGCGGCTTTGACCTGGCCACCTAGGCTAGCTGCCGTGAGCTGCATACCATAGCAGAGGCCCAGGATGGGGATGCCGAGCTGAAAAATCTCAGGCTCAATCTGGGGGGCACGGTCCTCATAGACGGAATTAGGCCCACCTGTAAAAATCAGGCCGGAGGGTTTTTTCTCCTGGGCGGCGGCCAGAGCCTTATGGTAGGGCACTAGCTCACAATAGACATTGAGGTCCCGGACCCGCCGGGCGATGAGCTGGTT
>JAUNLO010000011.1:1581-5747 GCA_030532185.1 Eubacteriales bacterium
GCACTAGCTCACAATAGACATTGAGGTCCCGGACCCGCCGGGCGATGAGCTGGTTGTATTGACCGCCAAAATCCACAACTAAAATCATGAAATGTCTCCTTTGCTTCTGCTATTAGTATTTCTAATACTCTAACAATACTGCTGTTTAGTTCTACACTCTACACTGCTTTTGGGTTCTACTAAATAGACAGCTTTTGTCGTAATTGTCGCTTAGGTTAGCACTGCTTGTCGTTTAGCGACAAGCAGTGCGATGTATCAAATGTAATCGCCAAGGGCTTTGTCGCCTAGTTTATCACGCTTCCCAAGGTTTTAAGGCCTTTAATTCTTCTTCACCTAATCCTTCTCCCCCTTATCCACTCTCTTCTTACCTTGTCCACTCTTGGCATGCTTGAAAATATTGCGCAGCTGAGAGTCGTGGTCAAAGTTTTCAATCTCAAAGTCGCTGTCTTGACCCTGGTCGGCCAAGAGAGGAGCTTTGGCCAGGTAAAGTTTTTTGCTGATTTTGTTGAGGGGGGGCAGCCAATCGACAAAGAGGGCGGCAAAGATACCGATAAAGGTGTCGATGACGGTATTGATGGTGTAGACAATGCTGGACATCTCCTGGTTACTGCGGTAGGAAAAGCCAATGATGATGAAGGTCATGGCGGCAATGCCTGCCCCGCCCGGCATCCGAATCATGACCAGGGTCTGCATAATGATGACCAGGCCAAGGAGGAAAAGGAGTACATAGGCGAAGGAGTTCTGGGCTAGACCAAAGACCTGGAAGGCCAGGAGGAGGAAGCCGTAGCCTAGGAGGCCGGCCACAATGGTGCCGACCACCCGGTTGACGGAAGATTCCCAAGTGCTCTTGAGATTATGCTGGAGGCAGAAGAGGGCGACAATTGCGGTGGCAGAGGGGTTACCAGCTTGGCGGAAGTATTCAATGAGAATACAAATGGCCACGGCCAACCCCGTCTTAATAATCCGCATGCCTGGTGTGTTGGCCAGGAGGACCCGCCGGACCTTCTGGGCGCAAGACTGCCCTGACTTACCGGGCCTTGGCCTAATGGACTTGTGAGGACTGCTTTGGCTCATTTCTCCCCTCCTAATAGATTTTGTGGAATACGCCAGTAGGTTTTGAAGAATGCTCCAGCTGGCTTCGTAGAATACTCCAGTTGACTTTGTATAATGCTCTAGCCTGAGGCGGTTATTTAGTACTCCACCCCGGGCCGAGCATTGAGCCCTTCGGTTTCATAGGGGTGCTTACGCATGCATACCTCAGAATAGTAGTCGCTGAGCTCAATCATGCGGGGGCTGGGGTCGCGGCCCGTGACCACCAATTCCAGGTGGGCAGGTTTCTGGGACATAAAGTCGGTGAGGAGGTCGGCAGGGAGGAGGCCGGCGCCCACGGCACCCAGAGCCTCGTCCAGGACTACCAGATCAAAGGCATCTGCACGACTCACAATGTCTTCAAGACGTCCTGTTGTCTCTGCCGTAGCGATGGCTAATTCTTCTGGGGTCATGGCGAAGGTGAACTTCTTAATCTGCTGGCCACTGAGGATTTTTACCTCAGCCTGCTGATCTAGAATTTTTAATTCAGCGGAGTTGCCAGACTTTAGGAACTGGGCAAAAAGCACCTTCCAGCCCCGGGCCGCGGCCCGGATGGCCAGGCCAACTGCTGCGGTGGTCTTGCCCTTGCCGTCTCCGGCATAAAGATGGATATAACCCTTGTCTTGGGCGTGGCCAGCCTGAATCGTAGCCTCATCGGCGTGGAAATGGCCGTCCTTACTAGGATTTTCATATTGAGCTTGATGCATATAGTCACTTCCTTTCAATTAATGAAATTATAGCAGTTTGTCTGTGCCCAAAACGCTCAAGCGCCCAAGTACTTGAATGACTACGGGTAAAAAGTCAATGGAGAAACTCTGAATCTTCCAAAGTCTAAATTACCCAATACTCAAGGCGCAGGGCAAGATATGACCGAGTTAAAAGCTCAAGGAGGTCCGACCATGAAAATAATCTAATAATGCAAAAGCCCTGTAATATTTGACTAGTAAATGTAAAAGATATCAGTACAGAAGTACCAGTATAAGCATATTGCTATCCCTTAAAATATTTTTATGCCTTATAATAGGTAGCGAATTCCTAATATTTTGGAGGACGACATGAAAAATCTGAAAAAACTTTTCGTAGTTCTGCCTCTCTTACTGGTCATGCTCCTGAGCGTAGTACCCGTAATGGCAGAAAAAGCAGAAGCCCCTTTCGAAGTGAAGGGCAGCTATGTTGACGATGCTCGCTTCCAAGCCATCGTAAACATGACCAAATTCACCGAAGCTGACTATGTTAAGTACCTAAACCAACAGGGCACCTTAATCCCTGTTTGGGTTGGTGAAAACATCCCCTACGCTGACTCCAACTTTGATGATGTTTTAGACACCAAGGAGAACCCTGTTAATGACAGACACATGAACGTCGTAGTCATGAATGGTGGTGCTGTTGACGGTTGGGTTAAGGCTAACTATGATGCAGTATCTCCTCTGGCTGTTGCTCAGCAGTATGTTGAGACCAACTACCCCAACTATTACATTCCTACCTACCAGATCCAGAACGTCATGAGGTTCACCAAGCTGGTTAACGTTCCTGAGTCTTGGGTAGACCTGGGCACCGAGAAGAAGCCGGTTATCGAAGAGACTGAAATCAAAGACGCCTATACGGATTGGGTATTTGCTGAGAACGCTTTGATTCTTAACAACAGAACGGCATTCCAAAAAGAAGAGTTTAAGCAGTTGCCGTTCTTTACCAATGCTCAGTTGGATGAAGAGCCTTACTCCGTAGATTTTAATGGCCAAACCTATCCTTTAAAAGGAGGCGTGTTTGACGACGATGTTTATAGATATTGGTTTGAAAAAGACCTCATTGTGCTTGAAGGTGCAAAGATTCAGAACGGAATTACCCCTGAAGTAGATAAAAAGGATCCCCTTAAGGGTACCGTTACTATTGGGTCTGCCGACAAGACGCGTGTGTTTGCTGAGGTTGAAGTAAAGCGTGAAAAAACCAAAGAAGTAGTCATCAAAGAAACCAAAGTAAAAGAAGTAGCTATCGAAGGCAGCGCTAAGAAGCTGGTCGAAGGCAAGATTGAAGGTCTGCTGATTATCGTTGAGAAGAACTTCTTTGATTTGGAAGTTACCCACCATTACTTCATGGCTGACGGTAGCAAGATTACCCAGGTTGACAAGCTCGAATGGCCCAAGGGCAAAAACTTCGAAGAAGCTATCAAGCTGATTGAAGGCTTCAAAGTAAGTAATTTAGAACTGACCCCTGTCTTCGATAACAACTATCTGGTACTCGGCGAGAACGTTGTTAAGGGCTACAAACTGCACATCGATTACGTTGCTAGCGAAGAAGTTGACAAAGAGCAGGTAGACGCTGCTGTGGCTAACAACACCGCTAACGTAGCTAATGCCCAACAACTGCCTGCCACCGGTGCTGCTGATAGCTTTGCTCTGGTTCTCAGCTCCCTGGCCCTGGTCGTAGTTGGCCTCGTTATCAAGAAGTAGTCTGAGCCAACAAAGGCTACCCTAAAAATAGTCTTGACCACTAAGCACTGATTCTTCAATATGTAAAAAGCAGCTCCCCCGGGGGCTGCTTTTTAACTTGGTAAAGCTTGTAAACACCGGGTTAGTATCCGAGCACACAAGGTTAGTACAGAAGTACCATTAGCAATATACGCTTATCCTTTAAAATGGGCTTGCACCTAAAGATAGGTGACAACCCCTAAAATTTTGGAGGAAACAAAATGAAAAACCTGAAAAAGCTTTTCGTAGTTCTGCCTCTCTTACTGGTCATGCTCCTGAGCGTAGTACCCGTAATGGCAGAAAAAGCAGAAGCCCCCTTCGCAGTAAAGGGTAACTATGTTGGCGATGCCCGCTTCCAGGCCATCGTTGACATGACCGACTTCACTGAAGCTGACTATGTTAAATACCTGAACCAAAAGGGTACCCTGATTCCTGTTTGGGTTGGTGAAAACATCCCCTACGCTGACTCTAACTTCGATGACGTTTTAGACACCGATGAGAATCCTGTTAACGACAGACACATGAACGTCGTAGTCATGAATGGTGGCGCTGTTGATGGTTGGGTTAAGGCTAACTATGATGCAGTATCTCCTCTGGCTGTTGCTCAGCAGT
>JAUNLO010000012.1:0-1225 GCA_030532185.1 Eubacteriales bacterium
GAGGCGAGAAACGAGATCACGCAGACGATGGAGATGCTCTTCATCGCGCCCTTCGAGGCGCTTTCGGGTAACAGGGGAGGGAAGGGCTTCTCGTTGCAGCGGGCGTCGCGCCAATACAGGTAGCCTGAGGCGATCGGAAGGGCCGAGGTGAACGCGACGGCGAAAACGTCGGGCAACATGAGCGTGATGGCCATCGTCAGAAGCAAGGTGATACCGAACACCGTACCGATGTGGGTCATGGAGAAGCGCCCCTTGTTGCGCGCGTAATGCTCGCCCCAAAGCGTCCAGAGAATGGCCTCGAAAGGCCCGAGGACGGCCGATATCAGATAGGCGAGAAGGGGAGTCTCCACGAGATGGGGCGAGAGCGTGAGGGCGAGCGTGCAGACCGTCACCCCAATCGCTGCGATGAGATCGAGATGCCATTTGCCGGTAAGGTGCTTTTTTCTACCGAGCAGCAATGCGATGACGGCGAGCGATATCACCGTCGCGCCGAGGTTCACGAGCCATGCGGTGGTCACCTTCGCATCGAGCAGCTCGGTGTCGATGAATATGTCCGAAATGAACCAAAGGCAGTAGTGCCACGCCAGCAAAAGGGCGAATCCCACGTATTTCAGGGCGGGCCAGCGCGGTGCGCCCCCCTGCGCGCCCCCTCGCCTCCCCTCCCTCGCCGCATTTTCGGCGTTTTGTCCGACTGTAGCTGGATCTGACACGATGATCACTCCCCACTATAGCTCTGAACTGGTCTTTTTCGATGTAGGTACTATATCATCGCTGCATCGTTGAGACCTCACTAATTATTAAGTAGCGATGCTTGCAGATCCCCCGAGAAACGGAGTAAGTCGGCGATCGCGGGTGTTTTGCGATGCGCATTCATGCTCTGGCGGAACACAATCACGCCACAGGTCGCCCGTAGGGGAATTCGGGCGGTGGAATGCGCGAAGAAAGGAAAGACAATGTCGCTGCTTGCTAAGAGCAAGGGTGAGGTCACCTATAAGGACCTGACGGGTCTTCATAAGTGGTTCCTCATCATCCTCGTCTCGATGGGCTCGTCCATCATCTACACGCCGGTCTATCTGAAGAACGTGTTCTACGAGCCCCTCATGCAGGGCCTCGGGTGCACTAACGCCGATCTCGGTGCTCTTTTGTCCTGCTACGCCATCACGGCGGTCATCACGTATCTGCCTGCGGGCATCATCGCCGACAAGGTCCGCATGCGCACGTTGTC
>JAUNLO010000012.1:1235-5225 GCA_030532185.1 Eubacteriales bacterium
ACGCGATGCTTCCTTCGATTCAGATGCTCTACATTCTGTTCGTCGGCTTCGGCATCACCTCGATCCTCATTTGGTGGGGCACGCGTTTCAAGATCGTGCGCTTGTGCTGCTCCGAGGACGAGTACGCTTCCAAGATCGGTATCAGCTACTCCATCTACGGCGCGGCGGGTCTCGTCATCGGTTTCATCAACACCGCAATCGTCTCCGCTATCGCCGACGCGTCCCAGGGTATTCAAATCTTGCTGGTGTTCCTCGGCGTGCTCATCGCCATCCTCGGCGTGCTGTCCTTCATCTTCATCCCGAACTTCAAGGGCGAGATCAACAAAGACGCGAAGATGTTCAGCCTCTCCGAGGTCGTGCAAGCCGTCAAGCACCCGGGCGTTCTGTGGGCGTGCCTCGCTTACTTCTGCATCTACTCCGTCTACATGGGCGTTACCTACACCACGCCGTTCATGACCACCTGCTTCGCGGCTCCGGTTGCCGTCGTGTCCATCGTCGGCCTCATCCGCACCTACGGAATCGGCCTTGTCGCAGGTCCTGTCGCGGGCTTTTTCGCTGACAAGCTCAAGAGCCCCTCGAAGTCGATTCTCATCTTCTTCGCGGCGAGCGCCATCGTGCTGGCGGCCTTCATCGTGCTTCCGCGTGACGCGGGCATGGTCGTCGCCGTCGCCGTGCTGGTCGTCGTGATAGGCTTCCTCACCTACGGTGCGTTCTCGATCGGCTCTTCTCCTCTGACCGAGGCGAAGGTTCCCATGGGCATCTTCGGCACCGCCTCGGGCATCCTCTCCGTCATCGGCTTCATGCCCGACGTGTTCATCCACACCTGGTTCGGCGGCATGATCGACGCGCAGGGGGCCGATGCCTTCAACTCGATCTTCCTCATCCTGATCGTCTTCGCCGCTGTCGGCTGCTTCTGCCTGGTCATGACGCGCCGCGCCATGAAGAAGAACATGGCGGCCGAGGCTGCGGAGCGCAAGACCGAAGAGTAGCACCTCGATGCGCTGAGGCGTCGGCAGCCTTCATCTTATGCGGTCGACGCCTCTCTTTTCACGATTGGTTCTCATTTCGATGAGTGAGGGGTTTAAGCAATGAACAAGATCGATGTTCTCGCTAAGCTCAATCCCGGCATGACCGCCGTGCTCGCCAAGGAAGACGAGCTCGCAGGCGATGCGAACGACACGAGCGCGGGATTCGAGCAGATGCGCCTTAATTACGTCGCCGGTCGTCAGTATTGGATCCAAGGCGGTCCCGTCATGGCCGAAACCGTCGATGAGCAGGTCGACGGGCCTCACGGCCCTATCGCGGTGCGTTATTACTACCCTGCCGCGACGCGAGCCGAGCTGATTGCAGAGGGTATGTTTCCGCCGGCAATCGTCTACGCGCATGGCGGCGGGTTCGTTTTGGGCAATCTCGAGACGCATGATCGTATCTGCCGCGTGCTGGCTGAAAAAGTCGGCGTTCCCGTTGCGGCGGTTGATTACCGTCTGTCGCCCGAGGCTAAGTTCCCCTCGGCTGTTCAAGAAGTCGCGACGGTTGCCAGGTACGTGCACGACAACGGCGCGCAGCTCGGCATCGACGGCACGCGCCTGGGATTTGCGGGCGATTCGGGCGGTGCGCATCTCGGCCTTGCTGCCACGATGTATCTGCGCGGCGAAATGGGCGGCTCTGATTTCGTGAAGTGCCTGCTTTTGTTCTACGGCTGGTACGGCCTTTCCGATTCGGCGTCGCAGCGCTTGCTGGGCGGCCCGTGGGACGGTCTGACCGAGTCCGAATGGCTTTGGTACAAAGACCTGTACGCCAAGGACGTGAACGAGCTTCAGACCAGCCCGTACGCGAACCTGCTCCTCAACGACATGACGCACGACATGCCCGCGTGCTATATCGCGGCAGCCGAGTTCGACCCTCTGCGCGACGACAGCTCGGCGCTTGCCGCCGTCTGCGAGGAATACGGCATCCCGCATCGTTTCGAAATGTTCGAAGGCGTCATTCACGCGTTTTTGCACTACACGAGGATGCTCGACGAGGCAAACGATGCCCTCGAGCACGGCGCGACGTTCTTCCGCCAGCAGCTGGGTCTGTAAGCGGATCGCGCGATTTACGTCAGGGATAGCAGCGTTTGGGATAACGCTGATGCCAAACCTTACTAAGGAGGAAAAATGGACTTCAAACTGACTGACGAGCAGGAGCTTATCGTTGATAGCTACCGCGAGTACATGGAGAGCGAGAACTGGGAGGCTTACTTCGCCGAGTGCGACGAGAAGCACGCCTACCCGCTTCGCTGGGTCCGCGGTCTGTGCGAGCTCGGCTTCGACCAGATCATGCTCCCCGAGAGCCATGGCGGGCTCGGTCTCGAGCAGCCTGCCGTCACGCTGATGGCGGTGTACGAGGTGCTCGGCCGTTACGGCGCCCCCACCTACGTTCTTTACCAGCTTCCCGGATTCGAGACCATCATCCGCGAGGGCACCGAGGAGCAGATCGAGGCCGTCATGTCCACGCTGGGCTCAGGCGAGCAGATCTGGAACTCCGCGTGCACCGAGCCGGGTGCGGGCTCCGACGTCGCCGCGCTGCAGACGACCTACAAGCGCGAGAACGGCAAGATCTACCTCAACGGCACCAAGACCTTCATCACCTCCTCCGCCGGCGTCAAGTACCTGGTCATCATGGCACGTGACGCTGACAACCCGGACACCTTCACCGAGTTCTTCCTGGATATGTCCAAGCCCGGCGTCAAGCTTTCCCCGCTGTCCAAGCTCGGTCTGCGCATGGACTCCTGCTGCGAGGTCTACATGGACAACGTGGAGCTCGAGGAGAAGGACATCTTCGGCAAGGAGGGCAACGGCTTCATGCGCGGCATCTCCGATTTCAACTTCGAGCGTTGGCTTGTCGGCGCTTGCGACTACGGCACCGCCATCGCCTGCTACGAGGATGCGTGCAAGCATGCCAACGTGCGCATCGCCTTCGGCAAGCCGATCGGCCGCCAGCAGCTCAACATGGAGAAGGTCGCGATGATGGCCATGAAGCTTAAGAACATGAAGAATATGCTCTACGAAGCAGCGTGGAACGCCGACGCCAACGGCGGCGCATTCGATCCGGGCGAGGCTGCTATGTGCAAATACTACTGCGCCAACTCCGCATTCGAGGTCGTCGACGACGCTATGCAGATCCTCGCAGGCGTTGCGGTCGCCGGCGAGCATCGCATCCAGCGCATCTGGCGTGACCTGCGCGTCGACCGCGTCTCTGGCGGCACCGACGAGATGATGATCCTCGCGGCCGCGAAGTCCGAGCTGAAGAAGTACCGCGCGTAGGGCGCGCGAATGCTTGACGCCGCGCGGGCGTCGAAACTCGCGCGGCACCTTATCCCAACGTTTCGAGGGCGCAGCCCTCGGCAAAGTGAAAGGAAGCGAACATGTCTCTTGAAACCAACAAGCCGTCTTTCGGTTGCCTCGACGGCGTGAAGGTCGTCTACGCCGCCGTCGAGCTGGCATGCCCGAAGGCCGCCGACCTCATGGCCGACTGGGGCGCCGACGTCACCTGGCTTGAGAACACCGGCGCCGGCGACACCATCCGCGACACCGCCTACATCAAACAGGCCGAGCGCCGCAACCAGCGCTCCGTTGCCCTGAACTACTTCTCCGAGGAGGGCAAGAAGATCTTCCTTGAGATGATCAAGGACGCCGATATTTTCATGGAGGCCTCCAAGGGCGGCACGTGGGCTCGCAAGGGCATCACCGACGAGGTGCTGTGGGAGATCAACCCCAAGCTCGTCATCGTGCACAT
The DNA here is from genome assembly GCA_030532185.1 of Eubacteriales bacterium. Next base: position 5,013 of record JAUNLO010000012.1, read on the forward strand.
CTCCGGCTTCGGCCAGACGGGCGATCCGAAGATGGTCAAGCGCGCAGCATACGATCTGACGGTCATGGCCTACTCGGGCATCATCATGCAGAACGGCACGCCCGAGCAGCCCATGCTCCCCGGACCCTACGCGGGCGACTACTTCAACACGCTGATGATCTGCTCTTCGGCTTTGGCTGCTCGTTACAAGGCCGAGAAGACCGGCAAGGGCGA
>JAUNLO010000002.1 GCA_030532185.1 Eubacteriales bacterium
TAACTAAAGTGAGAGCTGGGTTTCTTTAGTGTCCTGTTTACTTTGGCAATTAGCATTTCACTTCAGCTAGATTATTATTTTGTTTGAGGGCTTGCTTTTTTTCGGCTAATACTTTATATTGTGTCTTGCTCCGCGGAAATGGCGGAATTGGCAGACGCGCTGGCTTCAGGTGCCAGTGGTAGCAATATCGTGCAGGTTCGACTCCTGTTTTCCGCACCAAGGCGGTTGACTCAAGGTCAACCGCCTTTTCTTTTCCCCTATTCTTTTAGCAGGCATATTTCTGCGCTTAGGGGTGGGACAGATTTCTTTAACATCAGTTATCATATAAAACATGGCAGAGACAGATCACAAGCAGATTAAAGCCAGCATCTCCGTGCGTCGTTTGGCAGAACTCACTAACCGCTCAGGTGGCCTAGCCACAGCGGATTATGCGGCTATCGAGGGGATAGAAGGCTTGAAGGCGCAGGAGAGAGCCTTGGCCTGGCTGGCTCAACAAGCTCCCTTTGTCAGCTTTGACCTGCAACCTGAAGTGAGCCTGGAGGGAGATGTTGCCACAGCCTACGGAGCCCTACAGGTGCGCGGCCGGGCGGATGCCTTATTAGTTTCTCCCCAAGAGATTAGAGTTGTGGAGGTCAAATCCTTCCGGGGCCCTAAGATGAAACTGTCAGCCCAGGGTAAAGAGGTGCACTGGGCCCAAGCCTTCCTTTATGCTGCCTTGCTAGCCCAAGAGGCTGTCCTACCCCCGGCAACTTGTCATATTTATCTCCTCTATGCTTCGGTTGAGGCCGAGGATTACCTGCTACTTGAGCAGGTAAAAACCGGGGCTGAGCTCGTAGAATTTTTACATGAGGCTGCGAGCAAGTATCTCAGTAAAATCGTTAATCTCCTTGCCTGGCAAGGTCGGCGCAATGCCAGTCTTCAAGCAGCCCGTTTCCCCTATGAGGAGCTTAGGTCTGGCCAGCTGCAGGCCATGAGGGAGGTGGTAGCAGCCCTCCGTGATTGCCGCACTCTTTTTATTGAGGCTCCTACAGGTATTGGCAAAACCATGGCAGTCCTCTACCCTGCCCTCAAGGCCTTGTCTAAGGACTATGTTAAGCGCATTTTTTATGCCACCGCTATGACCTCCACCCGAGACCAGGCCGTAGAGGCTTTGCGCCTGCTCCGTGAAAAATCTGCCTGCCTCATACGCTCTTTACGCTTAACCGCCAAGGAAAAAATCTGTTTAGAGCCCAGCCTCTTCTGCGAGCAGCAACTTTGCCCCTATGCTGTAAAATACTTTGACCGTCTACCGGATGCCCTAACCGACCTCCTGGCCTACGAGGAATTAGAGGCTGATCTCATCCAGGCTGTAGCCTCAAAGCACCAAGTCTGCCCTTTCGAGTTATCTCTCGATATGGCCTGGTATTGTGACGTAATTATTGGGGACTATAACCATGTTTTCGATCCGCGTACCCGCATTAGGCGCTTTTTCGATGAAGAGGCCAAAGAGGCCAGTGCCATCCTAGTAGATGAAGCTCATAATTTAGCGGCGCGCTCACGCACTATGTTTTCTGCTGGCCTGAGTCGCAAAAATTTAAGTATCCTACTGAAGCTCTGGCAAGACCCCTCCTATTTAGAGTTTTCCACTCCTTATACAGCTTTACGTGCTGCCCTATTAGCCGTCCTGACCTGTCTGGATGCCATCAAGGAAATTTTCGATTTAGGAAGTATGGAGACCGCCCTCTCTAGCCCCAGTTTTGCTTTGGACGCTAACCCTCTAATCAGTCAGTCGCTCAAAGAGGACTGGGTCCTTCAGGGTGATTTTTTAGGGCTCAAGCCCCTACCCGATAAACTGCTTCACCAACTTAACTACCTAACCAGGGAGCTCCGCCTCTTCTTGGACGAACAGCGCGACTTCCCGGGGCGCCGTGATTTTCTCCTCCTCCTCTTTGATCTGCTGCACTGGCAAAATATGGCCAATAACTTTTATGGTGAAAGTTATCTGACAGGCCTGCGCCGCTCAGAGGAAGACCTCCATATGGCTCTACTTTGCTTGGATGCTTCACCCTTCATCTCTCAAGTCTTCTACGACCAGCATCCTAGCGTTTTCTTCTCCGCCACCCTCTATCCACTTTCCTACTACCAGGCCCTTCTCTACGCCCCCCTAAAATCTGATCCTCCCGAAAGCCTGGTCCTGCCCTCACCTTTCCCGCGGGAAAATCGTCTCTTCCTCCTGGACACTTCGGCCTCTCTTAAATACGAAGACCGGCCCTATTCACTAGACCAGGTTAGGGAAATCATCTACACAGCCTGTGCCGGTAAAATTGCTAATTATCTGGTCTTTGTACCCTCTTATGCCTACCTAAATGAGCTCGTAAAAAATCTCAAGGCCCATGCCAGGCCCGAGCGGACCCAAATTATCATGCAAAGGACAGGAATGTCCGAAGCCGCCAAAAGCCAGTTTCTCCAGCGCTTCAGCCAGCACGGTGAGCAAACTCTCATCGGCTTAGCTGTACTGGGAGGGGCCTTTAGTGAAGGGGTAGACCTGGCAGGCGAGGCTCTTTCGGGCGTTATTTGCTTGGGTGTGGGTTTGCCCGGCATTTCTCCTGAGCGCCAGCTTTTGGCAGAATATAGCGAGAAACATTTTGGCAGTGGCTTCCTCTTTGCCTATGTTTTCCCCGCCTGGCAACGTATCCAACAGGCCTATGGCCGTCTCATCCGCTCAGAAAAGGATCGAGGCTTCATCCTTCTGGTTGACCGGCGCTGGAAAGCAGAACCCTACCGCAGCCTCATCAGTCCAGATTTGGATGCCCACTACTTATTAAATTTGGAAGATTTAGCTACGAGTCTGGAGATTTTCTGGGAAGCTTAACTGCACCACATATTGAAATAAAGAAAAAAGCCGGCAAAACCGGCTTTTTTCTTTTCTTCTAGCTGGATACCTAGAAGAATCAATTCTTCAATCAGACCTAAGAGCCTTGGGAAACTATACACAGAAATAGTCCCTTAGTGGGAATCAACCTGATTTTCCTCATTACTCCCTTCATAGAATACTTGGAAATTTTTATTAACTTGGCCTTTACCTAGATACCTTGCTTTATAGTCATTTAGCAATTCTAAGAACTTTGGTACCAAGAGGATCAAGGTAATAATATTGGCAAATATGGGAAGTGCTGTGGCAGAGTCTGAGAGTAACCAAACTGCACTCCCAGGCATCTCATATACTACAGCAATAACCACCAGTCCTAAGCTGGGAATGGGATAGAACCATTTATAGAACTCCATGAGTTTATGCTTAAGAGGACTATCACCTAGCATATAACGCAGCACCACACCAATTTGGATAAATAAACCAGTGGATGTAGTGAGGGCAAACAGGAAGACACCCACAGATAGGATAATGCGACCTATGTCACCCATACCAGTTTGGAAGGCAGACAAGGTTAGGTCTGCACCGTCCAAGCCACTAGACCATTGACCAGTAATAATGATAATTGTAGCCGTTATTGTACAGATAATTACGGTATCAACAAAGACCTCAAATATACCTAACAGACCCTGCTTTACCGGATGGTTAACACGAGCACTGGCATGGGTCATGGGAGACGAACCCCAGCCAGCTTCATTACTGAACACCGACCTTGCCATACCAGTTGTAATAGCTAGTTTAAAGCTCGCACCTGCAAAGCCTCCTAAGGCAGCTGTGCCTGTGAAAGCATCCGCGAAAATCATCCTAAAGGTTGCGGGTAATTGGTCGATGTTTTTGAAGATAATAAAGATACCACCGGCAAGGTAGAAAAGGCACATAAAAGGTACCATGTAAACAGCAACTTTACCAATGCGCTTAATACCTCCACCGATTAGTAAGTAAAGAGCAATTGTATAGAAAATAGCTACGGGTAAAATATCAAAATTAAACGTGGAGGCTATGGCTTCAGAAGCTGTGTAGGTTTGTATGTTAATGAACAGCCCTATAATAAAGCCGAAGGTAAAGAGAGCACTGAGAATCTTGGAGAGTAATTTCTTATTGTTCTCTTTTCCTAGCCCGCGAGAAATATAGTAGTTAGGTCCTCCGAAATTTTCTCCACCTTCGCTTTTGTCACGGTAATGAAGAGCAAGCGTAATCTCCACCATTTTGATAATCATACCAATGAGACCGGAGACCCACATCCAGAAGACAGCACCCGGACCACCTAGGGCGATAGCGGAAGCCACACCACCAATATTTCCTACCCCAACGGTAGTACCAATGGCAATGCTCACCGCCTCCAAAGCAGATACCACTCCACTATCGCCTTCTTTACCCTTTTTATCACCTTTGCCTAAAAGGTTGGCGAGGGACTTTTTTATGGCTACACCGAAGTGTGTGAACTGAAAAAAGCCTGTTTTAATAGTCAAATACAATCCACTGAGCAAAATTATGATAATCAGTGGTGTTCCCCACATATAGTCATAAACGATGATTTCAATAATATCTTGTAATGGCATGTCTCCCTCCTTTCATAAAACTAGGCAGTTTTATTTTTAAACCTGAGTTAGAGGCGTAAAGCGCAAGGATAAGCAGCTTAATCCTCCATCAATTTTCCGGTATTCACTCGTATCTACAAGCAATACTTGGTAGCCTAAGTCTCTAACCGCCTGTTCAACCGTTGGATAACCCTCAGGTACTACTACGTAGCCATTCATCCAAATACAATTAGCCCCGTATGCCTCCTCCTCGGGAACTATTACTCTATGAAAATCTTTAAAGTCCTCTTTATCAATGAACTCTCCGGACACTAACATATTATTATTCTCCAGGTAGTTAACCCCGGTTTTGAGATGGAGAACTTTTTCGAGAGGCACTTCTGAGCCTGAAAGCCCCCAAGATTCTAAGATTTCAATAAATTGGCGAATGCCTTCCGGATTAGTTCTAGCGCTCCTACCAACATAGAAGTGATTGCCCACCATCATGACATCTCCCCCTTCTAAAGTACCAGGGGATTTGATATAGGCAATCTTATCTTCCGGATAGAATTTACGAATAGTATCTATGATAAATTCGGGTTCTTTATTTCTACTTGTGGCACCAGGATTAGTAATTATCGCACCTTTGCTGGTTAAGACGGCGGGATCTTCTACAAAACAACTATCCGGAAATTCTTCCAGAGCGGGTAAGATAGTAACCTCAACGCCTGTCTCTTTTAGCGCCTCAATATATGCATCATGTTGTTTTAAAGCTAACTCATAATTAGGCTTACCTAGCTCGGGAGCTGAGGTAATACCTTCCAGTAAACTTTTTGCCGGCCTTCTAACAATTGCGTGTGTAAACATATTTTTCTCCTAACTAATTCTGTACACGGGAGCTGTCATACAAGTGGCACCACCATTGCCCTTATGAGAGATGTTGTCACCAACATATTCGTGAACCACAATACCGGCATCCTTGAGTTTTTTCTTAACATCAGGATTGCCGGAGAGTGTAACTACAACACCTGGCTCCACAGCTAGAATATTGCCGCCCAAAGGCATATATTCTTCATCAATTAATTCAATTAAGTTTAACTTCATCTCTTTGAGCATCTGTCTAAAGAAAACTGGCATATATCGCGAATAAATAACTGCCGTATCCTTAGATACTGGGCTAATTACGCTCATCAAATGCAAGCATTCTTCCTCACTATTACCATGAGGCATAGGAACTGTAATTACTTCTTTGACTAAACCTTTAGTTAACTCCGTGAATTGGCGAATACCCTCATCATTGGTTCTGTAGCCTCGGCCAATCGCAACACGATCATCTTCAAGCCATAGAACATCGCCGCCTTCCACTCTACCCTCGCCAGTAATCTCTCCCAAAATCGGAATATTATTCTTTTCTAGAAAATCCCGCATACTGGCCGGTTCATTGCGTCGAGTCGCCTTGCCCATGTTTAAAATGATTGCACCCTCTTTGGTAAATTTGACACTGTCATGGGTGTATATCGAGTCTAAACCCGCTGCTTCATCCTTAGGCATCATCAACACATTAGGAACCAGGGAACGGATAATGTTTTCAAATGCCCGATACTCTGTGATGCACTCTTGAAAATCAGGCCTGGCAAAAAACCCCCATTTTTCCCAATTTTCATCTAAATATTCTTGAGAAATAAATGCGTCCTCTGGTCTTTTCAATATGATGGTATCAATCTTATCTACCATCGATTGGCAACCTACTTTCATATTGACCTCCTATTTTTCATTATTGTATACTGTATACAATATACTCCCTTACATACTATCACTAAAATTTATGCGTTACAAGTATTAATTAATGATATTTGGCACAAAGGAGGCAAAACATGAAACATAGAATTCTTGAATTTTTGAGAAAATACATGTTAATAAATTCGCTTACTGCTAGCCCTCAGGAAAATGATGTCTTACCTTTCCTTTCTCAGTACCTCCAACAATTTAACTATTTTCGAATAAACATCGAACACTTTGGCATCCACGAAATAAAGGGCGACCCTTATGAGAGGGGGATATTCTGGGCCATGGTTAAAGGGGCTAGTGATGACACAGTGATTTTATTGCACCACTCCGACGTGGCCGACACCAACGATTTTGCTGATTTTAAAGCATATGCCTTTGATGACCAAAAATTACAAGATATATTAAAAAATCTTGATTTGTCAGAAGAAGCTAGGGCCGACCTGGAATCAGGAAATTACTTATTTGGTCACGGCGCTTGCGACATGAAGGGTGGCGGTGCTATTCAGATGGATGCTTTAATTAAATATTCTGAGCAACCAGTGCGTAAAGGCAATCTTATACTGCTAGCTCTTCCAGATGAGGAAAGTTTATCTGCGGGGATGAGAGAAGCTGCAGACCTACTGCTTATGCTTAAAGAAAAATATAATCTGCGATACAAACTTGTAGTGAATAGTGAACCTCATCAGAGAAAAGAACCTGATAAAGCTGTAGTCTCATTAGGTAGCTCAGGTAAGCTTCTATTCTTTGTTTATGTACAAGGAGTCGTATCCCACCTAGGGAAAAGCGATGAAGGTTTGAGTTCCCTAGGTATTATGAGCCATCTCATCTCCCGAACCGATCAATCTCAGAGATTTACCCATGTAATCAAAGGAGAACGTAGCCCTACACCCGCCTGGGTATTTCTCCGAGATGTCAAGGAACGCTATGATGTCTCCATGCCGGACGGAATTTTCGGTTGCATGAATCTCCTTACTTTTAATAATAATCTGCGATACTGGGTAGAACAACTAGAGGCGGTAATTAGCGAGGCTGTAGTAGAGCAACAGAAAAAGTTAGCTAGAAATTTTCCTACTAAAATACTTGCTTTCACCCCTGATTTAGTTAACCAACCACTGAAGGATAAATTAGAGTCTCAACTTAAAAAGGGACAGCTAAATTACCTGGAAGCAACTATGGAATTAGTAAAGGATTATGCGAGTAATGCCAGAGATCACTCACCCAAAATAGTCTATGGCTTGATTCCACCTTTCTACCCTGCAGTAATCAGTGATAGTGTAGATTTACAAAAACTCGTCGATGAGTTAAAAGCTTATGCACGCACAAAATTTAATTTAGAGTTAACACAAGAATATTTCTATACAGGTTTAAGTGATTTAAGTTACACAACTAATCAAACTCAGTCTGAAGACCTCCGCTTAATCGAGGAGATTATGCCCTTCTATGGAGACTCCTACAAAATACCCTTTGAAAAGCTAGAAACTTTAAACATTCCCAGTATCAATCTTGGCCCCTGGGGTAAAGATTTTCATTTAAGGACAGAAAGAGTATTAATTGAAGACCTTATCCGAGTTTTCCCCAACCTGCTAAACCATTTAATCAAGCAGATTTTCCGAGAATAGTCTATAATTGCTCTCCGAGGTAAAACGATGGATATATTATCACTCAGAGATATTGTCTATGACTATCTCGTTCAGCAAATTAATTCCGGAAAATTAAAGCCCAATGATCGAATCATTGAAAGTGTTTTGGCAGAAGAATTAGATATCAGTAGAACACCCATTAGGGAAGCCTTAATTCAACTTGCCTCGGAAGGTATCATTGAAAACATCCCCCGAAAAGGATTTAGAGTAAGACAATTAGATGTAGGCAAAGTAATAGAACTCTATGAAATGCTCTCGATGATTGACAGCCATGTGGCTGGGAAAATGGCCAATAAACTCGATGATGACAAAATAGCCGAGTTGCAAAAATTCATTGACTTAATGGATCTTGCTATAAGTAATAATGACCCCAGCAGCTACTACGATTATCAGGCAGCCTTCCACGACGTCTACATTCACGCCTATCACAACAAACTAATTGTTGATGAGTTTGATAGACTTCGTAAGACATTTATTCGGAAAAATTACCATTTTACGTCTACGCACAATATACAAGAGATTTTGCAATCTACCAACAACGAGCACAAAACCATCCTAGAATTTTTTAAAGCTAAGGATGCCGATGGGGTTAAGCAATTTATCAGGGATACACACTGGCGCCCGGAAGCTGCCGTTTTCGACACCATGGAAGAGCAGTAATATTTTAAACACTGTGTCCTTAGCGTTCCTCAATCAGGTCAGCTTTTTGAGCATTCAACTTTTCCGCGATAGCTAGGCCGGCCGGTGTGGTGGCTAGACCTCCCAAGGCCGTCTCCCGGTGAGCGGCGGGCATGATACGCCCCACCCTGCCCATGGTCTCGATAACCTGGTCAGCAGGGATATGGGAAGTTATTCCCGCTAGGGCCATCTCGGCCGCAGAAATAGCATTGGCAACCCCTAAAGCATTGCGCTTGATACAGGGTACCTCGACCAGACCAGCTACCGGATCACAAACCAAACCAAGGATATTTTTCAAGGCCATGGCCAGGGCATGGGCCGACATCTGCGGACTCCCCCCAGCCGCCGCTACCAAGGCGGCTGCGGCCATAGCAGACGCTGACCCCACCTCTGCTTGACAACCACCGGTGGCACCGGCAATCGGAGCTTGGTTACCTATGCAGAGGCCAAAGGCCCCCGCCGTAAGTAAGAAGTTAACTTGGTCTTCCCGCGCCAAATTTAATTTTCTGCTGCTGGAGTATAAGACACCCGGTACTACCCCGGCCGAGCCGGCCGTTGGGGTGGCGCAGATAATGCCCATTGAGGCATTGACCTCGTTAACTGCCAAGGCAGCCGCCACTGCTTCCAGGAGAAAATCTCCGGCTAGTCCACGACCCTCATCAATGTAGGTGCGCATGCGCAAGGCATCGCCGCCGGAAATACCGGAGTAAGACTGCACACCCGCCTCACCCTGCTCGATAGAGGCATACATCACCTCTACCTTCTCTGACATATCGTCTAAAATCTCCTGACGACTGCGTTCTGTTAGTTCAATTTCTTGAGCAATCATTACCTCCCAAACTGGAAGGTTATGCTTTGCACAGAGATCCAAGAGTTCTTCAACCTTAGTAAACTGCATCCCCAACTCCTTACGTTCTTGACAGGCTTAGCGCCGTACTTGAATCACCTTATGCATATAAGGTAAAGCCCTCAGTTCGGCAATAACTTCCCCATCAATTTCTTCATCAGTCTCGAGGGACATGAGGGCCAGGTCTCCCTTGGCCTTACGCGATACTTCCATGTGGCCAATATTGATGCCATGCTTACCATAAATATCTGTGATGGAAGCAATTACTCCGGCCTTATCCTGGTGCATGATAATAGAGGTGGCCATATCTGCATTAACTTGGATGCGGAAACCATCAATTTCCGTAATCTGGGCATTACCCCCACCAATAGATATCCCCACTACATTCACCTGTCCTAACTCACCCTTGAGGATAATCCTGGCCGTATTGGGGTGGTCAGCAGGCTCATTGGTCGGAATAATCGTGACCTTTAGGCCTGCTTGCTCAGCCTCTTCCAAGGCCTGAGGAATCCGCTCATCAAAGGTGGAAAAACCAAGGAGCCCCGCAATTACCGCCACATCAGTACCGTGGCCCTTAAATGTATGAGCAAAAGAGCCGTAAAAATAAATCTCTGCCTCCCTAGCCTGTCCGCCGTAGATTGAACGAGCCATTTGTCCAATGCGTACAGCACCGGCGGTATGGGAGCTGGAAGGACCTACCATGACCGGGCCGATAATTTCTGTAACACTTAGATATTTCATAGCTACTCCTTGTTAAAGCATCTTACTGAACCGACTAATTATATAGGAAAATTTTCTCTCTAGCCTTTACCCTCAGGCAAATCTGGGCTGGGGTTCTGACGGGTCTCCTGCAGGGCGCGGCTAAATGCTGTCATCTCATCACTCAAGCGTAAACGTTGATAGCTTTTTTCCATGGTGTGGGTTAAATAACGATCTGAGAAAGTGATTAAATCATCCTGGACTGCGGGTGAGATTTGGAAATTAAAGAGCTGAGCTAGGTCAGCCTGGACAATATAGCGTAAGCTGGCCAAGAGTCCGGGGGACATAGGCAAGCAAAACTCAGGACTCGTGGCTGAATGTAGAGGCCTGTGAGAGCACTCTAAACCTGACAGCTGAAAATTGAATTGCATACCAGCTTCATAGGGACGGTGGCAGGTCAAGCAGTCAAAAAGCCAGGGCATAAAACCCAGCAGGCAGAGAAACTTAAATTGACTGATTCGCACATCTAACAGGGGCTGGGTCGCATGCTCTAGGCGACTAGCTGTATAAGCCCAAAGCTTATAGGCCTCCGGGAGGGCAGCTTGAGATTTTAGGGCATCCAAATATAGCTCAGCCAGGTGGGAGAGGGCTGTGATGCGGTCAAAATCCTCTTGTAGGCCCGAGAAGGGGTAGACCAAGTGTCCCCCATCTAGACTGTAACGACTTTTATAATAAAAGAGCTCAAAATCCGCTAAGACAAAGGCCTGACTTAGGAAATTGGCAGGCCCCATTTTACGACCTTTATGGCAAGACAAGGTTATAATCTCGCCCTCCTGGCTAAGCAGGTCTAGCAGACGCCGGTTTTCCCCGTAAGGAACCACCCGGAGAACGAAGGCACGCTTAGTCAGGTGAGTCATTTAATCGATTTCCAAATCTTGGATTTTATAGCCCAGGTCGGCTAAATCCGGTTGGCGATTACGCCAGCCTTCCTTAACCCGGACGAACAGAGACAGCTTACACTTCACCCCTAAAACCCGACTAATTTCCCTTTGGGCTTTCTGGCGGATAGTCTTAATACGACTCCCCCCTTTGCCTAAGAGCATAGCCTTATGGCCAGGCCGGTCACAGATAATATCTGCCTGAATCTCTACCAGCTCATCCTGGTCCTGCTCTGCATGGCCTTCCTGAAAGTCCGTGATCTTCACAGCCGTCCCATGGGGAATTTCTTCTTGCATTTGTAAAAGGACCTGCTGGCGGATCAGCTCTGCGGCTATATCAGCTTGGGTTTGATTGGTAAAATCTTCACTGGCAAATAAGGGACCTTGCTTAGGTAAGTAAGCCTTAAGCTGATCTAGGAGAATGTCCACCCCCTCCCCTGTCTTGGCCGAAAGGGGAATAATCTCATCAGCCGCCAATTCTTGGTCGAAGGCTTGAATCAGGGGCAAAACTTGGTCCGCTTGGGCCAGGTCGGCCTTATTCAGTAAGATAAATAAGACCTTACCCCGGTCCTTGGCATACTGGGCCAAGCGTCTCTCCTCCTCTTCAACCCGGGGCTTAAAACGAGCATCAATTAGGAGGAGAAAAATATCCGCCTCGGACATAGCCAGGCTGATGGCCTTGCTCATATAACGATCCAAGCTGTGTTTAGCCGGATGCAAACCGGGCGTGTCCAAAAAGGCCATCTGCGCGCCCTCGTCCTCTAAGACTCCCCGAATCATGGTGCGGGTAGTCTGGGGTTTGTAGGAGGTTATGGCCAATTTAGACCCCATCAAGTGATTCAAAAGCGTTGACTTACCAACATTCGGGCGACCTAAAAGGGCAATGAAACCTGATTTACGAATGGGAGGATGCTCATTGTCTGCCGCCTGGAGACCAGCGGCCCGTAAGAGCTCCTCCAAAGATTGTCCCTGGTTTAAGCTCTTCTCTGCCTCCTCCAGCCGGTGGGCCGGCAAGGTCACTTGATCACTGGGACTCAGCCCCAAACCCAAATCGGACAAGACTTGGGTTTGTAAACGACGCATCCTCTGCTCCTCTTCTAGCTCCTCATGATCATAGCCTAGGAGGTGGAGGAGACCGTGTACCGCCAGAAAAGCCAATTCCCGTTCCAAGCTGTGGCCATAGTTTTCGGCCTGTTGAGCTGCTCGTGCGGGACAAATAAGGATATCACCCAAAAGCACCTCAGGCTCCTGGGCTCCCGGATCCAGGAAATCTTGGAAGGCTAAGTCTTCCAGCAAACGCCCTTCTTGGAAATTGAGCAAGGGAAAGGAGAGAACATCTGTGACTTTAGCCAAGCCCCTCTGCTCCTCATTAATTTCCTTGATGCGGGCTGGTGACACTAAAGAGAGGGTAACCCGAAAATGCAGATCGGCTTGCCCGAGGTCAAGGCTTGCCGCCTCCTCGCTCTCACTGCGATTTTCAGCTAAAGCTAGGGGAAGTCTAAGTTCCTGGGTAAAGTCAAAGGCTTGCTCAAAGGCTAGGCTTAAAGCCTGGTCTAGGAGCTCCAGACTAGATGCCGCGAGTTGTGGCTGGCGTTGCCGCTTGATAATTGTCGTCTTTAGGCTCATCTTTGGGATATTCTACCCTTTCATGGAAGTGACCTGAATAGACCTGCATAAAGGCTTTTTGAATCTTCTCAATATCTGAGAACTTCAGGCCGGAATTTTTAAGCTGATCCTGTTCCAGTTTGATGCGGAAGACCGATTGCATCATTTCTTCTGCATCTTGGATGGTGCGGGACTTAAGTGATTTTATGGCAGCCTCGGTAGAGTCCGCCAGCATAACGACGGCAGATTCCGGGGAAGAAGGCAGAGGGCCCTTATAGCGAAAATCTGCCGGATCGGGGGCAGGCAAACCTTGTTCTTCTGCTTCCTTCTTGGCTTTGCTATAAAAGTAACCCAAGACCGTGGTGCCATGGTGCTCCACGATGATTTCTAAGATGGGCTGGGGCAGGTGATATTTTTTGCCCATTTCCAGACCATCCAGGGTATGCCTAGTAATAATCTCCGTACTTTCAGCCGCCGTCAACTCATCATGGGGATTATAGTCAGTTTGATTTTCTGTAAAGTAGAGGGGATTTCGCAGCTTACCAATATCATGGTAGTAAGAGCCCGCCCGGCAAATCAAGGCATTTGCCCCAATCGCCTCTGCTCCCGCATCAGCCAAGTTGGCTACCATCATAGAATGCTGGGAGGTACCCGGGGCTTCCAAAAATAACCTGCGAATGAGGGGCTGACCCGGCTGAGATAGTTCTACCAGGGTAGCAGGTGAAACTTCATTAAAGAGTAGTTCGAAAACTGGCAAGAGACCCACGGCCGCAATTACCGAGAGAACAGCGGAAATCACAGAGGACAAAATCATGAAGCCAGAAGCAGCCAGGCCGGTACCCTGCATCAGGCTGTAGCCGAGACTGCCGGCAAAGTTGACCAGGGTGAGTAGGACCAGGAGTTTGGCAAAAAACTCTTGCATGAGATGATTGCGGGCATAATGGGCGGCCAAAAGGCTCCCGCCAATAGCCACAGCTACAAAGGCTGGGTTGAAGTTGACCAGGGGCAGGGTGATGACAATTAGTGACATAGTTACTACCAGGGCCGTCTGGTAGGAGAAATAGGCAGCTAGTACCACGGCGGTAAAATAAATGGGCGGTATGACTTGGTAGTCCTGGCCCAAATAAGCCGCCACCAAGAGGGGAATCAAGCAGGCCAAAAGTAAGGCTAAAAAGCGCTTATTAAAACCAATGGTCTCTTGTTCATAGCTACGCATATAGAGGCTGAGGATGAGTAGGACCACCAAAATCATGAGGGACAAGCCTGCCAGGGCAGAATAGTCAAGCCCATCTACCTCTACCAGCTTGAGTTCTTGCAGGAGGGCATAGATATCCTGGGTGACGAGTTCACCCGAAGAGATGAGGCGGGCTCCCCGGTTTACCAGGATAGGATTTTGCAGGACCCGATCGTAGGCGTCCTGACGGGCATTTTGCGTGGCTTCTTCGTTATAGATAACATTGCCCTGCAAAACCTGGTCCAGGAAAACCCGCAGGAGGGTCACATCTGCCTTATAGTGATCCTCCCTGCCACTCAATTTATTTAAATAGTCACGGATACGAAAACTCAGTTCCGTTTCGTCCACCGGTTCGGCCATAAGGTTTTGGGCCGTGAGCGCCAGGCGATTATCAAAGGTGGCATAACGACTGGAGGACATTTGCAGAACCTGTTTGAGATCTTCCAGGGGAAATTCATGGTCTAAATCTTCCAGAAGACGAGCCTGCAGGTCTTCCCCGGCTTTTTCCAGGACACTGGGCTTGATGACCGTAGCTTGGCCCTCAGGACCCTGAGTTTCACGTAAAGCTTGATATTGCTCGTCAATGGCTGTCCACAAAATCGCTACCCGATCCAGGGCAAGCTGGCTCAAGTCCTCCGACCGGGTGTAAATATCTGCCACCAGGCTTTGGGCCTCCAGAGCCCGTTTCTCCGTAGCATTACGGTTAACCACAGACCGGGGGGCTTCAATATCGTAGGGACTAACCACATTTACTTCTAGCTCGTACTGAGGAGGCCGGGAACCCCAGTACAGTAAAATCAGGGTAAGTAAAAATACCCCCATAAAAATTACCGGTCCTTGGAATCTCCGCCAGGAGTTGGCTAGCTTATCTGACATGGTCTTTTACCCATTTCTGTTGGTAGGGGCTTTTCTGTTGCCGTGCCTCGTCTGCTTCATAGGCGGCAACAATTTTCTTTACGAGGGGATTACGCACCACATCCCCCTTACCCAGTTCGATAAAGGCTACTTCAGAGAGGGAAGCAAGAATACGCTTCATGTCCAAAAGTCCTGACCGCTTTTCCCGGGGCAGGTCTATTTGGGTCACATCACCTGTAACTACGGCACGAGAATGAAAGCCAATCCGCGTGAGGAACATTTTCATCTGCTCGGGGCTGGTATTCTGGGCTTCATCCAAAATAATAAAAGCATCGTCCAGGGTGCGTCCCCGCATATAGGCCAGGGGCGAAATTTCTATGCTCCCCTTTTCTAAATTGCGGTTAAACTGGTCCGCTCCCATCAAGTCATAGAGGGAGTCATAAAGAGGTCGCATATAGGGATCAACTTTACTCTGCAAGTCGCCTGGTAGGAAGCCCAAGTTTTCTCCCGCCTCCACGGCAGGCCTGGTTAGAATGATGCGAGAAATCTCGTGATTACGAAAGGCTCTCACCGCCATCGCCACAGCCAAGAAGGTCTTGCCCGTACCAGCCGGTCCCACGGCAAAGACTAAATCTTGCTCTTGCATGGCCTTAGCATATCTGGCCTGCCCCTGGGTCTTAGCCCTGATGGGTCTGCCCTTGGCGGAGACACATAAGACATCTTGACCGGGTAGCAAATTGGGAGACTCTTCACTATCGGAAGCTAAAGATACGAAATGCTGGACTGTACGCTCAGAGAGTTGACCATCCTGCCGGTATGACCGAACTAGACCCTGCCACACAGCAGCTGCTTGGCTGACCGCCAGTTCATCACCTTCTACCACTAAACCTTCTCGGCTAGCCTGGCTGCTTACGCCAAAGGCCTGGTCCACAATATTGGCAAAAGCATTGAGGGCTCCCAGGAGGATAGAAACTTCTTGAGGATTATCTAAAAAAATCGTTTTTTGCATATTACCTCGTTAGGCTGATATTCTTTAATTATAGCATTGCTGGTAATCTATAGCCTAAACTAGGTCCGCTAGTAACTGACGTGCCCGCAGGTAGTCGCTGGGTGCAGGAGCAGAGAAGAGCAGGTCTTTTTGTGTACGCGGATCCCGGAAGGCTAAACGGCAGGCATGTAGGGCTTGACCCGACAACCCCAGAGTTTCTCTCCGGGCCAGGCCATAGCTAGGATCTCCTACTACCGGCAGTTGGATATAGGCCAAGTGAACACGAATTTGGTGGGTCCTACCAGTTTCTAAGCGTAGGGCTAGCTCTGCGCCTTTGGCAAAACTCTGTAGCAATTCAAAATGCGTACGGGCCGGACGGCCCCCGTCTTGGACGGCAATTTTTTTACGATCCTGGGGATCACGGCCCAGGGGGGCAGAAATGAGGCCACTGCGGGAGGCGGGCCGCCCCCAAACTAAAGCCTGATAGCCGCGTGATATCTGCCGTTCTTTAATCATTTGCGAGAGCAAGCGACGCATGGGGTCATTTTTTGCCACGAGGAGCAGACCCGTCGTGTCTTTATCTAGCCGATGCACAATCCCTGGCCTCAAGGGGTCCTGACCCTGCACGTAGGCCTGACCCAAATAATGAATCAGGGCATTTACTAGGGTTCCCTCCCAATGACCAGCCGCAGGGTGTACTACCATACCTCTAGCCTTATTAACTACTAAGAGGTCCTCATCCTCATAGACGATATCCAGGGGAATATCTTCTCCTTGGACCTCTTCTAAAATAGTTGGCAGTTCCAGGCTATAGCTAATTACATCTCCCAGCTCCACCAGGTAGGAAGCCTTGACTGGCTGCTGGTTAACCAAAACCTTGTGGTCCTCAATAAGTTTTTGGGCCCCTGTGCGGGAGAGGTCTTCCAAGTGCTTAGCCAAATATTTGTCCAGGCGGTCACCCGCAATATCAACTTGTAAGTCTTGCCAGCTAGCCATCTTAAGACTGTCCCCTTTCCCCCTTAGCCGGACCGGTCAGGACGCGGTCCAAATCAGCCTGGGCTTCCCCATGCCACAAGAGTAGAGCAGCCATAAGCAGGCTGCCCAGGACTATAGAAGTATCTGCTAAATTAAAGCTGGGAAAGTACCAGGAGCCAAACTTAAAAGTTAGAAAGTCCGTGACGAAACCGCGTAAGAGGCGGTCAATGGTGTTACCTAAGCTGCCGGCTATCACCAGGACAAGCCCCAGGCGCAGCCCTGCAGACCGGAGTTTGGTCAGCAGGTAAAGGAGGGCCAGAGTCAGCACTAGAGAAAAGGCCAGCAAAAAAAAGGGGCCATAGCTCTTATTACTCAATATGCCGAAAGCTGCCCCCCGATTTTCCACATAAGTCAAGGTGAAAAAATCACCAATCAAGGAGACAGAGGGACCTCCAGCCAAGAAACTACGGACCAGGTATTTACTCCCCAAATCCGCAGCCAAGATAAGCAGGATATACAAGGCTAGGGCCATAACTGGACCTCCTTGAGATAACGGTAAGGATCCCAGGGAGGAGCCGCCAAATTACTGACCAAGCGGGGGCCAAAGAGTAAGGCTTGCTCCGCAAAGCCCAAACCCAAAACCCGGCTCCTCTCGAGGGCAAAACTTAAGGCCCAATAGGAGGATTCAATGGCCTGAAGCGGAATATCCTGCATTTCTAAATCCCAGGCGTAAAAATAAGCAGGGGGTAAAAGACCCTCGGCCGAAAGGTCCGGTAATTTCAAATTCAGGGAAGGGACCAGCTGATTAAGCTCAAAAGCTAAGGTCCGAAGATCGGTGGGCAAGGATAATTCCACCTCTAGGAGGAGGAGGTCGTAATGCCCTGCGGCTGCAAAAGAAGCTAATTCTTCGGGTTTGAGCCAAACCACCTCCAGCTTGCTAGAGGACAAGAAAAACATTTGCTTTATTTCGGCTAGCAAGCTGCGATTATATGAGTTACTCACCGCAGCCAGGGTAAGAGTTTGATCAGTAAGACGACGGCGGGCCAGACTCAAGTCCGGAAGTTCCCGGTCAGCCGGTCGGGCCGCCATGGTGTAGGGCTGCCGCCAATCCGAGGCCCGGTGGGGGAAATTGAGGTAAGACTGGGCTGGTAAATTGTGGGAACTCAAGATTTGCGCTTCCCTAAAGGCGCGGAAGAGTTGAGGATCTGCCAGGGGGAAATTTAAGTCACTCCCCGCCAAGATAAGCTGATAGGTCAAGCTTTGACCAGAGCTCGCCTGTAGTCCCTGTCGGTGACGCAAGGGCAAATACTCCTTAGGTGGTACTAAAAGGAGGTCAAGTTTGTCCTGGTTAAAATCTGCCAGTGCTTGATCAAAGTTCGGATAGGCCTGCAGGTAAAGACGGGGGCCCCGCAAGGTGGAACTCACAGGATTAAGTTCCCAGCTATCTCCCCTCTCCCCCCGAGATTTGGTAAATTTGTATTCTCCAATACCCGGGATGGCACTTAGGTCGTGGTTTTCCACATACTTTTCCGGAATTACGGGAAAACATAGATACCAGGGCAGACGTTCCGCCCTTTCTGACAAGATAATCTTAAAGCTGTATTGATCGATAATTTTAATGCTCTCAATAGCTGCATAAGACTGAAGTCCCATCGTGTCTGAGGCCAGTTGATTGAGGTAGTCCGCTTGCATATCAACCGTGAAAATTTGCCGGTCTACGCCAGGGAAATTTTCCTCATCCTCCGGATCATAGGTCCATTCCTCCTCAACAAGAGGGGCCTCTTCAGGGTTTTCTTCCCAAGTAGAAGGAAGCTCCTCTGGCAAGGGGTCACTATTCAGGTCTAAAAACTCCCAGGGTAAGGGCAGGGGCAGATAATATTCTGCTTCTCCCTCTGTACCCCTAATTTCCTGCGGGATGCTCTCCTCTTGCAACTTTAGTTGCAAGTAGTATCGGCGATAAAGAATGGAAAGGGCTGCATCCCGGCTAGTCAAAGGGTCACCGTTACTGAAAGACACATCCTTACGCAGCGTAATGCTCAATTCATAATGGTCGGGAGACCAAATTGCTTCTTCTGCCAGGTCGGTTCGCAGCATCTCGGCATCATCCAGCATAAATAGACCACGATAAACCAAACGCATGGCTGCTTCACCGGAAAAGTCAAAAGTTTCTAAGGGATTCAGGCTACTCCGCTCTTGCCAGGCCAAACTAATCCGTTCTGGCGCCGCCTGACCTACCACGGATACCGGAAAAAGCCAAAGTATACCCAGCAAGAGCCAGGTACACAAAAGAAGGTAGGACCCTATGACAGGCCACCCAGCGGATTCTGAAGGTCTCCCGTCTAAAAGAAGCTTATTTTTTAATTTTGAGCTAATCACAGGCTACATTTTAGCACAGAAAGGCAAAGGGGCCGCCTCGCAAGCGAGACAGCCCCTGATAAATAATTGCTGAGGAATCAGACTACTTGGCGTAGTCGATGACCCGGCTTTCCCTAATCAACTGAACCTTGATTTGGCCAGGATAGTTTAGCTCAGATTCGATTTGCTTAGCCATTTCATGGGCAGTCAAAATCATGTCATCGTCCCTGACATTATCCGGCTGCACCATAACCCTGATCTCACGACCAGCCTGTACGGCAAAGCTCTTATCCACGCCCTTAAAGGAGTTGGCAATTTCTTCCAGTTTTTCAATACGTTTGATGTAGGTCTCCACATTTTCGTGGCGAGCACCGGGCCGGGCGGCGGATATGGCATCTGCTGCACCTACCAGACTGGAGATAAAGTTATTCACTTCTACATCCCCATGGTGAGACTCAATGGCATTAATAACTACCTCATGCTCGTGGTACTTACGTGCCAAGTCTGCCCCGATTTCAATATGTGAGCCCTCCATCTCGAAGTCCACAGCCTTACCCAGGTCATGCAAGAGACCCGCTCTTTTAGCGAGGCCTACATCTAAACCTAGTTCAGCAGCCATGACACCTGTGAGATGGCAAACTTCAATGGAGTGCCGCAGCACATTTTGCCCATAACTGGTACGATATTTCATACGTCCCAATAAGCGCACAATCTCAGGATGCAGGCCTACAATACCAGTTTCAAATACGGCTTGCTCACCTGCTTCCTTAATCGACTGTTCGATTTCTCTGCCGGCTTTTTCTACCATTTCTTCAATCCTCGCAGGGTGGATACGTCCATCATAAACAAGTTTTTCAATTGCTATACGGGCGATTTCCCGGCGAATAGGATCAAAACTGGAGAGGATTACCGCCTCTGGAGTATCATCTATGATTAGGTCAACCCCAGTGAGACTTTCAATGGTGCGGATATTTCTACCCTCGCGCCCGATGATGCGACCTTTCATCTCCTCATTGGGCAGCGATACTACGGATACGGTTGCATCTCCCACATAGTCAGAAGCATAACGCTGGATAGAAGCGACAATGAGTTCCTTGGCTTTTAAGTCAGCTGTTTCATTGGCCTCTTCTTCCATTCTTCTGAGCATCACAGCCATATCATGCCTCAGGTCTTCTTCCGTATTGGTCATGATAATATCTTTGGCCTCTTGAGTAGTCAGTTCGGCAATACGCTCTAACTCAAGCCGTTTTTCTTCTTCCGCATTGGCTAAGCGGGCTTCACGCTCAGTTGCAGAACGCAAACGATTGTCTGCATCCTTATTTTTATGCGCTACTTCCTTCAGTTTTTTATTTAACTGATCCTGCTGCTGTTGAAGGCGGCTTTCTTCATTTTTGAGTTCATGGCGTTTATCACGGACATCACTCTCTAAGTCCAATTTAGCCTGTTGTAGCTCTTCTTTAGCTTGAATAAGCAGTTCGCGCTTTCGGTTTTCTGCAGATTTCTCAGCATCGGCAATAGTTTTTTCCGCTTCTGCCTGCACCTTCAAGCGCTCTTCTTCTAGCTTCTGACTCTGTTTATCTAATCCCTTCCTGTGATAGATAAGGGTTGTCACAAATGCAAGAACGGCCCCCACTACGAGGCCTAATATTAAAAATAGCCACTCTATGGCAATCACCTCCTATATTAAATTTTCAAGTTGCACACGAACGATTTGTACGCTTAATATTGTAGGGTGCTTGTTAGTTGATGTCAATTACAGGCAATCACTAGAAAACTGCGCAATATATGGATTTAGGGGATAATTTCTTTGCAAAAATTTGCTTACACTGTCGAGAAAAAATATGAGGGTTTGTCGATTCGTGAGGTCTTGAAAGAGGAATTCAAGATTTCCCGGCGCATGCTCAAACGCTTACGTTGGGAAGGCCAAACTTACCTGAATGCAGAAGAGGCCATGCTGTGGTACCCTGTCAAGCAAGGCGACCAAATTCTGGCCCTGGCAGACCTGCATGTGACCCCGCCGGACTTACACTTTCCGCCTGACCAGCAGCCCGTTTTTCAAAATTCTGACCTCCTGGTCATGTCCAAAAAGGCTGGCCAGGTCGTCCATAAGTCGCTCAACTCCGACCTGGTAGACCTCTGTGGTTTAATTTCTGACCAGCCCCTCCACCCGGTCCAGCGCCTGGACCGGGACACTACGGGGCTGGTAATTATCGCCTTAAATGCCTATACCCATTATCGTTTAAGTCAAAGTGAGCTAATCAAGAAATATGTAGGCATCTGCCATGGTGAGTTTCCTGCCCCCAGCGGCCTAATTGATGCCCCCATAGGGCGGGCGCAAAACAGCATCATGGAGAGGGAGGTTAGCCCTCAGGGTAAGGCCGCTCGGACGGGCTACCGGGTCTTAGCTTATGATTCTGCCAGTGATTTAAGTTTCGTGGAATTTAGGCTTTTCACGGGAAGGACCCATCAGATCCGAGTCCATACGCGCTATTGGGGCCACCCCCTTTTGGGCGATTCCATGTACGGGCTAGACCAGGCTCAAGATAGAGACATGGGCAGACAGGCCCTACACGCCTACCATCTGGAGTTTCCTCTCCCCTATACAGAAGACCGGGTCATCTTAGACGACCCGGTCCCCCCTGATATGCAGGCGGTCTGCGACCGCTGCCATTTTCTCATGCCCTAAAGACTTAACCTAATTTTGCGTAGACAATTTTGAGAATCTCAGCATTGAGGTCTTTGCAAGCTTGTAGGAGTTCTTCAGAACGTTTGGCAGCCTTATTGACTACTTCTTCATCCTTAATAGTAGGAAGGTTAATTTTTACATTGAGCAGGGCTGCTTCGCAGGCAGCATTTGCCAGGAGAGAAGCTACACCAGCATCGGTAACCGCATTTTTATTACCATACTGGGCGATGGGGGGCAGACATTCCAGAACAGTTAGGCAGCGCTCAGCAGTTTCCAAGGGCACCCGCATGGAGTAAAGGGCACAGGCGTCTAAGGCTTCCCGACGAGCCGCTTTTTCTTCCTCAGTCTCCTTGGGCTTACGCAAGGCGTCCATGTAGCTGGTAAAGGCATCCGTGTCTTCTTGCATCAGGTTAAAGAGACGTTCCCTTAAGGTTTCCAGTTTTTCATCCTCTGCTTTTAAGGAAGTTTTGATATCCTCTTCCAGGTTCTCAAAGGCTTTTTTGCCGTAGGAGAGGGCCAGAACCATTTGACCCAGGGCAGCACCTAGGGCCGCCGTAAGTGCAGCAATAGCTCCACCACCCGGTGCGGGAGCGTTACTAGCTGTCAGAGAAAGGGCTTCACGTAAGTCCATGTCAATCATTTTCTTTTCCATATATTTACCTCATTTTTGGGCAGTGCCCATTTTTCTATTTGCCAGCTGGTTGGAACTTGCTTAAGCTTTCTGCTTCAGGCGTAGCAAGCGCTGTAAACCAGCCTGGTTAATTCGTCCATCTTCTAGGACCAGCTCTCCGTCCTTAAACACATGCTTCACACTGTTGACGCCAAAGTGATAGAAGATATAGTCAGGGTTCTTAGCCTCAAAGACCGTCAAGTCTGCCTTTTTACCTACTTCTAAACTACCAATCTCATGGTCGCGACTAATGGCCTTAGCCGCATTAATGGTTACGCCTTGTAAGACTTGGAGAGGGGTCAGGCCCATACCCAGACAGGCCATATCCATGGCCATCTGTAGATTTTCACAGGGAGAGGATCCCGGATTAAAGTCTGAAGCAATGGCAACTGTGACCCCCTGCTCCCAGAATTTCTTGGCAGGGGCAAAATTGGGCGACCGCAAGAAGAAGCTGGTAGCGGGCAAGAGAACAGCCACTGTGCCGGACTTAGCCATTTTGGGTATATCTTCGTCCGCAATGGCCATTAAGTGCTCGGCCGAGACGGCGCCCAATTCAGCGGCTAAACCGCCACCTCCCATGGGGACAATTTCATCAGCATGAACCTTAAGCTTAAAGCCCAGAGCCTTAGCAGCTTCACCCAGTTCCCGTGTCTCCTCCAGAGAGAAGATGCCTTCTTCACAGAAAATGTCACAGAATTCTGCCAAATTTTCTTCCTTAACTTGAGGCATCACCTCTTGAATCATAAATTTGATATAGGAGGCATTATCCGGAAATTCAGGGGGCGTATCGTGGGCTCCCATGTAGGTGGAAACCAGGTCCAGGGCTTGTAATCTATTTAATTGCTGGTTTAGCCGTAAGACCTTGAGTTCCGTCTCCTTATCCAAGCCGTAGCCGGACTTAGCCTCTACGGTAGTAGTACCGTGTTTAAGCATGGAGGCTAAGACAGCCAGAGCCTTGTCCAGGAGTTCAGCTTCGCTGGCCTCACGGGTGGCCCGCATGGTGGCTTTAATCCCGCCCTCTTTGTGTATCTCCATATAGGAAGCACCCGCCAGTTTAAGGGCCAATTCCCGCTCCCGGGAGCCACCATGCACCAGGTGGGTGTGGGAGTCTACCAAACCCGGCGTGATAGTCATACCCCGAAAATCATGCAGGTCTGCTTCTGCTAGTTCGGCCGGGGTGGGCATGCCACTTGCTACTTTACTAATTAGACCATTCTCCAGAACCAGGTAACCCTCCAAGAGCTCCTGGCCTTCCACTGCCGTAAAAATGGCGTGTGAGAGTAAAATTTGCTTATTCTTCATGTGAGGCATCCCCCAGCAGTCTGGCTTCAATCACTTGATCTTGGCCAAATTCTTCTAACTGCAGGTAATAGCTAGCTGTATCGACCAAGGCTGCCAAGGGCAGAAGGCCAATGATTTCGGAACCTACCACATTCACCCCGTAACGGCGAGCTTCCATCTTGACTGTCTCAAAAACCTGGTAAATATGGGACTTGTGGAAATTAGTGAGATTCATGGAGACTTGCACTTGTTTACGGTCTGAGAGCTCCACCCCCATGCCCTTGACGAATCGGAAGCCGCCACCGATATGGCGAATCTTGCGGGCAATGGCATCAGCGATCTCGAGTTTGTCTGTATCCAAGTTGACATTGTAGGCGATGAGGAATTCCCGGGCACCCACGGCCACTACCCCGGCGGAGGGATGAATTTCTGCTTCACCATAGTCCGGCTGCCAGTCCGCCTCCTTGATTTTTTCCGCAAAGCCTTCAAATTGGCCCTTGCGGATCTTAGCTAGGTTAACCCGGGAGGGCTGGCTGGCAGATTCTTCGTAGAGATAGACGGGAATATGGTGTTCCCGGGCAATTCTCTCCCCTACTCTCTTAGATAAATCAATGCAATCCTGGACACTGGCATTGCGGATGGGCACAAAGGGGATCACGTCTGTAGCTCCCATGCGAGGATGCTCCCCCTGGTGCTGACGCAGGTCAATGAGCTGGGCGGCTATGCCTACGGCTTCTACCACGGTGTTTTCCAGAGCTTGGGGGGTACCCACCAGAGTTACCACGGCCCGGTTATGGTCCTTATCCTGGCTATAGTCTAAAACCTGAACCTCGGGGTCCGCAAAGAAGGGGGCCATGATTTTTTGCAGGACCTCCGGGTCACGGCCATTCGAAAAGTTAGGTACACATTCAATAAGTTTTTTGGACATAATAAACCTTTCCTAAATTTGCCTCTCACTGGCTATAGTCCACTTAAGATTCGCCAGCGTTCAGCTACTTTTAGTCTGCCAATTGTGCTTCCACGCGATCGAGGACGCTGGCTTCCTTGATGAGGTCTGACAGGATATGCATATCTGGATACATGACCCTATCCCTATCGTAGAATTTAACCTGCTTACGGATTTCCTGATAAAGCTGCTCGGTACCTTGTCCTAAGCGTTCAACTTTGCGGAGGTCACAGGCCTGGGCAGCTACCAGCCATTCAATGGCCAAGACATCACGAACATTCATAATAATCTCCCCTACCTTGCGTGCCGCATTAGCTCCCATGGACACGTGGTCCTCCTTGTTAGCAGAGGAAGGAATTGAGTCTACCGAGGCCGGATGAGCTAAAATTTTATTCTCAGAAACCAAGCTAGCTGCGGTGTACTGAGGAATCATGAAACCGGAGTTTACCCCGCCGGCTTCCACCAGGAAGGCAGGCAGGCCATAGTTAAGCTGGGGATTGACTAGGCGTTCTATGCGTCTCTCCGCCATATCGGCTAACTCGGCCACGGCTATAGCTAGAAAGTCCAGCTGTAAGGCCAGGGGTTCACCGTGGAAGTTACCACCCGAAATTACATCATGATTATCAGGGAAAACCAGAGGATTATCAGTGACAGAGTTAATTTCAATTTCTAGAACCTGTCTAATTTGACTGAGGGCATCCGTAACAGCCCCGTGAACTTGAGGTACACAACGTAAGGTATAAGCATCCTGGACGTCACCTTCACGTTGGTTGACCGAGGAAGAGCCCTCCAGCATTTTGAGCAGATAAGCAGCTGTAGCTATCTGACCAGGATGGGGTCTGACCATGTGGACCCGGGGGTCTAAAGCCGCGGTAATCCCCATGAGGGCTTCAAAGGACAGGGCTGCCCCTTGGTTAGCGGCACGCAGAAGTTTTTCGGCATCGTAGAGGGCCAGTACACCCAGGCCGGTCATCACCGGGGTACCATTGATAATGGCCAGGCCATCCTTACCCTTAAGGGTAACCGGTTTGAGCCCTTTTTCCTGCAAGACCTCTGCTGAGGGTCTCCTTTTACCTTCTTCCAGCACCTCACCTTCGCCCAACATGGTAAGAGCCATATGGGCCAGATTGGCCAGGTCTCCCGAGGCCCCCAGGGAGCCTTTTTTAGGAATGTAGGGGATGATATTTTGATTGAGCATTTCAACCAGGATGTCGGGAACCTCGTGACTTACACCGGAGTATCCTGAGCACAGGGTGTTAAGGCGCAGGAGCATAATGGCCCTTACTTCATCCTCCTTAAAGGGTTCACCCACTCCACAAGCATGGCTCACAATAAGGTTGCGCTGCAGGACCATATTTTCGGCTTCACTGATACGGACAGTGGAGAATTCCCCATAACCTGTAGACACACCATAAACTGGTGCGTGCGAAGCAACAATCTCAGCCACGATGGCTTCCGATGCTAGAATTTTTTCCTGTGAAGCAGGACTAATGGCCACTTTCTTGCCAAAACGACTAACGGCCACGATATCTTCAATAGTTAAGTCGTGGCCGTTGAGAGCTAGAATACTTCCCATGTTTTCCTCCTGAGAATCTAATTATCTCTATTGTATGGTTGCATAAGTGTACTCGCAAGTGCCAGGGCTTTTTCGTCCTGGGAGGAACCGGCCAAAAGTCGAGCCAATTCTGCCCTGCGACCTGCAAGATCCAGCTTAGCTAGACGGGTAACTGTTCGGTCGCCCTGGACTTCCTTATAGATATGGAGGTGTTGGTCGGCCATGGCTGCAATCTGAGCTGTGTGGGTTACGGCAATTACCTGATGCTGGCCTCCTAGGGCCCTAAGTTTTTCGCCTAAGAGGTGGGCCGTTTGCCCGGAAATACCTGTATCAATTTCGTCGAAGATGAGTAGAGGAATATTATCCAACTTGGCCAAGATAGATTTAAGAGCCAGGAGGATCCGAGAAGCTTCACCACCAGAAGCAATTTTGGCCAAGGGCATAAGCCCTTCCCCATAGTTGGTGGAAATTAAAAATTCAATCCGGTCTCGTCCCCCGGGAGCCCAGTAGTGGGGAGCGGCAGCTTCGGCCATCTGGACTTCCACTTGAAAATCAACCCCGGACATGTTGAGCTCGCCTAGGACGGCTTTAATCTCCTGGGATAAACGGAGGCCGGCCTCCAGACGTATCTCATGCATCTTTTGTGCTAAAGCTGCAGCCTGGTCTTGCCCCTCTTGCAGGTCAGCCCGTAACTGGCGAAAGTTACTTTCGGAATTTTTAGTAAAATCATAGTCTGCCTGCGCCTGTTCATAAAATGCGGCAACTTGGTCCCAGCCAGGCCCATACTTTTGCTCTAGGCGCTCCCAAGCTTCCATCCGGGCTCGCAGTTCTTCTCGGGATTCTGCCTGGCCAGCTAAGTCCAAAAGATAAGTCTTCAGCTGGCGGCTGTAGGCTTGTAGGTCGTCAGCCAGAACTTGCATACCCCCTAGTAGCTTGCTTAAGCGGGGGGAATAGCGCTCGGCTTTTTGCAGACTAGCCAGAGACCGGTTGAGGAAATTCAAGGCGCTATACTCCTGGTCCGGGTCCAGCAATTGCAAGCCTTCTGCCGTATAGCTACGTATCTTATCTAGTTCATTGAGTTCTTGAAAAGCCGCCTGCAAAGTATCCAGTTCTTCTCGGGACATAAAAGCCCCAGCCAGCTCTTGAATTTGGTAAGAGAGGAGGTCCAGCTTGCGTTCCCTTTCCTGGGGGTTCAAGCCTAACTCCTGTAGGGCTTTTAGTTTCTGGATGCGTTCTTGGCGCATGTCTGCCCACTGGCCCTTGAGTTCCCATAAGGTTTCGGGGCCGTAGCTATCCAGAATTTCAGCTTGTTTTTGAGGATCAAAGAGAGAAATTTGCTCATTTTGGGCATGGAGGTTGAAAAGATAGGTGCCTAAGTCACGCAAGAGGCTAATAGTAAGGGGCCGACCATTGACCTTTGCTATGGACCGTCCCTTACTATCTATTTCACGGTAGACTAGGAGTTCTTGACTCTGTAGCTCTTCCGGACTCAAAGCCAGGCGGTCTAGTAGGTCAGCCGGCAGGAGGGAGATGACCTCCGTAAACAGGGCATATACCTGGGCTCGCTCAGCGGGCTTACGAACCAAATCACGACTGGCCCTTTGCCCCCCTATAAAGGCCAAGGCATCGAGAAAAATAGATTTACCCGCACCGGTTTCACCTGAAATAATGGTAAGGCCCTCTTCCAGCCTGACCTCCAGATCTGAAATGAGGGCAAAATTACGAATCGTGAGCTCTAGGAGCATCCCTACCTCTAGTGGCCCGGCAGTTCGGGGTCGATTTGTGAAACAGAGACCAAGTGGTCTTTCATCTGGCTGGCTGTCTCTTTACCAGGGGTTGCCACAAAGATCGTGTCATCACCCGCTATGGTGCCAATGAGGGAGTCCAAATGCATAGAATCCAGGGCGGAGGCAGCAGCTTGGGCCATGCCGGGTAGGGTCTTGATGATGACCAAGGCATCTGCGGTATGGATAGAGGTGACAGCCTCCCGGAACACCTTCATAAAGCGACCGGAGGCCCCTTCACCGGTTTGGGCCATAGGCACATATTTAAGTTCACCATTGGCGGTTGTAACCTTGATGATGCCTAACTCTTTTATGTCACGGGAAACTGTAGCTTGAGTAACGTGCATGCCCGCATCTTTTAAGGCCTCCACGAGGTCGCCTTGGGTTGAGATATTTTGGCTTTTAACAATTTGGAGGATACGCGATTGGCGTGGGTTTTTTGCATTTCTCATCTTAGCATTCCCCTTTCTTGAATCTTTTGGGGCAGGGCCTGGTAAAAACGATCATCCCCTAAACGGAGGATAGTAAAAGGCCTGCGTGATTTTTGTATTTTTATCGTACCTTGCTCAATTTTAATTGATTGCTTGCCATCAGCCGATACCATGGCCGAGGAGCAGTCATCACTCAATCTAAGCTCTATTGTAGCATCTCCGGGAGCCAAATAGCTACGATTATGCAAGGTATGCGGACAAATTGGTGTGATTAAAATTACATCCATACCCGGATGGACGATAGGTCCTCCCGCTGCTAAGGAATAGGCAGTGGAACCCGTAGGCGTAGAGATGATTAAGCCATCGCCAGAAATACGCTCCACGGGGTTAGAGTTGATCCAAAAGTCTACCGTAACAATCCGGCCTCCGGCCAACCGCATTACTACCACGTCGTTGAGTGCCTCACGGGTGTGCAAGACTTGACCTTGGTCATCCAAAACTTGCATAGTCAGCATGAGTCTTTGGTCCAGGCTATATTGGCCTCGGCAGATCTGGTCGACGGCCTGACTTAGATACTGGGGATCAATCTCCGTAAGAAAACCGACTGAGCCTAGGTTGACTCCAATGCATGCCTTATCTCGTGCACTTTCAATTTGAGCCAGGGAAAGAAAGGTTCCATCCCCTCCCAGAGAAATAAACAAGTCGGCTTGGTCAAAGTCTGCGACTTCAGTAACCACCCCTACCCCCCGGTCTGCGAAGAGTTGGGTTAGTTGCTTGCGATAATTGTAGTTATGATCGCGCTGGGGATTTGCAAAAAGTCCGACTATCATGGGTCTACCTCTTGAACTTCTTGGATAAAATTGCCTATTTGCTGGGCTAGGCCTGACGCATCCAGACCTTCTGCCTGCAAGAGGTCGGTCCGGCCGGCCTGACCTCTAAGCGGGTCATCCACCGCAATAATCTTATAGCGAAAATCCCCAACTTGGCCGGAAAGTTGTAAGAGCGCTTGACTGGCAAAGCCGTAAGAACTATGAGCTTCTTCCACAATAAGGAGGCGGCGGGTCTGGGCCAGCGAGCTCTTGACCAAACTTAGGTCTGCTCCCTTGCCACAGACTAAGGAGAATAGGTCACCGCGGGGACCTCCCGCCTGGGCTAGGTCTTGACTCGCAGCCAGGCCCACTCCAGCTAAGCTTCCAAAAACTAGTAGGGTGTAGTCACTACCCTGGGCCAGCTGGCGGGCTGCCAAGATAGAGCGTTGATCATCAGCTAAAGCTAGGTCCGGCTTGGCCTGGGCCTTGGGATAGCGTACCATGACCGGGCCTTCCTGACTCAAGGCATAGTCTAAAATCAGGTCTAAATCTACACTATCGGCGGGGGCAAAAAGCTGCAGATTAGGCAGGGCCTGGAAGATGGCAGTATCGTAGAGACCTTGGTGGGTTTCTCCGTCATTGCCTACCAGACCGGCCCGGTCTAAGAGGAGGGTTACCCCCACATTTTGCAGACAAATATCATGCAGAATTTGGTCCACCGCTCGCTGGCTAAAGGTGGAATAGATTGCCGCAAAGGGGCGCAAGCCTCCCAGAGCCAAGCCGGCTGCCAAACTGGCAGCGTGTTGTTCCGCAATGCCTACATCGTAGAAGCGGTCGGGATAGGCTGCTGCGAAGGCATCCAAACCTGTACCTTGGGCCATGGCCGCTGTAATCGCACAAACGCGTTGATCTTTAGCCCCCAGGTCTAAGAGTTTACGGGATAGACAGGCGGAAAAAGTGTATTGGGGGACCTCAGAAGTAGGCAGACCTGCTTGCAGGTCAAATTTCCCCACCCCGTGATAGGAAGCGGGGTCTTCCTCCGCAAAGCTATAGCCCCTCCCCTTTTGGGTAATTACGTGGAGCACTGTAGGGTGGCTGGAATCCTGCAAGGCTTTGAGTGAGGTGAGCAAGGCCTCGAAATCATGGCCATCCACCGGGCCATAATAACGAAAGCCCAAACTTTCGAAGAAGGCCGAATTTTGATTAAGACGTAAACGGAAAATTTTCTTTAATTTACCCAAACCCAGGCGGAGGAGGCTTTGGGGACTCAGCCTCCCACTAACCTTATGCTTTAAGTCACGGTAGGAGGGGGAAACCCTTAATTTTTCAAGGTGGCGGGCCAGCCCCCCCACATTCTGGTCAATAGACATCTGATTGTCATTGAGAATAATTTTCAGAGCATCTTGCTTTTGCCCTGCATCGTTCAAGGCTTCATAGCTGACACCCCCCGTGAGTCCTCCATCGCCAATGAGGACAATATTCTGCCGCTTGCGTCCTTGTAAACGGTCTGCCCTTTGATAGCCTAAGGCAATAGAAATAGCATCGGAGGAATGACCCGCATTGTAGAAGTCATAGGGGGATTCGCTGGACTTGGGAAAACCGGAGAGGCCACCCTGCTGGCGCAAGTGGGCAAAGCCCGCCTGCCGTCCCGTGATTAGCTTCCAGGTGTAGCACTGATGGCCCACGTCAAAGATTAGGCGGTCCCCCTGAGGACCAAAATTAAAAACTTTGGCCAAAGCCAAGGTTAATTCAACCGTACCTAGATTAGAGGCTAAATGTCCTCCGTGCTGTGCTACAGCCTGGATAATCTCTTTACGACACGCTGCGGCTAATTGCTCTAGCTCGGCTATAGTATAACCTTTAAGGTCTTGGGGCTTGTGGAGGTCCGGGAAATCTTCTTGCATTATGCTTCCCCTAAACTGAAGTCCTGCTCGATGATTTCCCCCTCTGGGCTAAGACCCAACTGACTTACCCGGTCCTCCATATTTTGTAGAATGGCCGAGCAGTGTTTAGCCAAGGTCAAGCCGCGCTCATATAGCTGAGCAGATTCCTCTAGCTTGGCCTCGCCCAGTTCCAGACGTTTGACAATCTGCTCAAGCTCAGCGATGGCCTCCTCATAGGACAAGTCTCCTAGAGCCTGTCCTGTGGGCTGGGCAGTTTCTTCCGAAAAATTAGAACTAGTAATTTGAGCATCTAACATAGCTAACTCCTTGATAATACAAAATCCCCTCCTGTGCCCTTAGCTAGGCTGGGTGAAACTCTTCAATTCAACAATTTCCGCCTGGGCCTCACCATCAATGAAACGGATAGCTACCCTAGTCCCAGCCTGCAATTGCTCTAGGCGGGAAACAATACTTCCTGCTTCATCTATAACTGCAGTGTAGCCTCTTTGTAGAATATGATAGGGATTAAGCAGACTTAACTTTTCCTGGAGATAAGCCTGCTCATGCTGCCGCTTAGTAAGTTGATGACGGTAGCTCCTGTGGAGGTCCTTGCGGAGGCCAGCCAAGGCCTGCTTCCGCAGCTGAAGGCTGTGTAGGGGGGATTGTAAGATAGGCCGGTTCACTAGGCTATCCAGGGTCTGATTTTCCTCGGCCAAGCGACTAGTCCAAGCCCTGTAGAGACGGCGACCCGCTGCCTGTGTTTCCTGTTTACCCAAGGCAATTTGTCGGGCTAAGCCCTGGCCTAAGTCCCTAGCCAGCTCACGTACACGCTGTAAAAGTTCAGCCTTAACGGGTACGGCCAGTTCTGCTGCCGCCGAAGGGGTAGGAGCTCTTAAGTCAGCCACAAAGTCAGAGATAGAAAAATCTATCTCATGGCCCACCGCCGAAATAATAGGGATCTGCGATTGGTAAATAGCTTCAGCCACCACCCGCTCATTAAAGGGCCACAGGTCCTCTTGCGAGCCTCCTCCTCTCCCCACGATCAGCAAATCCACCTCCCGGAGATGGTTAAAGATCTGTATGGCCCGAGCAATCTCCGGGGCAGCTGACGGACCTTGGACGGCTACAGGAATCAGTTGCAGTTTAATACCGGGGAAACGCCGCTGACTCACATTAATAATGTCGTGCACAGCTGCACCTTTGGCTGAAGTTACCAGACCCAGGGTGCGTGGCAAAAAAGGTAACGGCTTTTTATGTTGCGGATCAAAATAACCCTTAGCTTCCAGCTCTGCTTTGAGGGCGGCAAATTGCTGCCAGAGGCTACCTTGCCCGCCCAGCTCAAGGCTTTGGGCGTAAAACTGGAAACGGCCATCCCTTTGATAGAGGCCGGCCCGTCCTCTTAAGATAACTTGACCACCAATTTGCGGTTTGGCTCTCAGTCGACTAAAATCCTGGCGGAACATGACGCAGGACACACTGGCTTGGGCATCTTTCAAGGTAAAGTAGTAATGGCCGGAAGCAGCCAGGGTAGCCTGGGAAATTTCGCCTATCAGCTCACAATCTGCCAAGGGAGGCTGGCTAAGTAGCCTTTGGGCCAGAGCATTGAATTCGGAAACTGTAAAGCGGCCTAAACTCATTCCTTGGCCTCATGCTGGCGGTACAGCGAACCCAGCACGGCATTAATATAGGAATGAGCCCCCTCATCCGAATAAAGCTTGGCTAGTTGTACCGCTTCTGAAATAGCTACTGCAGCCGGTACATCCTCGGAATACTTGATTTCAAACCAAGCCATCCGCAAGATATTCTGATCCAGGAGGGGAAGGCGGTCAAATTTCCAGTCCACAAGGGCAGGGGTAATTTCCTGATCTAATTCTGCGCTATGCTGAGTCACGCCCTCCACCAACTTGTGGAAAAACTTCAAGTCAGACTCTGTAAAGTCGTTATAGCTTAAAAAGCGTTCTTCCTGCTGGTCAGAGTCACCCTCCTGTACAGCCAGTTGGTACAAAAACCGCAGGGCTTGTTCACGAATTTCACTTCTGGTCATACTTTGCCCCTATCTAAAAAATCCGGGTGGAAAGATTTTATCTAAAAAGTCTCGCACCGAGCCGTAACGTGTGAACAGGCGCAGGCCAATAATGTAGCCAAGCAGGGTCATCAGCAGTACAAAAAGGGTCTTCCACAAGCCGAAGAGGATGAGGAGTAGGCCCAGAATAAAACCTAAAATTGCACCCTTACCACCCGTGGAAAGGTGCTCTATATCTTGAGAAATCTGTTGGAGCAGGGACTTATTCTCAGGC
The DNA here is from genome assembly GCA_030532185.1 of Eubacteriales bacterium. The sequence goes on from JAUNLO010000002.1 coordinate 33,370, forward strand.
ATGACCAAAACTAACGCTCTATGCGGGCAGAAACTGTATCAACCTGGCTGACTTTTATCGGGACCTCTGCCACCTGAATCCCGGTATAGCGCTCGATATCTTTCTTAACTCTTTCCTGTACCTTGGTCATCATGGCGGGAATTTCCACATCAGGATAAGAAGTGATATTCAAGCTTACGATAATATTATCGCCGTCTTTAGGGGCCACCCGGGCTTTCACGGACTTAACACCGGCCTGGGCATTATTTGCCGCATTGAGGGCAATACTTTCTATAGCATCTACCCCAATATCCACATCACCTAGGTTAGAGGACCTCACCCGAGCTTTGTGCAGGCGGCCTGTCATAATCGTGAGCAAGAGGGCCACCAGAGCTACGATAAAAATAATTATGGAGGCCACCACAATGGAGCCTTGCCAACCCGAGACTTTTTGGATACGCAGGAGGAAGGCAATCATGGCTGACATAATATCTTCTGACAGAAACATGAGGATCGTGATTAATGACCCCAAGGCAATCAGGAAGGAAAAAATTACAGCTAAAATACGATTCCAGCGGCTCATACTTGTGCTCCTTCTTCGACGACGCCCATAATTTGCACATTGACCTCGTTCACAATTAGTCCCGTGTATTCCTCGACATCGGACTTGATTTTCTCCTGTACTGCCCAGGCCACGTCCGGCAAAATATAGCCGTAAAACATAATGGGGTAAACGTCTATGTTGACTATAGCCGTATCCTGCCGGTCAAAACGTACCCTTACACCCTTGCCGTAATGCTCAGCCCCCAGGGCCTCCTTTAGCGAAACCACCAAACCGGTATCGAGCTTAGCCACACCAGCTACGCTGAGGGCTGCCTCAGCTGCATATTGGGCAATAAAGCCCTGGGAGAGGGTGCGCTCTCCCTTGATGGGCGGATATTCGCTAAAGTCAGGCATAGTTTAATAGTCAGTTACGACTTAGGACTTGGCTCTTTCCATATAGTCGCCTGTGCGGGTGTCAATACGGATAACATCACCCTGGTTGATGAAGAGGGGGACCCGAATTTCCGCACCAGTTTCTACAATAGCCGACTTGGTAGCATTGGTAGCTGTATCGCCCCGTACCCCAGGTTCACATTCTGTAACTTCTAATTCCACAAAGTTAGGAATTTCAATGGAGATAACTTCACCCTTATAGGACATCATGCGGACTTCCATATTTTCCTTGAGGAAGCGCAGGCCGTCACCAATGGCCTCCGCATCCACGGGGATTTGTTCAAAAGTTTCCGTGTTCATGAAGTAGTAAAGGTTGCCATCATTGTAAAGGTAGGTCATATCATCTCGGTTCAGCTGTACTTCCTCATATTTTTCGTTTGGGTTAAAGCTGTTTTCAACAACCGAGCCAGTTTTGATATTCCGATATTTAGTACGGACAAAGGCTGCCCCCTTACCGGGCTTAACATGTTGGAACTCTACTACTTGATAGAGTTGACCATCCATCTCAAAGCATACACCGTTGCGAAAATCACCTGCACTAATCATAAATCCTCCTAAAATTGAACAATAAAGGCCAAGCCACTTATTGGTCGCATGTTTGATTTTATAAACTTTTAATATTATATTGTATGAGGCCTTTGCAAGATAGACTTGCTGGCCCTTGCAAGCAAGACTTGACCCAGGAGTCAAGCTAAGCGACGGGAGATCTCCGGCCCATTTCCTAGCTTCCAGTAAGGAATCGCCCCAAGTCCTTAGACTGGCTAGGTAGGCGGGGAGCTCGGCGGGGGTCCTGGCCCAGCTTAAGCAGAAGGAGCTCCAACTGACGTTTGAGTCTGAGGCCCCAGCCCTCCTTGCCGGCCAAACTCTTGGCTAAAATAGCGGTGGCCCCCAGGGCTCTAGCACACCAGAGGTCTGTAAAGATCTGGTCACCTACTATTGCCACTTGGCTGGCCTTTAAGCCCAACTTCTCCATATGTTTTCGCAAGCTAAAGGGTAAGGGTTTCGAAGCTTGTCCCACATAATCCAGACCTAAATTCCGGCAAAAATTAGCGGCCCTGGCCGTGGCGGCATTGGACAGAACAGACACACCCAGGCCGGCCTCCTGGATATCCTGGCTAACGAGCCTCGTCCGCTCTCCAGCCTCCCGGCTGCCGTGCAACTCCAAGGTGTTATCTATATCTAAATATACCTGGCGAATCCCCTGCTTGGCCAGATAGGACCAGTCCACTTCTAAGAGTTCATCTACATAAAAATCTGGTATAAATAATTTAGCCATTTTTACCTCATATACTCCCAGAGAATCCCAAGGAATTCCTTAAAGGCAAGCTCCCACATCAGCTTTTGCCGCATTATAACAAACAAGATGGCAGAGCTGAGGTCTACATGCTATCATGAGGCGCTTTCACTTGCCAAAATAAGGAGGTAGGAATCATGCGAGTCGCTAAATTTGGAGGAACATCTTTAGCCACGGCAACACGTTTTCGCCAAGCGGCGGAAATCTTGCTGGCAAAACGCGATCGGAAAATTTGCGTTTGTTCTGCTCCAGGCAAACGTTTTCCCCAAGACCGCAAAATCACCGACCTCCTCATTGACCTGGCTAGATCAGAAGATGAAGATCGCTCAGTCATTTTACGGCAAGAAATCGAAGCCCACTTTCAAGAAATCACGGAAGAACTAGGCCTGCGCCCCGCCGACCTCCTCAATGGTCAGCTGATTAGCGAGCGTTTGCAGGAGGAAGAGAAAAGTCTGACTAGCGACCGCTACGATGGGCTTATTACCCTGGGAGAGCTGTTTTCCGCCTCAGTTATGGCTGCCTACCTCCGTAAGATAGGCTGTCAGGCGCAATTTGTAGGGGCCAGTAAGGCCGGAATTTTGGTACATAAGCTGGGAGACCATTATCAAGTTCACCAGGATTCTCTGCACCTTATTCCAGAAAGACTCCTGCCCTTACTTCAGACGGCAGACCTTTTAGTAATCCCGGGTTTTTATGGGCGTGATGCCGAGGGCAGGCGCCGTCCCCTCTCCCGAGGAGGATCTGACGTGACCGCTGCTTGGCTGGCCTCTGCCCTCCAGGCTGACTGTGAAATTTGGACGGATGTTTCTGGAGTCTTCGTGACTGACCCCCGAGTCCATCCCCTAGCCCAGGCACTGCCTCAGCTGAGCTATGAGCAAATGCTAATCATGGCGGAGCAAGGGGCCAGTGTCTTACACCCGGAGGCTATCTGGCCACTCCAGGAAAAGCAATTGAAGCTCTATGTGAAAAATTCTTTTCAGCCAGAGGATCCGGGTACCTATGTAGGACCTATTCCCCCTCCCTCAGGTCATGGTCCAGGATATCCTGACCAGCCAGAAGGTTAGCTAAATAAGCCTCCGAGGAGGCTAGGCTGTAGCCATTGAGGGGCAGGGCATCCAAGTGGGCAAAGCTTCTGGTGTAAAAAAGATACGGTTTGGGCCCTTGACCGAAGAAGATATTATAGCCACGATCCAGTAGCAGGTCTAAATGTTCCTCCAGGCTGTAAACATGAGAGCCATTGGGAAAAACAAAATAGGGGGTATCGGCCAGCCAGGAAGACATGAGCTGGGACCACTGGTCCAACTCTTGACCCAAGTCAGCAAGGGCCAGTCTTCCTGTGTCGTAACCCACATAGCCAGCCGAAGCAAAAGACCAGCCATGCTCTTGCAGGTAAGTCATCACTCGGGAGGCCGCCTCTCTCTGTCCTAAGATTTCCTCATCCGTCAGTTCGGGGTATACCTGGCCCACTTGGTCCCAAGCCTCTTTACTGGCTGCGACCTGGTCCTGGCTTACAGCATAACCCAGGAGATTTTCTTCCAGATTGAGCGCCAACAAGGCCTTGGCACCATCAAAAGCAAAGTCCGGATGCTTAGCAATAAAATCTTCCAGGAGAGGAATGGCATCCAGGTCCCTCCCCTTGGACAAGCCAGCCTGGGCTAGCAATTGACCATCTTCCTCCACCGTCAACTTGGCTGCCGTACCGGCTACCTGGTTAAGTACAGAATATTGCCAGCGATCAAAAATCAAAAGCAGGGGTTTCTTACCACCGGGAACTTTAAGCTCCACCCTCCGCTGAGGCCAGGACGCAAATTGCCGGCTTGAAATAAGCACATAGTCATTACGGTAGAGAATTTCCAGCAGACGTAGAAATTCCTGTCCAGTGATTAGAGAACTGTGGGCATAACCTGCCTCTGTGCTGCGGTTGAAAGCCAATTCAGGACGCACAATTAGGGGGCGTAGGGAAAGGACTAAAACTTCGCCCTGCCAGGTGTCTACGAGAGGGGGGATAAGTTTTCGTGAAACTTCTAGACGCTCAGCCAACTCCTCTCGCTCTGGAAAAACCTCGTACATAAGAGTCAAGAGATTGTAGGCCGTATAATATTGCTCAGCCTCCATCATTTGGCCAGTCAAGGTCATGAGGTGAGCGTACTCCCGCTCCTGGAAAGCAGACAGGCGAAAAGAAGCATATTCGCGGGCAAAGGCTGAACCCTCAAGGTCTTGGGCTAATTCATCCCAGGCTGCCCAAGTTAGTTGCCACTTGTCACCTTGCTCTAACAAGCCGGCTTGCTCAAATTTTTCGATTTTAGCTAAGAGACTATTTTTTTGTCCCAGCAGTTCCTGAGTATAGGTTTTGACGTTATCCAAATCGGCAAAGGCCTGGAGCATGTTTTCCCAATGTCCCGGTTCCAAGCGACCGTCTAAAAGAGCCTCCGTTTTGGTCCGCAAAAAGGGGATGACCTGCATGGCGGATAAAAAGCGTAGGTCTTCAATCCGAGTTCTTTCCTCAGGGCTGAGACTATGGCCAGCCTCGAGATTTTGCAGGCTAGAGCTGACTAGGTCAGCCACTTTTGCTTCCATTTCTACTTGCATGCTCTGGGCTGGAATGCGATCCTTACTGTCCAGCTCCTGGTTGGTGGCCTGCCCCTGGACCCGATAGTAAAGCTCCATGGCCCCTTCATAGTTTTGAGCCTGCAGGGCTTGGTCAAATTTCGTCAGGGCCGCCTGCTCCGTGCGGGCCCGGCGGAAGTATAGTAAAGTCAAGACCAGAGCCACAAAGACCAGTACTATGGCAAGGGAAAGGAGGCTTTTACGTGAAAGCCAAGCTTTTTTAGCCTGGGGGTAGATATACTCACTTCTTTTCTTCAACAAGTACACTCTCCTTTGCTAGCCCTTAAGTCCTTAGCCCTGCCAATCAAGACTAAGTTGCCGCTCCTGTAAAAAGTCATCCTTAAGGAAACGCCCATAGGCCGGTAGAGTTCGCACTCGGTAATAGGCATAATCTTCCGCCTTATCTGGTGATAGCAGATAGGCTTCAGTGAGAACATGATCTCCCTTGAGGCCTAAACCTTGTATGCCCTGCGAAGAACGGGTCTTCTTATAGGGAATCAAATCGGTATCCAAAAGAATTAGACGATTTTGGCTGGAGAGGGCCAGCATATCTCCCAGGCCGTTTTCCTCTGGGGAGAAAAACATGGCCTTGAGTGGGGCTCCACCGTAAATACCATTGAGTAATTTTTTACGTTTATTTTTGGTTTCATAGCTATCCACGCCCACCTTGACCATGCGACCATCGGCAAAGACCAAGAGCAGGTAGCCTTGGAAATCTTTGGTGGCGTGGATGAAGAGGATCTTCTCCCCTTCTTCTAAGTCTAAAATATTGGGAGCAAACTCTCCCCATTGGGAGGGCTTGTGATCTTCAATCTCATAGGCAAAGAGCTTGTAGACATTGCCCCGGTCGGAGAAGAAAAGGATTTCAGCCTTGTTGCTACTTTCCACCTCTTGAATGATGCGGTCTTCATCCTTGACCTTAAGGTCACCAGCTGACCTTAAAGAAGTCAAGGGCAGTTTCTTGAGATAACCCTCCTGGGTAAAGAAGAGCTTCAAGTTATAATCCTCAATTTGAGGTTCTAATTTAATGGCCTCCAGCTTTTCGGCCGCTACTAGCTGCGTTTTACGGGGTTTACCGTAGATTTTGCCGTAGTCCTTCAACTGGGTAGAAATCAGTTGGTCTAAGCGCTTTTGGCTATGAAGGATAGCCTCCAGGTCACGAATTTGGTCCTCCAGGGCCGTAATTTCCTGGGTCCTGCGGAGCAAGTATTCTCGGTTTAAGTGACGGAGTTTAATCTCTGCCACGTATTCCGCCTGGGTCTCATCAATAGAAAAGGCTGCACTCAGATGAGGGACTACATCCTCTTCCTTCTCGGTACGACGAATGATACGAATTGCGCGGTCAATGTCTAAGAGGACAGCCTCCAAGGCTCTGAGCAGGTGAAGCTTATCTGCCAGTTTAGCCTTGTCAAAGGCCAACTCACGTGCCAGGCAAAGTCTACGCCAAGCCAGCCATTCCAAGAGAATTTCTCGAACTCCCAGGACCCCGGGTTTGTTATCTACCAAGAGATTGCAGTTACAGGAAAAAGAGGAAATTAAGGGAGTCAGGGCATAGAGTTTTTTAAGCACTAATTCCGGATCTGAATTTTTCTTGAGATCAAGGGTAATCCTCAGGCCCTTCAGGTCGGTTTCATCCCGAATATCCACTATTTCTTTGAGCTTGCCATTCTTAACGTTTTTATTGACATCCTCGATAATGGCCTCAATCGTAGTGGAGTAGGGTATTTCTAAAATTTCTATGCGCAGGGGCTTGTGGGTTATTTGGCATTTGGCTTTGAGCTTGAAGGAGCCACGTCCTGTCTTGTAAATCTCTGCCATCTGCGCACGATCGTAGATGATGGCGGCCCCCGTGGAGAAGTCCGGGGCAGGCATGATATCCAGCAGGTCTGCTTGAGGATTTTTGAGCAAAGCCCGGGCAGCCTCACAGACTTCTAGCAGGTTAAAAGAAGGAATGTTGGAAGCCATGCCTACAGCAATCCCCTGGTTGGCATTGAGGAGTATGGTCGGCAAAGCTGCCGGCAGCAAGAGAGGTTCCTCCAAGGTACCGGAATAGTTGGGCACAAAGTCTACCGCATTCTTTTCCAAGCCCCGGAAGAGGGCCTCACAGGACTTATCCAAGCGGGCTTCCGTATAGCGGTAGGCAGCGTACTGCATATCTCGTGAATAGACCTTACCCATATTGCCTTTGGAGTCAATCCAAGGATGGAGCAGGGCCTCATTGCCCCGGGTCATGCGGACCAGGGTTTCATAAATAGTTTGATCACCATGGGGATTGAAGGCCATGGTCTGGCCTACAATATCCGCACACTTGGCCCTCTGCTCACGCATGAGGCCCATGCGATACATGGTATACAGGACCTTGCGCTGGGAAGGCTTGAAACCGTCTATTTCCGGTATAGCCCGGGACACAATAACTGACATGGCATAGGGCATGTAGTTATCTTTAAGGGTATCCGTAATGGTGACTAACTCTGTTTCACCCGTACGAGCATCCTGGGCAAAGGCCTGGTAGGCAGGAAGTTTTGACGTCCCAGTTTGAGACTTATCCGGACCAGCTTGTTTACGTTTCGGCAACTTAACCACCTACCCTTAAACTAAATTACATCCAGCATGGACATATACTCATGTCCGTGCTGGGCAATGTACTGCTTGCGCCCCTCTAAATCATTGCCTAGGAGGGTATCGAAGCACATAGCGGCACTGGCGGGATCTTCAGGGTAAACCTGGTAAAGCCTGCGGGTATCAGGATTCATGGTGGTCAGCCACATCATTTCCGGTTCGTTCTCACCCAATCCCTTAGACCTCTGGATATGGACCTTACCCTTGGGCAAGGCGTCGACAATGGCTTTCTTTTCCTGGTCGGAATAGGCAAAGTAAGACCGGTCCTCCCCTTTAAGCTGATGGGTTATTTCAAAAAGGGGTGATTCTACGATATAAATTTTTCCCTCATTGATGAGCTCCGGGGTAAGCCGGTAAAACATGGCTAGAATCAGGGTGCGGATTTGGAAACCATCTACGTCCGCGTCGGTACAGATAATAATTTTCTCCCAGAGCAGCTTTTCTATATCAAACTCCGCAATTTCCCTTTTCTTCTTGCCTTCAATATGGATGCCACAGCCCAAGAGCTTAATCAAATCCATAATGATGTCATTTTTGAAAATTTGTGTATAGGAGGCTTTAAGGCAGTTCAGGATTTTACCCCGCAGGGGGATAACCGCTTGGAATTCCGCATCCCTGGCCATTTTTACAGAGCCCAAGGCGGAGTTACCTTCCACGATATAGAGTTCCCGCCTATTAACATCCTTGGTACGGCAATCCACAAAATTATCCACCCGGTGGTAAATATTATCTATTTGCCCACTCAAACGTTTTTTGAGGCTAAGCCTCTGTTTTTCGGCATTTTCCCGCGACCTTTTATTGACTAAAATTTGGTCTAAAACACGGTTGGCCTCCGCCTGGTGCTCGACAAACCAAATGTGGAGGCGCTGGCGCAGGAGGTCAGTCAAAAAGGCCTGGATGTAGCGGTTATTTATGGCTTTTTTGGTTTGGTTCTCGTAGGAAGAAAAGGTGGAGAAAGAAGAGATAATGAGGACCAGGCTGTCCGAGATATCCTTGAAAGAAATCTTGCTTTCTTCATTCTGGTATTTATTTTGAGCTTTAGCGGCAGCATCAAATTCGGCCACAAAGGCAGACCTAGCAGCCCTTTCCGGAGAACCGCCATATTCCAACCAGGAAGAATTGTGGTAAAACTCAATTACGGGATCCTGGTTGCTAAAAGCAAAAACCAGCTCAGCCTTAACTAAGTATTCCTCTTTATCTTGCCGATCCTTGCCCCTACCTTCGCCTGAAAAATAGGCCAGTTCAGATAGGGCATCTTGGGCCAAGAGTTCTGCTGCATGGCCTTTAATTCCCTCGGCATAGTAATAATCATAGGTCTGCCCCGTAACTTCGTCGACTAATTTAAAACTGATACCCGCATTGATGATGGCTTGTTGGCGTAAGACCTGCTGGAGATAAGTCAAGGGAATTTCCACTTCCGTAAAGACTTGCCTGTCAGGTTTCCAGTGCTGGCTGGTTCCCCTTTTCTTACCAGAATAGGGGGTTTTTTGCAGGCCTCCCACATTCTCGCCCTTCTCAAAATGCAACTCATAATGAAAGCCGTCACGGTAAACCGAAACGTCAAAAAATTCCGAAGCATATTGCGTAGCACAAGCACCCAGGCCGTTCAAGCCCAGACTAAACTTGTAAGTGCCTCCCTGAGCATTGTCATATTTGCCACCGGCATAAAGCTCACAATAGACCAACTCCCAGTTATAGCGTTCTTCCAGCTTGTTGTAGTCCAGGGGTATACCCCGCCCCTCGTCCGTAACTTGCAAGGAATAATCCTTAAAACGGGTAACTGTTATGAGCTTGCCATAGCCCTCTCGCGCCTCATCTATAGAGTTGGACAGAATCTCAAAAAAGGAGTGCTGGCAGCCCGCCAGATCATCTGAACCAAAAATAACGCTGGGACGTTTGCGCACCCGGTCAGCTCCCTTAAGCGAGCTGATGCTCTCGTTGCCGTAGTTTTCTGTTTTAGCTACTTTACGGGGCATATACTACCTTTCTTTACTTGGTAAAAGCCGGCCCTAGCAGATGGCGGGCTAGATTTACGGGAAAAATGACCTCGAAAAAAGCAGGTCCTAGAGGCCTTAATAACCTGAAGCATTATAACACAGGAGCATTTCTAGCTGCCTTACAAAGCTTTTACAGGCTTGCCGCCAAAAGCAAAGACCCTGGAAGACAGTCTCCAGGGTCGGTGGCGAGCGCAGCAGGATTCGAACCTGCGACCTACGGCTTAGAAGGCCGTTGCTCTATCCAGCTGAGCTATGCGCCCATTGGAGCGGGTGAAGGGAATCGAACCCTCGTATTCAGCTTGGAAGGCTGATGTTCTACCATTGAACTACACCCGCATATCCCTTTGGGCTAATATTTTAAGCTAAGCAATCATAGCGCACTGGCCAGAACTTGTCCAGGCCTATTTACTCGTCTCGCTTTCACGGGAGAAGAGATAGGAGGCATATACATAACCTTCTACCCCCTGGTCAGCCCTTACATAGACCCAGCCCTCCTCCTCAGGGGCCAGTTGTACTACCACTTCTCCCCGTTTTACGGAAGCAATTAAAGCCGAAGCCGGATCCTTGGCTTGTCGAATTTGCAGGTTATTGACCGTGACTAGTTGCTGGACCTCTAAATTTGTCTCTAAGGGAGCCTGAGCGATGGCACTGCGGTCCGGCACCTCGGTCAATAGGGTGGCCTCCGTCTCAACCGCTACGCTGGCTTGCCGCCTACTCCGACTTACACCCTGTACACCCAGAGCCAAGATGAGGACTAAGAGTAAAAGGCTGGAGCCGGCAAAAAATTTGGACAGCAAGGGCTGGGCAGGCCAGAGGTTGAAAAAGCGTCTGAGGAGCTTACCTAGCTTGGCCTTGAGTGGGGCAAAAGAGAACTCACGAACTTTTTCGAAATAGTTATCTAAGGGGTCACGGCGTTGCGCATAGGTGGCCAAGGTAGCCTGACGTTTCTGTCGATCTTCCTCGTTGATGAGATTAATCCTCGCCGCCTCTTGCCTCTTGCGTTGCCAGTCCCCCAGATGAGGTCGGTTGGGCTGAGCAGGATTGGGAGCCTGTGGACCCAGCCTGGCTGGCCGGAGGCGGGGTTGAGCATCCTTGACCGGAATTAGCTCTTGCCCATGCAAAACCCGCGAGACCTTAGAACGCGGCACGGCCCGAGAGAAAGCTTCCGTACGGGCAATGCGCCGGACTTCCTCACTTAAGAATTCGTTGGCATGACCCTTATAAATTCGGTTGAGCTCTAAACGCTGAAACTGCAGGGCCAACCAAGTTTGGTCAAAGTTAAAGCCATAGGTCTTACCCAGACGGTTAAGTTCCGACATCATGGAAAAGAGCTGTTGTTTAGAAGAAAAAATCTCTTCCAATTGCTCTGGCTTAAAGCGATCCACAAATTCTGGAGACAAAAAGATAAGGAGATCTTCTTCCTGGGGGACAAAGGCATAGAAGTCTCCATAGGTCATCCAAGCCTCCGACCACAGACCATGCGGTCTCAGGGTGGGTTGCAGACGGAACAATTGTTTATTCCGCAGCAGGTAGACTCCCTTCTTGGCATCTTGCCAAACTAAAACCATTTCCGCAGAGGCGATTAAGAGAAATGCCGCCTCCGGGAAATGTTTGTGGGCCAGGTCAGGTAAGGCAGCCAAACCCTGGGTTTGTAAATCAGCAAAGAGCAACTGGAAGAGGCGGTTTTGTTCTTGAATATACCGCCTCTCTGACCGGTCGCCCGTGCTCGCATAAAAGCCGGCAGCCAGGTGAATTTCCCGGTTGCCGCTAATCACGCGATTGCTGGCTTTTGCCGCATCAGCTTGACCAATTAAGGCCCCGTTAAGCTGGAGGCTTAAGACATTAAGGTCCTCCTGACTTATATGGCTAGTCAGAATTGCACGTAACATCTAGTTGACTTATTTACCCGCTTTACCAGCTTGCACAAACTTAAGCTGGGCAAAACGCGGCAGACCCTGGCTATCCAAGATACGCTCAGGCTGACCGGAGAGCAGGGGCAGGACATAGTCGAAGAAGGGAGCTTCGAGGCCATTACCCTCGCGGTTAATCCAGCTGGTGGGAACTTTTTTCTCGGCATTGGCCACTTGGCCCAGAGGAATTTCTTGAATTTCCGTCTGGTAGGGCCCACTGACGGGACGGGAGAAGCCAATCATGAGGTCGGTTTTGCCTGCTAGGGCGGCTCGTACTGCTTCTTGCCCTGCGCGGAAGCTGTCCTCCACGTCACAGGCGGAGGCTAGGTGGGCAGCACAGCGTTGCATAAGGGAAAGCTCGATTGCTCGAATCTTGGTAGGAATCCTGGTCCCAATTATCTTGGCTAGGGTTTCGGCTGCACCCCCCAGCTGCTTATGACCAAAGGCATCCACTGACAGGTCGGCTTGGGGGTCCAACTCGGGGATAAATTTACCGTCTGAGGTCTGTACACCTTCAGAGAAGCAGACAATCACCTTCCCCTTGCGCTCATAGACCTCTTGGATATCCTGAATGACTTGCTCCAGGTCGAAAACTCGCTCAGGCAGATAGATGAGATCGGGTCCGTAGCCTTTAGCTGCAGCAACCGCAGAGGCGGCCGTTAACCAACCAGCGTGCCGTCCCATAATTTCGATGAGGGTGATCTGGCCAGCATCATAGACGGTGGCATCCTTGTAAATTTCCATACAAGTGGTAGCAATATAACGTGCGGCAGACCCGTAGCCGGGGCAATGGTCCGTGACGGCCAAGTCATTATCTATGGTCTTAGGCACACCAATGACCTGGCATTCATAATTTTGCGAACGCAAATATTGGGAAATTTTGGAGCAGGTGTCCATGGAGTCGTTGCCGCCGTTGTAGAGGAAATAGCGAATGTTATATTTCTGGAAGACTTCTAAAATGCGGGCATAGTCTGTCTCATCCTCTTCCAACTTGGCCAGCTTGTAACGGCAAGAACCTAAGGCAGACGAAGGCGTCTGCTTGAGCAATTTGAGCTCGGCAGGGTCCTCTTGGCCCATATCAAAAAAGTCTTCTTCTAAAATACCCACGATACCGTGGTGGGCGGCATATACTTTTTCAATTTCTGTGTTATGGCTCAGGGCTTCCAAAAAAACACCAGCGGCGCTGGCATTGATGACTGAAGTAGGGCCACCGGATTGTCCGTAAATGAGATTTCCTTTCATACATAACCTCCAAACTGTCTTATCAAGTGTGATTTTCTGTATAAAGCTTTTAAGCGCTTTGCTATTTAGGGGGCCAGGCTAAAAGCTAGCTCTGGCGATTATAGTCTAAGAGTAGACTGGGGTCCTGCTGATAGGGGTTCAGTGGGTTGGGGTTAGTGGGATCCCAGGAGGGACCATCAGGAGACATTTGTAACCTGTCCACCTTTTCCGGTAAATAGGGGAAGTCTGCCGATGATTCTAAGATTTCTACCGGCGTACCTTCCCGGCAATAATCGTAAATCCACTTAGCTGCCTTCGTCTCCAGACGAATACAGCCGTGCGAGGCCACCTGACCTAGCTTGTTATAGTCTTCCCAGCTGACGCCCGCCTCTTCAACTCCTCCATAGGAGGGTACGGCGTGTAGGTAGTGGTATTGTAAAAACTCTGAGCAGTATTGCCCATAGGAGGCGTCCATCATGAAACCGGAGTAGAGTTTGAGGCCAATTTGGTGATGGCCACTGGGCGTCTCATATTCCTCAGCTGCCGTGGAACAAATAAAGGCCTTAATCAGGTAATCAAAGGAACCATCCCCTTGAGGGTCTTCAAAAACTGTCACCAGCTGCCGGTCCTTAAACACTCGAATCAGGTAATCCTTAGCGGTATCCCCTGGGCTTTCCGGGGCGATTAAACGCTTAATACGGTCCAAGTCGCTCTCGTTTGCGGGAGGCAATTCCAGGCCCACCCGTGGGTCAAGTACGGCCTTGGTCTCCTGCTCAGGAGCGATCTGCAAGCTTGATTCCGCTGCCGACTCAAGGCTGCTAGCCTCTACCAGCTCCGTCTCGGCCTGACTTGCAGGCAGACTGGAATCATCTTCTCCCTTTGAGGGAGAAGAGGGAGAGGCAAAATTAAAACTCTTCTGCGGTTCCAAGCTCTTATCTTCGGAAAAAAGCGCATCAGCAGCATAGACCACACCTGTGATTAGTAAAAGAATCACAGCTAGAGCGATGAAGATTTTTTCAAATTTTCGTAGTTCCATAATTTAGTGCCGGCTAGCGCACCCTTACCTGGCAAACACCAGCCTCATATTTTCCAATTAAGTTGTGCAGACACATTATATACAAATGCCGGGCTCAAGCCTAGCAAGTGCTTTCCACGCCTTAATGGTCAGTGTCCGGTAAAGAAGAGCTAGGCACATAGGACCAGCCCTGGTCAGACGGGTTTTGATAACCGGAAGGAAGAGTAGATAGGGAATTAGGAGAATCTAAGGTCGGGACACTGGTGGGAATACTAGGCTCCAGAGGCATTAAGTTGTTAGGCCAGGTAAAGAGGGTCTCGCGACTTGTTTCCTCAGCCTGCTCCTGCTTACTCTCCCTAGTTGCAGACTCTGAGTCAGTAGGTGTGGGAGAAGTGTAGTTAATTACCGGCCAGACAGGGGGAATTACCTCATAATCCTGCAACCAAGCTTCCTCCACGGCCCACTTGGTCAAAATCTTTTTGTCATGGTAGGGATTGGCAGGGTCTGGATCCGTAGGATCCCACTGAGGAGCACCCTCCTTCAGCCTTAGGTAGAAGATATGCTCAGGTAAGTCCTGGAATTCCTCGCCCCTGTTTTGCAAAATTTCCACGGGACAGCCCGGATTAGCGTTCTCATATAGCCACTTGGCATCCATACAAAAGAGGCGTATGCAACCGTGGGAGGCCGCATAGCCCATAGAATTAAGGTCAGATAATTTCAGACCACTCTTCAGACTACCGTCATAAGAAGGAAGGGAATGAAAGAGTATATTACCCACAATTTGATAGCCATATTGGGCCAGAGAATTGTCAAAGAGCCAGCTTTCCGGCCACTTGCCTCCTAGGCTATGAAGACCTAGGGGGGTGTGACCCGGCACGATGCCACTAGAGCAAGGGAAAGCCCTTAGTAAGGTCTCCTCACCTGCCTGGTCCAGGCCATAGGCCACAACAATTTGTTCGTCTAAAAAGACCCGGACGCGGCTAATCGCCTGGGCATATTTTTTGGGGTTCTGACGTCTATCTTGAATCTCTGTATAGAGGTCATCCAGGTCTCGCCAATATTTTTTATCCTTGGCCTTGGGATTTTCCGGCTCGCTATCCTGAGGCTTTTCATCCGCTTGGCTAGGGCTGGCAGAGGTTTTTTCCGTAGCTCGACTAGTCTGTGTTGTAGACTCAAGCTGGCTAGCTTGGGGCGGAGCCGTATCAGTGGGAGCCAGGCTGACGGGGGCCCGTTCCCTATCTGTGGTATCTGCCAAAAGTCGACTATCCAACTCATCATTGAAATATAGGAGGAAAAACACAAGCACTACAAAGGCTAAGAAGCCCAAGGGCACAATCAAAAAGGCAATCAAGTTACTAGATTTGTGACTGGATCTATTGCTGGATTGGGGCTTGGACATCGATTCCTCCCTTATAGCAAGAAAGCGAAAAGAAAATGGTCGGAGTGACTGGACTCGAACCAGCGGCCTCTTGGTCCCGAACCAAGCGCTCTACCACCTGAGCTACACCCCGAAACTCTGGTAAATTCTAGCTGGTCATAAGTTGAAATGCAAGTTTCCCTAACCTATAATTATTTTACTTAAGTGTGGCAAGGCTTTCCCAGGATTTAGCTCATGATAAGCTACTCCTTGAGGGATGCCTTATTTATTATGATTGAGGTATATGTCTATGAGCTATGCCGACCAAGTATTCAAAGACAGTGCCCGGCAAATACTAGACCAGGGCAGCTGGCAGGCTGGCAAAGTACGCGCCGTCTGGCCGGACGGCACACCCGCACGCACTAAGAAGCTTTTTGCCTTAATGAATCGCTATGACCTCCAAAAGGAATTTCCTATCCTCACCCTGCGCCCCGTTCCCTTACAAAAATGTGTAGACGAGCTCCTCTGGATTTGGCAGAAAAAATCTAATCGTCTTGAAGATTTGAACTCCCATATTTGGGATGCCTGGGCCAAGGAAGATGGCACTATTGGTAAGGCCTACGGTTATCAACTGGCCAAGAAGACTCGCTACTCCGATGGGGAATTTGATCAGGTGGATCGGCTTATCAAGGATATCAAAGAGACTCCGGAAAGCCGCCGTCTCATCTGTCATATGTATAACATCGAGGATTTGCCCGAGATGTCACTTTATCCCTGTGCCTACTCCATGACCTTCCATGTAGACCAGGGCCGCCTTTCCGGACTGTTGAATCAACGTAGCCAGGATATGTTAGTTGCGAACGGGTGGAATGTCGTCCAATACGCTATTCTTCTACACATGTTGGCCCGAGAATGTGGCTTAGAGGTGGGCGAGCTAGTACATGTCATTGCGGATGCCCACATTTATGACCGCCATATCCCCCTCGTGGAAGAACTCTTAAGCCGAGAGAGCTATCCTGCCCCCCGCCTGGTCATCAACCCCAAAGTAAAAGGTTTCTACGACTTTAAGCCTTCAGATTTTCAACTGGAAAATTACCAGCATGGCCCCCAGTTGAAAGATATTCCCGTCGCTATTTAAGCAGGCGGGACTAGTGCAGACAGGGTGACCACAAGCCTCTTTAGTCACTCCAGAAAACTCTGCTTGTCCTACAAGCACCTAAGACAGAAGGTAGAATAATGATTGCGATTGTCGCTATTGATCAAGCTAACGGTATAGGCAGGGATGGCCAACTCCTCCAGCCCCTGCACCAAGACCTTAAACGTTTTAAGGAAATTACCATGGGCAAGGTCCTAATTTACGGGTCCAAAACCCTGGCCACTTTTCCCGGTAAAAAAACCTTACCAGGCCGTCTCAATCTCATCCTCAGCCGCCGCCTGCAAGCTGAAGATGTGCCCTCCGGTGAAATCATGCGGTCTCTGGATGACCTCCTGGCCCGGTTAGAAGAACTCAAGGCAGCAGGTCGTACCGAGGATGACTTCTGTGTAATTGGCGGTGCTTCCGTCTATCAGGCCCTGCTCCCCTATACCCACCGTGTTGAGCTAACGAGGATTGATCAGGTATACCCGGCAGATGCCTATTTCCCCGACCTGGAAGCAGAAGGCTTCATCCGCCAAGAGCAAGGTCCTACTTTAAGCGAAGGTGATATCAATTTCCGTTATGAAACCTGGATTCGCCCCTAAACTCAAAAGGCTTCTCCTGAAAGAAAATTCCATCCTCAGGGCCTATGCCTTGCCCGAGGAGCTCTTAAAGTCGCAGCAAGTCCGCCAGGACTTCATGCGACGCTGGCAAAAGGCGGCAGGCTCCGCCAGTATCTTTATCTGGCAGCCCCAACAAATCCCTCAAGCCCTCCTCCTTTTACAAAACAGTCCCTGCCCAAGTAGTGCTAGCCGTATTCTCCTTTATCCAAGCCAGAACACAAAACTCCAAGCCCAGGACTACCTAGACTTATGCCAGGAGCTGTTCAGCTATTTCCCAACTGCTTATGACCTGGAATTAGACCTGGTCACCCCAGAGGCCCCCTCCCCGGAATTGCTTGGTCAGTTGCGGGATTTGGGTATAGATTACTGGCAAAGGAAAAGCCATGCCTCTATTTGGCCACAGATTAGCTGGGGCCTCTACCTGCGCCGCCTCCAGCTCCTCTCCCCCCTGATTCATATCCCCTTCCACGATTTTGGGATTATCCTGACTGAGAACTCCCAGCAAGACCATATCATCGGGGTAGATTTTGTACACAAAGGCCAAATATGTGAGCCTGGCGCATTAGCCTTTCTCCTTAACGATTTAGGCCTGCTCGACCAAAATCAGCGGTATAAACCCTTGCCAGCAGCTAGGCTTGAAAAGACTCTGCCTGTGCCCAACTACTCAGCCCTTCTCTTGGAAGCTGAAAGACAAATTCAAGCTTATCTCCAGGGTCAGCTTACCGAACTTACTTTACCCTACGAAATCATTGAGGGTACCGCCTTTCAAAGGCAGGTCTGGTCCCAAATGAGTAAAATCCCCTACGGAACTGCCTGGTCCTATAGTGATTTAGCAGCCCAGCTAGTGGGACCTGAAAAGGCTCGCACCTATGCCCGGGCAATAGGACGTGCCTGTGGGGCCAACCCCCTACCCCTCCTCATTCCCTGCCACCGGGTTATTGGCCAGGACGGACAGTTGGTGGGATTTACAGGTGGGGTAGAGATTAAAGAACGTCTCCTCAATATGGAACTGTTAACCTATCACCCCTAAAGAGAATTCACCGGTCCTTTTCGTCTGCTTCGCCTCTCTCTTTTACGCCAGAAAGGGGATACTTATTTTCAGGGGACAAATCTGGGGACAAATCGAATTAAAAACCCTATATGCTTATAAAGTAAAAGCCCTGAAACACCGTAGTGTCAGGGCTTTTCTCTTGGTGATTCATGAGGGATTCGAACCCTCGACCCCCTGATTAAAAGTCAGGTGCTCTACCGGCTGAGCTAATGAATCTGGCTGGGGTAGCAGGATTCGAACCTACGCATGCGGGAGTCAAAGTCCCGTGCCTTACCGCTTGGCTATACCCCAATATGTAAGTTAAAGTGGGGTGGTATATGGGATTCGAACCCACGACCTCCAGGGCCACAACCTGGCACTCTAACCAGCTGAGCTAATACCACCATAGGGCTTGTGCTGTTTCAAAGCACGTTAAGCATTATACGTATGGGCTTTGGACCTTGTCAAGCCTAGAAAATTTTTAATTCAGAGAATTAGTAAATCTCTTTCTCCCCTTATGGCAGGCGGAAATAGCTCTTAATCTGGTCAAAGCGCTTTTCCTTGATACCCGGTACCTGTAAAAGATCGTCTAGGACCATCTCTCTACCCAAGCTGGCACGCAGCTGGAGAATGGCCTGGGCTGTCTTGGGACCTATGCCGGGTATCTGCTCTAAATCCGCTTGACTCGCCTGATTTAACGATATACCCACTTCTAGAGTTTGCGGTACCGCCTGGCCAAGTTCCTGAGCCAAAGTGGAGCCTTCCCCCGTCAGAAACTGGCTGACGGCCCCTGCTGCCCTTTCTTCTGCTCCCACGACATGGATGTGGGCATGAGCGGGCAGGAGGCTGGCCAAATTAAGGTCAGGAGGTGCTTGTAGGTCGATAAAGCCACCTGCCTTTTCGATCAAGTCCACTAGCAGGCTACCAGGAGGCAAAAAGTATACCCCCGGTTGAGCCACTGCTCCAGAAATATAGACGGGAAAGTATTCCTCCTCTGTAGAAGAGTCGCTTGGGTTAGGCACGGACTCAGTATGACCAGCCTTCTCAACGGCAAGAGAGCTTTCTCCCCTCGAAGCAGCCAGATCCTCAACACTTAAACCTAGGGGCTCTTGATCTCCCCCTGGCCCCCCTTCCTCCGCAGACAAATCTATGCGCTGCCAGTCCGGACTAAAGCGACTGCCTTCCCCCTGTCCCAGGAGAATTCCTAACAACACAAATAAAAGTAAAAGTGCCAGGATTAAAACCCCATAGGGCAGCTGGTGCTCCTGTCCAGCTTCTAAACTTGCTTTCTTCGCTGCAGGCCCCGTGTAGCCAGGGTAGTTAGCCTCTTCTGGCCAAAAATACGGGCGCTGGTCTGCCGGTCCCTCCGGGTTGGGACGGGCGGGACGAGCCTTTTTGCGACGGTTACAAGTAAAAAAATTCCCCATGAGGAGATTATCCTCTCTGGGGAAGTTATGGTTGCTAGGTCTCTACGACAAAAGCTGACAAGGGTCGACCCTTGTCGAAAAGCAAAGAAGTTATGCTACAAGGAGGCCTGTTCCTCCGAGCCTATTTGGGAAGACTGATCCTCCGGGCTCAAGTTTTCTCCTTCTTTTTTGGCCCAAAACTTATCCAGGTCATAAAAGTCGCGATCTTGCTTACACATGAGGTGGACCACCACCGCAGCATAATCAAGGAGGATCCAGCGCCCCGTTTCTCGTCCCTCTACGGCAAGGGGTGAGAGGTCATATTGGCTTTTGAGGCGATAGGAAAGTTCGTCCTCAAGGGCCTTGGCATGGTTGGGGGTGGTGGCCGAAGCCAAAACAAAATACTCCGTAAGAGTTGTCTTCTGTGCTACGGGGAGGACAGAAATATCATCCGCCTTTTTCTCATACAGGATGTCTGCAATAATTTGGCTGAGTTCTGCTGAATTCAAGATTCTGATTTCTCCTTAATATGATTTGGCTTATTATAGCCCATCTAGGATAGGAACATGCCTAGCTCTAGCATGAGTTTAACCGTAAGCTCATGCATGCTGGTAAAGTTACGCTGCATAGCTAACTTGACCTCCTGCAAGCAAAGCCGCATGGCCTCGTCCAAATCCGTTTCCGCTGCTTGGCGAATTTTTTCCAAGTGATTAAAGGGGCGGCCAAACTCAATTTTATCTGCTAAATAGATGACCTTTTCCAGAGGAGTCATACCAGGCCTGCCAGTCGTGTGATACATAACCGCCTGATAGATGTCCTGATCATCCAAGCCCAAAGCCATTTTATTCCAATAGGCCGAAGCCGGGCCATGGGCAATCGCAGCATTGACTGCATAGCTAAAACCTGATTGCTTGACATAGGTATGTTGCTCCGGCAGGGGAATATGTTTACAGGAATCGTGCAGAAGTCCCGCCAAGGCGGCCTTGTCCGCATCTAGGTCATGCAGCCTGGCTAAGTGAACAGCATAGAGGCAAACATTGGCCACATGGACTAAACGTTGGGGTGGCAGCTTATGCCAGATGGCTTGCTCATAGGTCCGTAAAAGCTTGTGGGTCTCAGGCTGCAAGGCTTGAAAATCTTCGTAAAAATGATAAGGCCTATGCTGACGTATAAAATCCGCCACCGGCTCCTGATAATATTTCTTCTTAAGTTCCCCCTCTTGTAATTGCTGACGCAGGCTGGTAGAGGAAATTTCCAGGGGCTGCATGGGGAAAAATTCAATTGATCCTCCATAAGCTTTCTGTAAGGCTTTGGCTTTTTTACGGTAGGCTTTAGCCTCCTTAGCATCATCCCCTCGCAGGGCAATGAGCAGGTCGGCCTGGGCCAATATCCCTTCCGGCTTATACCAACTTTCAAAGTAATCCAGGGCATCAGAACCTAAGACCAATTTGAATTTGACTGCTTCCTTGCTTTTTTTAGCCCATTTTTTCTCTAACTTGCTGAGGGTATTAAAGGTATAATTAGGCCCTTCGGTCTGCTTGAGCTCAATACGGGAGAGTTTCACTTGGTTGAGGTCAGCCGTAGCCAACTCTGCCATGGTATAGCGGTAAATGGCCAAGGAAAGGGCCCGGTCCTTGTAGGCCGGCGAAGAGGTAGGAATCAGGTAAAAGCTGGTAAAGTTATAGGCCTTGAGGGCAGCCTCTAAGAGGCGTCGGTGACCCAGATGAAAGGGGTCAAAGGACCCACCGAAGATGCCAAGGGTTACCGCCATGCCTATACCCCTTCTTGTTGACGGCTCTCTGCGGCTGACTTGGCCAACATAGCCTCGATAAAGGGGTTAAGTTCACCATCCATAACCCCTTCGACATCAGGCGTTTGTAAGTCTGTGCGGTTATCTTTGACCAAGGTATAGGGGCAAAAGACATAGGAGCGAATCTGGTTGCCCCAAGCAATATCTTTTTGGTCACCCTTTAGATCATCAATCTCCGCTAGCTGCTGTTGTCGGGCCAGGGTGTAGAGCTTGGCCTTGAGCATACGCATGGCCATCTCTCGGTTTTGAATCTGGGACCGCTCATTTTGGCAGGCTACCACTAAGTTAGTCGGCAGGTGGGTCAGGCGGACAGCAGACGATGTTTTATTAACATGTTGGCCCCCCGCTCCCGAAGAACGGTAATAGTCAATCCTCAGGTCTTCTTCCTTAATGTCTACCTGAATAGTATCATCCAATTCGGGTAAGACCTCCAAAGATGCAAAGGAGGTATGGCGGCGGCCCGAGGAATCGAAGGGAGATATCCGTACCAGGCGGTGGACCCCCATTTCATGCTTGAGGAGTCCATAGGCGAACTCTCCCCGGATGGCAAAACTAATACTCTTAAGCCCCGCCTCATCACCATCTACGGAATCCAGAACCTCTAAAGCCAGGTCTTCATGTTCTGCCCAACGGGCGTACATACGAAAGAGCATAGAAACCCAATCGCAGGCTTCGGTACCACCGGCACCTGCGTGTAGGGTAAGCAAGGCATTACTGGCATCTAGTTTGTCGGTAAAATAGGTCTGCAGACGTAATTCCTGCAGTTGATGCTGCCAAGCCTTCTCCTTGCTGGCGAGCTCGCCAGCTAGACTGGGTTCATCTTCCTCTTGGATCAGATCTAAGAGAGCTAGGAGATCTTCATATTCCGCTTCTACTTGCGCAAATTTTTCCAGGTTCTTCTTTAGTTGGCTAAGTCTAGTTTGCAGCCTTTGCGCCTGGTCGACATCCTGCCAGAAATCTTCCGCATAACTGGCAGCCTCTAGAGCTTGGGCCTCGGCAGCCATCTTCTCGGGTTTCAGGGCTAAACGTAAATCATTTATCTCAGTACCGGCTTCTTCCAATTCACGGCGTTTACTATCTAAATCAAGCATAGGACTTGCTCCTTTCTTTAGTCGAGGGCTAAGGAAAAGTAAAGTCTTCACAACTTGGTCATATTGACAATAACTTCTTGTTTGGGACCCAGAATCAACAAATACATGAGGCCGGCTAAACGCGCAAAGACCAGAAAACGTAAGGCAAAAAGTAGACTTTCCCAGATGCCCAGGCTATAGGGGGCCTGCTGGAAGATGAGCGAAACCAGGCCTTCAGCTAGCAGAAATACGAGTTTTACCAAGAAGTAGTTAGAAATAACAAAGAGTTTAAAGCCCTTGGTTTCTAAGTAGGACTGCCGTAGCCCTGCGGAAAAACTTCGTCCCTGCATAAAAAATATAGGGGCTAAAACAAAGGCGGAGATATAGAAGTAAAAGGGTAGGCCTAAAAGTATAACTGAAAAGCCATAGCTTAAGTCTAAAAGCAGGAGAAAGAGTAGCTGGCGGCCAAAACTTTTGGCAAAAGTCCGCCAGGCATATGCAAAGGCTGTCATGGTTTCCTGGCCTTTACCTGGACAAGTAGGAAAGCCTTTCGCCTGCAGGGCCGCTTCCAATTGGTCCCGGTCTGCCGCTTCTCTATTTTGGAGACGGCTATAGCAGCTTTGTTCAAGTACAAAAACCTGCATATAAAGCAGGGCCAAGAGTGAAGCCAGCAAGGTACTAGCCACATGAAGCCCCAAAATTAGCCAGTTGCCTGGACTTAATTGGCTGAGGATATCTTCAGGCTGCAGGCGGCCCAGGCTCTCTAAGGCATAGATGAAGCGGAAAAAGTTGCGGTCTCCCAAAGGAAGGACTCGGGCGAAGAGTTGGCTGCCAAAAATCAGAAGAAGGCTGGACTTGACAAATTTATCCGATTTTAAGCTGTAGAAACGCAGTGCTTCGGCTGCAATCTGCCAAGTTAAACGCATGTAAGCCTCCTTCCTTCTCTATGCCTAATCTCCCCTAAGGGGGTACCCCTTAGAGCACCCGCATTTCATCTTGCACTAATTTGCATTCTTGCAAGCCACGGACTTGGCGGAGCTGGTCCTGAACCTGCTTGGCTATTCTAACACTTCCCAGCCAGATACTTAAATTGATTTGCGAGAGGTTGGGACCCACCTTCTGCTGGTTAGACTGTTGCAGTTTTTCCGCAAAGGGGCCTAAAATCTCACTCAGTTGGCTCAGAACGCTTTCGGAAAGTACCGCCAGGATTCTATAGTGAAAAAGCTGTTGCCCTTCCTGACTTTCGTAAGTGAAGACATGGTCCCGATACATATAATATGCAGAACGGGAGATGCCCTCTTCCTTGCAGGCTTGGTTAATCGAGAGCAAGGAGTTGGCAGCCAAGCGACGCTTCACCTTTACTACGCGACGCAGGGTTTCACCGGCTGCATTTTCCGCCACTAAAATATACTGGTCGCGTTTATTCTTCTTGCCCTTAGCCTTGCCTGCCATAACTGCCTCCTAGACTAACTTGCCCTCCTGCAAGGCCCGGTACCAGTCCCTCAGAGCCAGACCCCTATGACTTACCGCATGCTTTTGTTGGGGCAGCAGTTCTGCCGTGGTTTGGCCCAGGGCGGGTAAATAGAAAATAGGGTCATAGCCAAAACCGTGGCTGCCCCGCCGTTCGGGTAGGAGCAAGCCTGCTACGGACCGTTCAAAGTGATAAAGGCGGCCACTAGCAGAAATATAGGAAAGGGCACAGAAAAAAGAGCCTGTCCATTCTTCGGCAGGAAAAGGGGCTAAAAGTTGCCAGAGACGGGCGATTTTATCCTTATAGGAGGTATGCTCACCGGCAAAACGGGCAGAATATATGCCGGGATAGCCATCCAAAGCGTCCACAGAGAGGCCGGAATCGTCCGCTAATACTGGCCTTTTGACTTGCTCATAGGCAGCTAAAGCCTTCAAATCGGCGTTTTCTTGATAAGTGTGGCCAGTTTCCTCTACCTCACGGTCTAAGCCCAACTGGTGAAGGCTAACAAAGCTAAGGTCGGCCTCAGGAAGAATCTCTTGAAATTCCTTGACCTTATCCGGATTATGTGTGGCAAGAACAATTTCCATACTAGAAGCACTTTCTAGGCTGTATTACAGCCAGGAGCGAGGATAAGTATTTTTAAAAAAGTGGTCCTGCTGCTTAAGCCAAAGTAGGGGCCGCTTTTGGAAAGTTAAGGCCAGGTAGGCCCCCTTCTTAATCTGCCCCAGTTCTTCTACTCTAGCACACTTACCTTCCTTATATAAGCAGGCTTCCCCCTGGTGCAATGCCGTCAAAACTTGGTCCTGCAGCAAGGTTTCCCCCCGGAGGGCTGCTTGGAGCACAGGGTGCGCAGATACTTCCAAAGCCCAAGTCACATCTGACAAATCTACATATTGGGCCAATGCCTGGCTAGGCTGAAAGTCGCCCTGAGTCGCCTCCCCTTTAACCTGACCTAAATAAAGCCCCGTTTTCAGGTAATAAGTCTGACCCTGCAGAGGAGATAAGCTGGGTAAGAGATGAACTTTGTCTTCCTGGACCCGGAGGCAAAACTTGGGGCTGGCAAGAATCTGGGCCAAGCTGCCTTTACCACTTAAACTCTCCCGGCGGAAGGCTTCCCAAGTCTCCAGATAACTACTTTCCTTCTTGCTGAGCCTGGACGGTATAGATGAGAAATCTCTCACCACCCTGCCCTCAGCAGAAGCAGACTTAAGGAGTAAAGCGGCAAACTGCCCCTCTCCCCGGGCTAGGTGAGGCCAAATACGCAGGGCATGGCTAGTGGGATAGCGACCTTGGGGATCGGCCAGGGCCTGGCTAACCCCAGGCCGGCTAACAGGGACCAAGCTGAAGTCCGGATGACGCTCTAAAAAATGTATAAGCTGCCCTTCATTTTCTGCCCAGGAGTACGAACAAGTGGAGTAGACGAGGCGACCACCGGGGCGGAGATTGGCCGCAGCCTCATCCAGAATGGCTGCTTGTAAATCTAAAATTGCCTGTCCTCGGTAACGGGACCAGGATTGTAAAGCACGGGGGTCCTTCCTAAACATGGCTGAACCAGTACAGGGTACATCGGCCAAGACCAAGTCAAAAAGGCCCTGGTCGGCAGAAAATTGCCTGGCAAAGCCTAGAGCATCGCGGCAGGATACCAGGCAGAGGGCTGAACCCGCAAGCTCTACATTCCTGCTGAGGGCCCTAGCCCGTTTTTCATTAATCTCATTAGCCCACAAGAGCCCCTCTTCGCCTAGCTTACCTATGACCGTGAAGGCCTTGCCACCTGGAGCAGCACAGAGATCTAGAACCCATTCTCCGGCTTGAGCAGAGGCTAGGTCAGCCGGCAGCATAGCCGAGGGATCCTGGAGGTAAAAAAGGCCCTGACGGTAGGATAAACTGGCTGAAAAGCGATGTTTGTGGGGTAAAAAATAGCCCGACTCAGCCCATGGTACGGGAGTAAGCTGGGTCAAGCTGAAGTGCTCAGTCTCTTCTGACTTTGCCCCCGTCTGGCTAGACAGATAAGTAGACCAGTTTTCCTGGGGTAAGTCTGCCAGGTCTTGGACTTTGAGGCGGTTAAGCACCAGGCCGGCCGTGGGCTGGTCTTGAAAGCAGGCAAAAAAGTCCTGGAGGTCACCCGGTACCTCATGGCTGGACCAGAGTTCTTGCATCTCGGTAAGAAATTTAGCAGGGAGTTTAAGCATAGACTTATCGTGAGAAATTGTAGCTCCTGTTAGAGCTGGAGCAGGTCACAGAGGGAGAAACTGGCTTTTTTCAAGACGCCCTGGCTGAAGGGACTTGGCAAGTCAGCCTCTTGGAGACGGTCGAGAATGGCCCCGCCAGGATTAGTGAGGAGAAAGTTATTAAGCTTATGAGAAAAAAGGCTGGAGGATAGCCTCTGGGGATGAGCGGCCAGTATGGTCACCCAGGCCAAAACCGGAGCTAGGGATTGGTAGGCTTCCAAATTTAGGGAAAACACATAGGGCCAGAGTAGGTCTAATATGTCTTCGGAGAAGCTAGGCAAGCCTATAAAATCCAGCTCTTCTGCTAAAAGCTGCTGGAAGCCTTTGCGGAGCTGAATAACGTTAGGACGGGTCTGCAAATGGTAGAGGCGATTTTCCCAAAGATAATAAAAGCTCTGTAAAAAACTCTCCTGCAATTGGCGAACCCACTCCATGTCCCAAGCTAAATCTGCATTTTCTCCGTAGTAGCCGGGTAATTCCTCTTTGGCCAAGACCAAAAACAAATAGGCAGATACTTGCTTGCTGAAAGCATCCTGCCGGGAGGAACCCAGGCTGTGATAGTTGAGCATGGCTGAAATATCTGCTAGGGCGGAACCTGTATCTAAGAAGGTACGCGTCAGGGCCTGCTGGCCATCCAGGGGTAGGGCCAAGAAGGAGGCTGGTACAGACATGAGCAGGCAGGAGGACTGGCCGAGTTTTTCGCGGACACCACTGTCATAGCTGACATAGCCTTTTTCAATGAGATTAAGGAGGAAGTGCTGGGGGTGGCCAGTCAGCTCGGCCAAGGAGGACGCAAACTTAGCTTCAATTTTTGCCAGATCCAAGCTGAGAGGGACCTGACCATACTGGGATAGAGTAGGATAGGCCAGCCATGAGCCAGCCTCCTCGCCCCAGCGGTATATTTTAAGCTCTTTAAACTCCTGCCAGAGGGGCAGAAAGTGAGAGCGAAAATCTTTAATAAAATTTAATTCGGCCTTGCGACCAAAAGACCGCTTGCCCCTACGGGCTTCGTGGTAGTCCGAATAATTGGCAAAACCACTCAGCTTGGCAATCTGCTGGCGCACAGCCAAAAGCTCCAGGCTGAGTTGGGTCCTGGCCGCCGCCTCTTCTTGCAACTTAGCTAAAAGGGCGTGAAAAAAAGCTAGGCGGTCTTCTTGAGCTATCCCGGCATCTGGGGGAAGGCCAGATTGGTTGACCTCCTGCCAGATGGCCCGCAGGCTGGGTTTGAGATTCTGTAGGGCAGTTACCAGGTAACTTTCCCGGTCCCAAAGCTCTACGGGTATAAGTTCTTCAAAACGTGACCAGCGCCAGGCCCGGGACCATAAATCCATATCGCTGGCAGATCCTTTCATGGCTTCATAAGGATAATTAGCGATTGCTCGATAAACCTTACCCTTAGCTTCTGCCAGGCGCAGAGGCGATAGGGTCTCCGTCGTAGCTTCTGGACCTGGACTGCCCACAGACGTTCTCAGGGCCTGTATAATACGCTGGTAATTCTGCTGACTCTGCTGGGATAGCAAAATTTGTTGAAAGGACAAAAGACTACGGGCGGCTTCTTCTGCCCCTTTTTCTTGGGCAATTAGCTCCTGGACATCCTGGATGAGCTCAGCCAGCTCTGCCTCCGGGCAGGAGTCAAAGCTTAATTCACTAAAGCGGGGTATATCCGCCAATAGGGCCAAGCTCTTCCTCTCCCCCATACTTACATTCTTTCTACTACTTCAATCCCTAAGAGCGTAAGGGCTAGCTTGAGCTGCTGGGCGAATAGTTCACACAGGGCCAACCTAGCTAGGCGTAAGTCTTCCTCCTCCGCTCTGAGGATGGATACCGACTGGTAGAAGCGGCTGAAATCTCTTACCAGGCTAATGATCTGCCTGGTCAAGATAGAGGGTTCGTAAGCAAGCATGGCCTCTTGGCTGGCTTCTTCTAAAAGAGACAGGTTCTTTAAAACCTGGAATTCCGCATCCTGGGTTAGGAGTTTCACCTTGGCCTGAGCCAGTTCTGCCGGACTAACCGCCGCCTTCCTTAAGACACTCTGGGCCCTGGCATAGGCGTACAGTAAATATGGGGCCGTATCTCCCGTAAAGTCCAACATTTCGTCCCAAGAGAAGGCAATGTCGTGCTCCCGGCCGGCTCTTAGGTAGATGAACTTAACTGCAGCTACGCCGATAGCTTCAGCAATCTCTGCTTTTTGGCCCTCTAAATCGAAGCCTCCAGCGTCCATTATCTCCGAAACTCGCTTCACGGTTTCATCTAAGAATTCTTCCAAGAGGATGACCTTACCCGCACGGGTGGAAAAATCCTGGTCACCAAAGGAGAGGCGGCCAAAAGCCACGTGGAAATTATGACCAGCTTTGGGGTGGTCCAGCTTATCGAGGACGGCAAAAACTTGCTTGAAGTGATTGGTCTGTTCCTTGCCCACAATGTAGACATTACGGTAGTAGTCCCAAGTCTTGGCCCGGTAAAAAATTGCGGTAATATCCCGGGTCGCATAAATGGAAGACCCATCCGATTTAAGAATAATACAGGGGTTGAGATTGTACTCGTCCAGCATCACTACCTGGGCTCCCTGACTTTCTACTAAGAGGCCTTCAGCCCGCAGGAGGTCTACCAGAGCCGGCATCTTGTCGGAGTAAAAACTCTCCCCATTATAGGAATCGAAGGAAATCTTCAGGCGATCATAGATACGAGAGAACTCTTGCAGACTCAGCGCTCTAAAGCGTTCCCACAACTTGTATTCCAGTTCTTCTCCTTGTTCCAGACGGCGGAAATGGTCGCGGGCAGCGTCAAATAATTCGGGCTGGTCTTCCGCCACCTTGTGGAATTTTACATAGACCCTAGTCAGTTCTTTAATCGGCTCAGCCTCTAAAGCGGCCTCATCACCCCAGGCTAGCCAGGCATAAATCAGGCGGCCAAACTGGGTACCGTAGTCACCCAGGTGATTGAGGCGTTTTACGGTGTAGCCATGATAAGCAAAAAGACGGGCCACCGCATCACCCAGAATGGTCGAAAAGCCATGCCCCACATGGAAGGGTTTGGCAATATTAGGCGAAGAATACTCTACCAGGACCACTTGATTTGCTCTATCTGCCTGCGTCCGGTGGCCCAAAAGCTTGCCGTCTTCCTCCTTAGCCAGGTCAAAAACCGACTTGGCATAGGCCGCCCGGTCATAGAAAAAGTTGACATAGGGCCCCTTAGCCTCCACCTTGGCTAAATAAGGCACCCGGGAGGATAGTTTAGCAGCTAAGTCTTGAGCAATTAGCGGGGGAGCCTTGCGCTCCTGCTTGGCAAAGCGGAAGCAGGGCAGGGCCAGGTCCCCCATGTCGGCTTGGGGTGGTGTTTCCACCAGTTCAGTAATAGTAGCCGGGTCCATTTGGAGCACCCGGCTAATAAGGTCAATTGTTTGCTCTCTTAAATTCATCTAAATTTATCCCCAAAGCTTGGCGGGGTACCTCCCTTGCTCAATCAATTTCTGAATGGATGCTACTACGTAGGGTTTATCCTCTTTGTAAGTAACCCCGATCCATTGGTCTGAACTTTGTTGGCAAGTAACCTCTAAGTCCCCTGCTTGGATAAGGCTACCAATGCGTTCGGGTAGCAGATATTCCGCCTTGAGGGGATTGTCAGTCATAGCCTTCTCGAGGAAGGGTACAAAGCCAGCCTGTAATTGGTCGACAAAATCTGGCGCAAAGCCCCAGAAATTCATGGAACAGGGGGCGTCCTTGGCCACATAGCCATATGTCTGCCCTTCATCCTGGGAATAACGGACTCGATCACCATCTGCTTCTAGACGGAAACGCTCTTCCAGAAAGCGCAACTTGTGATTTTCATCGATATCACAAATAGCCCGCGTGACAAAACCGTGCTTAGACAGGGTATTTTCTAAAATATAATTTACCAGGAGGGCCTGACCGGCTTGAGATTCCTGGCTGAGATACTTGTACACCAACTGGTAGGCCTGGGGGCCATAGTAGTCATCTGAATTTATCACAGCAAAAGGAGCGTCTAAGACCTGGCGAGCTGCCAAGACTGCATGGGCTGTGCCCCAGGGTTTAACCCGACCGGCGGGTACCTGGAAGCCTTGGGGTAAGTCTTCCATCTTTTGCGGGCAATAGGTGATCTCTAAATCCGCCTTTAGCCTGCTCCCGATAGCCTCCTTGAACAGTTCCTCATCATCTCCAATGATGAAGACAACACGTTTGAAACCAGCTTTTACCGCATCATAGATGGAATACTCCATCAAGATTTCACCATTAGGGCCTAGGGGGTCAATTTGTTTGAGTCCGCCGTAACGGGAGCCTAAGCCGGCAGCTAAGATTAATAAAATGGGTTCGTGAGCCATATGCAACCTCTTTCTGTGTAGCTCCTCGAGGGAGGACCTAGCTATTCAAAGGCTATTATACTTAGCTTGCCGCTTAAATTAAAGTTATGCTAGGTTCTGTTTATCTTGGTCTTCCCGGGGACCCCTGCGGGGCTCATATCGCGTTTGGTTAAGGGGGTCTGGTTGAGCAGCCTGGGCCGCTTTTATAGCTAAACTACAGAGAGCTGCCTGTGAATCTACCAATTCCTTCCCCCTGCGGTCCACCCTCTTGTAAAAGCCCGAGGGCAATTCCAGTCTGGCCCTTTCCGTGTCACGCAGTTCTAAACTCAAAATCTCCAGAATCCGCCTACGACACTCCTCATCATATACAGGTGCTACCAGCTCAATCCTCCGGTCTAAATTGCGAGGCATCCAGTCGGCCGACCCTATCAGGAGGTCTTCCTCCCCATCATTGTAGTAGTAGAAAATGCGGGAATGCTCCAAGAAGCGGCCCACCAGGCTCCTCACCTCGATATTTTCTGAAAGTCCTTGAATACCTGGTCGCAAGCAGGAAATACCTCTTACAATCAAGCGGATGATGACTCCCGCCTGGGAGGCCTGGTAAAGTTCCGCAATAATTACCGGATCCACCAGGGAGTTCATTTTAGCCACGATCATGGCCTTGCGGCCTTTTCGCGCATTTTCTGCTTCCTGACGGATGCGGAAAATTGTGTCCTCTCTTAGCCAGCGAGGAGCAGGGATGATTTGTTTCCAACTATGAGGCAGGGAGTAGCCCGAAATCATATTAAAGAAGTTAGAAGCATCTTCTCCCAAACTCTCATGGCAGGACCAGATACCAATGTCCGTATAAATTTTCGCCGTTTGGTCATTATAGTTGCCGGTACCCACATGGACATAGCGGCGGAGGCCATCCTCCTCCTCTCGCACGATAAGGGTAATCTTGGAATGAGTCTTCAAGCCTTTCAAACCATAGAGTACGTGGCAGCCCGCCCGCTCTAGTTGACGGGCCCAGTGAATATTGTTGGCTTCATCAAAACGGGCCTTCAGCTCTACCAAAACCACTACCTGCTTGCCGGCTAGGGCCGCATTGGCCAGGCTCTTGATAATAGGAGATTTTCCCGAAACCCGGTAAAGAGTCTGTTTGATGGCTAAAACCTGGGGATCACGAGCCGCTTGCTCAATCACATCAATAGTGTGCTGGAAGCTCTCAAAGGGATGGTGGAGGAAGATATCCCCCGCCCGGATGCAAGCAAAGGGGTCGGGGTCGGCCAGGAAAGCTGGTGAGGGCTGGGGACTAAAAGCAGGATATTGAAGGGTGGGACGGGGTACCGCCTTACTAATCTCCCGCACGAAGAGCAAATCTATGGGGCCCCGGATACGGAAAATTTGTTCATCCGGCAGGTCCAAAATAACTTGGAAGATTTCCCGCACGGCCTTGGGGGCTGCATGCTCAATCTCTAAGCGTATGACCTGGCCCCGCTTACGTAATTCTAGACGGTCCTCAATCTCTGCCAGGAGGTCGCCTGTTTCATCCTCATCTATATCAAAGTCCGCATCCCGCATGACACGGAAGGCATGGACAGCAGTAATCTCCTGGTTGTCAAAGAGCCGGTCCAAGAAGAGGCGGATGACATCTTCCAAAAGGATAAATTCTTGCCGGTCGGGGCTGGAAGGCTGTAATTGAATAAGCCGGGGCAGGTTAGCTGGTACCTGCATAAGGGCAAAGGGCGGGAAGCCCTCCTCCCCTAAAAGGTGGTCTTCGCCACTATCACGCAGCATGACAATGAGATTGAGTGACCGCGTGGCTAGCAGGGGGAAAGGGCGGGAGGCATCTACAGCCATAGGCGTAATCACCGGGAAAATCCGCTTAGTGAAATACTTGTCTAGGTCTCGCACCTGATGTTCACTGAGGTCCTGGGTCTGCAGAATGAAGATATGTTCTTCAGCTAGGGCAGGTAAAATTTGCCGATTGTAGGTAGTATATTGCTTCTTAAAAAACTTTTTATTTTTATCCAGAAGGCGGACTAATTGGGTCTGAGGGCTAAGACCCGCAGGGTCAGGTCGACTGCCCCCCGCCTCGATAACATTAATAAGGGAAGCAATCCGAATGGTGGTGTACTCGTCTAAATTACTGCAACTAATGGCTAAAAAATTTAAGCGCTCGTAAAGAGGATTATCTTTGTCACGCGCCTCTTCTAGGCAGCGATCATTGAATTCCATCCAGGAAAGCTCACGGTTTAGATAGGCAGCTTCACCTGCCGCTAGGGGCTCGGCTGCTTGGGGACGGTCAAAGCTATCAATGACTTCTTGATAAAACATCTGCAGACTCTCCTAAAATCTAGGCTTGAATACGGGCCACAAACTCACTTTTAGTTAAAAACACCTTATCGAAGAAAAGCTTGGCTTGGTCCAGATTCCAAAGCTCCAGGGTAATATCCTCCGGTGAATAGAGTAAAAACCTGGGCCTTCCCTTCTTATTTTGTAGCTTTACCGCACTTATCTTCTGACGATGACTTATATCCATAGCATTGGCAATCACCAAAATGGCTGCCAGCTTAAAGAGGCGCAAGGTAAGATTTTGGTCCTGCAAGCTCTGAATGGCTGTGTCTTGGAATTTGCGGAAATCATGTACATAGATGAGTTCGGCTAAGAACTCCATATCTTGATCGGACATACCTGGGATTTCCGTAGATTTCACGATATCGTAAGAACGGCGGTCATCTCTAGTGATACTGATGTATTTGCCTACATTGTGCAGAATAGCTGCTAATTGCAGCATCTCACGGTCAGAGGCTCCTAGACCATGCAACTTTTTCGTCTCATCAAAAATCTGCAGGGCTAATTTCTCTACCTGGCCACAGTGGGCTTGGTCAGTTTTGTAATGCTGGGAAATAGAACGAGCCAAGTGGAGGCGGTCAGCCACAAAGTCATGCGCCAGCTTAAAGCGAGACTCACGCATGGCATAGGCTAAAATGATGCCCTCTTCCATACTGGTATCCGGCAGATATGCCTGGTCAAGGCCGGTAAAGCGGAAAACTTCGCCCACAATTAAGGCCGTAGGTAGGAGGAGGGACACGTGTTCAGAGGGTAGGCGGTCCTCGCGGATGAGTTCCTGGGCAGATTTATGGGTTAAGATCTTCAAGGCCTGCTTAAGGTCATCCTGCCCTAAGAGGGCCTTACTTTCCGGCCTCAGGCCCGCTAACTTTCGTAAGTAATAAAGATTACTACCATTAATGATGAGGTGTTTGACCTGGTCTACCTGACCCTGGTGGGATTTATAGTAAGCCAGGTCACCGGAAATAAATTCGAGGACATAATCTTCAAAATTGCTGGCATGCTCCCTTAGCTCCTCTAAGACAGAGGCAATACGCAGAGACCCCAATTTCATATTTTGGGTACCCAAGAGTTTGCCCTCATCATAGAGGGTAAACTGGATAGATCCTGCACCCAGTTCCACGACCAGGGTAGGCTCGGCAATTAAGTCCTCAAATTTGTCTAGCTTATAGGCTAGAGCCAATAACTGGTAATAGACCTGTTCATTGTTAGAAAGCACAGCCACCGGAATACCCGTTTTGCGCTGAATCAGGTCCAAAATAAAGAGGCGGTTTCTGGCTTCCCGAATAGCCGACTCTGTAACGGCCACTAATTCAATACCAGGATACTCCTTGAGTTTAAGCTGGAAGTCTGCTAAAACCTCCATGAGTTCCACGATTTTTTCGTCCGAAATAAGGCCCGCGGAATAAGTATCTGCCCCGAAAGCCAAGGCTCGTCCCACCTTCTCCAGGAGCTTTGGACACTCGCGCTGGCGCAATTGGCAAATACTCAGAGAAATCTCGTGGGAGCCTAAGTTGATGACCGCCAGATACCGCATAAAAACCTCCCAAGGCTAGAAGAATTCACTAGGAATGAAGCAAAAGTTTTAGCTTTGCCGTCTGAGAGCCGGCCATATTCATTCTACTTTCCCTAGCAATTTTGGCAAGATTAGCCAGAATTTTACAGCTTATTTTATACACTCATAACATTTCTCTAACTTTATGCTCGCAAAGCGGATAACCGAACCCTTCTGACAGAAGAAGAAAAACATACTATAATTAACTAGTTTGCGTAGCAAAACAACACAAACTAACACCCCTGCTCTTCACCTAGCAAAGCAGGCCAAAAGCGGCCTAGCAAGTTATTGGTAATTAGGAAGGCAGGTAAAAATTTACTAGAAAGGAGTAATTATGGAAGAAAACGCTAATCAAGAAATTCGAATCGCCGTGCTCATTGACGCTGACAATATTTCCCACCATTATGTACAACCCATGATGCAGGAGATTGCCCGCTATGGTAATCCCACCATCAAACGTATTTATGGCGACTGGACCAAGCCCAACCTGGCAGGTTGGAAGAATCATCTTTTAGACTACGCCCTCAATCCCGTGCAGCAATTTGCCTACACGACAGGTAAAAATTCTACGGATTCAGCCCTCATCATCGACGCTATGGATATCCTTTTTTCCGGTCGAGCAGAAGCCTTCTGCCTGGTCTCCAGTGACAGTGACTTTACCCGTCTGGCCACCCGCCTCCGCGAGGCTGGTAAGACTGTCTATGGCATCGGTGAGCAGAAAACTCCTAATGCCTTCATCGCGGCTTGTGACCGCTTTATTTACCTGGAAATTCTGCAAGATGAATTCGATGACGAAGAGTCCTCCGATAAGGCTGAGGACAAGCTGGAAACCGACCGCTCTAGTAAGAGTAATAGGGGCAGCAACACAGCCCGCAGCAAGTCCAGCACCAGCAGAGACAGCAGTAAGTCCAACAATAAGCGCAAGTCACAAAAGAAAGCCCTGGAGCATGTGGATGACAAGCTCATCCACCTCATTGACCAGAGTATTCAAGACTTGGAAGACGAAGACGGCTGGGCCTATCTTGGAGAATTAGGCCAGCTCTTAACTAAGAAACAGCCCTCATTTGACGCCCGTAACTACGGTTTTGCCAAGCTGTCCAGCCTACTCTTGTCCATTGGTCGTTACGAAATGGATAATAAAGAAGTCACCAAGGGCCACGGTAAGCAACTCTTTGTCCGTCGTAAGAACGATCCCAACCGTATTAAAAAGAACGAAAGGGCCTTCTAGCTTTAGCCGAAGACCCCTTGTGTCAAGTGTTATGGGACTTTATGGCTGCCTCCCCCTCCGGGGAGGCAGTTTTACTTTATTACATAAAGATATAACGGGCCAGGAAGATCAAGAAGAGCACATACATGAGAACGGACACTTGCTTGCTCTTACCAGAGAAAACCTTCATGAGCACGAAGAAGATAACACCCAGAGAAATACCTTCTGCGATGGAGTAGAAGAGAGGCATGGCCAGGAGGGCAATGTAAGCAGGGATTGCCTCGGTCAGGTCTTCAAACTTTACTTCCAAGATGGAGGTGAACATGGCAAAGCCCACATAGATAAGGGCAGCTGCCGTGGCGAAGCCGGGAATGGCGATGAAGATGGGTGAAAGTACAATAGCCAAGAGGAAGAGGATGCCTGTGGTAAAGGCGGTTAAGCCGGTACGGCCTCCCTCAGCTACTCCGGCAGAGCTTTCTACATAGGTAGTTACGGTAGAAGTACCCAGTACTGCACCCACGGTAGTACCAATGGCGTCAGCCAGGAGGGCTTGCTTGACCTTAGGCAGCTTGCCATGTTCGTCCAGCATATTACCCTTGGTGGCACAGCCAATGAGGGTGCCGATGGTATCAAAGATATCAACAAAGAGGAAGGCAAAAATAATGGAGAAAAGGTCCAGGAACTCTACTTGGCTAAAATCCAGCTTGAAGCTCTGCCCTACCAGCTCACCAAAACCGGAGAAGTCAGGGGCAGACCAAGAGGGATAGAGGGAGAAGAAGCCTGCCTCAGGATTAGGTACATAGAGGCCAGTAGCCTGGCTCAGCATACCTAAAATCCAGGTGGCAAAAATACCAATAAGAATAGCGCCTTTGATTTTACGATGGCTGAGCACACCAATAATCACGACACCAATTAAGCAAAGCAGGGCACCAATACCTTCGCTGGAAAAATTAGCATTGAATTTTTGCAGACTTACCAGGGTAGCATCATCATTCACGACCAGTTTGGCACTCTGTAAGCCAATAAAGGCAATGAAGAGACCGATACCGGCAGAAATAGCATGCTTGAGAGACATGGGGATGGCATCGAAGATGGCTTCCCGTGCATCCACAAAACTTAAGAGAATAAAGATTACACCCTCAATGAAGACGGCAAATAAGGCCATCTGCCAGCTATAGCCCATGCCCAGGACAACACCAAAGGCAAAGTAGGCGTTGAGTCCCATACCGGGAGCCAGAGCAAAAGGCAAATTAGCCATAAAGGCCATGCATAGGCAGGCAATGAAAGAAGACAGGGCAGTAGCAATCAGAACACCACCCGCAGGCATACCGGCCGCGCCTAAAATCTGCGGATTTACCGCCAAAATATAGGCCATGGTAACAAAAGTGGTAATACCGGCGGCAATTTCATTCTTCGCTGTGACCTTGTGATCTTTGAGTTTAAAGTACTTTTCCAGCATATTAACCTCCTCAAACGCTGAAATCAGCAAATACCCCTGTATATTAGCACAACTTGCTAATTTTAGGGTTGTACTGGGGAGAGCTAGACAATCGTAGCTAGGAGGAAATTATAATCTGTGAATGGAATAAGCAAAGGGAAAAACCTTTCTTATTTCAATTTTGATTGATGGTATGAGGCGTGTCGCTAAAAATGCGCGCAGCAAGCTTGCTGACACGTGCTAGCTGCTTCTTAGATAATAGGTATTTTTGCCTCTTCCCTCTCTTTTCAGCTCGCCGGAAGCCACTAATTTGCGTAGGGCGCCTTCCACCGAACTGACACTGAGGGAGGGGCAAAGATCTCTTATATCTTGTTTGGTAAAGCTGCCGAGTTTCTGCTGAGTCGCCAGCCTTACCTTTTCGAGGGCAGAACCTTTTATTTCTACCAGAGCAAAGCGGTCTGAAAAATCTCGATAGGCTGAGAGAATTGTACCCAACAGGTATTTTATAAAGGGAACAGGATTATCCATTCCTTCATGCCATCTTAACTGTGACTCATAAAGCGCCTCATAGTAAAGATCCTTGTTTTTAGCAATCTTTGCCTCCAAGGATACATATTTACCTACAAAGAAACCACTTTTATATAGAAGTAAGCTGGTCAGGAGTCTACTCATGCGTCCGTTCCCATCATTAAAGGGATGGATGCAAAGAAAATCATGAATGAAAACGGGAATGGCAATCAGCGGATCAAGCTCTAGGTTTCCCACCACACGGTTATACTCTTCGCATATTCGGTCAAGGGCCTCAGGCGTTTCATAAGGCGCTAATGGTGTAAAGATGGTGGCTGAATGTCCATCCGGACAAGTTGCAGTGATAAAGTTCTGCACGTTTTTCGTTCTTCCGGCTACAGGATTGTTCACATAACTGTACAGGACCTTGTGAAGCTGGAGAATGTAATTCTGCGTTATAGGAATAGCCTCAAAACTGTCATGGATAATACCGAGCGCCTCCCTATATCCGGCAATCTCCTGCTCATCACGGTTCTTAGGAGCAGTTTTGTCCAAAGCCAGCTGCCTAATGCGCGTATTGCTTGTAACAATTCCTTCAATAGCATTCGATGCTTCGGTGCTCTGTATTTTGGCAATTTGCACCAGCTTTTCGAGTTCCTCCGGTCGCTGTTTCAAACGAAACTCCTGCTTACCGGACTCCTTATATATCGCAGCAATGAGTTCCAGCAGCTCAGAATCCCACTTGTTTTTTCTTATCAAAGCATAGTCGAACTCTCTCATTCCCTTACTCCTTGGCGTATTCCCTTAAATTTTAGTACAAAATAAGGGAATGGCCCAGTTCCATTCGTAAACCGAATCTACAATGTCACCGACTATTGCTCCAAGCGTAGAATATTCCTTTTCCACTGTATCTCCATCAAACTGAGAACACGCTTATAAACTCCTGTTCATGAGCTTTCATCATAGTCACAAAGCCGGCATAGTCCACCACATCCCGGGGAATTTTTAAGCCATGTTTTGTAATACTAATGTCATCTCGTGGCATTACATTATTCTCGTAGGTCGAACCGCGATTCATCCATAATCTCAAATCGCCAGAACCTTCCACTTCCGGGTAAAGATAATATCCTGCCTTGGCATCGAATCTGAACATGTATGCCAGCACTTGCAAGTAGTCCCGATTGCTGATGTTCTCCATCGGCTTGTACTTGGCGTCTGCGATTATTCTTGCCTCGCTGTTTTTGCTGATAAAGTCAGGATAAATAAGACCGATATGCCCATCAAACAGACGCTGGGCCCCTTTGCCGCCTTTATTCATTGGATGATAAAACGCCTCCTCAATAAGCGTATTGACATACTCCTCCCATAGCCATGCACCGTCAAAAAGTATGCCGTATATTTGTTTCGTTCCCAATCCAATCTGATGCTTTTGCTGGCGAAGAATCAAAAGGCACAGCCGCTGCAAAACGAGGTATTCGCGATAATACGCATGGCGAACAGTATTCTTTTTATTCTCCTCAATGATTCGCTGCCGGTCGTATAGCTCGTATCCAGGTGTGGCATCTAAGATGAGTTTTATTTCGTCCTTAACCCGAAGGAGGAGCTTGTTTCCATAAGGTTTTCTTTTGATATATTCAATCGTATGCCTAACCAATTCCGTCAGGCTGTTGTCGTATGAGAACTCCCGCTGCTTGTACACTACGCTCCCGGTAAAAGGCGTGTTTTTCTCGATATGCCTTGCGATATCAATTGAACCTTTGACCTTCCCATCGTTATATCTGTTTCGAACATACCGCTTGAACAAGCCCTTACGCATTGCATTTTTAAGATAGTACGGAAACAGAAAAAGCAGGAAATTAAACAGGCGATTATCCTGATTAGCATCAGACTCCAAATCCACAATATTGGGAAAGTCCAAAACTCGGTCAAGAAGATACTGGAAAAAATAATCCTCTTCATCACAGCTAAAGCGCGACTCAATGATGAGCCGTTCATCTCCACAGCCAAGGAATCCCATAACATTGCCGGAGCGATAAGTGTCGTTAACACTCTGGATTATCATCTGATCACGCATTATGTCCTCTGCATCCTTTACGATCTCAGGAAACACAAATACACCCTCGCGCTCAAGTTCCTCCAATGTCTTGTCAGCAATCTTCCCCGTAAGGGTACCGAGGTTAGAAAAGGCATCTTTTCGCTGTTGTGAATTATCCTTGATCTTGAGTAGTTTCATTCACATCACCTGCGGCAGGCTTACGATAACCGTAGGCTTTCGCAAACCTGTGCATGATTCCTTCCTCATCGTACATTCCTCGGATGTATTCCTGCAGAAGAGGCTGCAGACAATCCGTCCAAAGCTGGTCGAAGTCTAGGGTTTTCAGTTTAAGGAAGTAGGAGGCGCCAATTTGATAGTTTTCGTTCAAATCCTCCACGGCTTCGATCTCCTTATTCAGAGCCGACATCCTTCGAATTGCTTCAGCTTCAAGATCTTCATTTTCAAGAGAAGCCAACATCTCAAGACGCTCATCTGCTCTAAGTTCTACGAAACGGAAACGGCGGCGCATAGCAAAATCAAAGCTGTCCACAGAACGGTCGATATCATTCATGGTGCCGATTATGTAAACATTGTCAGGGATGTAGAATTTTACATCCGGGTCGGAATGTAGATTGGAATACTGCGTGGAGATTTCTCCAGCTCTGCCGCGATAGCCGGGGTCTATCGCAAAAAACAGTTCTCCGAATATCTTGGAAATCTCACCACGGTTAATCTCATCGATAATGAATATGTATTTCTTCAGTTCTTCTTGCTTTGCTTGTACTTTTAAAGCTGGACCTTTCTTCGCCTTGATTGCTTTGTAGATTACGAAATCGTAGGAGTATGCCTGCGTAGCAAATGTTTTACCAAAGAAAGCCGTAATATCTTTAATCTTGTCGAACTTCCGCCCGGATTCCAGTAGCTTCCTTATATCGTCCAGATTTAAGGTGAGTTTGTTAACAGTAGCATTCCCTGGGATAGATATATTAATGTGATGGTCATCCACACTGGTAACTGTGAACTCATTCCCATTTATGGTCTTAAAGGTATCCACACCAAGTTCGATATTGGAGAAGAAATCCGTCATAGCTTCCTGAACGGATATTTCCTTTTCTCTCGTTTCTTTGGATTTTTGAGAATCTTCATAATTCTTCCTTGCACGGGCTACAAACTTTTTGAAAATGCCGTCCTGCAATTCAAATCCCAGAGTGCCGTCATCGTTTACCTTCGGACGTAGTCCTTCAACAAAATCAGAATAGTCGTAGCTTGGATGGAACTGAACAAACTCCATCTGTTTTTTCTGCTCATCGGTAAGGAGCGTATAATCATCAAAGTATCCATTGCTGATGATGTCGGTGGCGATTTCTTTTGCAAGATACGACTTGCCTGTACCCGGTGCACCTCTTAATATCAGATTCTTTGATGTAACCAGCATTGAGGAGAAGGGATTTCTGTACCCTTTGAACTGCTGAACAAGTTCTTCCTGCACTGCAGCCTCTGTCTCTGAGGCCGCTGTTTCTTTCTCGTCCTTATCGCGGTATGTAAGGATAAACTGATCCCCCGGCTCACCGAAACGCTTCAAGCACTCCTGGACGAAGATAATCGTGGAGAACACATTCCAGCAATAAATAACAAATTGCTTACCCTTATCGTAACCATAGATCAGATACTCTATAGAGTTGCGATGTTTCTTAAACTCATCTACGCTTGTGAAAATGCCGCGAATCATATCGCTGTTTGGATTGTACTTGCATGTAGGAAAAGATTCTTTGTCTTCAACTGACATAGCCGAGATTTGCTTCTCAAACACCTGGAAAGCGATGCGCGGCATGGTCTGATTGGAATTCCTTCTTTCACCCTTGCTATAAGAACGTTTGACAATTTCGCCATTAGCCTTCTTAAAATAGACATCAAGAGGCTTATAGTTATCTCCGAGGCTCAGGTTATCCATCGTGAACCGCTCATCCGTTGATTCCACGCTCTCAGCGGTAACGGACAGTTCAAATTTCTCCTGCTGCTTTGCCTCGATGGTAAAACCCTGAGCTTCCAGAAAACTATTTGCTTCTACGGTATTGAAGCCTTCTGTAGAAATACCCGTACCGTTTGCCAAATGGTCAGCTACTGCCACCACATATTTGGGTGGGTACCGTTTTCCGTCCTCAGTCACGAGTTCATATTTCATACTTTGGTTATGGAAAGGTACTCCGTTCTCAGCGATGTACTTTAAGGCATCAGCGATGTCCCGTTTTTTGATTTTTGGTATAGCCATATTGCCCCCCGATTTGTTTAGGCATCATGTTCCACTTCGAAGATTGCTCTCCGAGTCTAACGATTTCCGCATCCACTTCTGCTAGTTTATCACGCCAATAATCTACAGTTTTCTTTTGCACATTTTGAGGTATTATTTCAACATCGCGATAAATACGTAGCTTATCTTTGCTCTTGCAAAATATTAGCTTATCAATATCAACCTCTATGTTTTTGACATTGCGTCCCCCAACTGCTATAGGCGAACTCGGAAAAACCACTCACAACTTGCTGGATCAAGGATATTCTTTAAGACTATTCACCACATACACATAGGCTTAGAACGATAAAACCCGCCCTGGAATTTGCTCCGAGGCGGGTCTTCTTATGTCTTACACACGCTAAACCCATTTCATTTCAAGGGATTTTTAGGCAAGAAAAAAGGTATCATATTTCTCGCAAAATATGATACCTCATCTGGTGGAGGTGAGGAGAGTCGAACTCCTGTCCGAAACCATGTCCACTAAGGCATCTCCGGGCGCAGCTGTTATTTGGAGTATTCCCCTCTACCTGGCCCTAACAGCAGGGCGACAGGTGTCCGGTAGCTTCATCAATACTAAATGGCGGCAAAGCTTAGGCCATCAGGGACACTCTTTAACCTCTAAGAGTTAAGGTCTGCTCTTTTACATGGAGGTCTGGCCCGCAGATAGGTCCAGTTCCATGGCAGGCAAAGTTATGCAGCTGCGAGTGCCGGTTGATTGGCATTTAAAGTTTGTTCCGTTTTTTAAAGAGGCCAACGGAGCCCTCTGCCCGCTTCCCTAATTTCTACGATCCCGTCGAAACCAGTTCACCCCCATAGAGGTGCTTGAAGCAAATTAAATATAACAGGCGCAAAGGCCCTAGGCAAGGGACAATTGTACTCTAGGCCCACAGTGTATCCTTTGTACTCTGGACCCCTAGTGTATCCCTAGCGCTGGAGGGCCCAACAGTTAAAGGACTAGAAAAAGGATAAGCAGTAAAAGGACCAGAATGAAAGCCAGGATCGTCAGGCCTAAATTTTGTCTGATGAGATCTTGTAAGCTGTGCCCGGCCTGCTTTCGATTGGTGGCTTCCTCCCCTACCTGGTCAGGCTGCCAGTTACCTTCAGTCCACGCACCTAGGACATTACTGGGTAAATCATAGATGCCGGTAGTCTGACGGTTGGTGCCCGTTAGAGTATTAAGAGGGATATAGGCACCTGTGGTATTTTGTCTAGCAAGGTCAAAGGTAGAAGCTTGATAGATGCCGGTGGCTTGGCTAAAAGGAGAGGTGGAAGCCAGTCCGCCCTTGGGCGCACTGCTAGGTATACTGCTAGTCATACTGGATCCCGGATAAGTGTTAAAGCGGCGGGGCTCTAGCGGACGACGGTCGGGATAAAGACTATCCTTAGCCTCCACCCCGGTGAAAATCCGGCGGCCCTTTATCTTGAGGCCCAAAATAGTTTGATTATCGCGTGCATCGTAACGGCGGGCATTTTGAAAGAGAGATTCCACATAGGTCTCTAGGGGTGAATTCTTATCTAAAACCCATTTAATATCCTCATCTTGCAGGGCGGCTGTGATGCCATCTGTGCACAGGAAGAAGTGGTCGTCGGGCTGGACCTGCATGTGTTTTAAATTCTGAGCCCGTAAGTGCTTAATCCCCGGGTGATTGCCCAGAAAAAGCAAGGGGCGGCCTGACCCGTCATCACCCAAGACGTGATCTTGCGACATGCGATAGAGTTGGCCTTGCCGGTAGAGGTAAATGCGGCAATTACCAATG
This sequence comes from Eubacteriales bacterium, assembly GCA_030532185.1. Next base: position 76,579 of record JAUNLO010000002.1, read on the forward strand.
GCCATGGTATAGCAACTTTCGCCCGCCAGCATCAAGAGAGCCAAGGAGCAACCTACAGCCTGGTCGGCCTGCTTACGAAGGCGTTCTCTGAGAGCCAAGTCGACCTTAGTCAGAAAATCCTGGATATAGTTAGAAAAGGAGAAATTATAGGGGTTGAGGAGGCTAAAGTCCGCTCGAAGCTCCAGGAGATAGGATTGGACAACACGGCTGGCAATATCTCCAACCCCAGCACCCCCCATGCCATCAGTAACCGCAAAAATTTGCCAATAGTCATCGCACTCGTCAATTTTTTGCTCACGAGAATTGAGGGTATCTGGATAAATCCGGCCCTGCAGCTGGAAACTATCTTCGTTCAAGCGCTTGCTTGTACCGGCTTGCGTCATACCGCAAGCAACTACCGATGCAATAAGGCCTCCCCCCTTCCCTGGATAACTCAGGTCCTAGCGATAGTTCCTGGCCAGTTCGCGCTCTAGTTCACGCTTTTTGATGGTCTCCCTTTTGTCGTACAATTTTTTACCCTTGGCGATCGCTAATTCTAGCTTAATGAGACCTCTTTTTAAGTATAAGCGTAGGGGTACCAGGGTCAAGCCTTCCTGCTGGATGCTAGCAGCCAACTTGCGAATCTCACTTTTATGAAGGAGAAGCTTGCGTTTACGTAGAGGGTCTGGATTAAAGCGGTTGCCCTGGTCGTAGGGGGAGATATGCATGGATTTGACAAAAACTTCGCCTCTTTCCACCGTAGCATAGGCTTCCTGCAGGTTAACCTTACCTTGACGAACCGATTTAACCTCTGTACCCGTCAAAACAAGGCCAGCTTCAAAGCGTTCCAGGATTTCGTAGGAGAATCCGGCCTTTCTATTGTGGGCTAATACCTTTACCTCTTCTTTTTTCATACTTAACAGTTTCTTTCCAATTTTACATTCTTATTGCAAGAAGGATACATCAATTATACAGAAGCACGACTTATAAACATTATCCACAAACTTATCCACTTTGGGGCTAGGGCTGTTCCAGGTAAAAACTTAACTTTTCCACACCTTTAACTTTGGCTAGCCTAGTATAAGTATGCTAGCGAGGCATAGGACTACCCAGTTCCCACATGGCTGTAGCATTAAGATCCAAGTCCGCCCTCTCCCCGGCTTCATAGGCGTAAAAGGCCTGGGCCGCAGTCATAGCAGCATTATCCGTACAAAGCTGTAAGGGGGGCAAGTAGAGCTGAATGCCCCTTTGCTGGCAGAGGGCAACGCTTTGTTCACGTAAGCCTGAATTGGCAGATACTCCACCGGCCAAAACCAACTTGTCATAGGACGTCTGGTCCAAGGCTTGGGCCGCATGACTGAGCAAGCTATCCACCACGGCCTCTTGAAAAGCCGCAGCCAAATCTTCATCCGCTAAGATATCTTCACGGCGGACCAGTCGGGTTTTAGCCTGCTGTTTGGCCTTGTTGAGGGCATTGAGGCTGGCCGTCTTAATACCAGAAAAGGAGAAATCCAGAGAATCCTCAAAATGCGGACGGGGTAGGTCCAGGATACTGGCATTACCTTTTCTAGCTAGCTGGTCTAGCTTGGGACCTCCGGGATAGGCCAAGCCCAGTTCTCGGGAGATTTTATCATAGGCCTCCCCCGGAGCATCGTCGCGGGTCCGGGCTAAGATTACAAAATCTGTGTAGTCACGCACGTCTACCAAATGCGAATGGGCTCCAGAGACAACTAAGGCTAGGAAAGGCGGCTCTAAATCAGGATGAGCCAGGTAGTTGGCGGCAATATGGCTGGCCAAGTGGTGGACCGGTACCAGGATTTTACCCGTGGCAAAAGCCAGGGCCTTGGCAGCTGAGACACCCACAATTAAGGATCCCAAGAGGCCGGGGCCCGCACAAACACCCAAGCCCGTAAGGTCTTCCAGCTTTAGGCCTGCCTCCTTGAGGGCCTGGTCCATCACCGGTACTATGGCCTCTACATGGACCCGGGATGCTAGTTCTGGTACAACACCGCCAAAGCGTTCGTGTAGCTGGGCTGAGGATTGTACCACATTAGAAAGGATTTCCCGGCCCTCGGCTACTACCGCTGCCGCAGTTTCATCACAAGAAGATTCTATAGCTAAAAATGTTTTTTTCATGGTCATTACTTTCTGGGGCCTAGCTCGTCTAAGTACAGGCCTAAGTCTCTATTTTAGCATAGCCGGACCCCATGTTATACTGAGCTTCAGCCCTAGCTGGCGGTTAACAGAAAGTGGATAGAAGCTTGCATGAACGATCTCATCGCCCTGCGTAAAGACAAGGCTCCGCGTGTACGGAAAATCTGGCCTCGCCTCCTGGCCATAATTTTAGTAATTTTCTTTTTCAGCCTGGGCCTTCTGGTTTATAGCCTTTTTGATACGGCTAAGACCCTCATGTCCCTGCCTCCCCAAGAATTTAATCCCATAGCCGGTCACCTGATGCCCGACTATGAGCAGGTCATTTTTCAGCCTGTAGCCTCCGATATCCAACTCTCCGGCTGGTTCTTTCGAGCCGCCAAGGATGTCCCCTTTCGGGGAAATATTATCTTCGTCCACCAAGTACGGTCCAATAAGCTAGAATTTGAACTGGAAAGTGCCAAGTTCTTCAATTTTTTGTTGGAAAGAGGCTTTAATGTCTTGGCCTTTGACCAACGCCATAGCGGCCAATCCCAAGGTGACGCCTCCGGCTATGGCTATGCCGAATACCGTGATGTCCAAGGAGCCATGGCAGCTTGTTATCGCTTATCCGGCCGAAAAAACTTTATTTTTTATGGTCTAGGTACCGGGGTTACCGCCAGCCTTTTAGCCTGGGAAGATTTACCGGAAAGTCCCTCGCCGGAGGATCTGGCCGAGGCTAAAGATCCAGATGCCTTGCTTTCAAGAGAAGACGTCAAAGGTTTCATCTTGGATACTCCGGCCTCTTCGGCCTATGATTATATCCGCCTGGATATCTCGGACCAGGGCTTCTTGCAGAAGAACTTCTACCGCCGTTACATTCCGGATATCGTGCGTATCTCTTCCTCGGGACCGGATCGAATCAACCTTATACCCCTAATCGGACACATTGAGGTCCCCATCATGATTACCCGTAATTTGCCGGATACGGTCCTAAATCAGGCCACTACGGATACCTTTATCAAAGAGTGTGTAAGGTTAAAATCGGAGTCTTGTTATGTGGCAGAGATACCCCAAGCCGGACACCTACAAGGTTTTAGCCTGGATCAAGATAAATACCTGAGCGACTTAGGTGACTTTTTAGACCTTTATTTTTCTTCCGTTACAGAACCCGAGGCCTAGATACGGCCGGAATGGCCAAAACCGCCTCCCCGGTCGGAGCCGAAATCCTTAACTTGGTCTACCAGTTCAAACTCATAGTCCATCAAACCCAGACACAGCATCTGCGCGATGCGCTCGTACTGCATGATATGCTCGGTTCCCCAAAGTCTACCCTCCTGATTGAGATAAAGACTTTGCTGCAAGACTGTGGCGGGATAGGCTGTTTTTAAATATGCCCCATCCTGTCCTTGTTCTAGCAGATAGTCCAGCAAACTTAGCTCCCGACTAATGGGGCCGTAGCGGTCTAACAGGGGGCTGGCAGTAGCCAGGAGGCTAGCTAGCTCCTGCTGGGAAAAGGCGTTATGGACAATAATCTTTATTTCATCGCGGAAGTCAGCATCTATGGTACCGGGGCTATTACTGAGCCGGAGTCGGGACTTTACCGAGAGACCTGACCGAGGGCGAATTTGGGCCTCAAAGCCGGCCGGTAAGGCTAACTTAAGGCCCGTAGCTACTAAGACGGTTTGCCCTGGGGCAATATAGTAGTCTTCTCTAGCCTTGAGATCATAAGCAGCAGAGTCGGGGCTAGCCTTGTGGGGCAGGAGCTGCAAATCGCTTAACTCAATTTTTATGCTATATGGGGCCTGACCTGCCATCTTTATGAATCCTCCTGCTCTTTTAATTCTTCAGCCATATCGGCGAAGCTGGTTTGCATGATATCCAGGGGGCGCGGCTTTTCTGAAGCCCCCCTGCTGCTGGAACTGCTTTTCTTGGGCATGCCCTGCAAGCGCTCCTCATACATATCACAAAGATTACGGTAGTAAAGCAGGTCTTTTTTCGTTTCCCAAACTTGCTCCCGCAAACGCAGGATATCTGCCTTACTCTCCTCGAGTTCCACTTGCAGCTGGTGGAGGTCTTGAAAGACCGCACTTTCATCTGAACGTAACTTCCAGCCATAATCGATACTATTGAGGAGGGCCAGTACTGCGGAGGCCAGGTCACTGAGGCCGGGATGCCGGTTCTTGAGATCGGCCAGAAGGTCATTCGCCTCCTTGGCAACCTGACGCACATATTCCGGATCATCTTCTGCCGTGATGCGGTAGTACATACTGCCAACTTTTACCGTAATATAATCATCCGCCATCTCATCACACCTCATAACCCCAGCTCGGGTTTACGCTCTCCAGGGCCTCGAAAATCTCCACATGCTGGCTAGGGCTAAGCTCCTCTGCCCTTGTAGCAGGCTCAATCTTAGCATTTTTCCAGATATAACTTAAGTCAGCACTCTCCCAACCCTCCTCCTGCCCCAGGCGGGCCAGGTTGTTCATAAGGGTTTTACGGCGATTCTGAAAGGCGGCTTGCAAATAGGCCCAATAAGCAGGCAAGCTACTGGACGCGAGTAAGGGACTAGGCCATTTTTCCAGGCGTAACACCCGGCTTTCAATCGTGGGGGGTGGGTAAAAAGCTGCAGCTTTGATTCTTTCACCCAGGCTCACCCGGCCATAGCTTTGCCCCAAGACCGAGAGGGGACCATAAAGTTTAGAAGCTGGAGCATGGGCAAAGCGTTCTGCTACCTCCCTTTGTAGGAGGAAGGACATACCCCGGGCCTCTCCTACTTCCAGTAGGGCTTTGGCATAAAGTTCGGAAGAGAGATAGTAGGGTAAGTTGCCGAAAACGTAGGAGTCGCCCTTACAGGAACTCAATAATTGGCCCCAGTCCCAAGCCTGGGCTGGCCCGTAAAGAACTTGGAAGTTAGAGTAGCGCTCTTCTAAGGCTCCTAGGACTGGGCCTAAATCTTTGTCAATTTCCAAGGCTAGGAGTCTGGCACCCCGAGCCAAAATAGCTTGGCTTAAGTGACCCAAACCCGGACCAATCTCCAGAACACAAGAGTCGGTGGATAAATTAAAGGGGCTCAGCATCTTCTGAATGCTAAGTCCCCTATCTAAAAAGTTCTGCCCCCAATGTTTTTTAGCCTGCAGGTTAAACTCCCGACAAAGCTGCCGAGCTGAGGGATACGAAAAATCGCTAGACTCCCTATCCTGCTTATTGGAGCACATAGACCTGGCGGCTGCCGGTAGGAAGGAAGACGCCTTGCGAAATCTCCCGGGCATCAAAGGACAGGTCCAAAAGGCCATCGCCCATGCCGTGCCGGTCTGCTACGACTCCCAGGCCATAGCCCTCAATAAAGAGTACCGTTCCCATGGGGTAGCCCCCACTGAGCTGGCTGGAAGCTACGATACCCCGTTGGGCTAAAATACCCGAAGCTGTCCGGTTGCATTCATTAACCGCACCCGGATCCGGATAGAGTTTATAGCACTCATAGCCGTCGTAGGAAGTAGTAGTAAAAACCAGGGGACCGTTGGCTACGGCAAAGGTGTAACCATCTACTGTGATGGTGCCGTTGCCATTGTCATTGAAAGAAGTATAAGTTTGGGCTCCATTCCGGTTTAAGAGACCAGACACGACTGAAAAATTAGTTTCGGCCGCGCTTACAGAGCCCGGACTAGTAAAAGTAAAGTCTGCCATAGCCGCAGCCTGACCGCTGTCCTGCACTGGGGATTGCAAAGGCGTGTTTTGCGGAGCATAGACGTCTTCTTCGATAATTTCCGGCTCCTCATAGATGGGCTGCGTGGGTTCAGGATCAGGTGAAGACTCGGGTATAGGTGTTGTCTCCGGCACAGCTGCCTGGCCGGTACCTACTAAAATGATATGGCTTTGGCCAGAGGCCAGGTAACGGCGGCCAACTTCTCTAGTTTCCACCAGGATGCCATTCTCGAAAATTTGCTCGTAGTCTATTTCGATAACTGCATCGTAGCCCTGCCGCATGAGCTTCTGTTCACCCTGAGCTAACAAATCAGTTTCTTGATACTCAGTTTCAAAAGGCACATTAATGGTCTCAGAAACCTGCTGAATATAGGTTTGCCTTGGGGCAGCTGCAATAGTTACAGCTTCAGTTGCAGTTATGGTTTCAGTAGCAGCTGCAGTTTCAGTCTGCTTGACCACGGCAGGCAAGGCCGCTCGAGCCGCTGTCGTTTGGGTTGGCGTTTGTCCCTCTTGGCTTTCCAGACCAAAAGCCACAGCGGGGTCAAAAACTTTACGCAAATCCTGGCTTTCAGAACTGGGCTTTTCCGTGGACTCGCTGCTTTCAGACTTCTGAGAAATTTCCGTCTTGTTATCCATCTGGTCAGCTGCGGCAGAGAGCTTTAGGCTGGCAGGGGCCTGGTCAACAGTAGGTGCTGTAGATTTGTGCACGACAAACTCTGCCGAGGCACGCGAATTATCGCGGCTCTGCATGAATGCCACCAAACCTACAAGTGCGACCAAGACAAAGGCCAGCAACATAAGTATGTAATCAAATATTCTTTTTCGCATAAAAAACCTCGAATCCTGGTGACAACTGCAGCTAATTACAGTTGAGACACAATTCGATATGATGATTATAATTTTCTCGTATTAGCTTGTCAACTTATATTTTTGCAAATTTATGTGCAATTAGCTGGCATTTTGTCGAATTTTACGTGTATATTTTATGCTATATGCGCTTTTTAATTCTTAGAATAGTATGCCCTGCCCTTGTATAAACTGCAACTCACGAGCTGGACTTCTTGCATATCATAATTTTAGTAAATTTAAACAGGCTAGCCCGAGGGCTAGCCTGCAACTTGAATTCATATCTTACTTACTTGCAGACTTATTGCTGCCAGAGCTGCTCGGAGGCCTGGACAAAGGCTTTAAGCTCCTCACCTCTTAACTCGTCTTTGGCCAGAAGGGCCAACTGGTAGGCATAGCGCAGGAGGGCTTTTTGCTCCTCGGGAGACCGGTCACGGAGCCCCGCATACAGGGGGTTATCCGGATTGACCAAGACGGTTTCCTGGGCCTTAAACTGTTGGGCAAGTTGGTCTAAATTTGCCCTTTCTTCTTCGTCCACTAGCTTGCCATAGATCTCCTGCATGTCGGCAAAACGACGGGCGGCCTCATCTTCCACCAAACTGAGCAGGGGAGCATCCGCTCCCTGGGCCTGGAGGCGTCCTGACAGGTCCTGCACCTGGCTTAATTCTTGCAGAAGGGCTAGCAAGTCTTCATCTAGGCTTGTCCCTACTTCATCTTGGGGCTGCTCCCAAGAGTCAGCCCGACGGAAGCGGTATTTACCCTGACTACGCGCTTCGATAAGGCTCATCCACTGTAGGTCTAAGCCCTTGTGCATACGAAATACTGCCTTACCTTCGCTATGCAAACGGTCAGTATAGAAGTCCAGGCGGTGGTCATCATAAACGTAATAAATAGGGCCTTCCGCCTGATCGACCAGGGCCTGGAAACTGCCGTCTACCTCTTCCAGGAGCAGGCAGGATTCCACCTTGTCTGCAAAGGCGGCATTTTGCAAGCTACCCAGCTTGACGAAGTCGGCAATTTTGGGCCAGATGTTTTGGAAACGGTCTTTATCCTCCCGGTATATGCCTGCCAACTTGTCCCCTACCTTGGCCACGATGTGCTTAGACAGGGCACGGATGGTCTGGTCATTCTGCAGGTAAGAGCGAGATACGTTAAGAGGTAAATCCGGGCAATCCAGGGTACCTTGCAGGAGGAAGAGGAAGTCGGGAATCATCTCCCGCAAGTCATCAGATACGTAGACTTGCTTACTGTAAATTAAGATGCGATTTTGGACTTCCATATAAGGTCCGGTGTATGCGGGAAAATATAAGATTCCCTTGAGACGGAAGGGGTAGTCCAGATTCAAGTGAATCCAGAAAAGAGGATCTTGACTGCTATTAAAGGTCTTACGATAAAAATCAATATATTCCTGGTCACTTACTGCCTTGGCATCCCTCAACCAGAGGGGGGCCGTATCATTGATTAATTCCTGCTCTTCTGCGTCTACTTGGAAGTGGATAGGATAAGGCATAAAGCCGCAGTAGCGTTTTAAGAGCTCCCTCAACTTACTGCCCTGGTAGGACTTCTGGGCCTCCGGGTTTAAGTGGAGGATAATATCCGTACCGGCCGACTGGCGTTGACCTTTCTCCATTTGGTACTCCAGGCCATCTTCGCTGACCCAGGATACGGACTCTGCCCCTTCTAAACAGGAGAGGCTTTGAATTTCCACCCGGTCAGCTACCATGAAGGCTGAATAAAAGCCCAGGCCAAAGTGACCAATGACTGCTTGGCCGCCTTCCGCACCCCCCTTATATTTTTCCACATAGTCTACGAGCCCCGAGTAGGCAATTTGATTAATATACTTATCCACTTCCTCAGCTGTCATGCCGATACCGGTGTCGCTAATGGTTAAACTACCTGCAGCAGTATCCAATTTAACTTGTATGCCTAGCTCTTCTTCTGCGGCCGGGGCCTCCCCCACCAAGATGAGGTGTTTCCTCTTACTTACGGCATCTACCGCATTGGCCACTAGCTCACGCAGGAAGATTTCCTCCTCTGCATAGAGCCATTGTTTGATAATAGGGAATATATTTTCCGATTCTACAGACAATTTTCCAGACTTATAATTCATCACTTTACCCTCGCTTGAGTTCATGCCATAATAAGACAATATGAATGGCAGACCGGTCCAGGCTGGTCTGCTTTCCTAAGATATCATAGTTTTGCTAGAGTCGCATAATCCTAGCTTTGAAGTACGAGGTAACAGTTAATGAACCAATATCGCCAAAATGATCCGTTTGCACCCCAAAGACCCCCAGCAAGCAGGTCACAGGCAGGAGGATCTAGGCCGCATAATCCCGGGCCTAGACCAGGTCAGCTTCCCCCTCAGCGGCCCCAAGGCCATGGTCCCGTAGCCCCCAACGGGCACCCGAGACCGGCTATGCCAGCTCGTTCTGGCCCCGCACCCCGCCCCCAGGCAGGCCCCGGCCCTCAGAGACCAGGACCGCAAAGACCCTATCCCTCTTCTCAACGTCCACAAGCCCGTCCTCAGGCTGGCCCTGGACGTCCTACCCCTCCCCGCTCCTACCCCGGTCCCCAAGGCAGAGGACCTGAGGATAAAAAGGCTCGCAAAGCTAGGGAGAAGGCTGCACAACAGCAGGCCAAACAAAATCAGCAGGGCCAACAGGCTGGGGTCCCCCGCTGGGTCTTGATTAGCTTAGATATAATTATCGTGGCTCTGGTAGCCGTGGGCCTCTTCTTCTTCCTCAAACCCAAGTTTGATGAGAAGAATGCCGAAAAACTATCCAAAGAAATTATCAGTAATTTGGATGCCCAAAAGGCCCCCATCGAGGTGGAAGTTGCTCGTAACTTTGCCCCTGTGCAAGGTGAACGCAATGAAGACTCAGTCGGCGTAGACTTTGTAGATAACAGCTTAGACGAGACCGGTGCTGATGTGGTCTCCCTCACTTATATTGGTAAACTGGTAATTCCCAAGATTCAAGTGATTACCCCCCTCTCCGAAGAGCAGGGCAATGACTTGTTAGTATCCTTGCGCTTTGGATCAGGCATCCACTCTGGAGTGGGTACCCCCCTGGGCCAACCCGGCCTTACCACCATTTGGGGCCACCGCTTCCTTACTACGGGCCGTGATTTTAACCGTCTCAACGAAATTGTGCCGGGCGATATGTTCTACATAGACTATCTACCCACCAACACACGTTATTACTACAATGTGTATGCCCAGGATATTATTCCTCAAATCGAGTTAACGGACCGGGTCTATGAGCCCTTTGAGGATGACACTGTGGTACTGATTACTTGTCACCCCCTGGTTTACAATGAACAGACGGAGAGGCTCTTAGTTTATGCTAAGCCTGATCCTGACAAAACTGGCCCTATCCCGGAGGGTAACTAGATTTGCTATATAGGGCCAGACTAAACTATCCAACAAAAAAGGGAGCTCGGCGAGCTCCTTTTTTCGTTGGTAATTTAATCTTGTCGGCTTTTTCCCTAGGGCTTAGGCAAAGACCTCATCCAAGTTGAGGTCATTCAAGATTTCTCGCAGGATAGCAGCCTCTTCATGAGAAAGAGAGATACCCTTACTCATTTTAGCGTGCTCAGGGGCCCAATCGCGGATATCTAATTTTGCTTTGTTATCATTCCAAGAAACCATATTGAGCTCTCTCTGCCATCCCGACTTACTGGAACTCAAAACACCTAGTTCTTTGGTTAATTCATACTTAAATTCTGCCATACTATATTCCCTCCTCAAGTTTATCTGGGCCAGGCCCTAAGGCGCTGGCGAATAATTTCTATTTTAATTTGGCTCACTGGTGAGCCGCATTGCCGATATTGTCAGAGCAGCCCCGTCTTGTCAAGGCTGTGGCAGGGGCAAGCCAGGTCTCTTCTTAGCATAAAGCCCGCAGCTGGGGCAGCCGCGGGCCTGGGGATCTACTAGCAAATTACTTAGCCTTACTCTACTCTGAGTTTATCCAAACGCCAAATTTCATCTACATAGTCCTGGATGGTGCGGTCAGAACTAAAGCGACCCGAATTGCAAATATTAATCCAAGATTTCTCTAGCCAGCTCTCTTGGTCCTGGAAGGCCTCATGGGCCTCAAAACGCCTTTGGCGGTAATCCTTAAAATCGCCTAGGACATAGTAAACGTCCGCCTTTTCCGTAGGACTACCCTTTAAGAGAGACCGGTAAAGCTCGGCAAACATGCCGGAATTGGCATCATCAAGGCTACCGTCTACCAGGCTATCTACCACTGTTTTCAAGCCCTCTATATGGTTGTACTGCCACTGAGAATTGTAATAGTCAAGGGTGGCGGGGAAGTCCTTAAGCTTGGTACCAAACATGAAGGCGTTTTCTTCACCGACGGCATCGGCAATTTCGAGGTTGGCTCCATCCCAAGTACCTAGGGTGAGTGCCCCGTTCATCATGAATTTCATGTTACCGGTACCGGAGGCCTCCTTGCCTACCGTGGAAATCTGTTCAGAAATATTAGAGGCGGGGAAAATTAACTCAGCCTTGGAGACATTATAGTTAGGTATAAAGTGTACCCGCATCAGCTTATTGACCTGGGGATCTGAGTTAACCTTCTTGGCCAGCTCATTAATAAATTTGATGATAGCCTTGGCCCGGTAGTAGGAAGGGGCAGATTTGGCCCCGAAGATGTAGGCAACCGGTGTATCTGATACCTTTTGCCCTGCCTTGACCCGATTGTAGCGGTCCAAAATCTCAAAGGCATTTAGCAGCTGCCTTTTGTATTCGTGGAGGCGCTTAACTTGGACATCGAAGAGGGCCTGTTCATCTACCTCCATAGCAAAATTCTTATGGAGATAGCTGGCTAACCGCTGCTTGTCCTGGTTTTTTATCTTCTGGAGCTGGTCCAGAACACTGGCATCCGTCTTATACTTCTCGAGCTTCTTCAACTGGGTCAGGTCTCTTACCCAAGCGTCTGAACCCAAGAGCTCTGTTAAGAGGTCTGCTAAATCTTGGTTGGAGTTATACAACCAACGCCGGGGGGTAACCCCGTTGGTCTTGTTGGTAAAACGTTGAGGCCAGAGCTTGTAGAAGGAATGTAAGGTTTGATCTATGAGAATTTGGCTATGGAGTTTGGCTACACCATTTACCTTGAAGGCCGTATAAACCGCAAGGGAGGCCATATGGATTCGGTTATCGTGTAGCGGGGCCATGGCCTCAATTTCAAAGGACTGTAAGCCTAGTTGGCGGGCTTCCTCCCGGAATTGTTGGTCAATCCGCTGGATAATCTCCAGTACCCGGGGGAAGAGGAATTGGGCAATAGATATTTCCCATTTTTCCAGGGCTTCCGCCAAGATAGTATGGTTGGTATAGGCAAAGGCTCGCTGGCAAATCTTCCAGGCCTCCTCCCAGGACAGGCCGTGATTATCCATGAGGAGCCGCATGAGTTCCGGAATAGCGAAGACGGGGTGGGTATCATTCAGTTGGAAGACATGGAAGTCCGCAAATTTAGAAAAATCGTCACCGTGATAACGGCGGTATTCCTGGATGACACTCTGCAGAGAGGCGGATACAAAGAAGTACTGCTGGCGGACCCGCAGGACCTTGCCATCATAAGAAGAATCATTGGGATAGAGCACCCGGTTGATATCCTGGACACGGTTGCGCTCAATTACGGCGTCATCAAAGCGCTGGGAGTTAAAAAGATTATAGTCAAACTCCTGGAGGGGTTCAGGCTTCCACAGGCGGAGGACGTTGATATTTTCCGTCCCGAAGCCTGTAATGGGCAGGTCGTATGGTACGGCATAGACGTCCAGGTCCTGGTAGGAGACGGTACAGGCCAGTTCTTCTCGGCGGCTAATAAAGGGGTAGTCCCGTTCCATCCAGGAATCCGGATACTCCTTCTGGAAGCCATCTTCAAAATCTTGCTTAAACAGGCCATAGCGGTAGAGGATACCATAGCCATTCACCGGATATTCCAGGGTGGTAGCTGAATCCAAGAAACAGGCAGCCAAGCGTCCCAGGCCACCATTACCTAAGCCGGGATCAGTCTCTTCTTCTTCAAGTTCTGCCAAGTCATAGCCCAGTTCTGCACAGACCTCGCGGGCAGCATCATAGAGGCCTAAATTTAAGAGGTTATTAGTGAGGCTGCGGCCCAGCAAAAATTCTGCCGAGAAGTAGTGGGCTTGGCGGGTGGCGGCATAGGATTTGCGACTTTTCTCCCAACGGGGGGCAATAATCTCCATGACAGCCTTGGCCAAGCCAATCCAGATTTCTGGCTGCTTGGCCTCGTTTAGTTCTTTACCATATTCTGCGCGTATATGTGACACAATCGCTTCCCGCAGGAAGGCGACTTGTTCAGCCTTGCTTTTAAGCTTGAGGGGATCTCTTGTCATAGTATGCACTCCTTTATGTGTCTGACAAAAATATTATAGCTAAGCCCCTTCCCCAGGGTCAAACTCGTAAAATGCTGTAGACAATTGTCGCCCCTTATCAGGTCTTGTCGCAAGGATGGCCTAGTTATGGCTAATTTGGCCTGTACACTAGGGCCAAAGGAGCTTTAGCATGCTGGGACAAACTCTAGATTTTATCTGCTTAATCCTTCTTTTGGCCCTGGCCTGGGAAGATCTGCGCTACCGCCAAGTCGGCCTAGGCAAAATTCTCGGTTTGGCCCTCCTAGCCTGGTTTAATGGGCCGCAGCAGTTGGGGGCTAACTGGTCCTGGTTACCTGCCTTGGGCTCTAGCCTGTTCTTCCTATTCCTCCTACTCTTGGTACAGGGTTTAGAGAGATCACGGGGACGCTTTTACCTGGGAGAGGCTGACCTCCTGGTCCTGGCTGCCCTGGCTCCCCAAGAAGGTTGCTGGTCCTGCCTCTTTATGGCTAGCCTGGCCTCCGTCTTTTGCCTAATCAGTATGGTCCTCCTGTTTGTACTCAGGCGTAGAATGGCTGGTCACCTCGTTTCATCTCAGAACAAAGGGCAGGACCGCCTGGTCCTGCCCTTACTGCCTTTTTATTGTTTAGCCTGGCTACTGCAACGTATATAAAGCTCGAAATTTGCCAGACCAGGCTCTCCTAGTCGTCTAGCCATAAAACTGCTACAGGCCGAGGGGATCTGCTAGCTCTTGGTCTTCCTGGGCCCCAAACTCCGGTGCCTCTTGACCTTCATCGGCATACCACTGGGAAGAGTAATAGGCGATGTTAGCCTCGTGCTCCGCTAAAGTAGTAGCAAATACGTTATCTCCTTCACCGGTGGCGCAGAAATAGAGGTAACTATCTGCACCCGGCCAGGAGTCATTGTTGGCCGGCCAGAGGACGCCCTCAATAGCCAAGGTACCTGGGTTATTGATGGGTCCGGGAGGCAAGCCCGCAAAACTGTAGGTGTTGTAAGGGTTGGCCCGATATTTGACTAAGTCGGAGCTTAAAGCCCAGGGTATTGGATCCAGGCCCTCCTCTCCCCGCAGGTAGTTAATGGTAGCACAGGATTCCATGGGCATCTGCTGGACATAGCGGTTGAGGAAAACCTTGCCTATCTTGGACATCTCCTCAATATTACCTTCCTTTTGCACAATGGAGGCCATATTCATAACTTCGTCCAAGCTCATACCCATACTGGAAGCCTTGGCCTCGTACTGGCCAGCCTGCAACTTTTGCTCCGTATTATCCAAAAATACTCTGAGGATGGAAACTTCATCCAGGTTGGGGTCTAGCCAGTAGGTGTCCGGCCAGAGATAACCTTGCAGGATCCACTCACGACTGGAAGAAGCGGAGAGCTTGCGTACAAAGTCATAGTCCAAAAATTCGGTGGGATTACGCACCAGGTTGTCCATGCGTTGAATATCGATATTCAGTCCCATGTCGACCATCTTCTGCCGCATTTCCAGGTAGGTCTCCCCTTCTACAAAGGTAATTTTAAGCGGCTTAGGTTGGCGGGTCAGGGCGAACATAATGGCATCGTAGGACATACCCTTTAAAAGGTAGTGGGTGCCCGCCTGGTAGTTACCGTTGTAGCCATTAAATTTCGACATGATTTTGAAAATCAAGGGATTTGAGATAAAGCCCGCCTCTTCGAGAATGGCCGTTATATCATCAATATCCGAGGAGCGGGGGATGAAAATAGGAATGGCCCCGGGTGTATCTTCAGTTACCAGGTTGCCATCCTTGGCCTCGGCCTCCTCCGCCATTTTGCGGTAGTCTTCATCTTGAGACCGCACATAATTATAGCCAAATAAAAAGGCGGAAAAGAGGACGAGCACGAGCCCGGCGATGACCAGTAGTACGATTAGGGTCTTACTAATTTTGCCTGCCACGAATAACTCCTTAGTTTCTTAGAGCTCCTCTAATTTATTTCTTGGAGCCGGCCTTGAGTCTCTGCTTGGCATCCAGAATTTTCTTGCGCAAACGGAGGCTCCGGGGTGTCAGTTCAATCATCTCCTCATCTGAAATAAATTCCATGCTCTGCTCCAGGCTCATCACCAGGGGAGGTGAAAGTCGCAAGGCATCATCGGAGCCTGCAGCCCGCATATTAGTCAACTGTTTTTTCTTGCAAACATTAACTTGGACATCCTCTGTCTGCATGGTAGTACCGATAATCATGCCTTCATAAACAGCAGTGCCTGGCCCAATAAAGAGTTCTCCCCGTTCTTGGGCATTATGGAGGCCATACTGGGTCGCCTCACCATCTTCAAAGGCTACGATAACCCCATGATTTCTACCCACACTTTCACCCTTGACGGGGATATAGCCATCGAGGACCGAAGACATGAGGCCGTTACCCCGGGTATCGTTCATAAACTGGGAACGATAACCTATCAGCTGGCGGGAGGGAATACGGAATTCTAAACGGACTGAAGACTTAAAAGGAGGATGCATGGCCAGCATCTCCGCCTTACGACGGCCCAAGCCTTCAATGACGGCTCCGGCAAATTCTTCGGCTACAGACACAGTGAGGAGTTCTTGAGGTTCCATGAGAACTCCGTCGATTTCCTTTTGTAGGATATAAGGACGTGAGACCTGGAATTCATAACCTTCTCGCCGCATGTTTTCAATGAGGATAGAAATATGCAGCTCGCCCCGTCCCTTGACAATAAAGCTGTCTTCCCGGTCCGTATACTCCAGCCGCATGGCCACATTACGCAGCATTTCTTTTTCTAAGCGGTCCCGCAGATGGCGAGAAGTGACATAGTCCCCTTCCCTGCCAGCAAAGGGGCTATCGTTAACTTGGAAGACCATGGCAATGGTAGGTTCTTCAATTTCGACAAAATCCAGGGCCTCCAAGTGGTCAGGGTCGCAAATGGTATCCCCAATTTGTACGTCTTCTATACCACCCAAGCAGACAATCTCTCCACTGCCGGCCTCTGGCACAGCCTTACGTCCCAGCCCTTGAAAGACAAAGACCTTGCTAATTTTTTCCGAGTGGATCTTGCCATCTGCAGCGGAAATCAGACTGACCTGGTCCCCTATCTTAAGACTGCCCCGCTGAATACGGCCCGTGGCCAAACGGCCTAGATAGTTATCATAGTCAATATTGGAGACCAGCATCTGCAGGGGGGCAGTATCGTCGCCCCCTGCCTCCGGAATGGTCTCTACAATCGTATCCAAGATAGGCCGCATGTCTGCATTATCTAAAACTGACTCATCTAGGCTCTCGGGAAGTTCGCGGAAGGAGACGGCTCTTTTGGCTGAAGCATAGAGAATGGGGAACTCAATCTGCTCGTCGGTAGCTCCCAAGTCCATGTAAAGCTCCAGCACCATATCGGCTACTTCTTGCGGTCTAGCATCGGGCCGGTCAATCTTATTTATGATGACGATGGTTTGCAGGTTCATGGCCAGGGCCTTAGCTAAAACAAAGCGGGTCTGGGGCATGGGTCCATCAAAGGCATCTACCAGCAAGAGGACCCCATCTACCATTTTGAGCACTCTTTCTACTTCGCCCGAAAAGTCGGCGTGTCCCGGAGTGTCTACAATGTTAATGCGGGTATCCAGGTATTCAATAGCCGTGTTTTTCGCCAGGATGGTAATCCCTCTTTCCCGCTCAATGGCATCCGAGTCCATAACCTGACTGGGCAGGACCTCATCGGCTCGAAAAAGGCCGGAGGATTTGAGCAAACCGTCTACCAGAGTGGTTTTACCGTGGTCAACGTGGGCGACAATAGCTATATTCCTGAGTTTCTGCTTATTCATGCTTAGTATTCCTGACTTTCCTGCGACCTAGCTGGGGTCTTCCTATCTATTTTAAGGTAATCATCACGTTTCCGCTCGCGCCAAGACAAGAAAATAGGCGATCCGCGGAAACCGAAGGCCTCACGCAAGCGATTTTCCAGATAGCGTTCGTAGGAAAAATGTAAGAGTTTTTTATCATTGATAAAGAAAATAAAGTGGGGAGGCTGCGTAGAAACCTGACTCCCGTAGTAAATTTTCAGAGCCCGCCCCTTATCGCTAGGTGGCCGGTGCATAGATAAGGCTTCGGCCAGGACTTCATTGACCACGGCCGTAGACAAGCGCTTGGAGTTTTCCTCGTATATCTCTACGATGGCCTGGTAGAGGCCCTCTACCCTTTGCCCGGTCACGGCAGAAATGGCGGTCATCTCTGCATAGGGCATAAAGGCAAAGCGCAGCTTGATTTGGTCCTGCCAGGCCTGAAATTTTTGGTCACGGCCTTCTAGGAGATCCCACTTATTGACCACAAAGAGGGAAGCCTTACCTGCATTATGGGCTAGACCCGCAATTTTGGTGTCTTGCTCAGAAATTTCATCCGTGGCATCCAGGAGAATCAGACAGACATCTGCCCTTTCCACAGCAGCCTGGGTTCTGAGGATACTATACTTTTCAATAGCTTCCTTGACCTTGGACTTACGCCGCAAACCTGCTGTGTCGATAAAACGGAAGGACCCATAGGCATTATCGATATTGACATCCAGGGAGTCTCGGGTCGTGCCCGGTATATCTGAAACAATGGCCCGGTCTTCTGCTAGGAGATTGTTGAGCAGGGAGGATTTACCCACATTGGGCTTGCCAATAATGGCTACGGAGATGCGCTGGTCCTCTTCTTCTGTAGCTTGGGCCTCCGGGGCCTCAGCTAGAAGAGCAGAAACCATCTCTCCCAAGCCCAATCTGTGCACCGCAGACACGCAGTAGGGTTCGCCCAAGCCCAGCTCATAAAACTCATAGGCTTCAGGGGGCATGGCACCTACCTGGTCCGCCTTGTTCAGAGCTAAAATGATAGGTTTATCAGATTTACGTAGGTAGGAGGCAATTTCCCTATCCTGGTGGGTCAGACCCTCCTTGAGGTCACAGAGGAAAAGAATGACATCTGCGGCTTCCAGGGCAAAACCCACCTGCCGCGCCATCTGCTGGTGGATAGGATCCAGTGAACCCGGCTCTAGACCGCCTGTGTCTATCAAAATAAATTCCCGGCCGAACCATTCAGGCTCTGCATAAATACGGTCCCGGGTAACTCCAGGGCTATCGTGCACAATAGAGATGCGGCTGCCGGCCAGGGCATTAAAGATACTGGACTTGCCTACATTGGGACGGCCGACTAGGGCAATAACGGGTTTGGACATGCTTTACCTCTTAACAGAAAAAAGCAGCCGGACAAGATGCCCCGCTGCTCATGCTCACGTAAAAAGACCTGGAGGCCTAGGCCTCTTTGTCAATGGCTACGACTTCTCTTCCCTTGTAGTAACCACAGTTTTTGCAGACTACGTGGGGGAGTTTAAGCTCGTGGCATTGAGGGCATTCGGAAAGATTAACTTGACTAAGTTTTTCCTGGGCACGAGACATCCGAGATCTGCGTTTGGACCATTTTCTCTTAGGTACTGCCATGTTTCTGCCTCCCTTTATCTAAATATGCTTGTCAGCACTTCGCTTATACAGCGGCTCTAAAAATCAGAGTTTCTCTAAAACAGCATTAGTGATTATCTCATGCTAGTTCTTGCCTGTCAAGGCCTAAATTTATTTTAGCTCTGAATAGCATGAAGAGAAGGTCCGCAAGCCTCTTCCGGCTGAGGTATAATTTAGCTAGCAAGTCATAACCAGCTCATGATGAGAAATCTAGGAGTCTTACATGAACCATTTAGCTTCTCTCCATACCCCGGAGTTTAATAAAAAATATTACTATGATGGCCCTTTAGGGGCCTTTTATAGCCCGCAGGAAAGTCAGTTTCGTCTCTGGGCACCCACGGCTGTGCGGGTCCAGTTGAGCCTGGGCAAAGGGCAAAAATTGCTCCTGGACCTGGCCTCTTCTGCTCAGCACCCTGGCCTCTGGACCTTAGATTTGCAGGGTGATTTTGCCCTGCAAGATTATAGCTACCTGCTGACCTTTCCCGACGGGAGGGTCCAAGAGGCGGCCGATCCCTATGCTGTAGCTACACGGGCCAATGGCCGGCCTGCAGTGCTACTTGACCCCTCTCTTTACTACCCCGTCGGGTGGCGTGAGGAGCGGAGCCCCAGTTATGTACCCCAAGGCGATATTGCCATCTATGAAATTCACATCCGCGATCTCACAATTGGACCGGACAACGGAATCTACCATAAGGGCAAATTCTTAGGCCTGACTGAGCCGGATACCCATACTTCCAGCGGTCAACCCTCTGGTTTGGCTTATTTGCAGTCCCTAGGGGTGAGTCATATTCAGATTATGCCCTGCTTCGATTTCGCTACCGTGGATGAGGCAGGAAACTTAAGTTTTAATGCCCAATACAATTGGGGCTACGATCCGCAAAACTACAATGTGCTAGAAGGTTCCTACTCCAGCCAGCCCCAGGACCCCACCAGTAGAATTATAGAATTCAAGAGCTTGGTGCAAACTTTACACAAGGCGGGCTTTAAGGTAATCATGGACGTGGTTTACAATCACGTCTACGATTTGGCCCTGTCTCCCCTCCAGCAAGCTGTCCCGGGCTACTATTTCCGTTTACAGCAAGATGGTAATCCTTGCAATGGTACGGGTTGTGGGAATGAAACTGCTTCGGAGCAGACTATGTTCCGTAAATATATGGTGGATTCCCTGACTTACTGGGCCAGCCACTACCAGATAGACGGCTTCCGCTTTGACCTTATGGGCATCCATGACGTACCTACCATGCAGGCCATCCGCCAAGCCCTAGATGCGATCGATCCCGGTATTATAATTCTGGGTGAAGGTTGGCAGATGGGGGCGCATCCTGCAGGGCAACTAGCGGCTGACCAAAGGCAGGCCCAAGAGCTACCGGGCATCCGTTTTTTCAATGATCAATTCCGGGATGCCCTAAGGGGGTCCAACTTTGGTCAAGGAGCCCCTGGCTTCCTCAGTGGCGATACTAGCCTAGAGAAGACTTGGCAGGTTTACAAAAATATTCAGGGGCAGCCTGACCATGGCTACTATTTGGACGCCAGCCAATCAGTGATTTACTCAGAGTGCCATGATAATGCCACCCTCTTCGATAAAATTCGTCAAACTTTGGGTGATATTAGCAGAGAAGAATCCACCAAGCGTCAGGCCTTGGCCTTGTCCATCCAGGCCTTATCCTTCGGGACCCTCTTCTTCCATGCCGGCCAGGAATTTATGCGGACCAAGCGTGGTTTGGACAACACCTATAATGCGCCGGATGAAATCAATATGTTAGATTACGAGCAGGCTGCCCTATATCCGGACCTGGGTCGGCTTTTCCGCCACCTCTTAGCCCTACGCCGTCGCTTGAGTATTTTCTCCTTAACCTCTTACGAGGAAATTCAGGCCAGTCTGGAAACTTATGAAATTGCCGAGGGGCACATTGCCTATCTACTCCACTCGGAGGGACAAACTTATCTTATTGCCCACAATGCCCAAACTGAAGCCTGGCAGCTAAACTTACCTGCGGGTAGCTGGCAGCCCTGCTTGGCCCAATGGCAGCTGCCAAATAATGCCGCTGAAATCTTTCCCCTAGTCCAGAGCTCTATCTCTCTAGAGCCCTTAGAAAGTGTGGTTCTCCAAGTGGTCGCTCCGGCCTAGACCACAAACCCATATGTTAGAATGTGCTTCAGGACATGATTAAAACAAAGGGAGGAAGTAAGGCTGGGCATGAATAGTGTTAGTAGTCAGGCTAAGCAACGCAAGGCTCTTTGGAAGTATGTCTTTTCCTTTACTTTCCTTATCCTTATTCTGTATGTTACCCTGCGTGCTATCCTCAAAGATACCTCTATTGCGGAAATAAGGGCCTCCCTCCAGGCGGCCAACCTGACTTGGGTCGCAGCTGGCTTCGGCCTGATGCTGGTCTATCAACTGATTTGGGCGGAAATTATCCGCTCTCTCCTCTACCACCTAAATGGGGGGTATGCCCCTTTTCGTGTGGCAGTCAATACCGCCTTTGCGGGCTATTACTTCAATAATATAACCCCCTCTTCTTCGGGGGGCCAGCCTATGCAAATGCTGTACCTCCACCGCTGTGGCATCGACCTGGCGGGGGCCAGCATTATTTTCTTTGTTAACACAATCTTTAATAATATCGTGATGATTTTGTATGCTACGGTCTTACTGATTGTCCAATATGATTTTATTTCTCAAAACCTGTATGCCATGCGCTACGCCCTCATTGTGGGCTATGTGTTTAACGGCTTCCTCCTGGTCCTCAACCTCTTTTTACTCTTCTTTCCCAAACAGCTACGAGCCATTTCTTATCAAATTTTGGCCTGGATTACGCGGGGTAGGCTTAAGCCCAAGGCCAATAAGTTTAAGCGTAACCTAGACAAGTTTCTCGGTTCTTACAGTGCAGGGGCCTTTTCCCTCTTGAAGGTTCCCCGGCTCCTGCTCAAGCTTCTCCTCCTCCACGCTATACAGTTTGCAGTTTATAATCTGATTCCCTTCATGGCCGGTATGGCTCTAGGGGCCTCCCCTAGCATTTTCCTCCCATCCTTTGCCTTGCAATCTGTCCTCACCTTAGCCGTTTCAGGGTTTCCTACCCCTGGGGCAGTTGGTATCACCGAGGGTGGTTTTGTGGCTATGTTTTCAGGTCTCTTCCCACCCGGGCAAGTGGAATCTGCCATGATTTTAACCCGGCTCATTAACTTCTACGTCTTCCTAATCCTCGCTGCCATCATCACCATCATTGCCTTTGCCACGGCTAAAAAAGACAAGCTCCGTTCTCTCTAATTTTTCACCTATCTAGCCCATAGCAAAGGTCCGGCCCATAGCAAAGGTCCGGCTCCCTGCAGGAAACCGGACTCAATTTAATTTGCTGATCTACTAATTTACAGGGCTACTAATCTGATATAGCCTAGTAGGCCTTGCCCCAGTAGACTAAGTGTTTAGCCTCGCGTCCGCAAATGGCACAGGCTGCACCCTCTTCTAATTCTTCGTCGATGATGCAACGTGATGTAGCCTGTAACTCGGCTTTGACTTTCTCTTCACAGGCCTGATCACCACACCAATGGGCTTTGACGAAACCTGCTTTACTCTTAATGGTTTCAGAGAGTTCTGCCCAATTCTTAGCCTGATAAATACGGTCATAGAGGGATTTTTCGGCTCTAGCCAGCATATCCTCATGCATTTGATCGAGGATTTCCTGCAGCTTGTCTTCCAGACCTTCTAAGGGGAGGAAATATTTTTCCCGCTTGTCCCGGCGGACAGCCACCACCTGACCCTTTTCAATATCCTTAGGTCCGTATTCCAGGCGCAGGGGGACACCCCTCATCTCATATTCAGAGAATTTCCAACCAGGCATACGGTCAGAGAAGTCAGAAGTCATGCGGAAGCGGCCTTGGAGACGAGCCAGCAGTTCTTCATTAGCCTCTTTGACGCCCTCTTTTTGCAAGGCTACAGGAATCAACACGATTTGGTAGGGGGCTACCCGCGGAGGCAAGACCAAGCCATCATCGTCACTATGGACCATGATGAGGCCGCCAATGGACCGGGTGGATAGGCCCCAAGAGGTCTGGTAAACATACTGGAGTTCATTGTTTTCATCCGCATATTGGATACCAAAGGCCTGGGCGAAACCGTTACCGAAATAGTGGGAGGTACCCGCCTGCAGGGCCTTGCCGTCATGCATCATGGCTTCTACAGTGTAGGTCTGCTCCGCTCCGGCAAATTTTTCCTTGTCCGTTTTCAAGCCGGAAATTACAGGAATGGCTAAACATTCACGGTAGAAGTCGATATAAACCTGCAACATACGGCGGGTTTCTTCCAGGGCCTCCTCTGCACTGGCATGGGCCGTGTGACCCTCCTGCCAATAGAATTCTGAGGTCCGCAGGAAGGGACGGGTGGTTTTTTCCCATCTGACCACCGAAACCCATTGGTTATAGAGTTTAGGCAGGTCACGCCAGGACTGGATGATCTCTGCATAATGGTCACAGAAGAGGGCTTCCGAGGTGGGCCGGATGCAGAGTCGTTCCTGCAACTTATTGTTGCCACCTTCCGTTACCCAAGCAACTTCGGGGGCAAAGCCCTCTACATGGTCCTTTTCTTTCTCCAGCAGGGATTCGGGAATCAAAAGAGGCATAGCTACGTTTTGATGGCCGGTTTCCTTAAAACGCCGGTCCAGGTCCCGCTGGATATTTTCCCAAATGGCAAAACCGTAAGGACGGAGAATCATGCAGCCCCGTACCCGGGAATAGGCAGTTAATTCCGCCTTTTTTACCACGTCGGTGTACCACTGGGCAAAATCCACGTCCCTAGGGGTAATCTCTTTTACTAATTTTTCATCTTTGGCCATATGAATTGCTTTCTGTGAATTCTTTAAGTGTGACTAAATTTAGTTGTGCAAGGCATTAACAATGTCTTCCGTATCGCGGGCAATCATGAGTTCTTCATTGGTGGGGATTACCACTACGGTTACAGGAGAGTCATCGGCTGAAATGATGGCTTCCTTGCCACGCAGACCCTCGTTTTTAGCGGGGTCAATCTTGATACCCATTTCCTCTAAGCCTGAGCAAATGGCAGCCCGGGTGTTAGCGTCATTCTCCCCGATACCTGCAGTAAAGACTAAGACGTCAACGCCACCCATGGCAAAGACATAGGAACCGAGAATCTTCTTGCATTGGTAGGCAAACATATCCAGGGCCAGCTGGGCACGTTCATTGCCGGCCTGAGCAGCCTCTTCCAGATCACGGAAGTCGGAAGATACGCCAGATATACCTAATACACCAGATTCCTTATTCATGAGGTGGTCCATCTTCTGAGGATCCAAGTTTTCCCGGTCCATGATGTTAACGACAATGGCGGGGTCAATAGAACCACAACGGGTACCCATGAGGGGGCCTTCCAAAGGAGTGAGGCCCATGGAGGTGTCCTGGCACTTGCCGTCCTTAACGGCAGAAATGGAGGAACCGTTTCCTAAATGCAGGGTAACCATACGCAGGTTTTGGGGATCCTTACCCAAGAACTCCGGTGCCCTCTTGCTGACGTAGTTATGAGAGGTACCGTGAGCCCCATAGCGGCGAATATGCTGTTCCTCATAGTAGCGATAAGGCAGGCCATACATAAAAGCCTGAGCCGGCATGGTCTGGTGGAAGCTGGTGTCAAAAGCTGCAACCATGGGTACATTGGGCATGATTTCTTGGCAGGCTTCCACGCCCATGAGGTTAGCAGGGTTGTGCAGGGGGGCAAAGCTAAAGCACTTACGGATAGTTTCTTTAACCTCGTCATCAATAAGGACAGACTGGGTGTAGTAGTCGGCGCAATTTAGGATACGGTGGCCTACAGCGTCAATCTCTGCCATAGACTTGATTACACCATGCTCAGGGGATACCAGAGCATCCAGGACCAACTGTACCGCGGTCTGGTGGGTGGGCATGGGGGTTTCCACCACATATTTGTCCTTACCCTCGGGCTCATGTTTGAGGCGAGAACCGGCAATACCAATTCTTTCGCACAGGCCCTTGGCCAGAAGGTGGCCATCTTGGGTGTCCAGCAGTTGATACTTGAGTGAAGAGGAACCAGCGTTAATTACTAATACGATCATGTTATATCCTTTTATATCCTTTCAGCTTTAGCTGTTTATTGTTTTTTGCCACCGGCGGCTTGTACCGCAGTGAGGGCTACGACACCAATGATGTCCTCGGTAGAGCAGCCCCGGGAGAGGTCATTTACAGGTTTAGGAATACCCTGCAGGAGGGGGCCGTATGCTTTGGCACCGCCCAGATATTGCACTAATTTATAGCCAATGTTACCGGCATTGAGGTCGGGGAAAACTAAAACATTAGCTTGACCGGCAATCTTATTACCGGGTGCCTTGCGCTCAGAGGTAGCAGGGACTAAGGCGGTATCTACCTGGGCCTCCCCATCCAGTCTGAGTTCAGGGGCCTTTTCCTTAGCCAGCTTGGTAGCCTCCACAACCTTCTCGGTAAGCTCGGAATGGGCCGAACCGAAGGAAGAGTAGGATAGCATGGCAACAACCGGCTCTTGACCTGTAAAGAAGCGGAAAGAATCCGCAGAGGCTAAAGCAATTTCGGAAAGTTGATCGGCATTAGGATTTTCATTTAAGCCACAATCCGCAAAAACAAAAATACCATCAGCACCCAGATTCTTAAACTGGGTATCCATGACAAAGAAGGCCGAGACCAGCTTGGTGCCAGCCTGTGTCTTGAGAATTTGCAGGGCAGGACGTAGGGTATCTGCCGTAGAATGGGCTGCACCCGATACTAGACCATCTGCCAAATCATTTTTCATCAGCATCATGCCGAAGGCGGTTTTATCTAGCATGGTAGCCTGGGCCTTTTCCAGGTCCACGCCCTTATGCTTACGCAGCTCATAGTATTGCTGGACAAATTTATCCAGATCCGGATAATCTGCAGGATTGATAAAGTCAATTCCGGTAAAATCCAGGTCGGGGCAAACTGCTTGGGATTCTTCTAGGGTACCGATTAAAATGATTTTTGCTAGTTTTTCTGCAGTAACGGTCACGGCTGCTTTGAGCACGCGTTCGTCTTCATTTTCTACCAAAATCACGGTCTGCTTAAGCTCTGTGGCTTGTGCCTTAATCTTGTCAATGAAATTCATCGTCGTCCTCCTATAATAATATAAGATAGCCTCAGCCAGTATAGATGATTTCCCCCCGGCCTTCAACGGCTGAAAGGCAGTTAAAGCCGCCTAGAGCCCTGGCTAGACTTGTCTGCTTACCTTTAGCGTAGACTATCGCTAGCTTGACCAAGTAAAAAGCTCCTACCTAGCCACTAGGGGCGACTGGTAGGAGCAGAATATCTGGCTAAATATAAGCTTCTGCAGCTTAGCCTTTCCTTAAAGACCAGCTGAACCGCTAGTTACTTACTTAGCGAGGAAGACCTTTAGCAAGTCATTGGCATCTGCCACAATACCGGTTTGGGCTTCACGGAAAATTG
Source organism: Eubacteriales bacterium (assembly GCA_030532185.1). The sequence continues at coordinate 102,498 of JAUNLO010000002.1, forward strand.
CGGCCTGGGGGTCAGTATTGATGGCAATATAGCATTTAGTATCCTTGATACCTTCTGTATGCTGGATAGCACCAGACACCCCAATAGAGATACACAACTTAGGCCGGATGGTAGCACCCGTTTGGCCAATTTGCCGCTCAAAAGGTAAGAGACCTACATCTGACAAAGGCCTGGTACAGGCTAGGGCAGCCCCAATCTTGTCGGCAAATTCCTTAACCAGTTCCAGACTCTCGGGAGCTTCCATGCCCTTACCACACACCACTACTCTTTCCGCCGAGCTAATGGAATCTGTCACAGCCACTTTGTCTTCCTGACTCAACACTTTGACACCGGAAGCAGGCAATTTAGGCTCCGTAAAAGTCACAATTTCCGCCTGGCCAGGCTCAGCTGTAGCAGGCTCGTAAACGCCAGGACGCAGGGTTAAAATCTGGGGGAAGAAGTCTTCCCGGATAACAATGGTCACATAAACATTGTCCCCGTATGAAGGCTTATTATGCTTAATAAAGTGACTACCATCGGGATTGCTACCCACCAGCAATTCTGTGCAATCTGCGGTGAGACCACAGTTAAGCCGGATGGCCACACGCGAAAAGATTGATCTACCTATGGGGCTGGCCGGCGCTAAGACTGCCGACGGTTTTACCTCTGCAAGAATGTCTGCCAGCACTTGGGCCAGGGCATCATCCTGCAAGAGCGGATCTTCCTCCGTGGCATAGAGCAGGATCTTATCCACCCCTAGCTCTGCCACTTGGTCACAGATGTCTTGGCTATTCTTACCCACTACTAGAGCGCTAATCTCTTCCCCCGTGGTTTTTTGAATTTCACGAGCTGCTTGGAGGAGTTCGGCAAAGCAGGGGGCTAAAACCCCATCATAAGTTTCTGCAAAAATACAAATTCCTTGAGCCATTTTACACCTCCTCATCTTCTGCAATTAGGTCATGGAGCTGTTGACTAAGTTCTTCTAGGCTACCAGTTAGCATCTGAGCCCAAGCACCACCGCTGGGTTCCCAGGTATCGATAACCCTGCTGGGTGAACCGGCCGAACCAATCTGGTCTGCCGGCATTTTAAGCTCGGCATTGCTTAGCTGGATGAGGGGTTTAGACTTGGCAGCCCGGGTACTGCGCAAGGTGGCTAAACGTGGTTCGTTAGCCCCAAACTGGAAGGTCAGGAGGGCAGGCAGGGTCACTTGTAAATGATAGCTTTGGTGGCCCAAATCCTTAACCACTTCCAGGCTGCTTTGATCAGGGCTCAGGGCCACAATCTCCCGCATTTCACTCACATGAGGAAAGCCTAGACACTCCGCTACCATAGGACCAACTTGGCCCGTAGCGCCATCGGAAGATAGGGCCCCCCCACAAACCAAGTCAATATTGCCATAATGCTCAATGGCCTTGGCTAAGACACAGGCAGTTGCCAGGGTGTCAGCCCCTCCAAAGGCTCTATCTGTAACGAGGCAAGCCTCATCACAACCAATGGCCATGGCTTCACGAAGGGAGGATTCTGCCTGAGGGGGACCCATAGTAAAGACAATAACCTTGCCCCCCTCACGCTCACGGAGGCTAAGGGCCGCCTCAATAGCATTGAGGTCAGATGGGTTAATCATGCCTTCTGCACTAGATCTAATTAGGGCATGAGTCTCAGGATCTACGGAAACATTATTCGAAACCGGTACCTGCTTAATAATTACTGCAATATTCACGGAGCACTCCTTTCTCTCCCAAGCGTAATAGCGTACGCCCCTACCATTCAGGGCGTACGCCAAGTCTGTTTAAGGAATGAGCCGGCTGTATGCCCAGTTCTCAAGCAAGGGGGTGGATTCCCCAATCATGATTAGTTTGGCCAGGTCGCGGCTGGCAGCAGGAGCTTCAATTACACCGTTACCGCCGTAGCCCGTAGCTAACATATAGCCTTCTACCTCTGTCTCGCCTAAAATGGGCCAGAAATCCTTGGGTTCTGCCCGGTAGGAGAGCCAAGAAGAAACCAGACCACTATCAACAATGCCAGGCACCTTGACTTCCAATTGGTCTAACAAGAAATCAATGAAGTATTCATCGGTGCCCCCCGTAGCCGGCAGTTTGTCGGGATCCCATTGGCCTGCGTGCATAGGATTGTTGAGGTCCATAGACAAGTGAGATTTGCAGATAAAGATATTATCGCCTGACCTCAGTGCATAGAATTCAGGATACTTGAGCACGGGGAAAGTGTAGGAAAGTTTCTTGCCCGGAGGAGAGAGGAAGAAAGCCTCGGCTTTAGTGTGCCAAAGGGGAACATCTAAGCCGGCCATCTTACCGGTAAAGCGGCTCCAGGGACCGGTAGCATCTACGACTACATCGAACTCATAGCTGGCGGGTTCAGAGGTTTTCAGGCCCTTCACCTTGCCGTTTTCCACTATGACTTCTTCCACTTTAACCCCGGTTTTGACGGTGCCACCATTAGCCATAAACTTCTTGGCAAAGTTATTGGAAATCATGGTGCCATCAAAATAACCATCGTCTTTGGTATAACCAGCGCCAAGAATATTTTCCGTGGAGATATCAGGGAGAATCTCTTTGATGCGGTCCATGTCGGTAATATATTCGCCGGTGTAACCTGCTGATTTGGCCAAGGCAATACCTGTCTTAATGGTCTCCTCAACCTGGGGATTGGTGGCAACTACTAGGGTACCGGTGTTGTCAAAGCCAGCAGACCCTTTTTCTTCAGCTTCCATTTTGAGATAAGTCTCGAAACCATAGAGACGGACATCCCAATAGCGATTTTTTAAGGAGTCGTCAAAAAGGCAAACTGTACCAGCCGATTTGGCAGTAGAAGCCCCTCCGATTGTGTCCTTTTCAAATACTGTAACCTCAGCGTTATCATAGAGGCTGAGATTGTAGGCCAGGCAGGTACCGGAGATACCACCACCGATGATTCCAATTTTCTTCTTCATGTTCTTCCCTTTCTGAAATTAAAATTTTATTTTATCTGCTGCTAAAACGCTTGCTAAAAGTAGGTCAAAACCCAAGCCTAAGTCTTCGGGTTTGGTGTATTCCTCTTTACAATGGCTCTTACCCCCCACGCTATTGACAAAAATCATGGCGGTGGGGAAATGTCCTGCCAGAAGCAGTGAATCGTGGAAAGCACCACTGGGTAAGCTGGTACAGGGAATAGCTTTAAGCTGGGCCTGTTCCTGGATTAATGCCTTTAAGTCTTCATGCATGGGCATGGGCGCATGCTCTAGGAGATCCTGCCACTCAAAGCTTAGCTGGGACTCGCGGCAAAGTCTGTTGAGTTCTTCTTTACAAGAAGCTGCTAGCTGGTCCATGATTGCCGCCTCTTGGTCGCGAATTTCTAAGGAAAAAATACATTGACCAGGTATGACATTTACCGCTGCAGGTTCCACACGAATGCAACCCACCGTGGCTACCGTATAGGGGTTACCCAGGGCTTTAACCAGGTCAGGAAGCTGGGCAATGAAACGAGCGGCAGCTACGAGGGCATCCTTGCGGTCTGTCATTTGAGTGCTACCTGCGTGGTTTGCCTCTCCCCTGATACTAATTTCCATGCGTTTGACCCCAGCAATACTGGATACTATACCAACTGGCAAAGCTTGGCGTTCCAGGGATCTCCCCTGCTCCACATGGAGCTCTAGGCAGCAATGGACATCTTGGGGTAAACGCTGGGCTTCAGCCAGCTGCTCAAAGCTAATACCTGCTTCCTGGTAAACCTCGTCGCGCCGCCGGCCTAGGAAATCCAAATCTCCTGCCTGCAAGGGTAAGGGTTCGCCTACAAAAGCCGTACTGCCCATAAGGCCGGCCGAAAAGCGGAAGCCTTCTTCATCACTAAAAACTATAACTTCCAGGGGATGGTCACAGCGGAGTTTTTCTTCTATCAAGGTCTGACATACTTCTAAACCTGCCACACAGCCCACAACACCGTCATATTTACCGCCATCCGGAACGGTATCCAAATGAGATCCCATGATAATTGGGGGCAGATCAGGATTTTCACCTTCCCAGCGGGCAATCAGGTTGCCGGCTGCATCTTGGCGCACAGGAATTCCTAATTCTTGGAACCAAGAGGCAAACAGCTTACGGCCCTTACGGTCTTCTGGAGAAAAAGCCATCCGCGTATGAGTGCCATCCGCTTGCAAGCCACATTTATAGAGGCTATCCAGGCGTGCCTGTATACGTTCCACATGTTTGTGCATGGTGCTCAAAATGCTCCCCTCCCATATTGAAAAATCTATAATTGTATTATAGAAAGCCGAGGAGTCACTTCCTAGGGGAGGTCCTGCTAAATTCTCAGATTTTCACTTATCTATATTGGATAATCAGCTTGCCTAATAAGACGGATAGGTCTGAAATAATGGATAAAGTTAGCTAGGCTAGAAAGTCACCCGCTTTTTGCCGTCCCTCAATCATTTGATAGACAATCATCCCAATACGCACCGATAGAACCTCTGTGGCATTGCCAAAGTCCAAGCCCGTTATTTCCTTAATTCGATTAAGGCGGTACATGGCCGTTTTATAGTGGATGAAGAGGTCTTTGGCTGTTTGGGCAAGATTAAGTTGATTGTCCAAATAGCATTCCAAGGTCTGTACCAGCTCCGCTCTCTGCTTACTTTCCGACTTGTACAAGAGAAGTAGACCTTCCGGCACAAATTCCATGAGTTCCTCCTGGGTTTCCAGTTTGCTGAGCAGCTTGAAGATACCCAAGTCGGAGAAGAAAAGCCAACCGTCCGCCGAAATCAGGTCTGTGACCTGAGCCAGGGAAACAGCCACCAGAGCATCATCGGACTCTTGGTAAGAATATTTCAAATTATGGAGGCCCCGAACCATCCGCCCTATGCCAGCCTGCAAAAGAGCGTCCGGTGCCTGTTCCTGTAAATCATGACTCAGTAAGTCATAGTAGTTTTGAAACCAAACACGGTAGTCCTTAAGACTTTGGTCCGGGTCTACCTGCTGAATTAGGGATACCCGGTCGATGGTGTAATGGACAAGGGCCTTGGGCATACTCTTGGCCACAACTTGCTTCAAGAGATTAGTGCGTTTCAAGCGCTCATCGAAGTGATCCCTGGACTCCTGCGAGTCTACCAGGGCAAAACTAATCACCCGATAACAACACTCCGGGCAAAGTCCCGTGAAGACCCGGCTACGCTCTAGCTCGTCGTGAGAACTCAGCTTACCTGTAAGTAGATTCTCAATCAGGTCATTATGGAATTTCTGCTCCAGTTCGAATATGGCATATTGACGTGAGAACTCATATTGCAGGGCTACAATTCCGTTCTCAATTGCCACCATATCCATGCTGGAAAACTTAGACTGAACCTCCCAGACTAAGAGGTAAAGGGACTTACCCGAAGCTAGGCGTAAGTCGATACGGTAACGGTTGGGTTCTCCCTCTACCAGGAAGAAGCGATTACGCGAAACCATCTGGGGATTAAGATTTTTCAACCGATTAAATTCCCCGGCCTCTTGGTAGTTAGCATTGCTGAAATAGAGACATTGATCATTACTATCAAAAACCGCTACGGGATTACGAATCAATTTCTCTAGCATATCTAGAATCTGGTTAATCGAAGTTTCTTCTGAGTTCAAACTGAGTGCACAGAAGTTATCATTGGTCATCTGATAATATTTGAGCCGCGTCACCTCTGACTCGAAGATACGTTCCATCACCAAACTTAAAATGACCTGGAAAGAGACTTGGAAGGGTAAATCTACTAAGGGTATCTGAAACTTGTTACAGTAATCCTGTAAAAGACTGATTTTCTCGCGAGCATAGTCCACCTCGCGACCCCTTTTAAGGTAGATGGCACTCACCTGCTTTTCATATAGGGCATCAATGAAAGTGGAAAACTCCTCTAAACTACAGGTTTTGAAAGCATAGAGCCCGGTAAGGAGCAATTCTCCGCCTTGAATAAATTTAACAATATCCGGGGCTTCGATAATCGTCACGCCCCGGATTTCATTATCTAGGCCCTCCGCACCAGCGCTCAGCAGCATTTCCGGCTGATCGGCCAGTTGAGACTGTATTTTTAATAATTCTCTAACGGTCAGGCTCATATCTATTTCACAATTTCCGTTTATTTATAGGCTTGGAGTCATTATATATGCTATTGTCTCTTTCTCCTAGCTTCTAGTTTTCTTTAAAAGGTATGACTGTTGAGGCAGGCAAGTTAAGCGTCTAGCTTTTCTGCCGCCAAATCTACCATGGCTTGGATAGCCTTAACAAAGAAATCAAGCTCTGTAAACTCAACCGGACAATGGCTGCGGCCATCACGACTAGGTACAAAGAGCATGACGGTGGGGATAAAAGGGGCAATTTCTAAGGAGTCATGCCCCGCCCCACTTGGCATATAGCGGTAGGAGAAACCATGTTTTTTACATGATGTCTCTAGGCTTTGTAGCATAGCCTGGTCCAGGTCCACAGGTTTCACATCCAATTTTTCCTGAATCTCATAGCTACCGCCCATGGCTGCGCAGTTTTCGTCCAAAGCATGGACCAACTTGGCGGCAATATCATCGAGGATGGCTTGTTTACGGGAACGCACATCCACCGTAAATTCACATTCTTCTGCCACTATATTCATACCACCAGGCTGTACCTTGATGAGCCCTACGGTGGCCACGGAACCCTCCCCGCTAGCTCGAGCCCAATCGCCAATTTGCGCTATGACCTTACTTGCGGCATCTACCGCATCCAGGCGCATATCCATGGGTGTGGTACCAGCATGGTCTGCCCGACCGTGCACTTTCACCACATAACGCTTGATACCTACTATACAATCCACCAAACCCAAATCGACTTTTTCTTGATCTAAAACCGGACCCTGTTCAATATGGAGTTCTAAAAAGGCCTCGATGGAATTTTCTGGCCATTGGGCTGCCGCAATATCCGCGGGATTCAGTCCTGCTTCACGCATGGCCGCAAAAATCGAAACACCCTCCATGTCACAGTAGTCCTGGCAGTAGCTCAAATCTCGTTTCCCTAACATGGACCCGGAACCGAAATAGCCCGTACCAAATCGCATACCTTCTTCATCATTAAAGGCAGCCACCACGAAGTCGCGCTTAAACTTGCGACCACTTTCGCTGAGTATTCTGGCTACCTCAATCGCACTAATCACGCCAGCAATGCCATCGTAGTCTCCACCATTTAAGACTGAGTCATAATGAGACCCCATCATGATACAGGCTTGTCCCGCTTCTTGGCCTTTCAGACGGCCAAAAACGTTACCGGCGGCATCACTAGAAACCTCTAAGCCAGCCTCAGCCATCAATTTTTTAAGGGCAGCGGCACACTCCAGGGCAGCTGGGGTAAAGGGCAGACGTGTGCAGCCCATACCGGGTGTAGCGGTAAAGGCCTTCATGGCATCTAAATCGCGAGCAAGCCTTTTGCTGCTCAAGTCAATCTGCATCATTGCGGGGTCTCCTTGTTAGTTTTTAAATTTTTACATCGCGATTGCAGTCTTTGGAGTAGAGATAAGTGAGGTCTTCTTCATTACCTACGCCATAACAGGCTTGAGGGCAATAGGCGTCCATAAAGACATAGTCGCCCTTCTTCACAGGTACCCAGTCTTCATCCAAGCGATACATGGCTTTACCGGTGAGGAAATACATACCATGTTCTTGCACATGAGTTTCGATATAGCCGTGTGAAGCCCCAGGCAGGAAACGTAAAATATGGAAGTTCATATCGAAGCCCAAATTATTGGCAGCAGGCAGGAGATCTTTTATCAGACAATGTTCCATGCCTTCGTAGGGAATCCAGTCTAGGTCACGGACATTTCCCACTACACGTTCAGCCTCATAAGTGCCCACCCGGTCATAGCGTCTCTTATAGACAAAAAGTTGAGAATCTGCCTGACCTGTGAAGGTAAGTATTTGGCTTTCAGGAGCATAGATATAACCGCCCTCGGTTAGTGGGAAGGATTCACCTTCCAGCTGGACCTCAACCTCGCCGCGAAGGACGTAAAGAAAACACTCTAAACCCTCGCCACCGATACCGGTATTGCGTCCACCTTCGTGCAGGGTCACCAGGTAGTCCACAAAAGAAGCCCCTAATTCGGGTGAACCTAAAATAGTTACATCACAGTTCTCGTAGCCAGGTACAGTATTTTTAACAATACCGTCAGGCTCAATCAGGCAATAGTTATTTCTCTTAATAATTGATCTAGTAGCCAATATGTCTTGGGGATAACCAGTTTGTCCATTTAGATAGCTCATACGATGCACTCGCTTTCTTTGTTTTTTGCATAATCACAGCTATGCCTTGAGATATAACAATTTTATTGGGCAGATGTCATGGCTTCAATAGGTGAAAAGGCAGAAGACACCGGGAACTCCTTATCTATTGTGGATAAAATTGTTTGAGTAAAAAAAGGGCAATAAAATGGCAGACACCGCCTGGAGGGACGGTGTCTGCCAGCATACTCAAAGCTTTATGCTGAGAATTTATTTGGTTTCACAAAAGAGCTGCTTATCTACTCTAGGCTAGTACCTTTACGGAAGGGGGCAGCCTGCGGCATATATTTCATGCAGAAGTAGAAGACTAAGGCTGTGGGAATAGTGGCGGTGAAGAAGGATAAATCTACATTAACCAGACCAATAACAGCACCGACAGCGGTAGCAATGACAGCTGCCCAGTTGACACCGGCATGGTTGCTGTCTTTATCTTTGTAGAGGTCAGCCAGTTTCTCCTCGTCATACTTACCCTTATGGAGAATATAGTAGTCCGTAACCATGATGGCAAAGATGGGGCTGAAGAAGGCTGTGTAAATTTTAACGAAGAGGTCCAAACCAGCTGCAGAGCTGTCATTGGTTAAAATCCAAGGGCAGGTGGCTACCGCTAAAACTCCAACCAGGATAACGGACGTCCTATGGGAAATTTTGAAGGCATCCATAAAGGCATAGGCCGGAGGAATTACGTTACTGGCCAGGTTAGTGGTCATTTGAGCAAAGATGATAAAGGCCAGGGTGACCACCAGCATGATCTTGTTATCCACCATGTTGGCAAAGGCGTTAATGGGATTAGCAATGCCTGTAGCAGTTGAGCTCATAGCTCCGATGAGTCCCAGCATAACTGTGGAGGGTACCATGGCAATGAAGTAGGCTACCCCTCTTTTAACGGTAGAATAACCAGGCTGCAATTCGCGAGAATAGTCACTAGCATTGAGCATAACGGTGGTGCTGTTACCAAAGAAAGCCATGATTGCCGCAAAGAAGGGCAGGCCCCAGGTACCTTTTAAATTGACCAGATTGTCACCGATAGTGCCCCAATACTGAGTTACACAGACATAGAGCAAGTAGAACATGGCCATGACGATAACGGTACCACCAACGTTTTCTACCCACTTAACACCTTTAAAGCCCTTGATGGATAGCCAAATCTGCACAAGCTGGAAGAGAATGAAGAAAAGTACAATGTTATCGTATTCAAAGAGGGCAATAGAAATCTGGTTGATGGCGCTACCTCCTAACCAGGTTTGGAAACCATACCATACAATTGCGGGCAAGCCTCTAATCATAGTCGGCAGGATACTACCCTGTGTTCCATAAGCACTCTTAAGCTGAACAGCATAGGGTGCTCCGTGTTTGTAACCAAAATGGTCGTTAAGGCAGATACCCAGAACCAGGATGGTGGACCCAATGGTTACGGCTAAGAATACCTGCAGGAGATTTAGGCCCTTTTCTAATTGGGCAGAACCCATGGTCAGGGTACCTATGGAGATACAGCCACCTAGCCATAGCATCAGGTAAGAAGGCCAGTTCATAATACGATTTTCTGGCTTGATAGGTCGTAGGCTGTCACCGGATTTTACTTTTTTATCGTCTGACATAACATCCTCCTCAAATTTAGGGATTCCTCATTTAATTAAGGGGGCGCACAAACTCGCCATAGCCCTTAGCTTCCTCAAGATATTGACCATCTTTGGCCACGACTTTACCGCGGATGATGGTGCAGACTGGCGCACCTTTGCCGCTTTCGCCATCGAAACAAGAAACGTGTCCCTTGGTAAATAATTTATCCTGCTCGACTGTCCAGGCTTTTTCTGGATCGAGGATAACTAGGTCTGCATCAAAACCCAGCTCGAAGGCACCTTTTTTACCGTATAGACCAAATAATTTAGCAGGGTTCAGGCCCATGACACGAGAAATCCAAGTAGGACTCAGGGACTTCTTATGGACAAACATATTAAAGACCATGGGCAGGAAGAACTGAATGGCATTCAAGCCACCCCAAGCGTGCCAAATGTCCTTACTTTCATTGTCCTTCTCGGCATCAGCAGCTGGAGAGTGGTCGCTACCAATACAAGATAGGGTACCGTCCAATACATAATCCCAGAGGGCCTCGACGTCCTCAGGTTTCCGCATGGGAGGAGTACACTTAGCCGGTGCGCCTTTAGCAAAGACAAAGTCCTCGCTGTAGTCTAAATAGTGAGGGCAGGTTTCTGCAGTCACGGGCAGGCCTTCGGCAATTGCCTCTTTGACAACCTGAGCGACCATTGGATGACTGACATGGCAAATATGTACGCGGCCGCCCGTGGCTCGGCACATATCTATGACATTCTTAGTGGCTACATATTCGGTCCAAACATCATGACTATCTAAGAAGTCACGGATCTTTTCTTCCTTGCTGCGTCCCGTCAAGCTCTTGGCTTCCCGCTCACGCTCTAAGACCTGGCCATATTCTTCACAATGGAAACCACAAAGGGCATTGTAGGGTTTCAAAATTTCCAGAGCCTTACGAATGTGGCCTAGGTTAACTGTGGGGAAAAGGTCACCATTAGGACAAGTGAAGCCCTTGAAGGCTGCTACCCCACACTTATGTAAATCCACCAGGTCTTTCAAGTTGTTCTTGATGGAATCCGGCTGGTCATCATAATCGCCTACCAGGCCACCCCACATAGCAAAATCTACATAGGAGTGCCGGGAAACCAAATCGTACTTGTGCTGGAAAATATCTTTGTTCATCAGCGAAGGATCGTTATTCAAGGGCATATCGATGAGAGTTGTACAGCCTGCTACAGCTGCCGCCCGTGAACCTGTTTCATAATCCTCCCGATACTCAAAACCCGGTTCATTTAAGTGGGCATGGCAGTCGATAATACCAGGGAAAATTAGATTACCCTGCGCATCAATTACTTGCTCTGCTTCTATATCACTTTGCTCCGGATCAACGAAAGCAGTAAATTTGCCATTCTGTATGGCAATATCAGCTGCATAAATCCTATCTGCACTTACTAAACGGCCATTTTTTACAAGGAGATTACACTTCATGTTCCTCATCCGTCCTTTCTGTATCATGTGCCCAAGGTTTGCACTTGTCGCTAATATTATTAGGCAGTTCGCACTAACTCAATGACGGGGGTAGGTAAAAATTAGAGGACTGTGATTAGCCACAATAGGCAAAATAGAAGAGAAATTTCGCCCTTACTAGCAAAAATTTGGCTAAGTAAGGAAATATGACAAATAAAAATCTCCCTCAAACTGCCTCTCCTAGTTAAAGCAAGCGGAAAAGTTTGACAATTGGGGAGGTGAACAAGCTAGCTAAGAGGACCGAATGCCCAAGCTAGGCCAGTGAGCCTAAAAATTAGTGACCTGTCTTAGCGAGCAGGTGGAGCATCTAGGCTTAGCTCCCAGGCCGTGAGCAGAAGATTCAGATAATTATCCTGGAAATAATAGACATCTTCCTGGCCTGGCCGGAAGAGAAAACCTTGACCTGGGGGCAAAGAGTCACCCCGTGTCAAAAGTTTGAGACCTTGCCTGGCCAAATCTAAACTCAAGTTTTGTCCAGCCAAGAGGCTGACCTTTTTATAGGCCAGGAGAGCAGGCAGGGAGATTTGGTCACCGGTAGGGCTAAGATTTATCTGATTATAGGAGGTATAGAGCTGGCCTGATGCCATAATTAGTTGATTGAAGGTCAGTAAGTCATCCGTCCTTCCCTGGCCGATTTCCCAAAGGTAGCTTATTTGCCTAAGGCTGGCCAGGCTATCAGACTGGAAAGTAGAAATGGCCGAAGGTACATAACTTTCTGTTTCAGGATTCCAGGCATAGGCATAAAAGCCAGAATCTAAGCGGGCACCTTGGGCAATAGCCTGCCAATGGTCGGCAATGTCCTGCCAGGCAGCATCTTGGGAAGCCAGAGCTTGCAGGACCCATAAATCAATTTGTGCCAGAGGGACTACCTTGAGTACTAGGTCCCCCTGGTAATCCTCTGCTTCATTGGAGGAAATCACGGTAGGGATGATTTCTTCAAAATCTTCTTGCCAAGTCAGCCTATTATCCTCCTCAAAAATGGGCAGGAGTTCTTGGCTGAGACGGCTAATTTCTTGCTGAAAGAAATCCTCCTGCCAGTACTGACTAGCCAGGAAGAGCACGCGTAGATAGGCTAATTTGCCAGGCCAGCTGGCTGCAGGTGCCTCCGGGCCCAATTCCTCTGGGAAAAGCTGATTCAGTCCTTTCACCGCAGTAAGAAAGGGCCCTTGTCTTCTTTGGGCCAGAAGGACCTTGAGCTGTAAAAGGTGATCGGAAAGAGTAAAGCTTGACTCGGGGCTAGCCTGAAAAAGCCAAGGACTAGCCGGATTATCTGGCTCGGCATGCTGCAAGAGGCTGCGGTTAGCCAAGGGAAAAAGCCGGTCCTGACCCGTTTCCTCCAGGCTAAAGGCCTTATTTAAACGATCGAGGAGGCCATCTTGGCCACTTAAGAGCTCGTAGGAGCTTTTTTGTAGATGGGGGACCTCTAGACGCTGCCAGGCCACTTCCCGTGCTTCTTCAGGAGATGCGGTCCAGCGGAAATAAATTAAAGCCAAAAAAACCAAGAGGAGCAGACCCCCTAGGCTAAACAGCAGCCATTTACTGGGCAGCCGCCAACTATAACTCTGCAAACGGCTCCAAAAGACCTCCCCAAAGCGACGCTCAGATTTTTCTAAAAGGGGTTTACGACCTTCTTGCCCCGGAAGAGGGGGCAGAGGATAGGACTCAAGCCTGGCCTGGTCTGCTGACTTAGCCTGCTCTTGGTCTCTAGCCGGGTCTGCTGACTTAGTCTGCTCTTGGCCGAGCTTAGCTTGGCTATCTTTGGCGGGAGGATCTTGTGTACTCATGAGAACTTCTTTCCTTTATTAGCCCTTAAGACACCCCAAGTCTAAGGATTAGTAAGCTTCTGCTATAATAGCTGGGCCAAGGAGGTTTAAGCAAGCATGTATGTTGTGGGTATCATCGCCGAATATAACCCCTTCCACCAGGGGCATTTAAGTCAGTTTGCTTGGATTAAAGAAAAGTTGGGTCCTGAGACCCGTCTGGTCGTAGCCTTGGCGTCCTATTTCTGCCAAAGGGGCTGCCCGGGCCTGCAGAGCCCGCGACAGAGGGCTCGCGCCGCCCTGGCTGCCGGAGCAGATTTAGTGATACTCCTCCCCCAATATTTCTCCAGCAGTGCGGGAGAGAGTTATGCCCAGGCTGGAGTTAGCCTCCTAGCCGCCTCAGACCTGGTTAAAACCCAAGCCGCTTCGGCAGAGTTCAGCTCCAAAAAGCTTTTAGAGGAAGCCGCCCAACTCATCTCACCTGAAAGTCCAGAACTTAAGGCGAGGATTAAAGATCTTGTACACGAAGGCTTGCCTCCTCACCAGGCCCGCGCCCAGGCCCTGCTTCAGCAAGGGGCTGACCCCAAGCTAGTTGAGGTCTTTAACCAACCCAACTCACGTCTTTGTGTAGAATACCTAGCGGCCCGCTCCGCCCTGCCGCCCACTTGGCACAAGCCGGGATTTTTCCTCTGCCCCCGTCAGGAGGGTAGTTTGGGAGCCAGTAGCTTACGAGCCTTAATTGAGGAGCAAGCCCTAAAACAGCGGCAGCAGGCCGTGTGGCAGGCCCCCTGGCTCCAGCTAACTAACTCAGAGGCTCCTGCCCCTTCTCCCCTTTTACAACTTCCCCTCCTGGAAAGCTTAAAAAACTCTATGCCCCAGGCTAGCCTAGCCCTCCTGTTAAGGGATTTACAGCAGGGACATTTTGCCCTCCAGGCAGACTTCTTGGACCTGGCCCGCTTGGCCTTGACGAGAATTAGTGAAGCTAAGGCCCTGACCTCCTACCGTGATATGGGAGGTGGACTAGCAGAAAGGCTACTGAGCAAGCTAGATGCTCAGAACTTCCTAGAAGCGGTGAGCGCCAGAAATTTCCCCCCAGGCAGGATACAAAGGGCCTTGACCTCCTACCTGCTCGGCATCGACCAGGCCCTGAGGGACCAGGCTGGTAAGCTGCCAGCCTTTATTCTGCCCCTGGCCTTTAACCGGGATGGGCGTTATATACTACGAAAGATGCAAGAAAGGGCCCAGCTGCCGGTCTTTTCACGTTTTTCTGACACAGGCAGGTCCACCGACCCAGCAGTCCAAAGTCAAGCCCTCATAGAAAGACGGGCAGCCGCTCTCTGGGCTTATTTTACAGGGCAAAGCCAGCTGGAAGGCGAGCTCCTAGAGCCCCCCTTCCAAGCTTAATAGTTTACTTTACAGATTTAACGTTAGAGATTTAGGGGCTAATTAGTGCCCTAGTCCGCAAATTTCAGGGCAAAGTAATTTTTCTTACCCCGTCGCACAATAGCAGCCCCCTCGTGCAGGTCATCTTTAGTCAAGAGACGGTTGAAATCACTCACATTTTCTTCGTTGAGCTTCAAACCATTTTGTTTAATGAGGCGGCGGCCCTCCGACTTAGAGGGAATAAAACCTACCTCGACTAAGATATCTAAAAGGGGACGTTCAAAGTCTTCAGCACTTAAATCTTTACCTGGCATGCCTTCTGCCCGACCCTGCCCCTGGGCGCCGAAAATTTCTTCAGCCTGAGCCTCGGCCTTTTGAGCCTTCTCTACGCCGTGCACCAAACTAGTGACTTCCAGGGCTAGGCGTTTTTTGGCCTCGTTAATCTGAGAGCCTTCCAACTTCTCGTATTCTGCGATTTCTTCCAAAGGTAGATAGGTTAAGAGCTTGAGGCACTTAATGACATCGCGGTCATCAATATTCCGCCAATATTGGTAGAAATCGTAAACCGGGAGCTTGTCTTCGTCCAGCCACAGGGCCCCGGAAGAAGTTTTACCCATCTTTTCCCCATCCGCCTTGGTCAGTAAGGTAAAGGTCAGAGCATAGGCAGGGCCCAGTCCCTTTCTGCGAATGAGGTCGGTACCGGCCAGAATATTAGACCACTGGTCATCCCCACCTAATTGCAATTTACAGTTTTCCGTGCGATAGAGGTGGAGAAAGTCATTAGCCTGCAGGATCATATAGTTAAACTCCAGGAAGGTAAGACCCTGCTCCATGCGATTTTTATAGCACTCGGCTGCTAGCATACGATTAACCGAGAAGGCGGGCCCCACATCTCGGATAAATTCAATGTAGTTAAGGGGGAGAATCCAGTCGGCATTGTTCACAAAAATTGCTTTGCCATCCGAGAAGTCAATAAAACGGCTCATCTGCTTGCGGAAGTTATCCACATTGTGTTGGACCCGCTCGGGGGAAAGCAATTGTCGCATATCGCTGCGGCCCGAAGGGTCACCAATCATGCCGGTGCCCCCACCTAGAAGGACTACCGGCCGGTGACCAGCCTTCTGCAAGTGGGACATAGCCATAAGTTGTAGGAGATGACCCACGTGTAAGCTATCGGCGGTAGGATCATAACCCGTGTAAAAGCTGATTTTCTCCTGGCCCAGCAAGTCACGCAGTTCATCGGCGTGTGAAACCTGGGCAATATAGCCACGTTCGGCTAAAACATCGTATACGTTTTTGGTCATGATTCCTCCTTTTGGTACTTGCCTAGGGGACGGCATAATCCGGGTCCTAGCAAGATATTGTCCTATTCTAGTCCAGACCCCGGTCCTGGTCAAAATTCTTGGGAGGCTAGGGCTGGAGTTTGACCTGGTCTTTATCCTCACTGGTCAGGATAACACGGAGAATACCGCTCTCCAGGCTGAGCTCGACTGCTTCGCCATATAAGGGCTGATTAGAAATACCCAAATTGATACCCTGAAAAAGCTTACGTCCCTCCAGAGGCCACATGACTTGCTGCAGATTTACCCCTGTCACCTGGGGGCTAGCAGCTAAGAGTGAGATATAGCTGTCCTGCCTTCTACCCCCTGGCAAGGCTAATTTAAGCTGGCAGGGTCCTTGCAGGGTCCACAAATCAGTTTGCCCATCCGTTAGCAGGAAAGGAAGATCGGGCCTAACAAAGCGACTGGCCAGGTCTAGGTTGGCTAGGACATGGTCCATGCGCCTACCCAGGCCGGCTAAAAAGATAATTCCAGAAAGGCTCCCCGGCAGAGTGGAGTAAGGGCCCTTGAAGGGAGCCCGGTCCCGGGGGAGTGAGTTGGAGTGGGGTCGGGACTGCCGCCAGGCATACTCTGCTGCTAACAGATGACGGAGGGCCAGGGCAGAGTCCGGTTCATCTTTCTTTATTGGAAACTTTAGTTGAGCTATGGCCCGGTCCTCTAGATAGGCCAGACCGGCTGCACTGAGAGAGTCATTATCCCCTAGGTGGCAAGCTGGCTCCAAATCCAGTTGCCGGGCCCGATCTAAGCCACCATCCGCAGTCCAAATCCGGTCGCAAGCCTGGGCTAGAGCCAGGATGCGGTCAGAATCTTGCATATCACCGCTCAAAAAAAGCCCTTGCCACATAAGCTAGGAGCCTCTACAGCAAAGTGGAGGTGGCAGCCTGTCCCCCACAGCCATGGATAGCAGCTAAGTGTCGCAGCTTGGCAATTTCCGCTGCAGGATCAGCAGACTTGAACACGGCAGTACCTGCTACAAAGAAGTTAGCACCTGCCGCGGCGGCTCCGGCTATGGTTGAGCTTTTAATGCCGCCATCTACTTGTAACAAGATGGGGCGACCACTCTGACTAATCATCTGCCGGGCCTGACCTATTTTACTTTCCATCTCAGCTATATAAGATTGGCCACCAAAACCGGGATTCACCGTCATGAGTAAAATGTGGTCGAGGAAGGGTAACAAGTCTTGGACCAACTGGACAGGCGTACCCGGATTGAGAGAAATACCCGCCAAGCAGCCCAGGCCATGTATCTCCTGGAGGAGACGGTGGGGGTGCTTGGCAGCTTCCAGGTGAAAAACGATAAGGTCGGCTCCTGCCTGGGCAAAGGGTTGCAACCAGTCTTCCGGCCGGTCCACCATCAGATGGACATCCAGGACCTTGTCCCACAAGGGTCGCACCTGCTTCACTATGCCGGGTCCATAAGAGATATTGGGTACGAAATGTCCATCCATTATATCCAGGTGGAGGGCATCGGCGTCCGCAACTGCCTGAATTTCCTGGGCCAGTTTACTAAAATCTGCGGCCAAGAGGGAGGGCGCAATTAAGGGGGTCTGAGTGGTCAGCAAGAGCTGAGCCTGCTTAGAACTTTCTGCCATAATATCTTCCTTTATTTTAATAGAGCTTTTGAGCTTCTAAATCCAATCTAAGACTGGTATAGGTCGCCAGTCTTTGGGGATGAATGTTAGCTTGGGCCTTGGCACAGCCTAAATCATTGAGATGTTTACAATCGGCAAAGCGGCAGTCACCGGCAATAGCTTGCAGCTCAGGGTAGGCTGCCACCAAATCACGGGGTTCTAAACCCATATTTTGTATATCTAGAGCCTGAAAACCCGGGGTATCAGCCAGCAAGGCAGAGGCCCAGGCATAAATTTCTACCGACCGGGTGGTCTGCTTACCCTTGCCCGCCTTATCGGATAGGCTACCAGTTGCCAAAAGCTGGTCGCCGAGGAGCCTATTCATGAGGGTGGATTTGCCAACCCCCGACTGACCAGCCAAGGCGGTAAACTTGCCTGCCAGGAGAGCGGCAAGTTTTTCCAGGCTGGCCGCATCACCCATACCCGTAGTATAGATAGGGAAGGCTGAAGGAGCGAAATAGTCCATAAACTCCTGCTTGCCTGCTTCCGCTTCAGGCAAGTCACACTTGGTTAACACTAGGATAGGTTTGATTTTATTGTTGACGGCATAGCAAATCATGCGGTCTAAAAAATGAAAGTCCACCCGGGGTAAAACCGCCGAAGCGGTCAATAAGAGCTGATCGAGATTGGCCATGGGGGGGCGCCTTAGCTCATTTTTGCGAGGTAAAATCTCCGTGATAAGCCAGGGGATATCTGGGTCAGCCGAGGAAGTGTAAGTAACTAAATCACCGGGTAAGGGTTTGGTGGAGGTCTTGCGGAAGAGCCCGCGAGCTACGGCCTGGCCCCGGAAACCGCTAGCTGCATTATATAGCAGATAGACACCGGCCACGCCCCGCAAAATTCTCGCCTGTTGTACTTCCACCCTAATCAAGTCACCCCGTTAACCAGACCCGCCTAATACCGGTCAAAAGAAATAATTAGGGTTTCCGTGAAGGGATCAAAAGATGCTCCCGGTGGAGTGGATTGGTTTACCACCACGGCCCCCTCGTCTGTAACATCGTGGAGCCGAGCGGAACGTGACAGTAAATAGCGAGGCGCTCCACTGGGCCAAATGGGGTCCAAGGCCGCCTTAACTTCTGCCGCCGTCATCCCGCTCAGGTCCGGTAATATTACTTGCCCTAGTTGTTGAACTGGCTGAGTTGTACCCAGCTGCATGCCCAACTGCACCTTGTTGTAATCTTCGGCTGTACCATAGTCCACCCGCATAGAAGATCCGCGCTGCATTACCGTCTGGGCATCTGTATATTGTTTAAGAATAACCCTCTGGTATTCCGGCAGGTCTACTTTTTTATTTTGGGCATCGTAGTGGCGAGATTCCCCATAAATTCGTAAGTCTAGCTCATCTAAGACTTCTTTAGCCTGGTCCCAGGTTAAACCCACTAAAGGTGGGGCCATCACCTGCTCACTCCCTCGAGAAGCATAGAGGGCAATCCGGGAGCCCTCTTCGACTAGAGAATTGGCCTGGGGTTCAGTACGGATGACCTTGCCTCGCTCCAGCTCTGCGGAATATTCTTGATAAATCACCACGTTGAAGCCATCCTGCTGCAAGAGGGTCTTGGCTTCATCACTGTCCAAATTACTAACATCACGTAGGGTAAGTTCCGACCTACCCACAGAGTATTTCAACTTAATATGGGCTTCCGCCTTGGACAACTTGGTACCGTAATTGGGCTCTTGCTCAAAGATAATCCCCTTCTCCTGGGTTTCTGACTGGACCGCAATTAGCTCATAGTTATCCCCAAAAAGCTCTTTCAACTCGGCTTCTACCTCTGCCACTTGCCGGCCCACATAGCGATCAACCACCAAAATATCCTCGGACTGGAGTCTCCGGTTATCAAAGTTAAAACGCTGGACAGCCGTGCTGATCAAATAGGCCAAACCCCCTACAGCCGCAAGCACCAGGAGGGTCACCAGGAGGGTATCCCGCAGGCGAGAACGCCGGCGTTTAGCTATGGTGCGCTCGAGTTCTTCTATTTTGTTGTAGTTGGCATCTGTTTTATCAGTCGTAAGGGCAGCAGAGGATGAGGACCAGTTCTGGGTCTGGGCCGCAAAGGAAGGCTGAAAGGCGCGAGGATTCACCATAAAGCGGTCAAGTTCGTTGACAAATTCCCGTGCTGATTGATATCGACGCTCCGGGCTTTTTTGGATAGCTTTGAAAATAATAGCTTCCAAGCCCGGAGGAATCGCGGGATTTAGCTTGCTGGGCCGGGCCGGCATCTCTTGCAGCTGTTTTATGGCCACGGCTACAGAGGATTCGCCATCGAAGGGTAGGCTGCCGGTGAGCATTTCGTAAAGCATAAGACCCAGGGAGTATAGGTCCGAAGCTTCGGTGACCTTGCTCCCCCTGGCTTGTTCAGGCGAAAAGTAGTGGACGGAACCAAAAGCCATACCGCCGGTTAAGGTGATAGTATTGGCGATAGCCGCACGGGCAATACCAAAGTCTGTAACCTTGGCCGTCATTTCCGGGGTAATCAAGACATTCTGCGGCTTCATATCCCGGTGGATAATCCCCCGCCTATGAGCGTGCTCCAAGCCTAAGCCGATTTGAATCATGAGGGGCACAGCTACATCCCACTTCAGGGGGCCATTTTCTAAAATTATCTCTTTGAGATTATTACCATTCACAAATTCCTGGACAATGTAACGCACATCGCCGTCTTGTCCATAATCCACCACCTGCACAATGTTGGGGTGGTCCAGGCTGGCCGCGGCTCGGGCTTCAGTTGCAAAGCGACGGATAAATTCCTGGTCACCCGAGAGCTCATCTCGCATCAGTTTCAGAGCAACTCTCCGGCCCGTGCGCAAATCTCGAGCTAGGTAGACATAGGCCATACCGCCTTGGCCCAAAGCCTCCTCTACCTCATAGCGTTCATCAAGAATGAAGCCCTTGGAGATATGTTGCTGTGCGGATTGCATGGCTAGTCCTCTCAGACGAAGATGGCGATAGCGGTGACATTATCATATCCACCTGTAGCCAAGGACAATTCTATAAATTCATTGACACATTCTTCAGGAGTCTTAGCCTTGCGTAAGGTCTCTTCAATGACTTGCTCAGAGAGATAACCATGTAGGCCATCGCTACAGAGTAGGTAGCGGTCATTTTTCTTAATTTCCAGGCGGAGAATTTCCGGCTTGAGATATTCCGGTACTCCCAGGGCCTGGGTCAGGATATGGCGTTGGGGATGGGTAGCACCTTCTTCCGCCGTTAAGCTGCCGGCGTCCTGCATCTCCTGAACTAGGGTATGGTCCCGGGAGACCTTCTCCAAGATGCCTTTGCGCATGATATAACAGCGGGAATCACCCACGTGGCCGAGATATAGAGATTCTGGATACAGGACAGCCAGGGTTAGGGTGGTGCCCATACCGGAGGCGCCTTGTTTCTCCAGAGAGCGTAAATAGACTTGGACATTGGCTTTTTGGATAGTATCGGCGAGCAGCATTTCGGTACGTTCTGCCTGGTCCTGGCTGCTTAAGTCTTTAGCCAAGCGCTCCTTGCAGTAATCAATCGCTACTTTGCTGGCTACTTCGCCCCCCGAATGGCCACCCATACCGTCCGCAACTGCGAAGGCACAAGGCCAGTTATCCGGAGCAAAATAAGAAAAAAACGAATCCTCGTTTTTTTCTCGTACCAAACCACGGTCAGTTTTTAAGGCAAAGTCAACTCGCTTTTTCACCGCCAACCTCGTATGTCTATTTAGTAAAGATTAGGCCAGTAATAGGTAAAATTACTGGTAATATTCTATCATTTGCTAGCAGGACCAGCAAGCAAGCTGCGGCGGCGGAGCTGGCCGCAGGCCGCCTCTATATCTTGACCCAGGGACCTGCGTAGGGTGGCATTGATCCCCTGCTTTTCCAGAATTGCGAGGAAGGCCTGGACCTGTGAAGGAGGGCTAGGCTGGAAGGGACTGCCCTCTACCTCATTGGCTGGTATGAGGTTTACATGGCAGTTACGACCTTGCAGTAAACGAGCTAAAGCCCTGGCCTGGTCTAAGCTGTCATTCACGCCGCCAAAGAGAGCATATTCATAGGAAATACGGCGGCCGGTTTTTTGAAAATAGTAATCTGCCGCTGCCAGGAGCTCGGGCAAGGGGTTGCGCTTAGCAATCGGCATGAGTTGTTCCCGCAAGGCCTGGTCGGGGGCATGCAGAGATATGGCCAGGGTAAGGCCCAAGCCCTCCTCAGCCAAGGCATAGATGCCTTCAATCAGGCCACAGGTAGATAGGCTAATCTTGCGAACTGAAAAGTTCCGAAAATCCGGAGCCAGAAGACGGCGGATAAAGGCTAGGACTTCGGTGTAATTGTCCAAAGGCTCCCCTATCCCCATGAGGTCTAAATTGCTAATGCGTTGACCTGTATGTTTTTCCAGGGCTAAAAATTGACCCAAGAGGTCGCCCCGCGTGAGATTACGCTTAATGGCCAAGCCCGTGGAGGCACAGAAGCGACAGGCCATACGGCAGCCAATTTGGCTGGAGAGGCAGGCAGAATGTCCATAATTGTGCAGCATAAGTACCGCCTCAATCGTCTCACCATCCGGATAAGCAAAGAGGAACTTTTGGGAGTCCCCCTGGCGGGAGCTCTGCTCCTGGCGGATTTCCGGCAAACCTGGCCAGAAATCTTGTCCTAGTTGCTCCCTTAAAGCAGGCGGCAGGTTGGACATTTCCTGGAAGTCTCCCAGGCCCTTAGTCTGCCATTGATAAAGCTGTCGTGCCCGGAAGCTTGCTTGCCCCTGAGCCTGGCACCAAGCTTGGAGCTCAGCTAATTCTAAGTCTAAAAAATTCTTTTTATGGGTCACAATCATCTCTCAAGTGTTCTAGGGGATAAGCAGCGCTTACCACTAGCTTTCTAAGCTTTAAGCAGCTTTACGCAGGAGGCAAAGGAAAAAGCCATCCGTTAAGGTAAGGTCAGGGCGGAAAAGTAAGAAGCCTTGGTCCAAGAGCTCTTGGCTGGGCCCATCTTGGGCAAGAAGGCTGGCAAGGGGAGCAGGAATTTGCGGTCTTAAATCCTCTAAGTCAAAGCTTTGCCCGGCAGGACTGCTTAAAAAGGCCCTGACCAGGTCTTGGTTTTCGGCAGGGTTAAGAGTGCAAGTGGCATAAATAAGGAGGCCACCAGGCTGGCATAGCTTGCTGGCATTATCTAACAGGGCCCGCTGCAAGGGAGGAAAGCGTTGTAAGTCCTCGTAAGTAACCCGCAGGCGCAGCTCGGGTTTACGGGCCAAGAGACCCAGACCGGAGCAGGGAACATCTAAAAGCACCAGGTCAGCCTGGCCCGCAAAGTCAGGATAATTTGCTTGAATAAGGTTGGCCAGCTGGGGATTACTGGCATCTGCCTGCATGAAATCCAAATCCAGCCCCAACCGCTGTGCGTTGCGCCTGGCCGTGTCCAGACGTTCTTCCACTAGGTCTAAGCCCAGGACAAAGGTACCCGGCCGGCTTCTTTCCGCTAAATCACAGGTTTTGCCTCCGGGTGCAGCACAGAGGTCCAGGATGGTGTGGGCAGAAGCCGCACCTGAAAGGACACCTACCATTTGAGCCGGTTCGGCTTGTACCATGAAGTGTCCTGCCTGAAAGGAAGTCAATTGATCCAGGCGTTGGGGGCCCGTTTCCACCCGCAAGGCTGTCTCCAAGAAAAGTCCGGGACTGACCTGACAGCCCTCGGCCTGTAAATCTTCGGTTAGTTGATTGGCTTGGCTTTTACGAGGATTAACCCTTACCGTGAGGGGAAAATCAGAGCTTAAAAAATACTGGCCTAAGTTTAAGGCAGCCTCTTCTCCGTACCAGTGACGGAGGAGGCCAAAAAGCTCATTGCCCAGACCTAACTCCAACCCACGGTCTTTTTTCTTCCAGTGCAGCTTAGCTGGATCCACCTGACGCAGGATGGCATTAACAAAACCCCCGGCTCGGGCGTAGCCTAACTGCTGACAAAGTTTGACCGACTCGTCTACGGCAGCAAAGGCTGGTACCGCATAGGCATAGAGAATCTGCCAGAGGCCCAAACGCAAAATAGTCCTGACCCAGGGCTCTACCTGTCCCAGGGGACGGCTGCTATATTGGTTCAGAACATGGTCCAAGGCCCGCACCCGGCCTAGGGTACCGTAAACCAGGGCTGTGGCAAAAGCGCGAGCTTGGGCCTCCAAGTGACCGGCCTGAAGCTCTTGGTCCAAGACCTCGTTGGAAAAGGCCCCTTCTTCTAAGACCTGGTAGAGGACCTTACAGGCCAAAATACGAGCAGGATCCGCAGGTACTACAGCCATTAGCGCCTTTGCTCGTTACGAATGAGGATGAGACGTAGCAAGGAGACAAAGGCCGTAGTGGCCGATGCTATGTAAGTCATAGCTGCGGCTCTCAGAACGGACCTCGCTCCCTTGAGTTCCTCGGAATTCAGGTAATTTCCCGTCTCCAGAACTTCTAGGGCGCGGCGGGAAGCATTAAATTCCACAGGCAGGGTAAAGAGATAAAAGAGGACGGCTACTGCATAGAAGAGTATACCTATGTTAAAAAGCAGGTCCAACTGCATCACCAAGCCAAAGACCGCCATATAAGGGCCTGCCGCAGATCCGATGCTGGCCAAGGGATAGATAGCGCTTCTTAATTTAATGGGGAAATAAGCATCACCATACTGCAGGGCATGGCCCGATTCATGGGCTGCGACCCCCAGGGCTGCAATAGAAGAGGAGTTGTAAACCGGATCGGAGAGGCGTAAGACCTCTTCCCGCGGGCTATAGTGGTCAGTAAGATTACCCCTCACCCTCTCTACTCCTACATTTAAGAGGCCAGCAGCCTGCAAGATCTCGTGTGCCAGCTGAGCACCGGTTATACCCCTAGAAGAGGCTATCTGACTGTACTTACTAAAGCTGGATTTCACCTTGAACTGAGCGTAGAGGGCTAAGAGAAAACTAGGCAAGACCAAGAGGAAATACCACTTATCAAAAGGGAAATAATAATAAGCAAAAATTGAGTAGGACATAAATTTCTCCTTACTGCTGCAGGTCTGAACCTGCTAGCTTTAGCTCTCCGGACCCCCGAAACAAGTACCTTCTGCAAAATTATGATAGCACTCACAGGCGGAGACCAGCTTGCCATTGGGGCCCTGCAGGGTCTCTAAGCGGAGGCAGGCATCCCGACAGGCCACTAGGAGGTCTCTCCCCTGCCGCACCACCTGGCCAGGCTGCAAACTGCATTGGTCAGCCAGGGAAGCCTTAAAAACCTTATAGCGTTTGCCTTGATAATAGGTATAGGTACCGGGCCAGGGAGTCAGAGCCCGAATCTTGTTGAGATTTTCCTGGGCCGTGAGCCTAAAGTCCAGGAGACCATCTTCCCTATCTAGTTTCTTCGCGTAGCTAGACTGACTATCATCTTGGACCCGTGTTTCAATCAGGCCCCGATACCAGGCCGGAAGTATTCTGGGGAGGAGTTGAGCCGCCAGGTCCGCTAAACGTTGGCTCAGGCTGGGGGTATCATCTTCCGCTAAAATGGGCAGGCGGCAAGAGGCCACCAAGTCGCCATCATCCAAGCCTTCCCCCATCTCAATAATGGAAAGGGCAGTCTCCTGGTCGCCTGCCATAATGGCGCTTGCTACCGGAGAGGCCCCCCGCCAGCGGGGCAGCAGGGAGGGGTGGACATTCAAGCAGCCAAAACGCGGAATATTCAAGACTGCCGCGGGTAGGATATTACCGTAGGCGGAGGTGATGATAAGGTCCGGTTTGAGTTTGGCCAAGTCGTCACCCAGATGGGCCTGGTCCAGCTTGGGCCAGGTAAAAACGGGCAAACCCAACTCTTCTGCTAGAACTTTGGTAGGGGTAGGAGTGAGCAACTGCTTACGTCCCACCGGTCTATCTGGTTGAGTGGCTACTCCTAGCAGGTTAAAGCCCTGGTCTACGAGACTTTGTAAGAGGGGTAAGGAAAATTCTGGACAACCCATATAAAGAATTGACCGCTCCTTGTCCTGAGGGGTCAGGGGCAAAAATTCCGCCTGCTCCAAGTCTGCTGGCCTAGCAAAAAAATATTCTTGGCCTTTTCCCGGGCTAAGTTTAGTCATGTTGAACTAGCTCCACCTCTTCTCCTGTAACTACATCGATAGCTCGCCCCTCCTTGTTGTAACGGAAGAGATTGCCAACAATTTTATCCTCGAAAAGTACGCCCTCCAGATGGTCTGACTCATGGCAGATACAACGAGCGGTAAGGCCATCGCCCTCTAACTCCTGCCAGTTACCCTGGGGGTCTTGATAGCGGATACGGACTTGAGCCGGCCTGTCTACGTAGCCATAGAGACCGGGCAGGGAAAGACAGCCTTCAATCTCGTGCTGCTCGCCCTCCTGGAGGATGAACTCCGGATTAATGATGACCAAGTCTTGGGAGGGGTCACCCTCTTCATCCGTGTTCATCACGAATAGACGCTTGAGCACCCCCACCTGGGGAGCAGCCAAGCCTACGCCATTTTCTTCCCGCATAGTTTCTAAGAGATCCGCAATAAGCTCTTGTAGGCGGTCATCAAACTTCTCCACCGGACGGGACTTTTTACGGAGTACAGGATCTCCTTCTTGAAATACATGTCTAAGGGCCATATTCACATCAACTTTCTAGCGATAAAAACAGGCAAGTACTGCCTGTTTCCTCATTTTACCATATGTGAGTATGCCGACCGGTAACCTAGGTCAAGCGCAAGGGATTGATGTCACAGTTGACGCTGACCCCTGGCACTTGGTCTAAATCTGCCACATAGGTTAAGACTTGGGTTAAAAGGTCTCGCCGGGCACATTTTAAGATAATACGAAAGCGCCAACGCTTGCGGATACGGGCAATGGGCGAGGCCTGGTCAGGATAGAGGAGGACCTGGTCCTCCAGAGCATTTTTCCGCAAAAGGTAGCTCAGCTCCGTAAATATTTGTCCTGCCCGTTCTTTAGCCTTCTCCAGGCTGAGCGAAGATATGAGAACCAGACCTAAATCTTGAAAAGGTGGATATTGGAGAATTTTACGTTTGAAAATTTCGTGGTCATAGAAAGCTTGATAATCTTGCTGAGCCGCCGCGATAATTGCCGGATGATCCGGTTGAAAGCTTTGAATAATGACCTGACCTGGGAGGTCATGGCGACCCGCACGGCCTGCAGCCTGGCAGATAAGCTGAAAGGCTTTTTCTTCGGCCTGGTAGTCATCTAAAGCTAGGCTACTATCCGCAGACATGATGCCTACGGTAGTTACCCGGCCAAAGTCGTGACCCTTGGCAATCATTTGGGTACCCACCAGGCAGTCAGCTTCACCCTGGGCAAACTGGGCCAAGATTTTAGCGTGGCCCTGCCGGCTAACCGTGGTATCAAAGTCCATACGAAGGAAGCGTTGCTCAGGGAAAGCTTCTTCCAAAATGGCTAGGGCTTTTTGTGTACCAATCCCAAAGGGAGATAGGCGATCCGAATTACATTCCGGACACAGGCTGGGTAAGACTTGTATCAGGCCGCAGTAATGGCAGATGAGGGCTTCCTGCTGCGGGCGGCGGGGGTTGTGGTGGACCGTCATGCTTATATCGCAATTAGGGCACCTTGCTGTATAGCCACAGTCGGGGCAGAGTAAGAAGGAGGCCTGTCCCCTGCGATTGAGGAGGACCATGGCTTGTTCACCCCGTGCAAAACTTGCAGCTAAGGCTTGCCGCAAGGGACCACTCAGATAAGCCTGACCTCCCCTAGCCGAGCCCTGCCGCATATCCACCAAGCGGGTACTAGGTAGACTGGCGGGGCCAGCCCGCCGGGGTAGGCGTAAAAGCCGGGACTTGCCGCTTTGGGCACGGTGGTAAGAAACGAGGGAGGGCGTAGCTGAGCTGAGGACCAATTTTGCCCCATGCAGGGCTGCCCTGAGCCTAGCAATTTCTAGGGCGTCATAGCGGGGGGTGCGTTCTGACTTGTAGGAGGATTCTTGCTCCTCATCAATCACAATCAGACCTAGCTTAGCTAAAGGAGCAAAAATGGCCGAGCGGGCCCCGGCTACCAGGTGCTTTTCACCGGACCTAATAGACCGCCACTGCTCGTAGCGCTCTGCCGGGGTAAGTCGACTGTGGATGATAGCGGCCGACTGGCCAAAGCGTGCCTGGATACGGCTACAAATCAGGGGGGTTAAGGAAATTTCCGGCACCAAAATAATAACGTCCTTGCCCTGACTCAGAACCTCCTCCGCTGCCCTGAGGTAGACCTCAGTTTTACCAGAACCGGTCACCCCGTATAGGAGAAATTCCTGCCAAACTTCCTGGGATTCCCCGGGCGCCAAAATCCCCTCAAGGGCCTTGGCTTGGTCACTATTCAGTATGTGCTGTTTGGCTTCTTCCAGGCAAGGCAGTTCCGTGGAGGCCCTAGCTACTTCTCGAGAAAAAAATTGCAAGAAACCATTTTTACGGAGAGTGTTGAGGATAGCCCGCGAGACCTGGCAGCTAGCCATAATTTCTTCTAGGCTTGCCTCTTCCACATCCAGCAAAAACTCTAATACCCGTACATGGTTGAGGGAACGCAGCCCGCCCTCCTCTAAAAGGTCCTGAGCCTCTTCCGGGTCTGTCAGGCGGGCAAAACGCCTGGTTTTAGCACCTGCAGCCAGTAGGGCCTGAGGGGCCATAAGACGGAGGGCCTGAGATATTGAACAAAAATATCGCCTGCGGATTTCTTTGGCTAACTGGAATTGATCAGGCCGCAAGAGGGAGGCTGATTTGAGTTCTAAAATACGCTTTAAAGGGTAGGTGAATGTTTCTTCGGTCTCCCGAATACGCCAAATCCAGCCCGTGCGCACACTATCCCCCCGGCCAAAGGGCACAGTAACTAAGGCTCCCACCTCCAGGCCTTGCAGGTCTCGGTCGGGTGGCAGATAGGTGTAGGCCCGGTCAAAGGCTCGCGTCGTATCAGTGAGATAGATATCCAGTACTTGCATGGCTAGGGAGGTCCTAAGTTAAGTTCGGGCAGGGCTGACTGGGTCCAGCTCAAAGAAACTGAGTTGGGAACTCTCCGGAAGCCCTTGCAAAATACCTGTCACCCTGAGGTTTTCCACGGCGGCAGGCCCTATTCCCGAACGGGTGGCCAAATCTTCAACAGTTTGGAAGGGTCCCCCTGCTTCCCGGGCCTTGACGATTTCCTGGGCCATAGGAGTAGAGATGCCCTTGATGATATCTAGGGGGGGCCGAATTTGCCCGGGGCCAGGACTGGTGAACTTATGGGCAGAAGATTCCTGTAAATCTAAGGGTAAGAAGTTAATCCCCCGCGCCTGCATCTCTTCCACCAATTCCAAGATATAAAAGGATTTTTGATCTTCTTTGTTGGCCATGCGATAAAAGTTTTCCCGGTCCTTACGCCGCTTTTCCTTGACCACGTCAGGGGGCAGGAGGTGCTGGTCTCGCGAGAAGTCTCCCGCCCTTACCGTAAACCAAGCACAATAAAAAGCCTCCGGGTAATAGACCTTAAAGTAGGCCACCCTTTGGGTGGAGATAGAGTAAGCTGCAGCGTGGGCCTTGGGGAAAAGATATTTGATCTTACGGCAGGACTCAATATACCATTCCGGCACCTGGTGATCACGCATAAGTTGAATCTGTTCATCTTTAAGGGGTCTACCCTTAC
The DNA here is from genome assembly GCA_030532185.1 of Eubacteriales bacterium. The sequence continues at coordinate 131,488 of JAUNLO010000002.1, forward strand.
GCACAGTTTCCATGATGGTAAAGGCATCCTTGGAGGCCAGCCCTGCATAAATCAGCCTAGTCATGATGGAGTCACGGCAACCGATAACTTCATTAATAGTACAGGTCCCCTCCCTTATAAGGTCCTGGGCATTGCCCCGCCAGACATTCTCTCCGTGCGATAGGCCGGAAAGCTGTACTAGGTCGAAGAAAGATTGGGGTTGCGTTTCTTGAATCATATCCCGGGCCATGATGGTACCCACTTCGGGCAAGCCAATGGTGGCCGAACCAATGGTGGATTCGGCGGGAGGAATACCAATCGCAGCTGTGCTGCGGAAGAGTTCCATAACCCGCTCGTCCGGTATGGGAATATCGTTAATCTCTACCCCCGTGAGGTCAGAGAGCATTTTGAGCATGGTGGGATCATCGTGCCCCAGGGCATCAATTTTGAGGATAGTCTCATCCAGGGCATGGAAGTCAAAGTGGGTGGTAATAATACCCTGCTCTTGCTTGTTGGCAGGATACTGGATGGGGGTAAAATCATATACCTCTCGGTCCGCTGGCAATACCACGATACCACCAGGATGCTGGCCTGTGGATCTTTTTACGCCTTCGATGCCCTTGGCCAGTTGCTTCATATTATTGAGGCCCAGGTCCAGGCCGGCCTGCTCACAATATTTACGTACTAAAGCCAGAGACTGCTTATCGGCATAGGCCGCAGTTGTCCCGGCCTTATATGTATGCTCTTCACCGAACATTTCTTCCAGGTAGGAGTGGGCCCTGGCCTGATATTCTCCGGAAAAGTTGAGGTCTATATCAGGCTGTTTATCCCCTTCAAAACCTAGGAAGGTGGCAAAGGGTATATCTTGTCCATCACGGTTGAGGGGGCTGCCACATTCCGGGCAGGACTTGGCCGGTAAGTCAAAGCCTGAACCATATTGGCCGCTGGCATCTGGCTCGTAATAATGGCAGTGGGGGCAAATATAGTGGGGGGGCAAAGGGTTTACTTCGGAAATTCCCAGGAAGGTAGCCAATAGTGAGGAGCCTACTGAGCCACGGGAACCTACGATATAACCGTCCGAATTAGATTTTTTAACCAGTTTGTGGGCAATGTAATACATAACGGCATAACCGTTAGAAATAACCGAGCTAAGTTCCTTGTCTAGACGTTCTGCGATATCCTGGGGCAGCTGACCCTCCCGCCCGTAGAGGTCCAGGGAATTCCTGCGAGCCAGATCTTTCAATTCCTCTTCACTAGACTGGATATGGGGTGGGTAATTGCCTGCCGGGAAAGGCCGCATCCCCTCCTCTACCCTCTTGGCCACAGCCTGGGTATTTTCGATAACTACTTGCCGAGCCTTTTCCTCACCTAAGTAGGCAAACTCCTCCAGCATTTCCCCCGTAGTTCGGAAGTAGAGAGGAGCTGGGATTTCATCTTCAAAGCCCATATCCGACATGATGATTTCCCGGTAAATGTCATCTTCCGGGTCTAAGAAGTGGGAATCGCAGGTGGCGCAAACTGGCAAACCTGCAGCCTCGGCCCAGGCTAAAACCAGGCGATTAAGATTTTGTAAATCCTCACGGGATCGAATACCAGTACCTTCCCGACGTAGTAGGAACTGATTATTATCTAGGGGTTGAATTTCTAGGTAATCGTAAAAGCGGGCCAGGGCTAGGTTAGAAGGACTACTAAGTTGCCGGGTTACGGCTTCCAGGTCTCCCTGCTGCTCCTGATAGGCCTTGAGGACACCGGAGAAAATTTCTCCCGCCACACAGGCAGAGCCTAAAGTCAGGCCGGAGCGGAAGTAGTTAAGTTTAGACCGCGGAATGCGTGGTTTCTTATAAAAATACTCCAAGTGAGAGAGGGAGACCAAACGGTAGAGATGATAAAGGCCTAAATCGTTATTGGCTAGAATAATAATATGATAATGTCTAGCCCGGGCAGCCTTAAGCTTAGCCTGGTCCAAGTGACCGCAGCTCTCATTGAAGGCAGCCCAGGAATCTGCTCCCGTCGCCGCATAGTAGGTCCGGAAGAGGTCTAGCTGAGCTTGCAGTTCTGCCAAGATGTCTGTCTGGTCTGAGCCCCAAACAGCCTTTTGATAATCTTTCCCCTCCGCAAAACTCTGCCTGACTGCGGCCAAGTCTGGCCTGGCCCTAAGCCACTTTCCCTGCTCCGGCAGGTCTAAGTTCTGCAGGAGGGACATATCGAGGAAGCAGGGGTTAAATTTCAAATGGGCGTCAGTTTTTTCTCCCCTAAAACCGGCATAGCGTAAGCTTTGCAGGTCAGACCAACCCTGCGTAGTTAGGAGGGCGTTACCCCGCAGAAAAGCGGCTAGCTCGGCCAGGCCTGTGCGAACATCCACACTAGCTTGGTTTGCCAGCTGAGGAAAGCTTGCCTGCTTTAAATTCTGTTTGGCCGGGTCCATAGGGGTCAGGAAACGCAGGAGGCTTTGCCCGGATGCCCGGGATGCACCTCCGACCTGACCCTCCGAGTATGCGTCCTGCTTGCGGGGGTCAAAGGGTTCTTTATAGGCTAAATATGCCAAGATTTCTCGATCTTGAGGTTCTTTAGTGGGGTCATCATAAAGGATGGCCAGACTCACGAGACCTCGGCAGTTTTCCTCTACTTTGGCTTCCGGGCCCACAAATACCGTGGGCCCATCTTCAACTAGATAACCTTCCACCCCGTAAATTAACTTAAGGCTCCGGCCCTCCTTGGTCAGTTTTTGGAGCTGGCTGAAGGCCTCCGGGAAACCCTGGACTACCCCATGGTCTGTAAGGGCAATGGCGGTCTGCCCAAACTCCGCAGCCTTGGCCACAATGTCAGCGGGATTGGAGCAAGCGTCCTTGGCGGACAGTTTAGAGTGAATATGTAATTCTACCCGCTTTTCCTCTGCCAAATCCTGCCGGGAAGCCAGGGGGCAAGCTAAGACTTCAATGCTTAGGACCTTGCCTTGGAAATCGTGCTCAAATTGCTCATTCCATTCAATCTGGGCGGCAACTTCTACATACTTACCACGGAGTTCACTGCCTAGCTGAGTAGCCTCTTCTTCACTTAGGTAAAGGATACAGCGTAAGGCGTGATGGTCGCTAGCCAGGATGAAGCTCTGAATGAAATTGCCAGATTTAGTGGCTCGACTCTCCAAATCTTGCACCCAACCACGGCAGCGTACCCGATCGGTCTCCAGGCTGAGTTCCTTGAGTTCAACCAAGGGCAGTTTATCCTGGCGGGTTCGGCCATATAGGAGACCTTCCGCGGGTTTACCGGATTTTTTCCGCCGCCGGTAAGGAGTAGCGGAGGCCTGAGGATAATTGGAGAATTGATAGGGTGGCTCTGTGGCCTCCGGGGGCGGAGGCGGTGGAGGTGGATTGTGACAAGCCTGGGCTTCACTTTCATTGGCTTGGATCTTTTCCAAAACCTTTTCGCGCAAGTTTAAGGAGGAGTTCCCCGCTACTTGACTGGCCACCACACCAGGCAGGCCTGCTCTTTGCCAAAAATCTAGGAACCAGGAGTTTGCCTGGGCATGCAATATAGAAAAGTAGGCTTGGGGAAGTTGCCAAACTAGCTTTTGCTGGTCAATGCTCTCCAAGTGGCCATGGGCCCATAGCTGCTCTTCGAGACTGCCACCCAGCAGAGCATGCCTACGCAGCCAATTTTGTAATTTAGCAGCCTGGTCCTGCCAGTCAATCTTAGCCTGAGGACCCGGCTGGGGGCTCAGGACCACGTGGGGATAGCTGAGGGCCCGCTCTAGGCAGATTTCCGCTTCCTGCAGGGCTTGATAATCTAAGTCACCAGGACAATAGACCCGAAAGCAAAGACTACCCTCCTGTAACTGACGGGGGCAGATATCGACCAAGTAAGCTTCCAGGCTGGGGAAAAAACCCTGGTCATCGGCGATACTGTGATAAAAATCTGCTAAAGCAAGCGACGCGGACATAGCTAATTCTCACCTAGCAGCTTGGCAATTTCTTGCTTGAGCACCGGCAAGGCTTGGTCTTCAGGAATTTTATATAAGGGCTTACCCTTGGCAAAGAGCAGGTATTCTCCCCGGCCACCGGCCAGACCTAGGTCAGCCTCCCGCGCCTCGCCAGGTCCATTTACGGCACAACCCATAACCGCTATGGTTAGGGGTTTGGCAATACCGGTTAAGTAATCTTCTACAGCTTGGGCCAGGGGCCGAATATCCACAGCTGTACGCCCACAACCTGGGCAGGAAATCAATTGGGCCGTACGTTGACGCAGGCCTAGGGCTTCCAAAATTGTCCAGGCAGCCCGGACTTCTTCCACCGGATCTGCCGTAAGCGATACGCGAATGGTATCCCCTATACCGGCAGCCAGGAGGGGGGACAAGGCCGCAGCCGACTTAATCACGCCCCGCTTAGGGGTACCGGCTTCAGTGAGACCCAGGTGCAGAGGATAATCACAGGCCTCAGCCAGGAGCTGATTGGCCTTAATCATTAAGGAAGCCTGCGAGGCTTTGACTGAAAGGCAGATATCTTGGAAGCCCACTTCTTCTAAAAGCCAAGCAGCCTCCAGGGCAGACTCTTTGAGGGCTTCCGCCGTTACCCCACCAAAACGGGCCAGAATTTCTGGGGCCAGAGAACCGGAATTCACGCCCACCCGAATGGGCAGGCCAGCTGATTTGGCCGCCTGAGCCACCTGGCGTAAACCTGCTTGTTCGCGGATATTGCCAGGATTTAACCTAAGGGCTGACGCTCCGGCCTCAATCGCCCCCAGGGCCAGGCGCCAATCAAAATGGATATCAGCTACCAGGGGTAAGGGAGAACGAGCTGCAATCGCCTTAAAAGCAGATAGACTCTCAGCATTGGGCACAGCCAAACGGGACAGTTCGCAACCAGCCTCCGCCAAGGCCTCCAGCTCGCGCAAATTGCCTTCAATATCTAGGGCAGGGCGAGAGTTCATGGACTGCACGACTACGGGATAGGCTCCTCCTAAGGGCAGTTGTCCTACTTGCAGGCTGCGGGTGTGTCGCCTCGGCGTGGAATTCAGCATAAAGCTACCTCAAAAAGAGCCTGCTGAGGTCAATGTAAAAGACGTACACAACAAGGAGCAAGATGAGGACCAGGCCAACCATGGAAAAACCCTCTTTGACTTTTTCCGGCAGATTACGACGGATGGTACCCTCTACGGCTAAAACTAAGAGATGAAAACCATCGAAGGGTGGGATAGGCAGGAGATTGGTAAAGCCTACTGCCACCGAAATATAGGCAAAGTAGAGCAAGAGCTGAGAAATTTTCTCCGCAAATTGGGCCTCGCCTTCTACAACATCGCCTACCATGGCCACAATACCTACGGGACCGCTCAGGCCATCTTGGGGAGCAATCTGCCCCGAGAAGAGCATGCCTAAACCTTGGAAAGTGGAGCGGATAACCGAGATGGGGTAAGCAAAGGCTTGCTGCAAGCTAGAGCCAAGGCCTCGGGTGTGGACCATTTGCAGATTACCGAGGGGCTCCAGTTCTCGAAAATGTGTAAGGGTCATGTCTAGAGTCTGCGTTTTGCCCTCACGGATAATTTCCAACTCAAAGCTCTCTCCCTGCCGGTCCGCCAGGAAGGCATCAAAGGCTGCCTTGTCTTGGACTGACACACCGCCCGCACTCACAATTTCATCGTCCACTTTCAGAAGAGGCGAACCTTCATTGGCACGGGGATCTACATTAGTGACCAGCATGCGGCCATCCGGACGTGGACTATAGGAGATACCCAAACGGTAACTTTCCACGAATTCCCGCTCGATCCGTAGGTCACGCAACTGTCCGTCTTCCCCTTGCACCTGGTAGTTCTGGACCTCATGGGGCTGAAAATTCTCAATCATGGTGTAATCCAAAATTGTAAAAATTTTGGAATCGTTGATTTTTAGAATACGGTCACCGGGACGGAGGCCTGCCTCAGCTACTAGAGAATTAGGCTCTACAGCCTCCACTTGGGGCAGGGACACCCCAAAACCCGTGAAGAGGATAAGGAAGGCCAAGAAAGCTGTCAAGAAATTAACCAGGGGTCCCATCGCCACGACTATGGCGCGGGCCCAACGGGGCCTGTTATAGAAAAGTCCGGGGTCATCTGGGGAAAATTTGCTGACTTCTTGGCTGCCCTCAGCATCTTCTGGCAATTCATTAATGCCGGAGTCTTCACCGGCAAATTCTACGGAAGCCCCCATGGGGACGAGACGGATGGTAAAGACGATGCCGTCCTTGCCCGTCCTTTTGTAAAGAATAGGTCCCATAAAAAGGTTGAAAGAAATGATCTTAAAACCGAGAGCTTTGCCCGCTAAGAAGTGACCCAGTTCGTGGACCAACATCATGATGCTCAGCATGAGCAAACCTACGAAAATACCTAATAAAGTTGACATGAATTCCCCTTTGTAAAACAAACTTAAATCACCAGCAGGACAGACTAGTGCCCTGGCCGGTCCCTGCCCGAGAGCAGAGCTATAGCTGGTATATTTACTGAAAACCGTTAGGCTAGGGAGCCTAAAATAGACACTTGGTCACGGCAGTAAGCTTTTACTAATTGATCGTGGTCTATCATACCATTAAGGCTAAAATCTGTCAGTCTCCTAGCTAACAGGAAGTGGTCCAGGGCCCGCGCCACCAAATCTGTAATTTCCGTAAATTTAATCTGACCTGCTAGGAAGGCCTCCACCCCAACCTCATTGGCCGCATTCAAGACAAGAGGGCCTTCTTTGCCCTCCCGGGCTGCCCTCCTGGCCAGTTGTAAGGCGGGAAAACGCTCAGGGTCAGGCTGGAAAAAATTGAGTTTTCTCTGGTCCGACTCGGCAAAGAAATTCAGGCGGGGCAGATCGGTATCCAGACGCTCTGGCCAAGTTAAGGCCAGTTGAATGGGTAAGCGCATATCCGGCATACCCAGTTGGGCCATAATAGCCCCATCCTTAAATTCCACCATAGAGTGGATGAGGCCCTCGGGGTGAATAAGGACTTGGATATCTTCTTCTGCCATGGAGAAGAGCTGCATGGCCTCAATGATTTCCAGCCCCTTATTCATCATGCTGGCTGAGTCAATACTAATCTTGGCTCCCATGGACCAGACAGGGTGGGCTAAGGCTTCTTGGGGACTGACCTGGGCCATTTGTTCACGGGTCCAAGTCCGGAAGGGGCCACCGGAAGCAGTAAGATAAAGGCTACGACAAGCGCCGGCAGGAGCAGCAGCCAAGCACTGCCAAATGGCAGAATGTTCTGAATCTACGGGGTAAATGTTTACCCCTTGCTCACGAGCCAGGGGTAGGAGCATGTCACCTGCTACCACCACGGCTTCTTTATTAGCCAGGGCCAAGTCACGTCCCGCTTGGATTGCTTCATAGCAAGGGGCCAGGGCGGCAAAACCACTGATAGCCACTAGAATGCGGTCGACCGGCTCCCGCACAAGATTAAGCAAGGCCGCTTCGCCCCGGTAAATACTTGTACTTTTTAGATCGGCTGGGCTAAGTAAATCGGTCAGACGATCGGCGGCTGCCGGATCCGTAACCACCGCAGCCCGGGGACGAAATTCCTTTATTTGCTCAGCCAGAAGGTCAACCTCCCGGTGGCAGGAGAGAAAGCGGGGGTAAATTTGTAGACGACGACAAACATCGAGGGCTTGCCGACCAATAGAGCCGGTACTACCTAGAATAGTTAGATCATGCAACATCGGTCTATATGAGCCAGGCTAGGCTCAGCAGGAAAGCAAAGAGAGGCAGGACAAAGAGGCTAGAATCAAAACGATCTAAAATGCCCCCATGTCCTGGCAGCAAGTTGCCGGCATCCTTAACACCAGCCGCCCTTTTAAGGGAGGATTCGAATAAATCACCCAGCTGGGCCATAAAGCCTGCCAAGAGGCCGAAGAGGAAAAAGGCAAGTACATGGTAAAAGGCTAGATTCAGTTCTCCTCTCACCCGCAAGAATACTAATACATAAAAAATGCCCGTGGCCAGGAGGCCGGCCAAAAATCCTTCTAAAGTCTTACGGGGTGAGAGCGGAGTCAGGCTATGCCGCCCCCAAAGCGAGCCCACATACCAGGCTACACTATCGGTAATCCAAGGGGTCACTAGGGCCCACAACAAGACATGCCAGCCATAGGGTAGGCAAAAGAGCAGATAGTTAGCAGAAAAGAAGCCCAGGCTCAGATAAAGATTACGGCTAAAGGCAGCTAGGCTAGCATTAAGGCCACCCTCGCCCTCGCGGTGCAGGTAGAAAAAAGTCTGCACTAAAGCTACGCTTAGCTGCCAAGCGAGAAAGAACAACCAAACCGTAAGGCTGGACACTAGTTCCAGGCCGGGTGCCTTAGCTGAGTAGGTACATAATAGGGGAAATAACAAGGACAAATTTTGCAACAAGCTAAAGAAAAGGCCGGGGCCGGTGTCCGCCTGACCGGAGAGTCCCTGTAGCTCACGGCTAGCTAAATAGGCTAAAGCTAGCCAAAGGAAGGTCATCAGACCCGGTTGCCAGGCTCCCAAAGCTAAAAAGAATAGGAAAATTGCTCCATATACGAGGGCACTAATCACACGCGTAGACACTTTATCCTCCTCTAGTCACCCGGTACATACAGCTCTGCCAACCCTAAGTTTGGGGCTAAGTCAAAAATTCCGCAACCCTAGCCCTTGGCCCCTCCGTAGCGACGTTGGCGCTGGCCAAAAGACTCCAAGGCCTGTGCCAAGTCTATTTGATCAAAGTCCGGCCAATAGCTAGGACTGAAGAAAAATTCTGCATAAGCAGCTTGCCAGAGCCAAAAGTTAGACAGCCTTTGCTCTCCAGCCGTCCGGACGATTAAATCCGGGTCCGGCATAGCAGGCTCATACAGGAAGTCGCGGAAATTTTCTTCATTGAGTCGCTCCGCCAAGGCTAGAGGATCGGGGCTACGTAAGGCCTTCTGAACAGCCCGCACCAGCTCCCGTCTTCCCCCATAATTCAGGCAGATATACAGATCTAGGCGGGCCTGGGCAGGGGGGTTGGCCTCCATACGCTCGATAATCTTGCGAGTCGGGGGTGACAATTCGTCCAAATCACCCACAAAGTGAATCTGGGCACCCTGGTCGCGCAATTCATCACCATAGCGTTGGAAAAATTCCGGAATCAAGCGCATCAAACCTTGAATCTCTTGCCGAGACCGTCGCCAGTTTTCTGTAGAAAAGGCATATACAGACATATGACGGATGCCATAAGCCATCACCCAATAACAGACCTCGCGCAGACGCTCAGCGCCCGCACGATGTCCGGCAGACCTAGCTAAACCTCGCTCCTGGGCCCAACGTCCGTTGCCATCCATGATGAAGGCCAGATGTTGGGGTAAGCCTTTTTCCCCAGCCACAGTCACGAACCAGCTTTAGAGCTCCATGAGCTCCTTGTTCTTGTTTTCCACGGCCTTATCAACCTTGCCTACATACTTATCCGTGAGTTTTTGCATCTCTTCTTCAAAGGCATACAAGTCATCTTCACGAACTTCGCCATTCTTTTGATAGCCACGGAACGTATCAATACCATCACGCCGAATATTACGAATGGCTACCTTGGTCTCTTCACCCAGCTTATTGACGTCTTTGGTCAGTTCTATGCGACGTTCCTCCGTGAGTTGGGGAAAGGCCAAACGAATAAGCTTACCATCGTTCATAGGATTAATACCCAAATCCGAGGCCTGGAGGGCGCGTTCGATTTCTTTGAGCATGGAGCTATCCCAAGGGGTGATAGTCATCAAGCGGGCTTCGGGCACTTGAATATTGGCCACCTGTTGTAAGGGAGAAGGCACCCCATAATATTCAACTGTGATCGAGTCCAGTAGGCGGGGATTGGCACGTCCAGCCCGAATCGTATTAAATTGATCTTCTAAGACCCTAATGCTTGCCTGCATTCTTTCTTCGTAGGGTTTATAGGTCCCTGCGTTTAGTTCAATAGCCATGGAAACCTCCTAGTGCTACTTCTTGTTATTGTTTAATTATAGCTTAAGCCCCCACTTTACTCCAAGCTAAGTAGGGGCTGATAAAATACTAACTCTTAGAGACAGCTAACAAGGGTGCCAATTGCCTCGCCCCGGGCTGCCTTAAGGATGTTACCAGGCGTCTCCATATTAAAGACCCGGATAGGTATTTGATTATCCCGACAGATGGCTGCGGCTGTAGCATCCATGACTTGCAGATTTTCTGACAATAATTGAGTAAAGCTTAGTTCCTTGTAAAGCTGAGCATCGGCTGACTCATGAGGGTTCTTGTCATAAACACCATCTACTAGGGTAGCCTTGAGGATCACATCAACCTCCAGTTCGGCTCCCCTTAGGGCTGCGGTGGAATCCGTGGAAAAGAAAGGGTTGCCGGTTCCTCCGGCCAAGATAAGGACCTTGCCCTCCTGCCAAGCCTCGAGAGCCTTGTCTTTGCGGAAAATATCGTGAATTTTCGGTATAGAGAGAGCCGATAAAATCAGGTTGGGGACCCCAGCTGCCCTTAAGGCATCTGAAAAAGCCAGGGCATTCATAGTTGTAGCCAGCATGCCTATGTGATCAGCCACCACCCGGTCCATATCGCCTGAAGACCGGCCCCGCCAGAAATTTCCGCCACCTAAAACTACAGCTAGGGCAATATCCTCCGCCACCAACTCGCGGATAGATGTAGCCAGATTTGCCAAAACCTGGGGGTCCAGTCCCTGGCCCCGGGCTCCCCCCAAAGCTTCTCCACTTAATTTCAGAAGAACTCTACGTTTACTCATATGCACTCCTTGCCACTAGCCTAGGCCTTGTCCCCTACAGCTGGATATAAGAAGAGACACGCCTTGCAGCGTGTCTCTTGCTAAGTCAAATTTAAATTACTTATTGAGCTGGGCCATGACTTCCGCCTGGAAGTCTTCTTCTTTTTTCTCCAGACCCTCGCCTACCTCATAGCGGGTAAAACGGCGGATACGGATGTTTTCACCGATGGTCGCGATGTGCTCTTTGACCAGGTCAGCAATGGTCTTGCTGTCATCCTTGATGAAGATTTGCTCTTCCAGCACATTAGCGGCATAAAACTTGTTAAGACGGCCTTCCACGATATGGTCTACCACCTTCTCAGGCTTACCTTCGTTGAGGGCTTGGGTGCGAGCAATCTCTTTTTCCCGCTCAACAACGGCCTCCGGTACTTCTTCCCGGCGTACCCATTGGGGGTTCATAGCGGCGATTTGCATGGCAATATCGTGAACCATTGCCCGGAATTCTTCGTTGGCGGCCGCAAAGTCAGTCTCAATATTGACTTCTACCAGCACGCCCACGCGGGTGCCATGGATATAGGAATATACAATGCCTTCTGCGGCAATACGGGAAGCACGCTTTTCAGCAGAGGCCATACCCTTCTCACGCAGCCATTTGACGGCTTCGTCCAGATTGCTGTCGGTTTCTTGCAGGGCCTTCTTAACGTCAACCATGCCGGCGCCTGTCATTTCGCGCAGTTGCTTAATTAATTTGATATCTACTGCCATATCTTCCTCCTATTAAATTTATGGGCGTATGTACGTATGTATAGAATTATTTACTTGATTACAGCTTTTACTAAATCTAGGCTTCATCGCCAGAGAGGTCTTCTTCCTCATTGACCTTCATGGCCTCAGCCTCAGTCATAGCTGCGCTTTTCATAGCAGCTTCCTGCAGTTCCAGCTGTGTGCCCTGGCGGCCTTCCAGCACAGCGTTGGCCATGGTGGCGGTAATCAGCTTGATAGACCGAATAGCATCGTCATTACCGGGGATAACCACATCCACCTCATCCGGGTCACAGTTAGTGTCAACAATAGCTACTACAGGGATACCCAGACGGTTGGCTTCGGCCACGGCCAGATGCTCTTTCTTAATATCAACTACGAAGAGGGCGTCAGGCAGTTGGTTCATTTCCTTGATACCACCCAGGTTGGCCTGGAGTTTTTCCATTTCAAGATGTAGCTTAGCTACTTCCTTCTTGGGCAGGACTTCGAAGGTACCGTTAGCGGACATTTCTTCTAATTCTTTTAAGCGCTGAATCCGGCTGCGGATAGTCTTAAAGTTAGTCATGGTTCCGCCGAGCCAACGGTTGTTGATATAGAACATATTGCAACGTTCGGCTTCTTCCTGGATGGCGTCTTTAGCTTGTTTTTTGGTACCTACAAAGAGGACATTGCCACCCTTGAGGGAGATGTCTCTTACGTAGTTGTAAGCTTCTTCCACCTTTTTGATGGTCTGTTCCAGGTCGATGATGTAAATCCCATTACGATCAGTGAAGATATATTCCTTCATCTTGGGATTCCAACGACGGGTTTGGTGGCCAAAGTGTACGCCACCTTCCAGTAATTGTTTCATGGTAATAATGGACATAAAATTTCCTCCTGTTTTGTCCTCCGGAGTTAGCCACCAGCCTTGAACTGGAACAGGAAGCAAGCTCCGTGTGAATTAACCTTAAGAATTCTAGCATAAAGGCTTAAGACCAGCAAGTTACAAGGGTTACCAGAAAAAAGCCGCCCCGAGGGGCGGCTTTGACACTTACTCTATGCAACAAGCTTGCTTTGGCTAAAGCCACAGTTATTAGGTCTGGGCTCTGCTTCTGCTTCTAACTCAGCCTAGGCCAGGGGTTCGGCCGTTTCAGCATGTGTCTCGTAGGTGGACTCTTCTTCTGCCGCATTGACAGCTTCCTCAGTCTGAGAAAGGCTATCTTCGAGGTTGTCGGCCGGCTCCGGAGCCTGGGCTTCTTCGGCTGCTGCAGCAGCTTCTGCTTCAGCTTTAGCCTTGGCACGAGCTTCTGCTTCGGCCCGGGCCTTTTCTTGGGCCTTGGCTTCTGCGGCAGCTCTAGCAGCTTCTTCTTCCTTCTGTACCTTTTCCATAAATTCGGCACCAGCCTCAGAGGCCACCGTTACGTTAGCCAGAGAAGCGAAGGAAGAACCTGCGGAAGAGTCAACATAGGTGGTGGGCTCGCTGGAACCTTCCTGGTCCTGACGAGATCTGCGGCCAGAGCGGCGAGGTTTACGTGCTTGACCGTCTTCATCACGGTTACCGCGGTCCTGGCGGGGCTCATGCTGGGTGTATTCCTCAGGGTTAGCAGGGTCAATAGCTTCAACTTCTTTGATAGAGATAGAAATTTTACGCTCTTGATTGCTGACGGCCAGCACACGAGCATCAACTTCCATACCCACCTGCAGGACATCCTCAGGATGTTTGAGGTGATAGTTAGAAATCTGGGAAATATGGCAGAGGGCATCTACGCCAGGGGCAACTTCGATGAAAGCGCCGAATGGGAACATGCGGACTACGATGCCACGCACAATGGAACCCAGAGGGAAGCGCTCTTCAATATTGTAGTAGGGGTCATTCTCTTCACGGCGGTAGCCCAGAGAAATTCTATCTTTTTCTTTATCGAAATCTAAGACAAAGACCTTGAGGTGGTCACCCACAGAAACTACTTCAGAAGGATGCTTGATGCGGCGCCAAGACAGTTCACTTACGTGTACCAGACCGTCTACACCACCCAGGTCCACAAAAGCCCCGAAGTTAGTAATATTGCGGACAACACCTTCGTATTCCTTGCCCACTTCGATGGTATCCCAAACAGCCTGAGACTTTTCGCTGCGCTCTCTTTGGACCAGAGAACGACGAGAACCAGAAACTCTTAGTCTTCTGCGGTTGGGGTCAAATTGGGTAATCAGAACTTCCATGGTCTTGCCACGGTAGGGCTCTAAATCATCCACGCGACGCAGCTCCAGCTGGGTACGGTGAATGTAGAGGTCGACTCCACCATAGGAGGCAATAACTCCGTCCTTTACCACATTGGTTACTTTAACGGTAATGGGAGTTTGGTCTTCATAGGCCTGACGAATCACGTCTTTATGTTTTTCAAAGTCCACCTTGGCCTTGGACAACATGATTTCTTTGCCCATGTCGGTGTTCTTAATGCTGCGGACATAAACTTCCACTTCGTCATGGTTAGCTACAGCCTGGTCTAAGTCAAATTCCGGATCATCCACAAACTCGTGGCGAGGAACCTTACCCTCAGATTTGTCTTTAACGTCAACATAGACATACTCATCGTCATAACGGACGATGGGTCCGGTTACGATAACGCCACGCTTAAGTTGGGGAATGCCTTCGATGTAGTCAGAGAAAGAGAAATCTTCAGAATCGTCCTCTTCCTCAGCGGTCTCATCAGCCTCACTAGCGTAAGCTTCAAAAGCGGAAGATGCTTCCTGGTCTGTGTCAATACCGGATTCTTGTACTTGGGCTTGAGGGTCTTGCTCTTTGACTTCCTCTGCCCCTGGGTTTTCAGCTACGGGGTTGAGCATTTCATTCTCTTGGCTGAAATTGTTTTGTTCTGTCATTACGTGAATAACCTCCCTGATCATACGTTCCGGTGTTGACGCTCCTGCTGTGATTCCGATTCGCATCTGTCGCAGGTCTTCAGCCCTGAGCAAGGCTGCAACCTGGTCCGGCCGTTGAATTAAATATGTTCGACTACAGTGGGTACGGCAAATTTGAAAAAGCTTATTAGTATTCGAACTACGCTCACTCCCCAAAACTAAGACTATGTCTGAGGAACGGGCCAATTCAGCGGCTTCTTTCTGCCGTTGTGCAGTCGTCCGACATATTGTATCAAAGATTTCAAGATTTAGCAGTTTATTCTTAAGTATTTTACTAATAGTCGCAAATTTATCCAGAGCGAAGGTGGTTTGGGCAGCTAAAATCCAGCTGAGGCCTGGCCAAGCAGCAAAATCTAGAGCCTCCAGATCCTCTGGTCCCCTAAGGACCAGGTTGGGATTGCCTGCCCGCGACCTAATGCCTCGCACTTCCGGGTGATCGGGGTCCCCGCAGAGGATAAAGCCCTTACCCTCCTGCTGGGCGCGTCTGGCCAGATCTTGGACCCGCTTAACCCAAACGCAGGTACAATCCTCTAACTGCCTAGCCTGACTACGCAAGATTTGCTCTTCAGATTCGCTAATGCCATGGGCCCTGATGAGGACCGTATCTACCTGTCGGTCTAGCACCTGGTCCAGGTCCCGCAGCAAGGCAAAGCCTTGACTTTGCAAGTCTTCGATGACTTGGTCATTGTGGACCAAGTCACCATACATAAGCAGGGCCCCTGGACCTCGATGCTGGCTGGCCAAGGCATAAGCCCTATCCACCGCCCGCTTCACGCCGGGGCAAAAGCCTGCAGATTTGGCTAAGTAAATTTGATAATTATACTTATTCATGTTGGGATTTCTCCCCCTCTCTGTGGCACTCCACACGCAGAGCAGATGGCAAAGGCCCTAAGAGCTGATATATTTGCTCCATAATAAAACGACCTGCTGCCTCTTCTTGGCCTCGTCCAAATTGGTTGAGCCTGAAAGCGGGCCCGATAACTAGCCGATGTTGGTGACCTATACGCTGAGGATATTCCAGGGCTAGGGGTATGAGGGGCACATCCGCTCTAGCTAAGAGGCGGACCAGTCCTACTTTGGGCAATTTTGTTGCCTGTTGCCCTGCCTTAAGACGGGTGGCTTCAGGGAATACGCCAATAACCTGACCCTCTTTGAGGGCCGAGAGTACCTGTTTGACAGCGGTGAAGTTACTGTCTTCCCGATTGATGGGGATGGCCCCAAATCCCTTAATCACAGGAGCTATAAGAGGCTGCTGGAACAACTCCTGCTTGGCTAGCCAGAGGGGATTTACCGGCAGCAGGGGGTTGATCAGCATGACATCAAAAAAAGATTGATGGTTGGCAAGAATAATATAGGGCCCTTGAGCTGGTAGGTTTTCCAAACCGTAATAACGGGGGCGGTAAAGCAGGCGACTCAAGGTTTTCAGGAGGTGAAAAGCCCAACGTGACCGCCAGGGTAAGTGGGACAGGTCTTGCTTCCAGGGGGCTGTCTTTAGTCCAGAGTCTGCCATGCCCTATTCCACCTCCAGACCCTGGTCTCTCATTAGTTGTAGCATGAGGTCTAAAACCTGGTCAAAGGAGAGCTGAGAGGAGTCAATTAGATGGGCATCGGCGGCGCACTTGAGGGGGGAATCTGCCCGGTGAGAATCTTGATAATCGCGAGCCTCTATATTAGCTAGAACTTCGGCCAGGCTTAAATTTTCTCCTTTGGCTTGGAGCTCCTGCCAACGGCGGGAGGCGCGGGTGGCAGGACTGGCCGTGAGGAAGAATTTAATGTCGGCATCCGGTAGAACTACCGTACCAATATCTCTTCCGTCAAGAATGAAGGACTGACTCTGGGCCAGCTTACGCTGTTTGTCCACCAGGTAGGAGCGTACCTGGGAGTAGCGTGAGACATCAGAAGCGCCCCGGGAAGCCGCACTGGAGTACAGGTCTCCCGTCCGGTCTACCCCATTGACCAAGGTGCGTTGTTCCGGACCCGCAAACTCCACAGTTAAATCATAGTCCGCTAAATGGTCCAAGACCTCCTCCTCACAGGCCGGGTCCCAACCGTCTGCTAAAAGGGCCACCGCTAAAGCACGGTACATGGCCCCGGTATCTAGGTGGGCCAGCTGGAGTCGCTGGGCCAAGGCCCTAGCACTGGTACTTTTACCGGCACCCGAGGGTCCATCAATCGCTATGGTTAAACTTTTCATACTTCCTCCTCCAGCTCTTCCCCCTCCTCAAGCTGGCGTAAGTTGTCATACATCAAGAGTTCCAGGGGTTTTAGCTCCTCAACTGAGGATAGGCCCATTTCCAACATAAATTTTTCGGTCACCCGGAAGAGGCTGGGCCGGCCGGCCTGTTCCAGAACGCCACATTCCTCTAGTAAACCCCGCTCCAGGAGACGAGTCATAACTCCATCAGAATTAACCCCCCGCACAGCCTCAACCTGGGCGCGGGTTACCGGTTGATTATAGAGTACGCAGGCCAAGGTTTCGTAAGAAGCGGGGCTCAGTGAGCTGAGATAACCTGGCCGGTACAGCCTGGACAGGAGCTCCTGAAAGTCCTGCTTGAGGCTCAGAAGATACTTGTCTTCCACCCTGCGTAATTCCAAGGCAGAGCTGGCATCTGCTTGATAACGGTCCGCTAGGTCAATGAGGAGACTAGTAACTACTTCTGCTTCCTCTTCTAGCAGGTCGGCTAAAACTGCTAGTGGCAGACCTTCGCCCGAGGCAAAGAGTAGGGCCTCCAGCTTAGCTAACATAGCTTTATCTTTCATCGGCATTTGGCTCCTGTCGGCTGCGGACTAGGCTAATAGGCCCAAAGGCCTGGTCTTGTTTAGCTTCTAACCGCTTACTATTGATGAGTTCCAGAACCGCCAAGAAACCACTTACCTTGGCTCCCCTTTCCGCCTGGGCAGGGAAGAGTTCATGGAAAAAGAAACGACTAGTGGTGCGGAATTTACGAAATAAATTCCTTACGGCATCCTTAATGGTAAAGCGTTCTGGCTTTAGTAAACGCTTGATACGCAAATTCTGCTGATTGTAGCGCTGGGCATTTAACTGAGCCATACGCTCGGCAGCTGCCCAAAGCAGATCAGCCCTGAGGGGGGCTTCCTCCCCTACTTTTTCTAGTCCCAGTTGGCTTGGCCGTAGAGCTTCGCGTCTGAAGGATCCACCATAGTGGCTAAAACGTTCTTGTAAATTATCGGCCAAGATCTTCATACGCCGGTAGGCCATAAGTTGCAAGACTAGTTCATCCAGAGGACCACTTTCCTCAAGCTTGGCTTCACGACCCGGTAGAAGCAGACGGGCCTTAATCTGCATGAGGGTGGAAGCCATGATAATAAACTCAGAGGCTAATTCCATATCAAAGCCAGCCTGAGAATTCTGCTCTAACACCTCCAAGTATTGGCTGGTAATTTCCGCAATGGGCAAGGCGTAAAGCTCAGCCTGTAAATCCCGGATAATATGATCCAGGAGGGCCAGAGGGCTGGAGTATTGGCGCAGATCATGACTGATTTCCAGCATAGGCTTCTTAAGGCAGGATAATTTGGATTAACCAGTTTGCCAAGCTAGTCCAAGGTTGCATCAGCAGGTAATTAAAGGGGGTCGCCAGCCAGGCCAAGACCCGCCCCATATAGGAGCGGCCGAAGAGGAAGAGAGCTAGGAGGCCGAGACCAATATAGCGCTCATAGTTGGCTAACCACCTGAAAGCCTGGTCAGGCAAAACAGATGCCAAGATTTTCGAGCCATCTAAGGGTGGTAGCGGTAGTAAATTGAAGATAGCCAAACCTATATTAGAAAAGTAAAAGCTCAAACAGAGGTCATAGGAAAAACGGAAGAGCTCCAGGACTGAAGGCGAGATATCAGGTTTTTGTACGATGAGCAGGGCAGCCAAGACACGTAGAAAATTCAGAAGAAAGGCAGATACGAGGGCCAGTAGTAGGTTAGAAACTGGCCCCGCCAGGCTCACCAGCATGGCCCCTAGTTTCGGCGTCTTTGCCTTGGTCAGTTTGCTGTAATTGACTGGAACGGGTTTAGCCCAGCCAATACGGGCAATCAGAAAGGCCAGGGTTCCTAGAGGATCTAGGTGGGCCAAGGGATTGAGAGTGAGACGACCTGCCAGGGCAGCGGTGTCATCTCCCAAGGCATAAGCCATCCGGCCATGGGCGAATTCATGGAGAGAGAGGGAAAAGGTTAAAACAAGAATGGTTGATAAGATACCCGGTATATCCAGGTTGGGCATGGGCCAGTTCCTTTCAGGCTATGATTGAGAGGATTATAGCACATTACTCCCTTTATCCGTAATTGAGCAAGGGTCCGGCAGGGAGGCCGGACCCAGGGTAAGTGAAGCTTATAGCAGTCGCTGATGTAGTTTACGTAAGATGAGACCCAGGGCTAAGGCCAAAAGGCTGAGCCCTCCTCCATCCACAGCGCCCGTTCGGGGTAATTGCACTGCCAAATTAGCATTGTTAGGCGCTTTTTCCACATAAGCTCCGACTTGGACCGGTGGCTTTTGTGGAGCAGGATTCGCAGGAGCTAGATTATTTACCTCTACGGAAATATCAGGTGACGAATTCTGAATGACCGGCTTAACCTCCACAGGCGGCAGGGTTTGGCTAGGTTGAGCTGGTTGGCTGGGCTGGGATGTTTCACTCGGCTGGGGAGTTTC
>JAUNLO010000006.1 GCA_030532185.1 Eubacteriales bacterium
CTACTAAGATACGGCCACCATCAGCTTAACAGAGATGATTGACCAGCTTATCGCAGAGGTAGAAGCCGATGAAATGATCCCTCTGGATATTCAATGGGACACCTATATGTCTGCCACAGGTGAAAAACGTGGCTTCAAGGTTGCCATGTCCAATCCTGATACAGAAAATAAGGATAAGCTGGTTGTTGAAAGCGTCGTGGTCAAGTCACCAGACCAGCTCCAGACCGGGATCCTCTACGTCCTGCAAGCTAATAATGATAGCGCCCTTTTCCGCTTCGAACTCAACGATTTCCAAGATCCTAACGCCGCCAGCTCTTCCGGTAGCTTCACGGTTGATACCTATGACTTCCCCGATATGCTGAACGCTACTTACCAAGATGTTAAAGTCGTAAAACTGGCTGACCAGCCTGAGCTTTTATTAGGCCAATTCGATGTAAGCATTAAGACGGTTGACCTGGTACCCGTCTATGTAGAGGAAGAATTTGAGGAAGACCTGGAAGACGACGATGATCCTTATTACAATGTCAAGATGGTGGATGAGGAGAAAAATTCTCAGATAACTATCAAATCTTTCCTAGAAGCTGATACCCATATGATTGATATCGATATCCTACCGGATATCCGCCTAGAAGATCAGTATGTAAGCTTACACCTGCTTCCCCGTTATCTATCTCCTGAGGAAGTCAATCTCATGGTAGAACTCCCGGAGGACTACTACGATCTGAACAATGAGGAAGATTTGGCGGCCTTAGAGGAGAACGAGGACTTAGCCATGAAGCTGATGGAGGCCCTCAGTAACTTGGGACTCCTCGGTGATGAAATGTACGAATTTGAATAAAGCATACAAAGCGCACAAATCTGGGGAGGCACTTGCCTCCCCAGGCTTTTTTTAGCATTTGGCAGAAGTAAGCTGTCAAGAAAGGATAGAGACCATGTATTGTAGATATTGCGGCGAAGAAATGGCGGATGATGCCAAGAAATGCCCCTCCTGTGGTAAGGAAACCCTAGAGGCTAAGGCGGAAGCCAAGCTAGATGAAGCTGAGCAGGTACTAGCCAAGGCTAAGAAGGAAGGGCGAAAATTCTTCCGGGCAGAAGATCAATCGGGTCACTTCACGAACAAAGACAAGGAGAAGAACCGCGGGGTGGCCGTTTTAGCCTATATTCCTCTACTCTTCTTGGTGCCCATGCTTACCGCTCAGGATTCTCCCTATGCCCGTTATCACGCTAATCAAGGACTAGTTCTCTTCATTTGCACTTTTGCCGTGTGGATGCTGAGCCGAATTCTGTCCTTTCTGGGTATGGTACCCCTAGTAGGCACCACCCTAGGTGTAATTTTCTTCATCCTAGAGCTGTTACTCTTTGCGGCCTATCTTTTGGGCATCATCACGACCTCCCAGGGTAAGGCCGTAAAAATCCCCCTCTTGGGTGAAGTTATTATCTTTGACTAAGGCTGAGGCTTGAATAATACGACTTAACTTAAGAGGGTGGCCGAGGCTGCTTCCTTGAAAGTCGGGTCCACGAAATCAACTTCCTGGTAAGACTGGCCCCAGTAGGAGCGGATTAGAAGGCAGCGCATTTCACTGCCGGGAACTCGGTCCTGGTCAGCCAGAATCCCCATCGTTGAAAAATTTGCACTATCCAAGCTCTCGCTCTGGCGGGAGCTTTTTTGCTGGCTGGAGTCTACAAAGAGAAAGTGCCACAAGGAACCATTAGGAATAACTTCTTTAGACTCCAAGTTGTGGGCAGGATTGCCGCTAAAGGCGAAGAGGGCAGATTTAATCGTGCCATAGTGACCGAAAATGTAGGCAGAATTGAGGTTTTTACTTTTCAACTCTGCCAAGAGGTCCTGGCAGG
This sequence comes from Eubacteriales bacterium, assembly GCA_030532185.1. The sequence continues at coordinate 1,855 of JAUNLO010000006.1, forward strand.
CTTTAAGCACCCGGGCGTTTTGTTCGGAGAAAAGTTCTTCCCCGCCGCCTTGGGGAATATCGTGGTAGAACTTGTCAAAAAAGTCCTCATTAATTTGGTAGTTTTCCGGTACTGAGCCCTCGCGCAAGCCAAAATAAGACTCGGAGAAACGCCAGTCTTGTTCAGCTTCTTTTTCTTTACCAGTTATGATCTGCAAGGTGTGTTTGGCCCTAGTCAGGCCCGAGTGCCGATGAAGATCGGCCTCGGGGTAGGGGATTTCTAGCTTAAGTTCGGCCAATTCCTGCTTACCACCCTCGCTCAGGGGAAGGTCCATCCAACCCCCGAACAAGTGGTAGTAATTGCCTATGGATTGGCCGTGTCTGACTAGGTAGAGATTATAGTAGGGTGCTTGTAAAAATTTTTGGTCCATCTTATTTGAGGGGGGCACAGGCGGCCTTGAGGTCGGCTCGCTCTTCATCCGTGGTCATCTGAGGCAAGAGTAGATCATAGCATTGTTGGTGGTAGTTATCCAGCCAGGCAATTTCCTCAGCATTGAGGAGGTCACTATTGATTGCTTCTCGGTCCAGGGGCACGAAAGACATGACCTCTAATTGGTAGAACTTATCACCCATGAATTCCCGGTCATAACTTACCACGTAATCATTTTCGAGACGAATACCATGCTTGCCTTCTTTGTATACCCCGGGCTCGATGGTGATATGCATGCCTTCCTGCAAGGGGAGAGGGTTATAGACCTTGGAGAAGCGTTGGGGGCCCTCATGTACGCCTAAGACATAGCCCACACCGTGGCCAGTACCACACTTATAGTCCATGTAGTGCTGCCAGAGAGGCTGACGAGCCAAGCAGTCTAGGTAATAACCCGGAGTGCCCTCTAAGAATTTGGCAGAGGCCAAGTTGATATGGGATTTGAGGGTTAGGGTAAAGTCGGTCTTTTCTTCCTCGGTGAGGGGGCCCAGGGCAATGGTGCGGGTAATGTCTGTAGTTCCGTCTAAATATTGGCCACCGGAATCAATCAAGTAGAAGGACTTAGCCTGTAATTTGCTCTTGTGGTCAGGAGAGGGGGCATAGTGCATCATAGCCGCGTTGGGGCCATAGGCGGAAATGGAAGAGAAACTCTCATCCAGGAACTTGTCGCCTTGGCTGCGCCAGAGATGCAGTTGATCGGCAGCCTGTAATTCATCCAGGTCTTGCTGTTTAACCTCTCTTTTCAGCCAGAAGAGGAAGCGGGTTATGGCTGCGGAATCCCTGAGGTAGGCAGCCTTTTGACATGCAAGTTCGGTAGGATTGAGGCAGCACTTGCTGAGATAGACATAGGAGGTCTGGTCTAAAACCTCAAGGTCACTGGGCAGGGCCTTGTAGAGCTTATAAGAAATGCGGCCCTTATCCAAGGCAATCTTGCGTGCTTTCAGCTGAGAGAGGGACTCGGCTACGCTGGCGTAATCCTTGACAGTTACTCCCTCCTGCTGGAAGTGCTCTTGCATAGCCTTATCTAATTTTTGCTGGTCAATGAAAAGATAAGCCTCGTCCTCCGTGATAAGTGCATAGGCTAGGCTAACTGGGTTATTGGGCACATCGCCGCCCCGGTAATTGTAGAGCCAGGCTACGTCGTCCAGCCCCACCACAAAGCTGGCATCCGCTCCATCTGCGGCCATCTTTTCGCGAATCTGAGCCACTTTTGCTTGGGCACTTTGTCCGGTATATTCCAGCTCGTGGGCAAAGATGGGGGCCTGGGGCAGGGCGGGACGATCCTGCCAAATCTCGTCCAGGAGGGAGGGGAGGGGCTGGACCATAATAGACTTTTTTGCCAGGGCCTCTGCAAGGTCCTCAAAGGATTTTTGCGAGATAGTGGCATCATTCATCCCGACCAGGTCACCAGGGGACAGGTGGTCGTAGAGCCAGGCTTGCACACTAGGATAGCCTGGAGTGGCCATCTTCATAAGCTGGAATTCACTGCCGTCAATTTGCTGCTCGGCCTGGATAAAGTAGCGGCCATCTGCCCAGACTAGGGCCTGGTCCTTAGTCACAAGGGCGGTGCCAGCAGAACCGGTAAAACCGGTGAGCCAGGCTCTTTCCTTGAAGTGGGCAGCTACATATTCAGACTGGTGAGCGTCAGCTGTATTCACCACATAGGCTGCTAGACCTTGGGCTTGCATGGCTTTTCTGAGGGCGGCAATTTTTTCATTGGTATGCATATTCTATTTTCCTCAATTCTTTTACTTATTTTGCTTGTGAGTGGGGTCGTTTCTAGCTGCTCTAAGTTAGTCCGCTAAGGGGTGACACTTGCCTTAAGAGGATTACGAGCATAGCGCAGGTTCAGCTCCCGGTATTGCTGGGCCAAGGCTTGGTAGACTTCCGGTGTAGCCTGGTCAGCAGGCATACGCCAGCGCCAGGCTTCCTGGTCAGGCAGTCCGTTAGTTACGGTTTCCCGGCCCCCTCCCAGTAGATCTTGCATTTGTAGGATTACCCAGCGGGCCCGGGAGGCTAGAAGGCCCCGGATAATACCCTGGCGATAGCCCTCTTGGGGGTTGAGACCCAGATAGTCCTGAGCGAAGTTCAGACTTTCCGGACTGGCGGCTTGGAGCCAGGCCTCGATAGTCAGATTATCGTGGGTGCCAAAATAGTAAAAACGGTTCTCCTCCACATTATGGGGCAGGTTTTCACTATTGCCGTAAGGCTCGAAGGCATACTGCATAATCTTCATGCCGGGTAGACCAAAACTCTCTCTTAGCTGGATGACCGAATCGGTAAGATACCCCAAATCTTCGGCCAAGACCGGAATTTGAGCAAATTCGGTCTGGATGGCTTGGAGGAATAAATCTCCAGGGCCAGTCTGCCAGGCTCCATCCCGGGGGTCCTTGGTTGCAGCGGGAATGGCCCAGTAGGAATCAAGACCTCGAAAGTGGTCCAGGCGAACCCAGTCAAAGCGTCCCAACTCATGGGCCAAACGTGATTTCCACCAGGCATAGTTTTGACCAGCCTCATAGGACCAATTATATACGGGAGTAGGCCAAAATTGCCCTGGACCGCCCGGATCAGGTGGGCAGCCCCCGTAGGTTTGAATGGATAGGTCCTCCTTGAGGGCAAAGGCCTCAGGCTGGGACCAGAGTTCACAGGCCTCGGCGGAGACATAGATGGGCATATCTCCTACCAGCTTAATCCCTCGCTCTTGAGCATACTTACGCAGGTCTTGCCATTGTTGGGCAAAGACAAACTGTAGGAAGCACTGTAAGTCCACTTCTGCCTGGTGATGGCGGTAAAATTCCTCCAGGGCTAGGGGGTCTTTTTCTCGCAGGGAGAGGGGCCAGGCATTTAAGGGAAGGGGGCTGAACTTGGCCCGCAAGGCCATGTAGAGGGCAAAATCCTTTAGCCAACTGCCTGCCTTGTCCTTAAATTCTTCGAAAGCTTGAACTGACAAATTATCCAGCCTTGCTTCTCCAGCCTGAAATTTTTGAAAAGCCTCTTGGAGGAGGGGGAGGCGGGCTGCCTGTACCCAGGCATAATCAACCCAGTCGGGAGCAGACTGCCCGCTTGCTGCCCTACAAAGCTCCTGATACTCCTGGTCCGCTAAGAGATCAGCCTCCACGAGGAGGTCTAAGCCAATGTAGTTGGAGCTGGCAGCATAGGCGGACAGACTGGCATAGGGAGAGTTCTCCTCTGTGGTAGGACCTAGGGGCAAAAGCTGCCAGAGGCTAAAGCCTGCCGCCGCGAGAAAATCTACAAAAGCGTAGGCTGCCTGGCCCAGGCTACCTATGCCCCCGGCTGAGGGTAAGGCGTAGAGGGGGAGCAAAACCCCCGCTTCACGCCCCTCCTGCTTTTCCTGACTATGTAGGCTAAAGTCTGGAGAAGGAAATTGGACGGGAATTTGCCTTGCTTGCTGAAAATTCACGGGTCTCTCCATCCTCTTAATTAATACGTTCACCGCTAGCCTGGCTGAAGAAATGGAGGGCGTCTGCCTGGATATGGAAGTCGTAACTTTCTCCCGACCTAAAGTCTAAATGCCCAGGGGCTGAAACTACAATTTCCGTATGGTCAGCCAGCTCACAGTAGAGAATTTGTTCCTTGCCCAACATCTCGACCACATCCACGCTTAGTTTGATGTTATTGGTCTCCGTGAGCCCCAAATTAATGCGTTCGCCCCGCACGCCTAAGAGTACGGCTTCCCCCTCATGGCCCTGTAGTTTTTCTTCATCTTGGGGGGCGGGCTGTAGGTGAATGAGCTTATTGTCGCTCACAAACTTGCCCTGCTGGATTTTACCGGGGATGAGGTTCATGGCGGGGGTGCCAATAAAGCTGGCTACGAAGACATTGGCCGGCTGCTGGTAAAGCTCTGAAGGAGGCCCAGCCTGCTGGATTACCCCCTTGTCCAGAAGGACAATCTGATCGGCCATGGTCATGGCCTCAGTCTGGTCGTGGGTTACATAGATACTGGTAGTTCCTAAACGCTTATGCAGACGGACTAGCTCTACCCGCATATGCTCGCGCAATTTGGCATCTAGGTTAGAAAGTGGTTCGTCCATGAGGAAGACCGCCGGCTTGCGGACCATGGCACGACCAAGAGCTACCCTTTGCCTTTGTCCTCCGGAAATATCGGAGGGGCGAGAATAGAGATATTCTTCGATTTGCAGGAGTTTAGCTGCCTCCACGACCCGCTGGTGAATAACCTCTTTAGCCTCCTTACGCATTTTCAAAGAGAAGGCCATATTGTCATAGACTGTCATGTGGGGGTAGAGGGCGTAGGACTGGAAGACCATGGCAATATCCCGGTCTTTAGCGGCCACCTTATTCATGAGCTTGTCACCGAAAATGAGCTCACCCTCCGTAATGGAGTTGAGTCCGGCAATCATCCGGAGAAGGGTGGACTTGCCACAACCGGAAGGCCCCAAGATGACACAAAAGTTTTGACTCTTAATTTCCAGGTCTATATTTCTGATGGTAAAGGCCTCTCTGCCTTCGTATTTTTTACCAATATTTTTTAAACGCACATCCATGTGATTGCTCCTTATTTACTGCTTGTAGCTATTTTTAACCCTTGACCGAGCCTTGAGCCAGACCCGCAACGAGCTGGCCCTGGAGGCTGATGAAGAGAATAATGATGGGGATAGCCGTCAAAAGACCACCTGCGGCAAAGGCCGGCTGGTTCATAGTCCTCACATCGTTAATTAGGGTAAATAGACCAGTGGCCAAGGTGTAGGACTGAGGATTAGTCAATAAAATCTTAGGCAGCATATAGTCCATGAAGGGTCCAATAAAGGACCAAAGCCCTATGATGGCCAGCATGGGCCGGGCAATGGGCATGATAATTAGCCTATAAACCTCCATATTAGAGCAGCCATCTATGCGTGCTGCATCGTCCAGTTCCGTGGAGACAGAGTCTATGTAGTTCTTCAAGATGAGGGTGTTAGAGGCAATACCCCCACCGGCATATATGAGAACTAAGAGGGCTCCTCGGGAAAAGAAGGGCAGGACCGAAGAAAAAATATTGTGGATGGTGTAATAGGCTGTAATCCCGGCAAAGGTAGGTATCGTCTGAATGAGCATGATGGTCATGAGCGAGGCCTTACGTCCGGCAAAGCGGTAGCGAGAGTAGGCATAGCCTGTGAAAGACACAATCAGGAGGGTCACCAAGGCGGAGGCCAGGGCGATGATAATGGTATTTTTCACCCAGGAGAGGAAGTAGGTCTCCTCAAAGAGATAGCGGAAGTTATCTAGAGAAAATACATAGTCGCCCGCCATGGAGATAGATTTACCCTGATTACCGTTGAAGCTGGACAGGACCATCTGGGTTAAGGGCCAAAGGATAGCAAAGGCCCAGGCTACCAATATCACATAGGAGAGGGCGAGAAAGATTTTCCCCAGCTTGGTCAGGGGAGGCTTGTCTGAGAGGTAGAGGTCTTGAGTTTTCTTAGATTTGAAAATAGACATGTTAAAGCTCCCTAACTGTTAAAGGCCTTGGTCTTGCGGAAGCCAAGGAAAGAAATAAACATGAGGACCAGAGAAATGATAATGGTTATGGCTGCCCCCAGGGCTTGGTACTGGTTCTCAATGGTCAATTTGAAAATATAGGAAATCAAAATGTCGGAAGAACCGGCCAGGTTGCCATATTTACTGGGCACAAAAGGCCCCCCGTTATTAAAGAGGGCAATAATGGAATAGTTGTTGAAATTAAAGGTGTACTGGGTTACCAGGAGGGGGGCAATCTGGTAGAGCATGAGGGGAATGGTTATGTGGCGCGTCCGCTGCCAAGACCCGGCTCCGTCGATCTCAGCCGCCTCATACAGGTCCAAGGGAATGGACTGGAGAATGCCTGTACAGAGGAGGAATATGTAGGAGGAGCCCAACCAACCCTGGAGGAGGACCAGAGTTATGCGGGTCAGAGTAGTGTCATTCTTGATATTCACCACCTGCCCCGCCAGACCAGAGATAAACTCGGTCAGCATACCATTGGGGGCCAGCATGACGGAGAAAAACATAATGGTGATGAAGGCTGGTACGGCCCAGGGTAAGAGATAAATAGTCCGCCAGAGTTTTTTGCCGCGGATGCGGTCCTGGTTGACCAAGAGGGCCAGGATAAAGCCAATTAAAATAGCTAGAGTGGTAGCAGCCAGGGTCCAGATCAGAGTCCAGGACAGGATGTGCCAGAAGGCTTTACCAGCTACCCCTTGGCCAAAGGCGATGACCTTATAGTTAGCTAAACCATTCCAGACGAATTTTGATTGATTCTTGGGGTCCATGTTGGTGAAGGAGAGGAGAATAGTGGTCACCACCGGGACTAAGACAATGAAGATAATTACCAAGAGGGCGGGCGTAGAGACAATATAGGGGAAGCCCTTACTTTCCAAGCTTTCTTTAGTCTCAAACCAATTATGAGGCCTTATGCCTTTGATCTGTTTTTTCTCCACCAGATAGGCATCGCGCAGGGCAAAGTAGTAAATGGCCAGGGCTAAGATTAAGAGGAAAATAGCGATGATTCCTTCAATCATGAAGATAATTGACCGGTCTACCCGGCGACCACCCTGGGCTAGAGTGAGTAAGCCTGCAACCCCTTGGCCCTGATAGTTACCGTAACCCAAGGCATAGGGGATGGCAGCGAAAGCTATAAAGAGCGATCCCAGGAAGAAGAAGAGGGCCTTGACATATTGTTTGTTGGCAAGTTGGCCCAAGCCGGGCAGAAGTAGGTTCAAGAGATATTTGCTGGGCCGGCTGGCTTCCACCTCGGCGGGGATGCGGCGGTGGAGGTCGGAAATATCTGCCTCCATGACCCGGTATTGTTCTTTGATGCCCACCTTGCGGCGGTGCTGGAGAGCCTTGATTTGATCTTCAAGATTCTTGACGGGGTCTTCCAATTCTTTCAGGGCCAGATCATCACGTAAGGAGAGTTTTTCCTGCTTGCGTTCAGCCGCCAGGGCTTTGGCAGAAATCTGCCCCTCCCGGTGTTTGAGTTTGAGCTCTGCCAGTTTGGCCCGGTAAAGCTTCTGTCTCTCTGCCTTATAGGCGGCAATCTCAGTCCTAAGGGGTCCTTGATCTTGCTTAGCGGCAGTGGCTTTGAGGGCGGCCTTTTCTGCCAAAGCTTTGTCCAAATCTACTTGGTTTTGGATGATAGCTGGCAGGTGGAGCAATTTACGCTGGCTAATCAGGTAGGTCAATTTAGCATCATTACTCTGATCTTGATAGGGCTCATAAAACTTGGCTCGGGCTTCCGCTGCCTTAAGCTCAGCCTCCAACCGGGCCAGCCTTTTATCCTGGTAGGGAGATTCCTGCCGCCACTTGCTTATTTTGCTCTTGAGCTCTTTTTCGAAGACATTGGCTTGGTGATTCTTCATGAGAGAGTCTCCTCTTGTTTTCGTAACTGAAAATTATCTTCTCTTTGCTGGAGCCTGCTTAGCTGCCAGAGGAGGCTGAGGTAGCAAAGGATAGCGAGATAGTAGAAAAGGGAGTAAAAGTTAGCTTCCAAGGCTTGCCTGACTAGGGCTCCCAGGCCCAGAAGTAGCCACACCATACGATAATAGCTGGGGGTACCGTAGCGCTTTATCGTCAGGGCTGTATAGAGCGACAGGGCCAGGGGATAGAGAATTTTGCCTAAAAAATAAAAGAGGTGGGCATTAAGGTAACTGGCAAAATCCAAGTCAGGGAAAGCTTCCTGCCAGGCAGCAAAGAGCCCGACATCCTTGGTCAGCATGAGAACTTCCAGGGCATAGACCAAGATTAGCAGGGCAGAGGGTACCAGGAGCGACAGCAATTTCTCTTGGTCCAACTGACTTTTTTCTTGACTAGTTAGGCTAACTTCTTTCTTCATACTTTTCCCCTGTACTGATTATCAGGGAAATTTGATAAAAATAAAAGGCTCCCGGAGGAGCCTTTTATTTTTGCTTGGCTTAAATGCTATTGTTCAGCAGCCAGAGTTTCCATCATGGCAACAAAGCTGGCTTGCAGTTCTGCGTAAGCGGCTTCTACGTTTTCAGGCTTGACGGAGTTCCAAGAAAGAACGGCGTTCTTATAGGTATCCCAGACACGGCCCCATTCGTTAAAGAGAGGACGAGCTGGAGCATCTTGGTAGGAGGCGATAACAGCCTTGATAACTTCCTTGTCTACATCCTTCAGGTCTTCAGATTCCTCATAGACTTCGGCAGGTACGTTTTCCAGAATCTTACCGGTAGCATTGAAGAGTTCAGCAGCACGTTCAGGGTTGACCAGTTCAGCAATCATAGCTTCAGCCAGGGCCATTTTCTCTTCATCACCCTCGATACGGGAGTTGATAGCTAAGCCCCAGCCACCTTTCCAGTGGAGTAAGGGTTTCTCATTTACAGTAATCTCGGTGATAGGTTTAATAAGCAGGTCTTCACCGTCGTTAGCTTTTTCACTGATAGAAGCGGTATCCCAAGGACCACCCAGGCGGTAGACACCGGCTTGGCCGCTGGTGAAGGTATCATCGATATAGCCCCAGCCTGCATCGGGGTCGAAGAGGGTGGTGTTGGCATCGAAATTCAGTTTCCAGTAATCATACAGGGCGGTGAAGAATGCTTGTTTTTCTTCGGGGAGATCTGCCCAGTCGGCGGTGAGATCACTGAAGAAGGTAAATTCTTCAGAATCTTCAGCTTGTTCACGGCCCAGGAGCTCCACTTCAGCAGAGTTGGTAAGGGCTACGCCGTACCAAGCATCGAAAGCCGGGAGTAGGACGGTTGCCGGATCTTCCACTTGAGTAAGTTCGATGGGTTTCTCCAGATCGATACCGGTGGCTTCAGCGTTGGCTGCATTGATGAAAACAATCAAGGTTTCAATATTGAAAGGGAAGGCAAAATATTCATCATTAATCATGAAGTTGCCGCCGATACCTGCGTTAAAGGCTTCGAAATCTTCCCAGCCACCAACCATTTCGGCAAGCTTCTCAGAATCGAGAGCACCCAGCACTTCGGCATCGGTTAAACCATAGATACGGTCGGCGGGGATAGCAAATAAATCAGCTACGTCAGGGTTGCCGGCATCTGTATTATCAATTGTATCCAGATGGTCAAAGGCACCCATCTCAATCAAGTTAATCTTGGCATCCGGGTTGGCTTCCATGATGGCGTCAGCCACGTTTTGGTAATATTCCATCCAAGCTTTTTCCGCCTGGACACTAATTTCACCTGTTAAGGGAGCATCTTCTGCGGCAACGCCGGCAACGGGTAAGGGGGCAAAGGCTAAGAGTAGGCTAAGCATTAAGCTTAATGTCTTTTTCATATTAAAACCTCCAAAATGTTCTTTTTGCGCAGGGCAAACATACTACAAACAGAAAATCTGCTTGTTTGCACAAATTATAGCATGTGTCACCTGTTATAAGTGGAATTTTAACTGAGGGTTCTTAATGTTACAGTCCAGGCTCAGTGGCTTCTTAGAGAGGCTTTGCGGTATAAGGATTAGAAGTCACATGATATAATGTAGAACAGCATTTTTAGGGGGTACAGTGATTTGTCTGAAGAATTAATCGCCTTAATTAAGGATTACAGTGAAAAATTTCGTGCTTGGCAGGACCTTTTGTCCCAAGAGCGTATCGTGCGTGCCGATATTATCTCGGACGCCGATGATAAGGGCGAAGAGCCGGACAACTTACGTGATCTCTTGGAAGAGACAGTAGAAAATTCTGGCCTGCGTGAGCAGCAGGTCGCAACCCTCACAGCTTTGAAAGAGGCGGAACGCAAGCTTTTTGCCTTTAACTTTGAGCACTGCGAAGACCCCATTTTATTGGGCGAGTTAGAGCACCTTGCTCAAGACTATGCAGCCCGTATCACCTGGCTGCAGCAGTTCCTGGAGGTTTATGACAAGATTAGTGGTGAGGAGAACTCCGAGAATTCTCTTCAGCAAGAAGTCACTCAGGAATCCTCCCCTGAGGAAGAAGCTAGCCTTGAGGAGCATGTAGTAGAGCAGACTGAAATTCAGCCTGCCGAGGAGGCCAAGTCGACCAGCAAGGTGAAGGCTCAGACTACGGCTAAGTCTCCCGCCAAAAGCGCAAGTAAGACGACTGCCAAGAGTAATGCTAAAGCCTCGAGCAAAAGTACAGATAAGTCTGAAGCCAAGTCGACCAGCAAGACGAAGTCTAAGACTACGGCTAAGTCTTCCACCAAAAGCGCAAGTAAGGCTCCTGCCAAAAAGAGTGCTGCCAAAAGCTCCAGCAAGAGTAAAACTGATGAGGCTAAGGGTGCTAGTACCCAGGACTAGTTCGTGCCACTTTCTCTGCTATGTAAGTAAAGGTAGCTTAAACCATGTCTCTTAATAGTGAGCAAAAAGATCAACTCATCCGGGCCAGTTTTTATGCCCAGAAGATGGCCTATGTGCCCTACTCTAAATTTCGGGTAGGCGCTGCGGCTTTGGCGGCAGATGGTCAGATATACACGGGATGTAATATTGAAAATGCGAGTTTTGGGGCAACTATCTGCGCAGAGCGGACAGCGGTGGTAAAAGCTGTATCTACGGGCAATCGCCGCATCAAGGCTATGGCGGTGATAACCGATGCCGAAGAATTTGCTAGGCCTTGTGGGATTTGTCGCCAAGTCTTAGCTGAGTTTGCTGCAGATGATTTCATTCTCCTTGCCCTTAAGCCGGACGGGACCTATGTGGAAAAAACCCTGGCAGACTTATTGCCGGATGCGTTTAGCCCGGATTCTTTAAGCTAATCTCATTTTTCTACTAGCCCTGACCCGCTGCTAGACCTGACCCGCGGCCATTCCTTAGATAAGTTAAGCCCTCTCTATAGGCCGGGTCTTGTTAAGATTCTTACTGCCCCAGACCTGGATAGATCCGGTCGCTCCCGGTAGCCCCGCTCCTTGTAGAGAGCCCATAAATCTTCTATGGCCTCCGTCAATTCGGGGTCGTAACTTGTGGAAGCCTCCACCCAAACCAGGAGATCCAAATTGCGACTCCCGGAGGTCACACTTGTGTGAAAAATTAAATCATAGAGCTCTGGACAGTCTGCTAAAAAAGTTGTGCTGAAACTATCAGCTGCGATGACCTTATCGCGTGGCAATTGCTCCAGGTCTTGGCGAACTGCCTGATAATAAGTGGGGTCACTTTGGTATTTGCTAATGAAATAATCTTGCTCTTTTATATGGTTGAAGCTGAGTACAGCACTTGAAATCACTGCCACCACTAGCAAAAGTAGGAGAGGCGACTGCCTCCTCAGTTGCCAAGAATTTCTAACTTTCGGCTGGTCAGCCAACTGTACCGTCTCGTACCGGTAAAGCCCTACTACAGCTAAAAGCAGGGCTATCAGTAAGAAAGTGTGACTACCGTAATTGTATTGGTAATAAATTTCGTACTGATAGGGATAATTGGTGGCCAGATTCATTACCAGGAGGGGTAGAAAGAGCAGGTAATGGCTGAGGGCCGGCTGGAGAAAAGGTAGGAAGCCTGTTGCTAAGGTCAGGCTAAGTAGATAGTTGAATTTCTCCGGGGCAAACATGAGAGCCAGGGTATGGGCCGGATTTTGAAAGATCGAACGTGCAATACCCGCCAGACCGCTGCCTCCATATTGCTGTAGGCTCTCGAAACGGTAGGACATGAGTCCTTCACCTGTCTTTTCTAGAAACATGGAAATTAGCAAAAAGGCGGCCAAAGCCAGAAAGGCGAGGGTAAGTCCCAATTGGGCAGAACTCAGGCTGAAGCCAGGCTTGCTGTCTAACTTCTGGTCTGAGCTGAGCTGGGTGCCCTGCCGGTGGCCAAACTTAGCCAGCTTGGCCTGGAAGGCCAAAACTGGGGGCCTAAAATAGTATTTTTGTTCAGCTAATAAAGGAGAGAAGTAGATAAAGAGGCTAGCCGTCAGTAGGTAGAGGGCTGCGTCTTCCTTGACTAGGAGAAGTAGGAGGGCGAAGGTCAGGCTGGCCCATGCCCTCCCCGCAAAAAGCGCCCAGAATAGCCAACAAATTAAAGGGGCCAAAAAGCAGTTTTCGTGTAAATCCGCAACACTACCTAGGACCAGGCCAGGTTGCAGGAGATAGCAGGCTCCTATGGCTGCCTTGAGGAGTAAGGGCAGTTTAAAGTGTCGGGCCAGCAAGTAGAGGGGAAGGATACCGGAACAGATAATAGCTAATTGGGCTAGCTGCAGGGTTTCCGGCCTAGGGATGAGGGCATATAGAGGTAAAATTAAGTAGAAAATAGGGGAGAAATGCACCTGAAAATGTGAAGATAAACCGTCCCTTTCCAGGGTGGTCAAGGGGAGCCCAGTCTCTTTTAGATAGGCAAACATTTGGTTAAACAGGCCAAAGTCATAAGTGGTTGTAGACATACCCCAGACCCTATGCAGAGATAAACGACCCATAAAAAACAAATAACCACAAAGAGCAGCTGTCAAAAGCCCCCAAGCTAGTAGCTTTTCTCCCTTAGAAGGGGGCAGGAGCGATTCTATGCTCGGTTTTGCTAAAAGAGTCTGCTGGTGCAAGCTGGGCTCCTTGCCCGAGCAAGGTCGGTAGTTGGTCCAGGCTAGGCAGACTAGGCAGACGAGACTGGCTAGGCTAAAGGTCAGGTCTTGCCGCATCAAGCTGAGCGTGAGTAGATAAGTAGCAATCAGTATTGAGCTAATCTGCCACAGTTTAGCGGCGGAGGTCTGGAGGCGGAGGAAGAAGGCTAGGCCTCCAAAGCAGCTGAAAATGAGAATTTGCCAAGCTAAGGCGGTGGCCGGTATGGGGGCTAGAGCCTCCTGTCCCGAAAAAATGCGAGGACTCCCCCAGAAGAGAAGAGTTAGGAGTTGTAGGCCAACAAAGGCCAAAATCCCCAGGAGGGGCCAGTCTCCCTTCGAAAACCGTGCATCTTGTATGTCTCCATGCAAGCTTTTAATCATATTGGCGATTTTACCGCATTTAGAGCCTGACCAACAGTAGCCTCCTCTCAATAGACGGGATAGGAGCCAACGGAGTCCCCAACTGTGCCCCTGCTCGAGACCATGTATAATAAACAGATGTGTCTCCAGAAAGAAACTGCAATGAGGATAGGCTTACAAGATATGAACGATGCAAATTTTAACAATAATTTCCGGCAGGAAGCCCAGCAGCTTGAGTTCATTCAGACCTGGTTAAAGCGGGAACTGGAGAGGCTGGAGCGAGAGCTGGATGAGCTAAGTGAGAAGGAAATCCAGCTGAAAGCGTCTTCCTGGGATGACCGTCTAGATCTTAAAAACTCTGCCAATACCGCAGACAATGCCGTGGCCCAGCAAGATCTCCGCCAACTTTTTGGCCGCCGCCAGACCTTACAGAAGCAAATTGCCGAGTATAAATGGCTGGAAGACCGCCCTTATTTTGGCAAATTGGTTTTTTCTTATGAAGGGGAGAGTAGGGAGGAGGCGGAAAGCTACTACATAGGCCTGCGCAGTCTCTATGACAGCGAGGCGGTAGAGAGTTTGGTTCTAGATTGGCGCAGCCCCTTGGCTAGCCTTTATTACGATGCAGAGCCGGGCCCTGTTACCATAAAGGGACCCCACGGTCCCATTCAAGGGACCCTCTGGAAAAAACAGATGCTGACCATTAACAAGGGCCATCTGCTTAAAGTGTCAGACTTTGACCAAGCCTCCTCGGACGACCTCCTGCGAGATATTCTCTCCCAGGCTGCTAGCCCCGAGCTTAAAGAAATTGCAGCCAGCCTGCAGAAGGGGCAGAATGCCCTCATCCGCCTGCCGGAGCATCAGTCCCTTTTGGTCTGGGGGGTAGCAGGCTCGGGCAAGAGTTCTGTGGCTATCCATCGCGCAGCCTGGCTCCTCTACCGCCAGCGTTTTTCTGCCAAGCGGATTTTATTTGTCAGTCCCAGCAAACTATTTGCCGATTATGTCAGTCTAGCCCTGCCCGCCCTGGGAGAAGAGAGCTTATCTTTAGCCACCCTGGTAGATTTAGCCAAGGACCAGCTGTCTCTCTTAGCACCCAAGCTAGCTAGTTACTCCTATGCAGAAGCGAGCCCGGAACGTTTGGCTTGGGCTGCCAATTCCAGCTTATCTCAAGTACTAGCTAGCTTTGCCCAGGCTTTGGCTCCTCAGCTGGCCCGTCTGGAGGACTTGGAGCCCAGCTCCAGTCCAGCCGATCAGACGGAGTTTGCCGACTATGAGGGCGACCTGGAGGGCCAGGAGCTAGAGCAACTTCCAGCTGTGACCGACTCACCAGTTAAGCCTGACCTGGATTTGGATAAACTTTACCGAGAATTTTTGGCCTCCCCGGCCCTAAAAGCTAGCCTACCCGGTCTTTACGAAAGGGAGGTCTTCCGCCGATATGACCGTTTGGACCTCATAATTCTCGCCCGCCTCAGTCTCTATCTAGGGGGGCGCCCCAGCCACAAGCCCTACTATTTTCTGATTGTCGATGAGAGTCAGGACCTTCTGCCCCTAGAGCATGAGTTTTTGGCAGCTAGTTTCTCCTGCCCCACCAACCTCTTTGGTGATCCCAGCCAGGCCATTCGTTTTCCTTTGCCAGCTGACTACACCACTAACTTGTTGGCCAGCTATAAGATTCAAACAGACTACGTCTTTGAGCTTAAAACCAGCTACCGGTCTACTTTTGAAATCATGGATTTTGCTCGCAAAATTATTCAGGACCCGGACCTGTTACCCTTCCCGCGTCATGGTGAAGCAGTTCAGTTGGAAAAGGTGGAAGAGGCTAGTTGGTTACCGGCTGCCCGCCAGGCTCTGGCCGACTTTTATAAGCGGGGTAGGAGGCGTTTGGCCCTGATTTGTCGAGACCTGGCTGAGACCCAGCAACGGGCGTCAGAGCTTCTCGAGCAGTCACCAGAAATTTTTGCTACGGAGGAGGGCAGTTATGAAGTGGCCTGGCCCAGTTTCCCCTGGCCAGAATATTTGGCTGAGGCTAGCGTGCAAGGTTCCCTGAGCCTTTATATTCTGCCCGCTCGCCAGACCAAGGGCCTAGAATTCGATGCCGTCTTGTTGTCGGATGTCAGCAAAAGCCGTTACCCAGCCCCCCAAGATGATCACCTCCTTTACCTGGCCTCAACCCGGGCCCTACACGAGCTCCACCTTCTATACGAAGGCGAAGTCAGCAAGCTTTTAACTGAGGCCTAAGCAGCAAGCATGTCGGATTTTCAGAAATTGCCTCCTAGCTCAGAACTAATTTCCTCCTTGGCCCAAGACTACCGGGCTTGCCGACTTTGCCCTCGCCACTGTGGGGTCAACCGCCTGGCAGGAGAGCGAGGGGCCTGTGGTATGACTTCTCAGCTCAAAGTAGCCCGAGCCTCCCTCCATATGTGGGAAGAACCCGCCTTGGTCGGCCGGCAGGGGTCAGGGACAATCTTCTTTTCTGGTTGTAATTTGGCTTGTGTGTACTGCCAAAATCAGCCCATTTCCCAGGGGGGCGTGGGCCAGGAACTTAGTCTTTTAGACTTGGTGGAGGTCATGCTTAAACTTCAGGCTTTGGGAGCCGCCAACCTTAATTTGGTTACCGGAGTGCATTATATCCCTCATTTACGGGCGGCCCTCAGCCTAGCCAAGGGTCGGGGTCTCACTATCCCTGTAGTCTATAACTCTTCTGCCTATGAGGATCCGGCTGCCTTGCGTAGCCTGGAAGGCTTGATAGATATTTATCTTCCAGACCTGCGTTATTGGCGGGAAGAAAGCGGCCGCCGCTATTCCGGGATCCCCTCTTATCCGACCCATGCCCGGGCCGCCATTCAGGAAATGTTCCGCCAGGTGGGCCCCTGCCGCTTTCAGCCCCCTGAAGACAATGGGGAGGCAGAGGGAGAAGAGGAACTTTTGGCCCAGGGCCTCATCTGTCGCCAGCTCCTCTTGCCAGGCCTTTTGGACGAGGCCCAGCAGATTACACACTATCTTTATACACACTATGGAGACCAAATTTATTTAAGCCTGATGAGTCAGTATACTCCCTTGCCCGGTTTAGAAGCTTACCCTGAGCTACAGACCTGCGTGGATCCCCAAGTCTATGAAGCTTGGCTGGATTATGCAGAGGATCTAGGTGTGAAAAATGCCTATGTCCAAGAAGGCAGTGCAGCCTCGGAGAGTTTCATCCCGGATTTCTACCACTGGAACCTGTCCAGCTTCCTGGACGCATAAGTCCGCTTTTAACCCTGTCTTTCGCTGCTTAATCAGCTGCGTATGCTATAATGATGGGTGTTATAAGTAGGCCAAGACACTAAATACGGTATTTTTACTTGTTGGTAAGTAAAAGGAAGCCTCATGGGAGGCTTCAAAAGGAGAGAGTACGTCATGTTTACTTCTTGGCGTGAATTCTTAGAAATCATTAAGTGGATCTGCAGCACGGCCATGGGCCTCATGATGCTGACTTTCTGTTACGATATTTTTCTAATTATTTGTGGCATACCAAAAAACCGAAAATTAGACCATATTTCGCACACCGTGGTAACTCCCAAAACTCGCTTTGCTCTGTTAATTTCTGCACGAGATGAGGAAAGTGTTATTGGGCGTCTCCTGGACTGCTTAAATAAGCTAGATTATCCACGGGAACTTTATCAGGTATTTGTGATAGCTGATAACTGCCAGGATAGGACGGCGGCTCTGGCGCGTGAGTATGGTGCCCAAGTTTATGAACGTCATGATCTTAGCAAAGCAACTAAGGGCTACGCCCTAGGCTGGTTTTTTCAGAAGACCTTGCCGGGCCCCCTGCAAGATTTCGACCACTGCGTGATTTTCGATGCAGATAACCTGGTAGACAAAGACTTTCTCAAGATTATGGATCGCCAGGTGCAGGCGGGAGGGCAGCTCTTAGTGGGCTACCGTGATAGCACCAATCCCGGAGCCAACGTGATAGCCGGGTCTAATGCCCTCTTTTGGTATGTCCAATCCCGCTTTATGCACCATGCCCGGGGCCGCTTGGGCCTGGCCTTAACCTCGGTGTCCGGCACCGGTTTCAGCTTTGACCTAGACCTCATCCGCGAGCAAGGCTGGCATACCCAAACTGTGACGGAAGACGTGGAATTTACTATGCAAATGATTTTGCGTGGGGTCCAGGGTGTTTACGTACGGCAAGCAATTTTTTATGATGAACAAGTAACGGGCTTCCGGCAAATGCTGCGCCAGCGTCTGCGCTGGTCAGTAGGGACGGTCCAGACTCTGAGACTTTACGGGCCTGCCCTCTGGCGACGTTCGGTTAAGGTAGACTGGCATATTTTAGACAGCTACTGGTTTTTAGCCAGAATACCGGTCATGCTGGTCGCCAGTATCTTCTACCTTATCGTTTTACTTATCCGGATTACCGATCCCCGCTTTGTCCCCAAGATGTTGGCCTTTGACCTGATTGGCCCCCTGCTGGCCTATTTGGCCACAGTTTGCTTATTGTGTCTCTTGCTCAAATTGGAGAAAAAGAACCTGCGCACTTATCTGCCCTCTGTCCTGGCCTTCCCCTTCTTGGGTCTACTCTGGGGAGGCATCCAAGTTATAGCTCTCTTCTTCACTAATGTCAGCTGGCAGCCTATCTACCATGGCCAAGAGGTGGAAATTAGCTCTAATTACGATTAGCTGGTCTGGGGCTTAGGCGCAGACTTTTTGTATCCACTGGACGAGGTCTTGGTATACCTCTTCCTTGCCAATTTCATTGAGAATTTCGTGCCTCATGCCGGGATAGAGCTTGAGTTCCACATCCCTATGGCCTAATTTTTGCAGCTTAGCATATAACTTTTCTACCGCCTGACCTCTTTCGCCTACCGGGTCCTCTGCCCCAGATACTAGGAGTAGGGGCAGGCGGGGAGGAATTTTTTGGATATTTTTCTCAGCAGAAACATAGGCCAAGCCTTGAAAAATGCCCTGGAACATGGAGGCTGTGGGCAGGAAGTTACACAGGGGATCCGCTAGATACTTCTTCTGAATACTTATATCCCGACTTAGCCATTCCACCCCGGTTTCTTCCGGCTGAAAGGCTTTATTATAGCTTCCCAAGGCCAGCTGCCTCAGTAGGGAGGATTTATAACGCTTGCCCAGCACAGTCACTATGGCCTGGGCTAGGCCGTAGCCAATTTTAGGTAGAAAACTGGGCATTTGGGCGGTCCCCATAATGATGAGGCCGGATAGCAATTGGCCAGTCTGGGCAGCCAGAGTTCTGGCTGCAAACGAACCCATAGAATGGCCTAGCAGGATAATTTTCGCTTCAGGGTTTTCTCTTTTCAGTTGTTGCAAGAAGTCAATTTGTTCCTGAACTAAGTGAAACCAATCCTCCGGGAAGTAGCCTAAATCGCCCTGAACTAGGGCCTGTGGTCCATGGCCCATCAGGTCCTGGGCCTCAGAGGCCAAGCCTTGCTTGGCTAAAAAGTCTCTAAATTCCCGGTAACGGCCGCTGTACTCTTGCATACCGTGAATAATTTGTACGATAACTTGCTGGGGCATAAGGGTCCTCCTCTTGGTCTACTCTAAGCTTTTAGCAGCTTGTGCAGCTATCTGGCTATCAGCTTGCTTCTCGCCTTGGCTCCCGCCAGGTTGTCAGTTCAAGCTTCCTCTTCAGCTTCTAGACCCGTGTAATTTTCATCTACCGTAATTAGGCAACGGTAGTTGGGGTGCTGAGTTTGGACCAGGTCCGTGAGCTTACTTTTCAGTTCGCCAGCTGATAAAGCTAGGTCAGGGGGTCTTACTACATCAAAAATCAGATTACTGTGGTGGTTGCCCTTGACCAGGCGAATGTCGTGGACACTCAGGTGCTTATCCACTTCTTTCACGGCCTCCTCCAGCCAGGCCCTCACAGCATTAACTTCCGGATCATGTGTGACTATAGGGTCCAGATGAACCACGAGATGGAGACCATCTTCCTGGAGGAAATCCTGTTCGATATCATCAATAACCTCATGACTTTGTAGGACGTCCTCTTCGGCGGCCATTTCCACATGGACGCTAGCAAAACGGTGACCTGGCCCGTAATCGTGGACCATGAGATCGTGGAGACCCATGACACCCGGGTAGGTCTTGACCTTGGTATGAATATGCTGGACCAGGTCAGGGGAGGGAGCTTCACCCAAGAGGGGGCTGAGGGTATCCTTGATGAGGTCAATGCCGGAATACAGCACGAAGATAGCGACTAGTAAGCCCATCCAGGCATCCAGCTCGAGGCCCACAAAGTGGGAGACTAAGGCGGCTATCAGGACGGCTGTGGTAGTGAGCACATCGTTGCGACTGTCTACGGCTGTGGCAATCAGGGTTTCGGACTGGATGAGACGACCAATTTTACGGTTGAAGAACATCATCCACAGTTTAACCAGGATTGAAACGAAGAGAATAAGCATATTTAGCCAGGTGAAAACTACCTCTTCGGGTTCCAGCAGCTTTACGATACTTTTTCGTCCCAATTCATAGCCGATTAACATGATGAAGAAGGCCACAATGAGGCCCGCCAAATATTCATAGCGGGCATGTCCGTAAGGATGTTCGGGGTCAGCTGGTTTGCCAGCCAACTTGAAGCCTAAAAGACTCACAATATTACTGGAGGCATCGGAAAGATTGTTGACGGCATCTGCTGTGATGGAAACTGAGCCTGAAACCAGCCCGGCCAAGCCCTTGCCTACCGCCAATAGAAGGTTACAAACTATACCAATGAGGCCCGCCAACTGGCCATAGGACCGTCTTACCGGAGCCTCCTTAACCGCTTGATAGTTAGGTACAAATTTTTTAATTAAAAAGTCAATCATGGCTAGTAGTATAGCAAAGGAGGGAAGTTTGGGCCGCCTAACCTATCGACCTTGTCCCAATATGTCTACTAATAAGTTTAGACCGGGCAACTCTATTTAGTTAAGCTTGGCTCGATCCCTGTAGCATGGTGTGGATGTACTCCACCAGCATCCTGACCGCCGGGGCGTTTTCACCTCCGCGGGGGATAATCACGTCTGCATATTTTTTACTGGGCTCAACAAATTCTTCATGCATGGGTTTGACCGTAGTCATATATTGCTGGAGGACGCTTTCCAAACTGCGCCCTCGCTCCTTGGTGTCCCGCACAATCCGACGCAGCAGTCTTTCATCGGCATCCGTATCCACAAAGACCTTGAGGTCAAAGAGGTCTCGCAACTTGCTCTCTTCTAAGATGAGTATGCCTTCCACTAAGATAACCGGCTTGGCGGCGATACGCAGCTTTTCCTTGCGCCTGGTATGAAGGGTGAAATCATATATCGGCACTTCCACGGCCTGTCCCCGCTTAAGGCTGGCCAGGTCACGGATGAGCTGGTTAGTCTCAAAGGCCTGGGGATGGTCGTAATTAAGCCTGGCCCGCTCCTCCAGGCTCAAATCATCGTGAGCCCAATAATAGTAGTCGTGGCTAATCAAAGTAATATCATCTTGAAAAATATCTTTTAACCTCTTGATAATCGTAGTCTTACCTGAGGCACTGCCCCCGGCTATACCTACCAGATAAGGTACCGTATCCATTTGCCACCTCCTAGATTGCCTTTTAAGTAATCTGTAAACATTCTAAGCCTATTTCAGTGTCCCTTGTTAACAAAAGTCATTTTAGCAACTGATAGCATGTAGGTATTGCTTGCTATTGCAAATTAGCATAGAATGCAAAACCTAGTCTTTTTTAAGTAAAGGAGAGTTATTAACATGAAAAAAGGACTTTTATTAAGCTTAATTGCTGTGCTCATCGTTTCCCTGGCTGCTTGTGGAGCTCCTACCGAGAAGAAGGAAGAGACCACCACCGCTGCTAAGGTGGAGGAAACCACTACAGAAGCCAAAGCCGAGGAAAGCAAAGAAGATAAAAAAGAAGAAGATAAGAAAGAAGATGATAAGGCTGCTGCCGAAGAAACTGGTGTTTACACGCTGGTAAACAAGACCGGTGAAAAGGTTGTAGAGCTCTATCACTATGCCAACGATTCTAAGGACAAGGGTGAAAACTTAGCTGGTGAGGGTCTGGAAGATGGCAAAACTGCTACCAGCACTGTAAATCTGGCCGCCGATAAGACCGAAGATTTTGTTAGCACCCTGGAATTCAAGACCGAGTCCGGCTACGAAGCTAAGTTTGAAAAACTGCACTTCGAAACTGTAGAAATCGAACTCTTAGCTGAAGATGCTATGACTGGTGCTACCCCCATCGCTTTTGTAAAGGGTAAATAGTCTATATTAAATTAAAAGGTCAGCTTCTCTGAACTAAAAAGTCAGCCTGTCTGACCAACTCTTAGACCAGTAACAAGAAAAGGCTGTAGTGATTTTGCCAATCCACTACAGCCTTTTTTGCTTGCTTAAAATAATTCTCCTCTACTTTGGGAGGGCAGGGAGATTCTGCATTCCTGAGAATAGGCCTTAGGGAGCCCAAGCTAGCTAGGCGGGTACTTATCCGGTCAGTCTTATTGGGCCAGGGTATAGAGGGAGTAGAAGTAATCCTTAGCTGCCATGAGCTGATCAAAACTGCCCTCTTCTGTAATAGTTCCATTCTTGAGTACCAGGATGCGGTCGTAGGCACGGAGCAGGGAGGCCTCAAGACGGTGGGTAATGACTAGGCGGGTGAGGCCCTCCAGCTTGAGGATGGATTGGCTAATTTTCTTGGAAGTTTCGGCATCCAGGGAAGAGGTGGCTTCGTCCACCAAGAGGATTGAATTTTTGTGGAGGAGGCTACGGGCTATGGCTATGCGTTGGCGCTCTCCCCCGGACAGGTGGACTCCGTTCTCCCCACAAAGATAGTCCTCGCCCTTGCTTGCAATTAGCTGCTCCAAACCAGCATCTTGGATGGCTTGTTCTACGGCTGTCCGGGGAAAATCTCGGTAGAGGGTAAGGTTATCCCAAATACTGGCATTAAAGATAAAGACGTTCTGTTGAATCAAAGTTAACAGGTCGTAGAGGGAGGCGGTACGGACCTGGCGGAGTTCCTGGCCATCGAAGCATATTTCCCCCCGGTAATTGGGGTCAGCTCCCATGAGGAGTTGGAAGAGGGTGGATTTACCACTCCCAGAGGCTCCCACTAGGGCCACGCACTCTCCGGCGGCAAGGTCTAGGTTTAGCCCTTGTAGAATCTCAGCTCCCTCCTCATAGGCGTAATGTAGGTCGTGGATACGAAGGCTGTCTTCTAATACGGGGTCGATAGCTATACCCTGGTCATCTATATTTTGAGCCAAAATATTTTCTATTTTCCTGATGAGTCCGGCTGCCGCCTTACGTTTGGCTAAGAGATCGGGGAGAATTTGAATGGGTTGCATGAGAATACCGGTCAAGTTAACAAAGGCCATGAGCATACCCAGGGTTAGGTCGGTGCGGGCATGGATTAGCAAGGCCCCGATGATGAATACACCTAGTTGTGCCGAAATACCTGCACTTGAACTAATCAGGCGGACTAAGTTTTCAGCCCGACGTCTATCCCGCTTGGCCCCTTCCAGTTCTTGGTTGCTCCCAGCAAACTGTTTGCAGAGGGCCTGCTCGGCTTGAAAAGCCTTAATGACTGAAAAGCCCTCTAGGCTGTCCTTAAGCTGGGCCAGGAAACTGGCATTACGGTCGGAACTTAGCTTCTCATAGGCTGCCACCTTATTTCCTGTAAAGAGGGAGGCCAAGATGGGCAGCAGTAAAAGTACAATCACGGTCAAGGTCATCAGGGGGCTGTAATAGAGCATGAGCCCTAGGCTGGTAAAAAAGACCAGGATCTTTGAAACGATGACAAAGCTCTTTTCTAAATAATTTTGCTCTATGCTGGCTACATCATTGGAAAGGGCCGATAAATAAGTGGAGCTTTCCTCCCGGGCAAAGGAGGCTAAATTTTTCCGAGTTAGTTCTTGGTAGATCAGATTTTTGTACTGCAGCATGGCTCTCTGGAGGAAATCTGGCAGTACCCTACGACGCAAGGAAAAGATGAAGATTACCAGACCAATAAGTCCTAAGGTTAGCCATAAGAGGAGGGGTAGGGGAAGGGCAGCGGTGTTGCCAACTGCAGCGTCCATCAGTTGCTGAATAAGCCAAGAAAGTAACACCCCTAGAAGGCCCTCGCTAATCTCACAAAACAGGCAGAGTAGCCAGTTAAGACGGTTTCCTTTAAAAAAGCTGGAGGTCAGCCGGCTCTTTGTTTTGGTGTTTTCTCGAGTTTTACTTTTATTTTGCTGTAGCATTATCCCTATAACTCCCCACTGACTGCTTGAGCATTATTGCCTTCTTCTTTGATTGTTTCCCAGAGGTCTAAAAGCCCTGGGGAGGGTAAGCTTCGGAGGACCTCACTTATACCATCAAGGGTGTTTTGCCCGAAATCGTCATAAACCAGATAATTTTCCTCCAGATAAAAATGTGGGAAACCTTGTAGCTGAAAGTTGGGCTCCTGGTCGAAGCGTAGAGCCGCGCTTTTGGCAAGCTCTAGGGCTTCTCTAGCTTGATTAATCTGTCTCAGGCCATGAAGTATGGCAGCCTCGTAGCTTTTATAAATTACTTGAACTTTGTCAAACATGGATACCCGGTCTGCCTGCTGGAAGGAAGCCAGGAGAGGCCAACAGCGCTGCAAGATGTCTAAACCTTCTTCTAAGCGTCCTAATTGATAGTAAGCCTGGGCCAGGGTTAGAGATACTTGCAAGAGTTTGGAAAGCAGTAAGTACAGTTCTTGAGAAAGCAAAGGCAGGGCTTGTTCACTTTGCTTGAGATGCTTTACTTGAGTTTCTGCGATAAGAAAGTCATTGATGTTATTTGCGTTGTTCTTGCGCAGAATCTGCAGGGCCTCCTCATACTCACCTAATGCAATAAGTAATTTGGCAATAATATTTTCCAGGACCTCCCGGGTGATATGGGGGTTGGAGTTTTGCTGCAAGAAAGGTATCGCCTTGCGATAAAGGAAAACAGAACGCTCTAGGTCAGTTTGTCGGTCTTGTTCTATCCCTGCCAAGTGATAGAATCGGGCTGCCTCAAAGAGGATGTGAAAGTCTTGTGGATAGCTGCAGAGAATTTCTTCTACCTCGGCCTGCCCCTGCTCATATTGCTTATGACGGGTCAAGTCCTTAAGACGCTTAAGACAAGTTTCGCGATGTTGGTTATCCAAGGCAAAACCCGTTAAGGCATCCAGGGAGACTTGAAAGGTTTGAGCTAGGCGGAGGAGGAGGGGCAACTCAGGACAGTTGGTCTCCGCTTCCCACTTGGATACCGCTCCCACCGAAACTCCCATTTTTTCTGCTAAATTTTCCTGGGTCAGGCCTAGTTGCTTACGATAGGCCTTAATGCGTTTTCCTAATTCCACCTATATTACCTCTTGCTCATAGTTAAAAAATTACTTTTATCTCTTGTTCTTATTGTGTTACCCATTTGTGCATTCCAATGTTTATGGTGTCACCTATTTGTGCATTCCAACTTGTTCAATTACAAAGTGCCTACAGCTAACTAGCCCTATTACAGAGCTTCCTCCTTTAGTTAGCCTAATTTCAAGTTGCTTTATCGAGCTTACTCTGTTACCAAGCCACTTAATTATGCAAAGAAGGTCAAGCTAAAACCATAGCCCACAAGTAAAGTTGTGTGGATAATAATTTTACTTACAGTAAAATAAGGCGACTGCTAAAAGCTAGCCGGGACATGCACTGGCCATCTCTCGCCCGCTCTCCCTAACTCTCACTA
>JAUNLO010000013.1 GCA_030532185.1 Eubacteriales bacterium
GGTTTTCCGTGGGGTTTTTCTTGGCTTCCATAATTGCCTCCTTTAAATTGAAAAATTTGGATAATTATTAATATTGTAAGTAAAGGGAGAGAGGGGGTCAATTAAGCTGTTGTAAATTATGTGATGGCAAAATTTAAGCCCAACTTAGGCCTAAGTTGGGCTCCTGTAGATTTGGCAACTTGCCAAACTTAGCCAGGGACCTGGGTAAGTGTAAGGCTAGGCTGGGCAAGCCTTAAATCGTGACATGTTTAAAGTCAGTTCGGCATGCTGCTTGACTTATTTTTTCAGCTTACGTAAGAGTAAATAGGCTTGGTATAAGAGCTTATTGATGGGCAAATCAAACTCGCCTAAGAAGGCCACGACGTGGGGATCAAAATGATTTTTATATTCCATGAGGCTGTCCTGCAAATCGCCCTCTACGCCTCCCATACTGGCGTATTTGGCCCCCTGGGCAAAGGCCGCCTGCATGGAGGCGATGTAGACAGGATCCTGGGCGGGAATAAAGGCATAGTCGCGGTTAAAACCGGCATATAGCATTTCGAAAGAAGGTCCGTACAAGACGCTCAGACAACCAGCCAAGATGGCCTTATCGCCCTCTTTCTTACGCATATCTTGGAAAATATTTAGGAGCTTTTCGTAGGAGGCAAGTCGATTTTCATACTCCAGTCTTTTCTTGGGGGCATTAGGGGGCAGGGCGGCCATGCGCTCCTGGACATCTACCTTCATGCTTTCATGTTTGGCGATAGCCTCCTTTAAGTCGATGATGGCTAGATAGAGGAAGGCATCGTCTCCATATACCTCCATGAGTTTGCGGAAATAAGCCTGGTTGCGTAAGTTGATGTCCTTGGCAGCTTCGGTTTTTTGGATTAAGTAATAAAAATCGTCTAAATCTTGGACTGTGCCGCGAATCACCTGCACCTGGCGTTTGCGAGAATCTTTCAAGGCACTGCGAGATCTCTTGCTGATGCGGTCTTCTAGGGGACGGTCATCTGCAAAGGTTATAGCATGGTAGCGCGGTTGAATGGTGTCTTGCATATTTTTGCTAAAACCCTGATGCCTAAAGCCCACTTGCTCTAAATTAGCCTTGGCGATCTGGGCTTCCGGGCTGACCCCATCTGTAAAATCTGCATAAAGGGACTTAGCTGCAAATACCGGAGGGTCAATTTTGATAAAGGCACACTTTTGTTTCCGGGCGTCCTTTTGTAAAGAGCTGAAAAACAAGCTCACAATTTCTTTATTTTCATAATCTAAGATAGGGCCGTGGGGCATATACCAGACAGTCCAGCCGAATTTTACAGGGCGTAGTAAAAGGAGGCCGGCAGCGACAATTTCTTCTTGCTCATTGACCAGACCGACCAGGCGGTGTCCCCAAGTGTCCTTGATCTTGCCCCAAGAGGCGGATTGTAAAAGGTTGGCTTGGGGATGATTTTTCACAAATTCATCGTAGCTGGCTGGATCCAGATTATTCCTGTAGCTATAGTGCGGCTGGTCAGAGGTTTCGGTATTTTTCATCTGGTCAGCGGTCTCGGTATTGCGCGGCTGGTCAGGGGTATTTTTATAGCGTGGCTGGTCAGGGGGGCTTGTCTTAGTCATCGTAATATCCTTATTTATACAGTACTCTGTAATATCTTTAATCCGCAGTCTTCCCTGCGTTTGGCGTCTTTGCATTCGATTTTAGCACTGCCGGGGTCAAAACTACAGTAAGCCATAGTTAGGCTCTGACTTGCCTATTTCCGCACACATGCCCCACTCTATCCCCTGGAACAATTGCCTTAGGCTTAAGGGGCCGCTAAAAATGCTACAATGAGTTATAAGCCAAAGAGCCGGCCGTAGGAAAGGTTGGGTTTTTTGCAGACCTTCTTCCTCGTGACCAGGCTGGTCAAGACATCTCTGCACATGCATAAAGGAGGATTCCGCGTGAGAAAGCATATCAAAGGCAATGTCAGCTGGATAGGTTACATCGACTGGGAGCTGGAGAATTTCCATGGAGACGACTACTCCATCATCAATGGCTCCAGCCAAAACGCTTACCTAATTGAAGAAGAAAAAACGGTCTTGGTTGATACAATCTGGACTCCGCACCGCTTTTATTTTCTGGAAAATCTGAAAAAGGAAGTCGACCTGAAAAGCATTGACTTCATTGTTATGAATCACGGCGAATGTGACCATTCCGGCTCTCTCACTGCTTTGATGGATGAGATCCCGGACACTCCAATTTACTGCACAGCTAATGCAGTCAAGAGCATGGAAGGCCAGTACGGCAAGCGAGGCTGGAACTTCCAAGTGGTCAAGACCGGAGATTCCGTGGACATTGGCAATGGCAAAAAACTGATTTTTGTCGAGATGCGTATGCTCCACTGGCCGGACAGCATGGCTACCTTCATGACCGGCGACAACATCCTCTTCTCTAGTGACGCTTTTGGCCAACATTATGCGGTGGAGGAGATCTTTAACGACAAGGCCGACCAATGTTTGCTGAATAAAGAGGCCATGAAGTATTTCGCCAACATTATCAATCCTTTTGCCCCCCTGCTCACCAAAAAGTTGGCTGAGATTGCGGGCTTTAACCTGACGATTGACATGATTGCTCCCTCCCACGGTGCAGTCTGGCGTGATGATCCCTTACAAATTGTCAATAAATACGCCAAGTGGGCCGAGGCCTACCAGGAAGATCAGGTCACCATCATCTATGACACCATGTGGGAAGGCACCATGTATATCGCCCACCAGATTGCCAAGGGCATCCATCAGCAAAGCCCGGATACGGTAGTCAAAGTCTTTAATATCTCTAAGACCGACAAAAATGAGGTAATGACGGAAGTCTTCAAATCTAAGGCTATTGCCGTGGGTTCCCCCACCGTTAGTAACAGCATCCTGTCCAGTGTCGCTGGTTGGCTAGAGTTCTTGAAACAGCTTAAATTCAAAAACAAGAAGGCTGCTGCCTTTGGCTGCTACGGCTGGAGCGGCGAAAGCGTGAAGAAACTGCAAGACATGCTGCAGGAAGCGGGCTTCGCCGTGATTGAGGAAAACCTCCGTTGCCAGTGGAAGGCCGAGGAAGAAGACCTCGCCGGCATTCCTGCTCTAGTGGAGAGTCTGCTGAGTTAAGCAGGGCGAGTCGGCGGACCTGTCCTAGTGGAGAGTTTACTGAGCTAAGGCGCCTTAGTTGACATACCAGGTTTAACTGTGTCAGTTTCATATTTTGGCTCCCTAACTGCCTTGGCTGGCGGTCAGGGAGCCTTTTTTAACTTCTGGGGCTAGGTGAAGGCAAGCTAATCCCAGAGCTAGGGGTAAGAATTTTTCGCTAGCAAAATAACTAGAATTTATAAAATTCATACGAAATTTACAAAAAGCAATCCTCACTTGATTCTTGCAAAAGTTGTAGAATCTCGTCTTGATTAAGGGTAATATTGAGTT
>JAUNLO010000007.1:0-7269 GCA_030532185.1 Eubacteriales bacterium
AATCTTCGTCCTCATCGTAGAAGTCTTCGTCTTCATAAGAGGAGGCTTCACCCTCCATTTCACCACCGCCAGCAGACATCGCCGGTGCGGATAATATGGACAAATCATCAACATTGACGGGAATCTGGTCGGTAATGGCCGTGAGAGCTTGGGAGGCCCTAATTTCCTGTAAGAAATCCAGGACCGCAACCTCCATATCAGCCGCAGCTAAGCTACAAGACTGCACGGTCAAATCCTCATTGAGCTCTCCGACAACAAAATTGCTGCTACTTTCACCTAAATCATCAAATTTACTTAGGAAATTGTCCTTGGCAGCTAAAAAATCCACCTTAGCTTGCTCAATATTTTGGGAAATAGCTTCCGGCAGGGCCATCACACCACCGCCTGCGCTGGGCATGGGGCCAAACATGCTAGCCATATCCATAGCATCGTCGCCACTCATGGAGATGGGCTTATCCAGAATACCCGGCAAATCCACCAAGAGATTTTCACCCAAGATATTAAGACTGAGGCTGAGAGAATTAGCAGGCTCTTCCTTGTTATAGAGCAAGAAGTTATAGGCCATGGCACCGCTGTTATACAAATCAGCCTGGTATTTAATCTGGAGTCCCAGGCTGGCTAAAGCCTGGGCTATATCGGCCTCCATGAGCATACCGGGTCCTAGGTCGATGGTTAGGTCGACTTCCTGCCCCATGAGCTCTTGAGACTTTTCCAACCATTCCCCCATATCTTGCTCTTGGAGGAAGTCATTTAGGTAACTGATTAGGGTCCTGCTCTCTTCAGCGCGAGCCACCACCGGTGTAAGGAAGAGGCTTATGGCCAGCAAGAAGGTAAGGCTTAGGGCTAAGAATTTTTTAAGACTTAACTGTTTCATAAATATACTTTCTAGCTATTTGCTGACTTGCCTAGCAAGTCTGGTTTTGGCTCTAGACAGAGCTTGGAGCATTTGTCCGACTGAGCCAGATTAATCCAAGTTGCTTTTGAGATATAAAGCTAGTCTAATTCTAAAGAATATAGGGGGTTCAGGCAAGCCAATTAGGGGGAATAAAATTGGGTGCTGCTAGTTTCCCAGGTCAACAATTCAGACTCTTCGTAGAGCTGGATAATCTCCATAAGTTTAGCGGTAAGCAGTTGACAATAAGCCTTCGATCCCAGTTCAGAAGGGTGGATATAGTCCTCCTGGAAAAAGTCCGGCCGGGCCTTGGCATTGGCGTGCCAATCCACTAAGTAAACCTGGTCATGGCTCTCCACAAAATCATTGATAGCTTGATTACGTTCGGCTTCGGTTATGGCATAGGGTAGGACAATATTAACTAAGACCAGTGGCTTACCTGCTAAGTCTCGCCAGACTTTGGTCAAACTTTCGCTATCAATCTCCCCATTGCTACCGAGGGCAACAACCATTATTTCACCAAGGGGGCCACGGGCCTTAACAGCTTGGTAAATATCCCAAAGTTCCCACATTTGTCGGTTAGATAAGGCATCCAGGTCCAGGCCCGGCAGGTAGGGGAAGATATAGTAGGAATTAATAACAGAAACTGAATCACCAATCATGGAGATAGATATATCGCGATGCTTATCATAAAAATCCAGATCAATCAAAAAGTCACCTTTGAGCTCATTAAAGTCCACCATATCCTGGCGCATCATGTCATATTGCCAATCATCTGGGTCTATGGTTTGGGCAGGCGGGATGGTGAGCTCACCCTTAATCTCCCAGCCACCAGGGCCCCGGGCCCGGCTGGGCTTACTAGTTGGAGCGGGGTTAGACTCGGCTGTACGAGATTCTGTGGGTCTTGTTCCCGAATGCTGCGACTGCGGGCTGGCTGAGTCGGAGGAAGCGCTGCCCTCCTCCCTAGTCAGGTCGGCTTCTCGCCGGCTTGCGGCCTCCTCTTTCCTAGCCTGAAGCTTAGCTTCTGCCTCGGCTAAGTCGGCCTCGAGTTTTCTGAACTCTGCTCCCCCCGTCCAAACATAAAGCTGCAGCCAGGGGGTGAAAAGTAGGACTAAGACTAGGACCATACCAAGCAAGGAGGCATAGGACAAGTTCCGCCAAGGCAGGCGGCCAGCCCGCAGGTAGCCAAGCAGGCGGTAGGCCAATTCAGACAGGATAAGAGCTAGAACTAGCTGCCCTGCCGCCAAGGCCCAAGCAGGTATGAGATAGCTTGCTAACAAGCGCTCTAAGATAACAAAGACCGGATAGTGCCAGAGATAAATTTCGTAGGAACGACTGCACACCCATTGGGTCAGCCTATAGGCACCCACCCGCTCCAGAAAATTTTGACCGTCTGCCGTGAGAGCTAGGAGTCCGACATAGAGCAGAGAATAAGCGGGCAGGCCCCAGCGCACCATATCCCAAAGGCTAAAAGGCAAGAAATAGGAAGCTAAGGCTAAAAGGAAAAAAAGCAGGACCACTAGATTACGGCTAAAACTTACCGCCTTTTCATAAGTAGTGGCCTCCCCTTTTGGCAATCCTCGAGGAGATATGGGCTGGCCCTGCTTCCAGTTCTCAGTTCTAGGATAGTTTGGCGCCACTTGCCATTCTTTATAAGGCGGTTGCTGGGCTAGGCGGGCTAAGCCAGGTTCTTGGAGGAGGGCCATTAGAGCCCCTAAACTGAAGCTGAAAAAACGAGTATCCGTACCGTAATAGACCCTAGTGGGATCCTCCACCCCTTGACTCAAGAGCCAGAGAAAGGCCCCCGAACCCAGGCTGAGTAGGACAAATTGAAAAAGCCACAGGTTCCGCTCTTCAGCACGGTAAAAGCGCTCCACAGTTAGACTGAAGATGAGGTAAAACTGAAACTCTAGGGAAAGAGCCCAGATGTGTGTGAGGGGCTTGAGATAGGCCTGGCCTTGAAAATAGGAGTCACCCAGAGAAATCTGCCACCAGTTATTAAAACCCAGGATAGCCGATCGCAGTTGCCCTGCAAAATGGTCTAGGAACATGGGAAAGAGGCCAATCATGGTCAGAGATAGTATAAAGAGCAGGAGGAGTAGGGGAGGATACAGCTTGTTAGCTTTTTGTTTGAGAGAAGCCCAAAGCTGAGGCCGAGCCAGGCCGGCAGTCTCCTGCCAAATGACCTTGCGCATACTCAGATAACCTGCCAGGCAGAAAAAGCCCACTACGCCCAAGTAAGCATGGGGAAAGAGGCGGGGATTCCAATGGTAAAGAAAGACTCCGAGAAATGAGAGGGCCCGGAGGCTATCAAAAGCATAGCGGTGTGAAGAGTGGCCTGCGCGGACCATTGAAAAATCTCCCTTATTTATATTCTAAACGTATTTATATTCTAACCGTCCCCTTATTCTAGCGGGGAAAGTCACAAGCATATGGATAATATTTTACAAACACTTTAAGTTTTAGCTAAGTTCTGTAACAGGCCCTCGAGCCTTCTAGCAATCTGCTAAGATAGGAATGCTTTCATGGGAAGATACCACATTTTTAGATAAATTAGTTGAGGTGACATATGGAGAGGGCTAGAGAATTTAAAGAAAGAAGGCCGAGGCAAGAGCAGGGCCAGCCTGCTTATGGACCCGGACCTCATAGAGTCCAGGCAGGTAGACCACGGCAAGGGGCCAGACCGGCAGCTGAGGGCTCGCATCCGCAGAGACCTCCTGTATCTCCACAAACTGCACAGCGTCCCAAGGCACAAGCAGCTCCCCCCCAAGGTCCTCCTGCACAGCGCCTTACAGGTCAGTCCTCATCTGCAAAGCGCCCTCCCTTGCAAGGATCACAGGGACAAGGCCCGCCTGCCCCTACCCCCACAAAGGTGTCCGGCCCGGCCTTCCCGTCTCCTAGAAGTGCCCCGACTAACCCGGCGGTGGCAAATTCCCAACGATATTATTCGGCTCCATATCAGCCTTATCAAAATACTGCCTATGGCCAAGCAAGCCAGGGGCAAGCGCCTTACTATAAGCAGACAAATTATGGACAAGAGCCAAAGTATGACCAGGCAGGCTATGGGCAAGAGGCCTACTATGGACAGGCCAGCTATGGCCAGGAGGCTTACTACGGCCAAGATACTTACTATGACCAGACGCCTTATGGGCAAGACAACTACTACCAGCCTCGTAACACCCTGGGTGGCGACCCCTACGAACACCTCACCCAAGCTGCCACTTGGACTAAATGGATTGCCCCAATCCTCTCCGGTATAGTTTTTATCGCCTGCCTCGTAATCCTCTTAAAACTCTTAAGCTAAGGGTTTACCGCAAGTTATTTCTTCTGAATCTCGCTCAGTTAGCGGTTCTGTAAAGCAAGTCCGGCGGCTACGAGGGTAGCCGCCGGTTTCTTTGTTTACTTTAGTCTGATAATTGCCTCTTCCCAACTTGCATGAGGCGGAATATCCAGGAGACAGGCCACGGTCGCGGCAATATTGGCCAAGCCAAAATCTTCTTCCTCCAGCATTTCCACATCATCCCGTCCGTAAATTACACAGGGCACAGGCGAAAGCGTATGAGAAGTTTTAGGCCTACAGGGCTCTACGGCAGGGTCATTTTGGCACATTTCCTCACAGTTACCATGGTCTGCCACCAACAGTAGAGTATAGCCATACTTATCAACGGCTTCCACCAGTCGTCCTAGGCAGAAATCCAGTGTTTCAATGGCAATTAAGGCAGCCTGATAGTTACCCGTGTGCCCAACCATATCTCCATTAGGATAATTAGCCCTAATAAAGTCGTATTGACCTGAGGCCATAGCCTTAATCAGGGCTTCCGTTATTTCGTAGGCCTTCATCCAAGGCTTGAGGTCAAAGCTAATAACGTCTGAGGGAATCTCCTCCCAGGTTTCCAGTTCTTCTGAAAAAGGTTCCAGGCGATTACCATTCCAGAAGTAAGTCATGTGGCCATATTTTTGAGTTTCGGAAACCGCATACTCATTCAAGCCGTGTTTGATTAATTCTTCCGTCAGGCAATTATGGATTTGCGGTGGATCCACCAGGTAGTTCTGCGGGATATGTAAATCACCATCATATTCCAGCATCCCGGCATAAAAGACTTGGGGGCGACGACCACGGTTAAAGCCAGCAAAGTCCTCCCCTTCTTCAAAGGCCCGGGATATCTCTAAAGCACGGTCGCCCCGGAAGTTGAAAAAGAGCACCCCGTCCCCATCTTGGATACCCTGCTGAGGGATTTGAGGATTATTTACCACAAAGGGTCCCAGGTCCTGGTCTGAGATATCGGCTTGTTCGGCCCGATAATGTTCAATAGCCGCCAGAGCTGAGGGGAATTTAGGACCGTCACCGTGCACATGCACCGCCCAACCTTCTGCTACCATAGGCCAGTTTGCCTCATAGCGGTCCATGGTAATTTGCATGCGTCCTCCGCCCGAAGCAATATAGGCATAGAAATTGCCATCATTTAGCTCGGCAAAAAAATCTTCCATATCTTTGATATAGAGGTGAGCACTTTGGGCTTCCACATCTCTTCCGTCCAGAAGGGCGTGCAAGGCCACCTGTCTGACCCCATCTTTTTTCGCTTGAGCCACCAGGGCCTTTAGCTGCTCTATGTGTGAATGGACATTACCATCGGAAACCAGGCCCAGGAAGTGCAAGACATGCTCTTTACCGGCCTCCACCAGTTTGTGCCAGGTTGCGGTCTGGAAAATACGCCCGGAGGCAATAGCCTCATTAACTAGACGAGCTCCTTGGGCATAAATTTGTCCGGAGCCTAGGGCATTATGTCCCACCTCCGAGTTGCCCATATCACTGTCCGAGGGCAGACCCACAGCTGTACCATGAGCCTTGAGGGTACGGAAGGGGGCTTCTGCCATCAGCTTACGCAAGTGGGGCAGGTGGCCATGCTTGACCACATTACCATGGTCACGCTGGCTGATACCCGTACCATCCATCACGACTAAGAGCACAGGTTTTTTTACCTTGTAGTTGTGCTTTTGCTCACTAGTTAATTTTTTATCCATATTACATACTCCTTTTATAGGGTGACAGCTATACCAAGGGGAGGTCAGAGGCTAGGGCCTACCCAAGCAGTCATGTGGGACGAGGAGGCCGCAACCTAGCTCGGCACCTACTAAACCTTATTTTAGCATTAGTCTGCCCCTAAACAAGCATCCTAGGGAGTTTCGGGAATCCTCGCCAAGCAGGCGGTCTTTCAATCTAGGATTTTACATGGATTTCACATAACTTTAAGCACTCATAATACAGTCCTAACTTTTCCCCGCCATACTGAAAACAACCCGCAGGCTGAGTAGGTCTGGTGGGAGAATTTTTCGGAGGAAATATTGCATGAAAAAGACCCCTGTTTTCCTGAGCATCCTATTAACTCTTGCTCTTAGTCTGGGACTTTTCTTAGTACCCACTGCCCCTGTAGCAGCTGAAAGTCTAGAAGGTCCTATTAACATCTATACCCGTGACTCTGCTTCCGGTACTCGCGAAGGCTTTGAAGGCGTAATCGGCTTCAAGGGCGAACTCGCTGACACCGCTAACGAAGTAAGCTCCAACGGCGACATGGCCGCTAAGGTTGGCCAAGACCTCAATGGTATCGGCTACGTATCTCTGTCTACTGACTTTGAAGCCAACAACCTCCACCCCGTATCCTACGAAGGCGTTGAGCCCACCGTAGAAAACACCATCTCTGGTGACTACGCTCTGGCCCGTCCTTTCGCTTACGCTACCCGTGCTGCTGACGACTTCGAATCCGAAGAAAAAGCTCAGCTGGTTGAAGCTTTCGTAGCCTTCATGACCCAGTCCACCGAAGGTCTGGAAACTGTCCTGGCTGCTGGCGGTATCGTAGATGTTAACGCTGGTACTCCCTGGGATGAGCTCAAGGCCAACTACCCCATCGTAGACCAAGATAACTCCGGTCTGGAAATCGTAACCGTAGGTTCCACCTCTGTAGAAAAAGTTGTACAGGCCAGCTTAGAAGCCTTCCAACCCCTGGCTGGTAACTTCCAATTCCGTATGAACCAAACCGGTTCTGGTGACGGCTGGAAACGCGTACTGGGCGAAGAAAAAGACGGCCCCAACGCTGGTGACCTGGGCTTTGCCTCCCGCTACTTCAAAGAAGACTCCGAAGCTACCGATCTGGCTGCTCAAACCGGTCTGGTTTGCCAGGACGCTATCGTAGTTGTTACCCACATGGATAACGCTGTAGAGAACTTCTCTCAAGACCAGCTCTACGACATCTTCACCGGTGCTGTTGCTAACTGGGAAGAAGTTAAGACTGCTGAAACCACCGCTGCTTCCAGCCTGGAAGGTCCCATTAACATCTATACCCGTGACTCTGCTTCCGGTACTCGCGAAGGCTTTGAAGGCG
>JAUNLO010000007.1:7369-21947 GCA_030532185.1 Eubacteriales bacterium
CGCTGTAGAGAACTTCTCTCAAGACCAGCTCTACGACATCTTCACCGGTGCTGTTACTAACTGGGAAGAAATCCAATAAATGCTAAAGAGCAGAGAGCCTAAGGCTCTCCTCTTCTACGCATAAGTTACCCCCTCCCCCCAGCCCGCTAAGTCGGGCTGGGGCCTTTTTTAGGGGTAATTTCCTTGAATTAGCCGCTAATATTTGGCATACTTTTCGAGATTTGAGCAAATTTTTTTGCACTCACGAGGGAGGAAACTATGGACAAGCAAAATAGCAACGCACAGCTCGGTAGCGAGCCCATCCGGGATATTCGCCAGCTCTCCAAACCTAAGGCCTTTATTCTAGGTCTTCAACACCTCTTCGCTATGTTCGGAGCCACAGTATTAGTACCCCTAATCACGGGCTTAGACATTTCTACTACCCTGCTCATGGCGGGCTTGGGAACCCTACTCTTCCATTTACTTACCAGAGGTAAGGTACCGGCTTTCTTGGGTTCTTCTTTCGCCTTTTTAGGAGGCTATGCTGCCGTTGCACCTAAGCTCGGTGAACAAGCTAATCTCGACCGCCTCCCCTATGCCTGTGGAGGCGTTTTTATTGCTGGCCTGGTCTATGTACTAATCGCCGGCCTCATCCGCTACTTCGGAGTTGAAAAGGTCATGCGCTTTTTCCCACCTGTAGTCACCGGTCCCATTATTATTTCTATTGGCCTAACCCTGGCCCCCTCAGCTATCGCCAATGCCAATACCGACTGGCTTCTAGCCCTGGTAGCCATTGCCGTGGTCGTCTACTTTAATATCTTTGGTAAAGGGATGGCTAAGATTATTCCTATTATCCTGGGCATTTTAGTTTCTTATGCCCTGGCCCTGGTCCTAAATCGCGTGGACTTTGCCGCCCTGGCTGGTAGTAAGGTCGTGCAAATTCCCCTCAAACCTGACCAGTTCATGAAATTTGACCTCTCGGCCATCATCACCATTGCCCCTATAGCCCTCGCTACCATCATGGAGCATATCGGGGATATTTCGGCTATTTCTGCCACTACCGGCCAAAACTATATCAAAGATCCGGGCCTCCACCGCACCCTCTTGGGCGACGGTTTGGCTACCTCACTAGCCTCCGCCTTTGGCGGTCCCGCCAACACCACCTACGGCGAAAACACGGGTGTTTTAGTTCTGACCAAGGTCTATGATCCCCGCGTGATGCGACTAGCTGCCCTTATGGCCATTGCCCTCTCCTTCTTCCCTGCCGTCTCCGGAGTCATCCGCTCCATTCCCACCGCCATCATCGGTGGCATCTCCATGATCCTCTACGGGATGATTTCCTCCATTGGGGTACGCAATCTGGTAGAGAATCACGTCGACTTTACCAAATCTCGCAACCTTATCGTGGCTGCCTCTATATTCGTATGCGCCTTAGGTTTCAGCGGTGAGGTTTCCGGCATCTCCTTCTCGGTCGGTGATGCGACTATCTCCCTCTCTGGCCTGGCAATCGCTGCCATGGTGGGTATTTTGCTCAACGCTGTCCTGCCCGGCAAAGATTATGTTTTCACGGAGGAAGATCCTAAACATACAGGGGTTAACTTCTCAGGTACCGATACCACTAAGGAAGGCCGGGCTAAGAAGGTAAAAAAATAGCGTAGAGATTATAGCTTGGGCAAAAGCAGGCCAACTTGACACAAGCTTGCTAGCCTGCTAGTATAGTCAGGCACTCAAAAAGCGTGGAGCTTCGCTCGTGTGGCGGAACTGGCAGACGCAACGGATTTAAAATCCGTCGAACTCACCTTCGTGCCGGTTCGAGTCCGGCCACGAGCACCACAAAATTTGAGACCAAATCGCGGAGTAGAGCAGCTGGTAGCTTGTCGGGCTCATAACCCGGAGGTCGCAGGTTCGAATCCTGCCTCCGCAACCAACGAGTCCGCTACCTCCTTGTAGCGGTCAAAGCCGGCCTTAGATAGGCCGGCTTTTATTTTCTCAATTTGTGCCTTGTCTTTTGATATGACTTATAACAATTGGCTTAAAAGGCCCCCCTTGCCCATTAACAGTTGGACTGGCCTCGCTACTTACGTGAGTGCCCTGGAAATAAAAATATGGTCCACATGTAAAAAATCTTGTCTAACAATTTTTCTTTACTTAAAGCTAACTTTATCTTAATATATCGCCTAAGAAAAGAGAGCCCCATCCAGGAAGTAGAGGTTGATTATGAGGAGTAAATTTCGTGTGGACTCTGGCAGCAAGAAGAGCCTGCTGTCTTGTTTATTTTGCT
This sequence comes from Eubacteriales bacterium, assembly GCA_030532185.1. The sequence continues at coordinate 9,630 of JAUNLO010000007.1, forward strand.
GTATCTTGCTGCTACACCTAATGCCCGTAGCCATGGTTACAGGTGAAGAGATGATGTCTTGGGATATCTCCGGTGATAAGCAAGCCAACCCCACAGTCTTAGATTCTAATCAAAGAGTTACGGAAATAACCCTCACCCTACCCTCTGCACAGCACCCTAGCACTGTGGATATTGTATTTGTAATGGATAAGTCTACCTCAACCGCCACAGAAGGTGTGGATTTTTCGGAACAAGTTATGGCCCTTTTGGACGGGCTTAGTACAAGTGGCGAAGATTTGTTAATAAAAATAGGGGTTATAAAGTTTAGAGGACGTGCGTCTGATGCCATTAATACCCGTTCATATGGAACAGCAAGCAGGCTATTAGAATATTCTGATAATAACAAGGGACTCATTATAGATGCTATTAAATATGCCACAGCACCGGGTAGAGGCAGTAATATCCATGCCGGCCTAAGGATGGCTGAGCAATGGTTGGCAGCTGACTATGAGGTCCCTGCAGGAAATAAGTACGTGGTATTACTTACAGACTGTAAGTCTTATATCTGGAATGATGAAAATGATATAGCGGTCACCAACTATACTCAGTGGTATAACAATCATGTGATTCAAGATGGTGGTATGCCTGTCCTCAATCAAAAGGCTGGCTCCAACGATAAAGAGGCCTATCCGTTTGAATTGGATGAAAATCTTAGAGACAGATTATTCTGTATCTACGATTATGCCAGCTTATTTGCCAGTAACGATCCTAGGCTGACCAGCAAAACAGATTTTGATGAGAAATGTCACAATGCATATACTTTTATATCTCAAGACATTCCGACCGGCACAGTAGAAAGATTAGCCACCACAAACGGAGGAGATGTTTTCCCTTACCCCTACAGCGATCCAGGTAACTTTTACGGATATGAGTCTTACTATAAATACACGCCAACACCAGGATCTAAATGGGAAGGCGTGAGCTATTATCAGGCAAACCCCTATCAGCTAGTAAAAAATCTCGATGGCACATATGCTTGGGATACAAACAGTCCTAATGAGGCCTTTTATATGTTCCACCCAGACTGCCTACAGAAGGGGCTCTATAAGGCAGGCCACCTCTGGTATAAAATGCAAAATCAATATGGTTACAAGTGTGCGGCCATAGTGTCAAATCCAGCCTCCAGCACAGGACTCGGGCTTGTTGGGAGTTTCTCCGAGTGGCTCAAAGAGCAAAGCTCTTACAGCACAGATATAAGTAATACAGCCAATCTGAACACCCTGTTAAGTAACATCTCCAGAGACATTATCTATATGGTTGGTCAAGGTGTTGTTACCGACCAAATAACGGATGAATTTATGCTCGTCGAGCCGGAAGACGGGTCTTGCCCTTTTACCCTGACTCTTGGGGACAACAGTTTAGCCCCTACAGGGCTGGGCGCAAACAGCTGGGGCTTCGGCGAAATAATCGACATAGATGGTGACGGCACACCAGATTTACCGTCTTACCAAGTACAATATGATACAGATAACAAACAGCTGCAATGGGCTATTAATGTGCCAGTTAAGAATTCAGAGCACATTGCCTTATCCTATAAAGTCTTGCTTAAAGAGGATGCGCTACAGAGAAATGATTATGCTACTAATGCGTGGGCTGTGCTGAATTATCAATCCAGCAATGGACAAACACAGGGGCAATTTAGCTTCCCCGTACCCTGGGTCAGCTACTACGTGCCAGATGATCCCACGCCTTCTGAATCTGAAGCTGATGGGCCAGTGCTATGGCCGGCAGATCCAGAGGACGCCATGGACTATTATGATGAGGAGCCAGGCATAATAGATATTATCTCTGATTGTTCGACTGACAGTCTAGAAACTGATTCTCCGACTGAGTGTTTACCCGTGACCGAAGAGATAAATTTTCTAATAGAACAACTCCCTCGCACTGGCCAAAGCAATTATCGGGGCTTTTCTCTCATGCTTATTCTTAGTTCCTTGGCGACTATGGGTATGTCATTTTATATAAACAAGAGATAGGGACACGAAGAGGAAGCGGTGGTCTGCTTCACAATGTAAAACAATTTGTAACATTATAGGGGATATTTCTAATTATACTTTATTTTATATAAATCTTCTCCTATTGACGATAACTTCGTTTGAGATATATGTGATATCCGATCGAAATTCGTTCGCCTGACCATCCAAGTATCAAAAAAAAAAATACACCTTTGCTAAAGTAACTTGATTATTAGATATAACCCGTTTAAAATCCAACACATAATAGAACACAGATAACAAGTGTCTGCGACCACATATCTATAGAGTACATGGGTAGTGTGCGGTAGTCACTAGAGCTTATTTATGAGCAGCTTAAGTAGGTTGATTCGTTAAATATATTTTTTCGAGTTCATCCAAGCTGGCAGCCACGCTGCTTAGTGTGTATGAAAAGAACAACAAAAAAGATTTGGAATCTCATAAGTAATATTGTGGTGGCCCTAGTCGTTCTACTAGCTGTGGCTTTAGTAGGCGTACGTTTAGTCGGTATTCAAGTATTTACCGTGTTGTCCGGATCTATGGAACCCGCCTACCCTGTGGGCTCGCTCATCTATGTTAAGCAGGTAAGTCACCAGGAGCTAGCAGCTGGTGATGTAATCACTTTTCTTTTGGCTGAAGATATTGTAACTACCCACCGTATCGTAGAAGTCGTGACAGACGAAAATGACCCCAGCACCCTACTCTATCGCACAAAAGGGGATGCCAACACTACGGTGGACGGTAACCTGGTTCACTACAAGAATGTTCTTGGCTCCCCAGTTTTGACCATACCCTACTTAGGTTACTTTGCGGACTACATTCAAAGGCCACCTGGCAGTTACCTGGCCTTATCTGTTGGCGCCATATTACTACTCTTAGTTTTTCTGCCCGATTTATTTTCCTCTACAGATAAGGAAGCCAAGAGAAAAAAGCAAAGTCCTTATGCTCGCAAGGGAAGGCCCTACCCGCAACATTGGAAGTAAGGCCGCAAGGCTTACTACATAACACTTGTATTATTTTGGAGGATTTCTTATGAAGAAAACAAGCAAGGTACTACTGTTGACTTTCTGTGCAGTATTACTGGTAGTGGGCTCCATACTAGGAACCCTAGCTTATCTGACTAGTCAGGATGAGGTAATCAACACCTTTACCGTGGGGAATGTTGCCATAACCTTGGATGAAAAGGATGTGGACAACAGCACGGAGAATGCTGAACGTGACAAGGAGAATGCCTACAAACTCATTCCTGGCCATACTTACGTAAAGGACCCCACCATTCACGTGGATGCAAATAGCGAAGATTGCTACTTGTTTGTGAAGGTGGAGAATGAGATAAGCGATATTGAGCCCACAGCTGACGGTGCTGATGCAGATAAAAGAATAGATAAACAGATGGCCACTAACGGTTGGACCGCAGTTGAAAGCACAGTCAATGTATACGTGTATACAAAAAGCACAGCTTCCCCTTACAAAGTAAGAGGAAATGCTGACATAATTGTATTTGAAAAATTCACTATAGATAATGGCGTAAAGAATAATACCCTTGCCAATTTTAGCGAGAAAAAAATCACGGTTACTGCCTATGCTATCCAAGCAGATGGATTTGATGGGAAGACAGCTGCTGACATTTGGACTGCTGCAAAAAACTTTAGCTAAGTAAAATAATCGCAATTGCCTTATAGCTAACTCCCATAAATGGGATAGCTAGTAAGACAAATTCCATAGAGGAGAAAGAGGCCTTGAAAAAGAAAACTTTGTTACTACTGATTGCAGTAGTCTTAATTATTGGTGGCGCGATGGGTGGCACATTGGCTTGGTTGGTGACTAAGACTAATCCAGTTACAAATACTTTCACGACTAGTAACATTGACATTACCTTGGAAGAAAGTACTGGAAATGAATATAAGATGGTTCCGGGACACACCATTGCCAAAGACCCCAAAGTAACAGTGCTTAAGGGAAGTGAACCCTGTTACCTGTTTGTCAAATTGGAAAAATCCGCAAACTTTGATGACTACCTCTTCTACGAAATGGCTGCGGATTGGACCAGGCTATCTGAAAATTCTAATATTTACTACCGAAAAGTTTTAGCAGAAGGCATGGGTATAGCATACAGTCTCTTGAACCAGGATGAGGTTACTGTAAAAGAGTCCATTACCAAGGCAGACATGAGTGCTTTAAATGAGGCAGGAGCCACCAAGCCCATACTGACCATCACCGCCTATGCCTCCCAGCTGTATAAAGACAATAATACAGAGTTTGACGCAACTACAGCTTGGTCAAATATTTCTGATGCTAGTAACTCATCTCCCCAAACTCCATAGGAATCCTGTTCCCTAAATAAACAGCAATCATCATAACTCTCACGGGAGCCATTGGGTTATACCTGCAAATCGTAGCGAGAACTTACACTGGACCTTACTAATCTCCACTGAAGTCTAACCGTCTCTCGAACGTAACGTTATTAGGTGATGACATCGGAGGACAGCTTATGAAAAATAAAATTTTACTTATAGCAGTAATCGCCATCTGCCTCACCGTTGCTATAACCGGTACACTTGCCTACTTTACGGCCGAGGAGACCGCTCATAATGTAATTACCACCGGCGGGGTCAAGATTGCGCTGGTAGAAAAAACGAAAGACCCAGCTGGTGAGGAAATTGATTTCCCGCAAGAGGGTATTGACGGAGTCATGCCGGGAGCGGAAGTCAGTAAAATCGTCAGTGTGAAAAACACGGGTCAGAATGAGGCCTGGGTACGCTTGAAGGTAGACACACAATTTAAAGCAGAAGATGGCACTGCTTTATCTGCAGAAATTGAAGGTGTGGGTCCCGCCCTGACCTTTTCAGTCCATGAGAAATGGAACCTTGGCGCAGATGGCTTTTATTACTATAAAGACCCGCTGCCAGCCGGTGAAAGCACGGATACTTTGTTTGATAAAGTCATTTTTGCTCCGGAAATTGGGAATGCATACCAGAACTGCCAGGCCGATATTGTAGTCTCGGCCCAGGCGGTTCAGACTGCTAACAATGGTTCAAATGTCGGGGAAGCCGCGGGTTGGCCTGAGCCATAAGGAGGCATAAACATGAAGAAAAAATCATTTATTTGGGCTCTCAGTTTAGCCCTAGTCATGGCCCTTTGTATGCCCCGAGCACTTGCTTTAGAAAACACTCCCCAAAATCTCCTAGTGTGTGAAAACGAGGAGCATACACATAATGAATACTGCTACAGCCTCACTAATTCCCTCATCTGCGAATTAGAGGAGGTAGAGGGTTTACACCAACACGAGGCAAGCTGCTATAAGGAGGAGGTTATCACGACCTGCGGCTTGGCGGAGCATAGGCACGGGGAGGAATGTTTTGAGCCCGTAAGCGAACCTGAGCTCGAACCCAGCTTGTTTGAACGCCTGATGGCTTGTAATTCTCCAGAAGAATTACAAGCGATGCTTGAGATCATCCCCGACGAAGAACTTACTTCCCTGACTGCAGAAGAACAAGCGGCCATCCAGGAAAAATTCTCGGAGCCAGAGCCCCTTCCCCCGCCCGAAGCAGAGGATAGAGTGCTGATCTGTGCGGAGGACCATCTCCACACAGACGCCTGCTACGGGACGGCTGAGCAGCCCCAGCCAGAAATCTGTTTATTTGAGCGCCTGATGGCTTGTGAGACCTTAGAAGAATTACAAGTGATGATTGCATCCACTCCTGAGGAACAACTTGCTTCCCTGAGTGAAGAGGAGCAAGCGGCCATCCAGGAAAAATTCTCAGAGCCAGAGCCCCTTCCCTCGCCCCCAGTAGAGGATAGAGTACTGATCTGTGCGGAGGACCATCTCCACACGGACGCCTGCTACGGGACAGATGAGCAGACCCAACAGGAAGTCAGTTTATTTGAGCGCCTGATGGCTTGTGAGACCTTAGAAGAATTACAAGTGATGATTGCATCCACTCCTGAGGAACAACTTGCTTCCCTGAGTGAAGAGGAGCAAGCGGCCATCCAGGAAAAATTCTCAGAGCCAGAGCCCCTTCCCTCGCCCCCAGTAGAGGATAGAGTACTGATCTGTGCGGAGGACCATCTCCACACGGACGCCTGCTACGGGACAGATGAGCAGACCCAACAGGAAGTCAGTTTATTTGAGCGCCTGATGGCTTGTGAGACTGTAGAAGAATTGCACGGACTTATCAGGTCCACTCCTCCAGAAGAACTGATGGACCTAGGTAAGGAGGGAAAAACTAAAATTCTGGCGAAATTTTCTGTAACTATACCAACTTGTCCTCCACCATCGATAAAAGATAGCCAAGGGAAGGTATATTATTTTGCAAAACCTGCTACTAGTTTTTTGGGTGGAAGAGAGGCAGACGGAATGCCGAATAATGAGCCTGTGTGTCAAGAAATTATTGCTCCAACCGTAAATTTTACAAATGTATCTCCCTTAGTTGACTTGCCAGAAGGTTAGAGATAATGAAAAAATAAAGGTTGACGTAACATGAAGAAGTCTAACATTATATCTTTATTTCTAGTCAATGCACTGCTGCTTTCATTTTTTATCTCCAGTTGGCTGGTATCACCCGTTTACGCTTTCGCTAAAGAGGAGAATGGCATGAAAGTTGACAAATGGGTAACGGACAATGGAAACGATACCTATACAATTACTTTGGAGGCTTATGCTACAGGCGAAAAGACAATAACTGAGGAGACTGAATCCATACCAGCGGACATAATATTGGTACTAGACCAGTCTGGTTCGATGGCCCATTATATGTCCTATGACTTTCAATTATATACATCAGATTTGCGTAACGAACGATTTTATACGCTCAGGCATAATGGAGATGGCGGTCAAAATCTATATCATAAACTAAGTAATGGGCACTATGCCCCCGTATCTGTATTAAGAGAGAATATTGATAGATTTAATGAATATCACTTTAGCTACAAAAATGCTAACTACTATTATGTTTATATTAATGAACGGAATCTATATAGGTGGAATGGCCAGCAATTTCTCAATGTTACAATGTACTCGTGGGATGATGGGGATGACTACATTTATCATTATGAAACCCCAGATGGCTGGTGGTATCAATTAAGAGGAGCAGATTCTAACCCCAGATACTTTGAAGGATTTGGTCCACTTTACTATTACTCAGATACAGATGTACTTTATACATATTACTATCCGGGTTTATACGGAAATTTAGAGCCGATTGGGGAGTCTGTGGGTGAAACTACATATCCCAAATTTGAGTTTTATGAAAGGGTTGCAACACCAAACAGCGCAACGAGAATTTCAGCTTTGAAAAGGGCTGTTGCTGGAACACCCGCTACTGAAGATGGATTTATTCAAAGTATCCAAAAAAAGGCGGTCGGTGTTGACGGTATTTTCGGAACTAATGATGATGTCAATCACCGTGTTGCTGTAGTCGGTTTTGCCACCGGTGAATACGGCCAAAATAATGACGTATTTACGAATACCGAAGTTTTTGTGGGTGAAACCCAGTATAACTACAATGACGATGCCGCCCTCCACTACGCAGATGCTTTGCAAAATATGAACACACAAAATGGATATGACAACATAGTCGCTTCCATAAATAATTTATCTACCAATGGTGCCACCTACCCCAACTATGGCTTAGCTATGGCAAAAGGGATATTGGATGCAAATCCTATAAACTCTGAGGAACAAAGAAACCGAGTTGTAGTCTTATTCACTGATGGAGAGCCAGGCTATAGTAGTTTTGATGTTGGTGTCGCTAATTCTGCAGTTAACCAAGCGCGTTTATTAAAGAATAGTGGTGTAACTGTTTACACTGTAGGTATTTTTGATGGGGCGGATGCCTCAGCTGATGGTGTTGCTTCAGGTGCCCCCAATAGACTGGCAAATCAATTTATGCACGATGTTTCCTCTAACAATGGTACTCCCAGCAATCTAGGATATTACTTATCCGCGTCAGATACGGATACTTTATCTGAAATTTTTCAGCAAATTTCTAATCAGATTGAGGTAGGCGGCTCAAATACAACCTTAGGGGCAGATTCCCTCATCATGGACTATATCACTCCTTATTTCGAATTTCCCGAGGGAACAACAAGTGATAGTGTCATCCTTAAGACTTTTGCATACAAGGGAGATAATCAGTGGGAACCTAATTCAAACTCTATGGGGGCTACAGCAAGCATATACGATAATGCAGTTAGTGTTACCGGCTTTGACTTTTCAGCGAACTGGTGTGGCACAGAGGAGGTGAATGGTGTTACCCATTATCGGGGCAACAAACTAGTAGTTTCATTCAATGTCAAACGCAGGTCGGGATTTATCGGCGGGAATGCTGTGCCAACCAATGATTTTGCCGGAGTGTATCAGAATAACAATGCCAATAATCCTATAATTCTCTTCCCCAAACCTACAGTCGATTTAACTATTCCCGAAATATCCATTTCGGTACCCGAAAAGCACATATATCTTTTCCAAGATGTGTCAGCAGAAACACTCAGATCTGCAAAGGTAAAGGTAGGAGAAGGAATATTCCTCGATTTAAATAAGTATTTTGATAATAGCTACGGTTTGTACTATTGGCAGTATGCTTTTGTCGATATTGAGGTTGTAATAAACGATAAAGATGGAAATCCTATTGTTAGCGGACTTGATGATCTCATAGAAGATAGTCAATACACGGTTTACGTAAAAATTTCTCCCAAACACCCCGGTACTACTGTTGATCAAACTGATGAAGGAACCGGAGAAATCTATGTTTATACGCCTGAACTAACCTTCAAGGATGGAGAAATTTGGTACGGTGGAGATATTCCATCTTATCAGAGTCTTCTAAACAAAAAAATCGACGAAAAATGGCAACATGGTGAGACCCTGGCAGATACTAATACAATGGGTTCTGCCCCCTCTCTAGAGTTAAGGTTTCCCACTATGCAGACCTTTCTAGAGAGTCGTATTATCAATACTAAGCAAGATGTGTCCGTTCAGGTAAATGTGAGTATTGGTGAAAAAAATATAAATAATAAAACAACCTTCAAGCACACTCCCTGTGAGGGCAAGACCTGTGACCCCGATGGAGGGTATGAATTTCTTCTACACAATAACACTTGTAAGGTGACCGTAAAGAAGGAAAAAGGGACTGTCGGTGAGCCCTATGTCTTTACACTTATAAAAGACGGCAAACCCTATTCCGAAGTAACTATTGTAGGAAACGATAGCAAAACTATTTATGAATTACCTATCGGTACCTACACCATTGCGGAGGATGAGCAGTGGAGTTGGCGTTATCAGCCCAATTACACCCCCGCTTTCACTCCCGATGGCACTTCAAACCTTAATCTAAATCAGATAAAGGGACTGGTGCTATCATCTGATAATCCTTCAGGTAAAATCATTTGTACTAACAATAAAACCCATGACTTATGGCTCAATGGCTATAGCCAAGTTGAAAAAAATGTATATGGAGCAACTCAATAAGGTATGGAAGCTCAAAGTCGCAAGGAAAGGGGGAGAATGATGTACCAAGATAGCTATGCTCGAGCACGGTTATCTCTGTCGCCCAGGAAAAAACCAAAGCGTAGGAAATTCCCCCTGCTTTTCCTTGCTTTTCTCCTTATTGCAGTCCTGACGATTGGGGGTAGCCTTGCTTATTTATTGACCCAGACCAAGGGTTTGGTCAATACATTCACCCCTTCCCAGGTAAGCTGTAAGGTTACAGAAGATTTTGATGGTACAACCAAGAAAAATGTCAACGTAACAAACACCGGTGATACCGAGGCCTATATTCGGGTAAAGTTGGTGTCCTATAGGGTAAATGAGGGTGGGCAGCACATTGGCGGTCTTGCCCCAATTCCAACCTTTACCCCGGGGGGGAATTGGGTAAATCATGGCGAATATTACTACTACACCCTACCAGTTGCACCTGGTAAGATGCCCGCTAATCCCTTAATAGACGATACAGGTATTAAATTAGCTTCCTATAATGACGCTGACGGCGGCAAGCAGGTCATCGAAGTCATGGCGGAGGCCATACAAAGTGGCCCGGTAAAGGCAGTTGGTGAGTCTTGGGGGGTAAGTATCGCAGAAAATAGTGTCACTCCTTATGTTGTTTCAGGAGGCGAGTAAAAGTGAAAGCTAAATTATTAAGAGCCCTTGTCAGACTTTGCCCCCTTCTACTAGCCCTAATCATGGTCTCAAGTCTGTCCCCCACGGCCCTAGAGGCGAGCCCGGCCGTTAGTTTCGAGGGGGGAAATCTAATTGTCTTTGCCCCAGGCAGCCTACCTACAGCTAGTAATTTATTTGCGGGCTTTCAGACTGCAATGCCGGGCGATAGCTTAGAGCAAAAAATCACGGTACAGAATAACTCCTCTACTTACGATTATATTAAGGTTTATCTGCGTGCTCTCCCCCATGATGTGATTGAAAACCCCCTGAGTGACCAGGTAAAGGAAATGCTACAGGCAGACGAGCGACGTGGAGGAGACTCAGAACTCGTGTATATGCATGATTTCTTGGCTCAGCTATCTTTAACCGTGCGCACCGGTACAGAAGAAATTTTCCACGATTCACCTCAGAAGCTTGGTAGTCTCGCCGACAACGTGTTACTGGGAAAATTAGGGCCTGGAGAAAGCCTAGAGCTTTCTCTCGAGTTAAAGCTTCCACCTGAGCTGGATAATAAGTATGCCAACCGCATCGGAGAAGTTGACTGGGTTTTTAGCGTGGAAGGCTTCGACCAACCAACATCCGCCCCTGAGGACGATACCTTGCTCACAGTCCGCAAAGTATGGCAAGACGACCCCCAAGAGCGGCCAGATAGCGTAACTGTCCAGCTACTCCGTGATGGCGAGCCTCATGCAGAGCAGGAATTGAACGAGGCAAATCATTGGGTCTATACCTGGGATGGGCTGGATAGTAATTATGAGTGGAGTGTGAGGGAGACGAATATACCGGAAGGGTATGAGGTCACCCATGCAAGTGAAGCTAACACGATTACCATCGTAAACACTAAGAATCCTACAGAACCTACTGAGCCTACCAATCCTACAGAACCCACAGAGCCACTAGAGCCCGATGAACCCACCGAGCCCACGGAGCCTCCCCAACCCTCCGAACCCGAATTTACACCCGAAATACCAAATCCAGATAAACCTTCTCCTCCTCTGGAACCAGTCGCTCCCGTAAATCTAAGTGTCGTAAAAAAATGGGATAATTTGGGCAACAAGAGGCCAGACTCCGTACAAATCACCCTATACAATGGCACTACTGCAGTCGAGTCCGTGGTCCTAGGAGCTTGGAATAACTGGTCCTACACTTGGTACAACCTGGATGGTCATGGGAATTGGCAGCTTATAGAAACTCATATCCCCCCTGGCTATGTACCATCCTATGCCTATGCTAACGGTGTTGTGACTGTGACCAACACAGCCTCCCTAATCCACACCGGTCGCCTAAACTGGCCTATCCCCGTATTGGGAGGTCTAGGCCTGGTATTAGTCGTTGCTGGCATTTTCCTTGTCCTCAAGAAAAGGAAAACTGAACGTGCATAAAAAAATAGGCCTGTTGCTGATACTCTTAGGTACAGTACTAATTCTGGGGGCATTATTACTCTTTGTGTATAACCGCAATCAGGATGCCCAAGCAGGTAAGCAGGCAGAGGAACTCGTCTTGCAGATGCACGACATCATTCACGAGCAGACTAGAAGTGCAGAAAGCAGGAGAGATGTCTGTAATCCTACGGAACAACTCCCCTCCGACTTACCGGTCAAAGAAATTGAAGGTTATGATTATATTGGGTACCTTACCCTGCCCAGCTTAGACCTTGAGCTTCCTGTAATGTCAGAATGGGATTATACAAGGCTAGAACTTGCGCCTTGTCGTCAATTTGGCTCCTCTCGCACGGACGATTTAGTAATTGCCGCCCACAACGGTCCCAACCATTTCGGCCTGCTCTTTCAGCTCACACCAGGTGATCGCATATATTTTACAGATTTTGACGGTCTGAAAAATAGATACGAGGTCGTAAACCAGATGGCCCTCGCCCCCACTGAAGTTGCGGCAGTGCAAAATAGTGGCTACGATTTGGTCCTCTATACCTGTAGCTATTCCGCCCAAAACCGAGTAACAGTATTTTGCAATCGCCTACAATTTAGCGAAAAATAACTATATTTTACTTAATTATTTAATATATCAATACATAATTTTGCATGTTTTACCACAAACTTACAAGATTTTTTTAATTCGAACCTCCTAATCATTTTTCTCGTAAGCGTCAAACCTATCGTCGTCTACCCACTAAGGAAACGAAGCATTAAACTG